>JAZTWV010000042.1:0-79689 GCA_045636145.1 Candidatus Flemingiibacterium sp.
AACACTTTAGCTTCCGACACATTTGGCGCCCTGCACAATTTTTTCATATCAGACCATATATTTGACCTATCAAGCGGAGTGCCTGTTTTTGTCACAAAAACAGCACCGCTTTTTATTTTTTGTCGTTTTATATATTGCTTCAGTATTTTAGAGAGCTTGTCCGGCAAGAATACCGTTCTTCTCTTGCCTTTGCACTGTATATCCGCTCTACCGCACAATACCGCTTCAACGGTTATATAGCGAAGTTCGGAA
The DNA here is from genome assembly GCA_045636145.1 of Candidatus Flemingiibacterium sp. GTDB lineage: Bacteria > Bacillota > Clostridia > Oscillospirales > CAG-272 > Flemingiibacterium. Next base: position 253 of record JAZTWV010000042.1, read on the forward strand.
ACACGGATGCCGGTTGAGCAAATAGTCTGCATTAGCAAATACAAGCGCTCGTTATTTTTGCTTTGTGCGGCTTTGAGTAATCTCTCGTACTCTGTCTTGGTCAGCTCTTTTTCATCCGATAAAAATATCTGTCTTTGTATCTTTATACTTTTTACTCGCAGCTCATACCACTCCATAAAACTGAAGAAACAATTAATTGACGACAGGGCTGCATTTACGCTCGCTGGTGCATAGCGATCTGTCAAATACGATTTGTACGCAACCACAAGACTTTTTTCGAGTACATTACTTGACATCCAGCTTACAAAAGTTTTTATATCGTGAATATATTTTTTGATTGTTGCATTTGATTTTTCTTCATTTATTAGATGCTTTTTGAATTCCTTTATTTGCTCGTATGTGATAGTTCTCACTAACATCAACTCCTTCCTAATTATATTTTACCATGAAGGTAGAAATAAATCATTATCGTTTATGGTTGATCTTTCCTCATAAGAGTTGCGTACACACACAACATATCACATAAAGCGCGAGAAGTCCAGCGAGAATCGGAAAAAAATAGAACAGGGCTACGAAACAATCTTCGTAACCCATTATACACTTTATTGATTTTTCTTCTTATTCTTCAAAGACTTCAAAATATCGTTTATATTGGATTCTGTTACAACCTTCGGATAATCCTTTTCAAAGCCGATCAGAATATCTTTGGATTCAAGTTCGTCATTCTTCACAGATTTATAAACATTTTCAAAATCACCTTTTTTCAGTGCGCTTTCAATAAAAGGCTTTGAATCCTCCGGAAAAGCGTCCCATCCTCCATAAAGATTGATAACGGCTGCTTCAATCTTTTCAAACGTAATGGGAGTCCCGCGCTTTTCATGTTCCGCCAATATACCGATTACGTCGGAGAGATCATTTTTATACTTTCTTCCCGAACGGAGCTTCATAGCAATCAGATATTCTGCCGACATTGTACGGACAGAAAGTACACCATAAAAGTTTTTATGATGTACCGAAAATTCATCCAGTTTGGGCGAATAGGAGCCTGTACGCATAAAATCTGCGTTTAACCAGCCGTTTGGTAAATTAAATTTATCTCCAACATGATTGATCGCATCCTTCATGGATGAAGATGCGTGTATTACCGCATCAATATCAGTAGTCATATCGCGGAAGCCGTAATTTGTCAAAATAGCAGCACTGCCTACCAGAATAATTTCAGCTGGAACAGATTTTCCATTAAGTCGTCTGAACTCTTTTGCAAGTTCTTTGAGGTAGGTATCAAGATTTTCTTTGGTAAAGCTGTCAGATGACATTGCGCACCTCACTTTCTACAATATTGAACCGCATAAATTCGGGAATCGCTTCTCGGATAGAACGAGCTTTAATTTCGTCATTATTTGAAACTGCGGCTGCAACCATTACACTCGCGGGAAAAATGATGCTTTTTAATTTCAGGCTACGCATATCCTCATATTGTGTGCACAGCGGTATGTCATTCTCTCTGCTTATATAATCGAGCATAGCGAGAAGGTACAAGCTTTCTAAATGCCATTTTTTCTTATAATACTCCCTTATACGGTCTTCCTCCAGAAGTTCTATGAGAAAATCGATATCGCCAAGCTCTTTCAGCCGGTGGCAGGTGTTGCTCTTGAACAGCTCAAAATCGATGCGTTTATCAAGACAAGGCTCGATGAGGCTTTCCATCGAAACACCGAGTACTTTGGCTATTCGGTATATTGTTTCGGCAGAGCATTTTTCAAGCTGTGCCTTGCCGCTGCATATATCATTGATCGTTGTGTATGCAATGCCGCTGTCTTTTGACAGCCGATATTTTGTTATTTTTTGATTCTCCATCAGTTCGTTAATCAGCACGGTGTTACACCTCCTCTAATAATATTATAACGGTTAACCGTGATATTGTCAATGGCATTTGCAATTTTCTTTGGAATATGCGAAAGCAATTTATACCCCATCGGGTATAAATCCACCTAAGCCCATTGACATTATACCCGATGGGGTATATAATAGTATCATGAATACAATTGCTGAATTTATCAAACAAAAACGAAAGAAGGATTTGTATGAAAAAGTTACTTGGTACGGTTTTATTCTTATGTATGCTTTTCAGCATACTGCCGGCAAATGTATTTGCGGCATCCATGGCATCTTCAAAGACGGAGGCTGTCAAAGCGGCGGCAACGGCTACGGCAAAGGCGGACACAACTTTTACGGAAAAGGCACAGCCACTAAAGGATGTGATCCCTTTTACAGTGGCAGAACCGGTTTCCGGTCAGAAGCATAGCGGAACGGTAACGACCTCTCATCCCGATATTGAAATCACAAACGTTACCTGGGTAGGTAAGCTTGATGCAAACGGTAAATACATTGTCGGAAACACCTATGATGTAGTCGTAGCATTCAAATTAAAGGGTAATGTTAACAAGACCCTCAAGGTAAACGTACAATACCGAAAGGCTGCAGTGAACGGCGAGGAAATCACATATAGCGTAAGCCAAAGGAGCGACAGAGCGGGTTATTTCACCAAAAGCTTTGAGGTTAAACCGCCAAAGCCCGTTGTAGATATCAAGAATGTGTACACGCAGGCGCAGGCAGACAAAGCCTGGGTTACGGTGAATCCGATGTACCAAACGGAGATCATCGTAAAAGACGGGCAAACGTTAAAGAGTGCAACTTCAGGATTCAGTATTGAACAGCAGAACTGTGTTAAAAAAATCGTACTTGACTATACATACTCCGACGGCGATGCGTGGAGTCTTCAAAATTTCCGCAACCTTGAAGAGCTGTGGCTTGGTCCGAATGTGGATCCGGCAAAATTCTTCGGCGATTATCAGGCATCCCGTACCGGTCTTACGGGCGACGAGATACTGATGCCATACGAAACAAGTAATCTTGATTCGCAGAAAATGACTGCATTTATACCGGAATCAAGCCTTAACAAGCTGCCGGAGGACGGTATATATAAACGCTTCACAACCAAAGTCTATTCGGGCAGTCTGACGGAAGCCTATAAAGAAGGACCGTCAGCCGCAAGAGAACGGTGTACCAACCACGATTACAGTGCCGTTATCTATACACCTGACCGCGTATATACAATGAAGAGCTGTCAGGCACCGATACGGTATTACTATTCCTGCTCCATATGCGGAAAGTGCGAATATAATCAGGGCCACACAACGCTCGTAAATCCTAATTACACATTCAACTTAAATACATACCCATCCGACCATTATTTTACGGAAAGAAATCTTTCAGACAAATACTTCCTCGGCACCAATTCAAGAGGTGAGCGTGTTTACTGGAAAACCTGCTCCATGTGCGGGAAGATTCATAATGATGCTCTGATGCCCGGCGAAGCGCCCGCGCAGCCTGCGCTTGAGCTTGAGCGTGCCACCCTTACGAACGATTCTGTCAATGCGTTTGCGGTAAAGGCAGACAGCTATGTTACAGCAAAAATGAGTGAATGGGCGCAGAATGAAGTTCAGTGGGCTTCCCAGAACGGAATTCTTGACCTAAATCTCATGGGTAACGATTACACAAAGCCCATAACAAGACTTCAGTTTGCATCCATTGCGGTAAAGCTTGCGGAGTGTTTAACCGGAACAGCAATTACCCCTGCACCCAAGGGCACCTTTGCCGACACCGATAATGAATATGTTCTGAAGGCTTATGCGGCAGGTATTACAAGCGGTGTCAGTGCGACTGAATTTAATCCGAACGGAACACTTACCCGTCAGCAGATGGCAACCTTTATCTACCGTGCGCTTATGTATGTAAGAGATAATACCAACATCCGTTACACCACATATACACCTGCGCTTGAAAGCTATAACGACAGCCGGGAAATTGCAGATTGGGCGAGAACCTCTCTTGGCTTTATGAACGCACTCGGTCTTGTAAAGGGTGTAAGTGCTACGGAAATTTCCCCGAACGGAACCTGCACTATCGAGCAGGCGGTCGTTGTTGCAAACCGTTCGGTCAACGCCGATCAGATCGGCTGGTATCAGGTTCCCGTTTCAACAGAGGAAAAACTGCTGACTTTTGCCAGCGAGCTTTTTGAGAGCCGTTATTACTATGCACCGTCAGACCATGCACCAACGCAGACGGCGTATTATAATTCAACCCGTATATGGGTCGATACTCCTGCATCGGGCGGTCAGAAAGCATCGGAAAATCCCGACGTGGCAGATAACAGCATTAAATCGAGTATGCTTGCAACGGTTGACCCATTCACAGGACAAAGAGCCTATGTTCCGGCAACGAATTTCAGACCGATCAAGGATCTGAAATCTACGGATGCTTCCGACTACAATCAGTATTACGGCAATTAAGCGGCGTACTTAAAATGAAATTGATGAGCTGAAAGCAATATTCCTATCCTTGCTTCAGTAAAAACGAGTGCCCACCCGTCCCTGAAATCTAACGAATATCTAACGAATTTCCCGAAAAAGGTGAAAAAACCGTCCCTAATTCCCCCAGAAAAGCGGCAGATTAGGGACGCAGAGTGACGGTGGGAGCTATCTTTCGAATCGCTCGAAATCAGTTTGCGCCAAAAGCGCACGAGGGTTCGAATCCCTCTCTCTCCGCCAAAAAACAACGAGTGGCATTAGGGTGCATCCGAATAAGGATGTTATCTAAAGCAACCGATTGAGAGCACAAAAAATCGCAGAATTCAGAGATGAGTTCTGCGATTTTTCTCTATTCATATTTATTCTTGAATGACCGATAAATACTTTGGATTGTTTGTGTAAGCAAAGGGGGGAGTTGTTGAAAGCACTTGATACTTTTCTTGACTCTTTATGTTATATAATAATATCTTCAGTCGTTTTCAATACGTGAAATACAATTATTGCAAAGACTGCCTTTGCCACCACCATCTCCGAATGGAGTTGAACAAACTTCGCAAATCTGTATTTCATTATCTGTTCCACAATAACAGCAGTGCCCAAATTTATAGAAATCCTCGCGAAGCGAAATGCCATATTGCTCGCATTCCCAACAAGGAAAGTCTGCTACTGGTTCAGCATCTCCATCCTTTGCCGCATTTATCTCCATGGATTCTTTGATACCTATGTATGGATTAAACTCTTCAATGGCTGATTTTAGTTCATCGAGAAGGTCATCCACTTCGGATTCATCTATAGATGACTCACTAATCAATTCCAGTGTTCCCTCAAAACCATTTTCGAAACCATTACCATTATGATATCTAATAGTCGCCGTTGCAAGACCGTTGTTGCTATGAATTAGTTCACCGTTTAAGCCATGGGTGATATATCTTATACCTAACGAACTGTCTCCGTCCATCTCATCATCGATAATAATTTCCGCCTGCACTTCAAGATAATATTCTTTATTTGCATTGCATTGTACCGAAAATAACGGTTGCCAAGTTTCATTATCCTCTAACGCAAACATTGAGGTTACGGTAAACCTGCTGTCCCAATAAAAAAGATCGTGAAAAGTTTGATATATCAGATCTGCCTTTTCGACAAACAAATCAAAGATATCGTCTCGCCACAATATCTCAACACCCGTTTCGCCTTCAATGCGATCACGTAGATAGTTTCGTTCGTATTCCTTCCGATCTTCCTCTTCTTGCGCTTGTTCGTTTTCGAGATCAATAGTCAAATATAGTTCTTCTGATGGTACAGATTCCTCGAACTTTGCATTGGCAACTCTCACCATATCGTCTAAATCTGTAAAGCTTTTAGCCATAGTTTTATATGCAGAAAAAGTTATGGGTTTGTTGTGAGCGATATGATTTCTGTTCTTTATAAAATCTGTAATAATTTGCTGCGAATTAGGTGTTGTAAAATATGGTTCAAATATATCATTCCATAGATTTTTCTTCGCACACCTACGGTTAAGAACCCATTTTGAAATATTTTCCTTATTTCCTTGAGATATAAGTTTTATAAAATCATTAAATTGATTTTGAGATAATTGAAACGGAGATTCATAAACAATGCCTTTTTGAATTATCTCAAACAATGTTTCTAATGTTGTGGATATAAAAACGTCATCAACATCAGTAAATGCCGGTTCTCTACTGCGAAAATCTTCAGAAAGTTTTTTGTGGCTTTCGGCGTATTTTTCTAAACCGGGACTATCAAGCCAGTCAGGTCCCAGTTCCCAAATCAAGAGTTTATTGGCAAATGCTCTAAGTTTATTTTCGGCTCTAAAAATATATGGATATAGATTAGAGCATAGAAACTCTGATTGCTCATCTTTGATCCATACACAACTTTTCCAATCTTCACGAAAAACATTTTTCACTTCAAGTTTAAGTTTTTCAAGAATATGATCGTAGCACGCCGTTGGTGCTGCCGTGTTTTCACAGTTTTGAATTTCAGATGAGATTTTAACAAGCATCCGAGTTTTTTTGCTGGGATATGTATCAATCGTACAACTTACAGTGTATGTGATATCCTCCGTCTCAAGTTCAAAAACTTCATTAGCTATTCGTTCCAACGCGCCCTTATATTCGCACTTTTTTATGCTAGGTATTTTACTTTTTACGCTTTCTATATGTTCAGTACAATACATTTTTCCAACATATTGAGAGCAAGGAACAGTTTCTATCTTTCCGGTAAATTGAGAATGGATTTCCAAAGGATCTTCATTATATAGTTTTGTCCTATCGGTGATTTCGCTAAATAAAATCTCTATAACCATTTATTTTAATTCCTTTTATCATGATTTTCTCATTTCAAAAACTCATTACCTACATAATCCCGAGCGCAAGTATGAGCTCAGATGGATTCTTTGATGTTAATATTTCCCATGGGGCGGTTATTCAAAAAGACAGCGAGTATGCTGAATTACTGGTATTGGTGGTTCGGCATCAGGAAGACCTGCTCGGAGACTGAATGAGGAGGAAAAGCAAATCTAAAAAAATTCACTGACTGTACAACTGAAATACACGATCTGAATGAGCGTGAAGCTTTTGCAAAGGGAGTTGCAATCGGTGTTCAGATCATTATCGAAGTGATGTTCATAAAAACATCTGGTGAAATAAATAAACTAAATAGGAGAAATAACCGCACAGACAACTTAAACTGTGCGGTTATTCTTATAGTACCAACGATGACAATTATATTTTTGTGTATTTATTGTAATTCCTGCTCTAATCCATCAAATTCGGGAGTGCTGAAAAATTCGCCCAGCGTAATCTCGAATCCATCACAAAGTTTCTTTATGTTCACAATGCCTGGATTTTTGCTTTCGCCATTCAAAATGCTCTTTACGGTTGCTTGCGGAACGCCAGATATTAAACTGATACCGTTAGGCGTTATTCCACGCTCCTTGCACAGCTCACGTATTCGGTTCGCAACCGCTTGCTGAGTATTCAATGTATATCCACATCCTTAATCGTCGTTAATGATTTATCACTATATATGATACATCATAGACAAAAAGAATGCTAGTGATTCATCACTATGTCATAAATTTCGGATATAATAGTGATACATCACTATATTGCAATGAATCGCTATAGTTTTTGTGGTGGTCACGGATTCTTTTCAATATACAGGTAAAATAATATATGTAGTTGCTTTAGAAAGGCGGCAGAAAATACTGTTATGGAGGATTCGGAATGACAAAAATATATGGATACATTCGGGTATCATCCCGGGATCAGAATGAGGAACGACAAGTACGAGCAATGGAGGAGTTCGGTGTTCCGCCATCGAGCATGATATGTGACAAACAGTCCGGCAAAGACTTTGAGCGTCCGGGTTATAAGCGGCTGATCAAAAAAATAAGGTCGGGCGACACTCTCGTTATTAAGAGTATCGACCGACTTGGACGTGATTACAATGAAATACTGGAACAATGGCGTATAATTACAAAAGAAAAGCGAGCAGACATTGTTGTACTTGATATGCCGTTGCTCGATACACGCAGTGGACGAGATCTGACGGGAACACTCATTGCTGATATTGTTCTTCAGCTCCTCAGTTATGTGGCACAGACTGAACGAGAGTTCATCAAACAACGTCAGCGAGAGGGGATTGAGAATGCACGGGCAAACGGAGTGCATCTTGGCAGAAAAGCCGCAGAACGACCGGATAATTACGAAGCTGTCAAGGATGCGTGGCAAAAAGGTACTCTTACGGGACGACAAGCCGCCCTTGAACTTGGAGTATCGCACACATTGTTTCGCAAATGGATAGCAAATGATAAAGAAAACGCTTCGTAAAAATGTTTGATTTGTACAATTAGACAAAAATGAATAAAGGTAGACCTTTATGCTCACCTAAAAAATCGTTTTCGTGACCATCACAACATAGCATTTTTGTACTAACTATACATAATATATTATATCACTAACAATTAGCTTTGTCAATCTTTGTGTGGAATGAAAGGTCTACCTTTCATTCCATAAGTATACTACCACATAGCTATGCTCATCTAAGTAGAAAAGGAGTACATAAAATGAAAGAGCGTTTCGAAAAATGGATTAAATACAAAATGAAAATACTTCATCCAACATTACAATTTCTCGTTGAATTTGTATTTGTTGCTTCATCCGCATTCCTTGCCACGGATATGTTTTGGGGATTGCCTATTAAGTGTAACGGTGCATTTGTAATTACCATGGATTGTGTGTGGGTAGCATCATTAATATGCAAAGGCATTTTATTTTGGAAATCTCGGTTAACATATAGGGAGTTTAGAAAAATGGAGTTGTCAGAGAAACTTTCGTCTGCTATGCTGAAAGTGGAACAGCGTACAAATGCATACAAGACTCGCCATGTTTTGCAGATTACATATGGAAGCATACCTCAATGGCATCCGTTTGACTATCAAGATAATGTGCTTGTATACGACGTTCACGAACAAATACGCACAATTCTTTTGGAGCTAAAAAATGCGATAATCTCGATTACCCCCGAGTTGGATGCAGATGCAGTAACCGTAGATCTTGTTTATTGTTATCCAGACACCAACTATGATGGTAAATTGCCTGCCGATAAAAATAAACTTGACGAATGGAGATTAATCACAAGTCGTGACGGGTCTTCTATGAATTACAAAGTGCATGATTTTTTATCAAGCAGAGAATCATTTTATTTTCATTTGGATCAGAACAACTATGTGTTTTTTAACGATAAATCTGAATTGGAACGCTATTACATCCCATCTGGTAAAGATCAGGAATATGGCAGGGATGGCTCTGTTGTCGGACTATCAATTAACGTAAAAAATGATGTCCCAGAGAGTGTGCTTGTAAAGGCAATGCTAACAATTTCCACATACGGTAGGAAGTTGAATGAAAAAGGCGATCCGGTGAAAGAGGATGTATATAAGAAACTGTTTAAGAAAAATATCCTCAATGGATACAAGTCATTGCTTGAAAGCGAACTTTCGCAAATGTACATAAGGCATATGATACGTGAGGGCGGTATGTGCCCACGCTCAGGCGTTGTGATAAAATCGGAAGAACCCGAAAAGAAAGAAAAAACAACGACTTTGCCTAAAAGAATGTACTGTACGCATCGTTGTTCGCGAGGTGTTTGTAAGCATACAAAGAATCTGTGCAAACAGATGAAAGATAATAAAAGCAGTTAATTAGAATTCTATGCTACTAAGTTGTTATTACTTTGGAGGTTAATAATGAAAAAAATTATTAGTTTGATTTTGGCTTGTTGTGTTGTGATGGGGATGCTGCCGCTGACGGTGTTTGCGGCGAGTACAGTTGCAAGCGGTACTTGCGGTGACAACCTCACATGGACGCTTTACGATGATGGTGAGCTTGTTATCGACGGTACGGGTGCGATGACGAATTGGGTCAGTAATAATATGCCGTGGTATAGTTGCCGCACGCAAATTAAGACGGTGACTATCGGGAAGAGCGTAACGAGCATCGGCAACTATGCATTCTACGCGTGCAAGAGCCTAACGAGCGTTGACATCTCCGACAGCGTAGTGACCATCGGCGACAGGGCATTCCGTGATTGCATAAGCCTGACGAGCGTATACATCAGCGATAGCTTAACGACTATCGGCTCCATGGCATTCTATAATTGCACAAGCCTGACGAGTGTAGACATCGGAGATAGCGTAACGTACATTGGCGACTATGCATTCTACGCGTGCAAGAGCCTAACGAGCGTTGACATCCTCGACAGCGTAGTGACCATCGGCGACAGGGCATTCTATAATTGCACAAGCCTGACGAGTGTAGACGTCGGAGATAGCGTAACGTACATTGGCGACTATGCATTCTACGCGTGCAAGAGCCTGACGAGCGTATACATCGGAGATAGCGTAACGACCATCGGCGACTATGCATTCCGTGATTGCATAAGCCTGACGAGCGTTGACATCCCCGACAGCGTAACGTACATCGGCGACTATGCATTCCGTGATTGCACGAGGCTGACGAGTGTATACATCGGAGATAGCGTAACGTACATCGGCGACTATGCATTCTATGATTGCAGTAGCCTGACGAGCGTTGACATCCCCGACAGCGTAACGACCATAGGCAGCTATGCATTCTATAGTTGCAGGAGGCTAACGAGTGTATACATCGGTGACGGAGTAACGACCATCGGCTACCATGCATTCTATGATTGCGCGGCTACGATGAGCGTAAACATAAGCAGTATAGCGGCTTGGTGCGCAATTAATTTTAATGATTCACATTCAAATCCTCTGGATGGTATACACGATAATTTATATCTTAACGGCATATTGGTTGAAGATTTGGACATCCCCGACAGCGTAACGAGCATAGGCGACTATGCATTCTATGATTACACGAGGCTGACGAGCGTTGACATCCCCGACAGCGTAACGGCCATCGGCAAGTGTGCATTCTATGATTGCAGTAGCCTGACGAGCGTTGACATCGGCGATAGCGTAACGCACATCGGAGACTATGCATTCTATGATTGCAGTAGCCTGACGAGCGTTGACATCCCCGACAGCGTAGTGACCATCGGCGACAGGGCATTCGACTCTTGCAGTAGCCTGACGAGCGTTGACATCGGTGGCGGAGTAACGACCATCGGCGTCTATGCATTTTCCGATTGCACGGGTCTGACGAATATCACGGTTGATGCAAATAATGATTATTATTCAAGTGATGCAGATGGCGTGCTGTTCAACAAAGCAAAAAACACACTTATACAGTACCCGAGTGGCAATGAAAGAACAACATATACTATCCCAGAAAACGTAACGAGCATCGGTATAGGCGCATTCGGCTCTTGCACGAGCCTGACGAGCGTATACATCGGTGACGGAGTAACGACCATCGGCGTCGATGCATTCTACAATTGCGGAAGCCTGACGAGCGTTGACATCCCCGACAGTGTAACGGCCATCGGCAAGTATGCATTCGCTCGTTGCAGGAGCCTGACGAGTGTAGACATCCCAGACAGCGTAATGTCGATCGACGAGTATGCATTCGAAAATTGCACGAACCTTGCTAAAGCGACGATATATTCACGCACGGTCACATTTGCTCCGAGAGTGTTCAACTCCGTCTCTAAAAACTTCGAGATCCACGGCTATAGCGGCTCTACTGCTGAGGCATATGCTAATGCAAACGGACATAAGTTTGTACCAATTTCTGAGACTGAAACTCACAACGTAACAATCGAAGTGCGCGATGCGGTGACCAATATATTGATTCCCGATTCACGAATATTAGTTTCTACTAACGCTAATGATGGAAAATTCCATACTTTAGAGAACGGAAGAATAACATTAGAAAATGTTAGTTTCCCCATATATAGAATTGGTGCAAATGCATCACGTTATGATGGTCTGCCGACTATGAAAAATGTTTCATACCCCGAAGATGGTAAGATTGTGTTTTATTTGGTTCCCTCTGACTCAAGGAAAGTCCCGGTTGAGGGTGTGGATATTTGGGGATATGCTGACAAACTATATGTTGGCGAAACATATCAATTAGAAGCAGACGTTCTTCCTTTTTATGCAAGTGACAAAAATATAACTTGGTCAAGCAGTGATACTTCCATTGCTACGGTGGATAGCACCGGATTAGTCACAGCGAAAAATGGCGGAACTGTAAAAATCACAGCAACATCCACAAATGGTAAATCGGATTCTTTTATATTCACCATAAACAACATAAACATTTTAAGTTATGACAATTACGGTTATAAATTTCCCAACAAGTCAACAAGTTTTGGTTATTCATCATTGTACAAAATCCCTAAAGAACGATATTTACAGGCAGGCTTGACACAATCGGTTGCAAATGCTAAATATGGAAAATGGGGTGGAAGCTGTTTTGGCATGTCTACATCATCGATATTGTTTTATAAAAATGTTCTTATAGAGCAACTGTATAACCAGGATGTAGATTTTCCTGTTCAGTTTGATAATCCAGATGCTGGGAATCACGCATTTTTAAGCGATAAATGGGAAGTAAAATTAAGGCACATGATAGAGTTATTTCAAGTTGCGTACTACCATCCCAATAATACCTTCCAACATTTTTCGGTACACGGCGTGATTGAAGAAATAAACAACGGCAATCCCGTATCACTTTTGGTAAATGGGTTTGATCGTCCAGATCCTAAAAATGGATGGGGACACGAAGTAGTAATTTATGGATACAGCGTTAATAACGACAAATATACATTCTACATATATGATTGTTCTAACTTTGTATATCAATTGACATATATAAATTCAAGCGGTGCGTATTGGTTCGAATACAATGAAAGCACTGTATGCGATAATAGAATTATAGGTTATTACACTTTCGACACACTAAATACAGTATACAACAAAATACGTGTAAAAAACTCAAACAATGTATCATCGTTGTTCTCTTTGCTTCTAGAACCCAGTTATACATACATTATCTGTCCTGCCGTTGACTTTCGAATTGTAAATTCACAAGGACAAATTTCTGAAATAATTGACGGTGATTTAACTGGAGAAATTGAAGATATTTCTATTCAGTACAGCGATTATCTTGCTGAAATACCAACGTACACGCTCATTGCGCCTACAGACACTTACACAATCACCAAGATAGGCGATGAAAATATAGAAATGACATTTGTGGACGATTATATGGCGGTTGACGTAACCGCAAAATCTTCAACTCCGGTTACAATTTCGAGCGATTTACATACTGTAACAATTGACAATGACTCCGAATCTAATTATTCTGTAAAATACACCACCTACGACAATATCTTCGATGAAATGACTGTCTCCGGAACTTCGGATAATGAAGTAACGGTATCTTTAGAAGATGCAAACGTTACGGTTTCCGGGGCAAAAACGGTCACCGCTGTTGCAACTCGTAGCGAAGTTCCCACAGAGATCTCCGCAGAAATTGCTGACGGCCAGACAGCAGTTATTGAATGTACAGAAACAGCAAACGGAGCCGCCGAGCTGAAAATAAAGGTTGGCGACGACTATTTAACTGATGCTACCGCACTTTCAACAAGAGCGAAGGTTGAAATGCCTGGATACGACCTTGAAAGTGGTGAATATACGAGTGGTCAAACACTTACTCTTTCCAAAGACGATGATACAATTATCTATTACACCGTTGACGGAAGCTATCCAAGCGCTGATAACGGCATGCTGTATACTATGCCAATTATCGTAAACCAGTCAATGACTGTAATGGCAATCAGCACTAAATACGGTTACGAAAATAGCGACATTCTTACACTCGAATACACATTGCCGGAGGTAGATGTACCATTTGTCACACTGCCTGAAGGCGAATATGTAGGTCTGCAACAGGTAGATATATTGGCGGATGAAGATGCAAGTATTTATTATACCATTGACGGTAGCGATCCGCTTAATGGCGGTACACTGTACACCCATCCGATTATATTGAGAGAGGATACAACTCTCAAGGTATATGCTTATATCAATGGCTGTATAAGTGCTGTTAGTGAGTACAACTATGTGGTAAGCAATGCCGATGAGCTTGCTTTTGATGACATTATAATCGCAGACGAAATGGTTAAGCTGAATATTACCTCAAATGTAAATAGGAACGGTGTATTGAAGGTGACCTGCTATAACCCCATTGGTGAAGTGATTGAAGAAAAGTATTGTGACATAACATTGATGGCAAATGTGGTTAATAGCCAATATGTAGAAATTGACACACGCTGTGCAACAAAAATTTCCGCATCACTTCTTGACAGCGAGGATAATTCAATTCTCCTTTGTGATGATTTCAGTAAAGATTTCCCATTGCGTACTGTTGACTCCGGCAAATGTGGAGACCTCGAATGGGCCCTGTATTACACCGGCGAAATGACCATCACCGGCACAGGAGCAATGTGTGATTATTCTTATGATAGTGTACCATGGTACTATAATAGAAACAGTATAAATAAAGTAACTATCGGTGACGGTGTAACAACTATTGGCAGAAATGCGTTTTCATCCTGTGAAAACCTAACAAGTGTAACTATTTCCGAAGGAGTAACAACCATTGGTAGTTCTGCGTTTGAGAATTGCATCGCTTTGACAAATATAACCATACCAGATAGCGTAATCTCTATAGGCTCAGATGCTTTTTCTGGCACCGGTTACTCTATTGATAGCAACAATTGGGAAAATGATGTTCTGTACTTAGGGAACTGCCTAATAGAGGCAAAAACTACGATAAAGGATTGCGTTATAAAGGATGGCACACGGATTTTAGGAAACGGAGCTTTTTACTATTGTTATTCGCTTACAAGTGTCATTTTCCCTGAAAGTATGAAAATTATTCCCAGCGGTGCGTTTGGTGAGTGTGATAAATTTAGGAGTGCAACATTCTACTCGCGCGATGTGGAATTTGGTTCAGGGGTGTTTACCGACATCTGTGGCGATCCTATTGAAAATCTTGAAATCTATGGTTACACTGGATCAACCGTCGAAGCTTATGCAAGCGCAAACGACCACACCTTTGTTGCATTGCCCGAGATTACAACTGTGGTAGAAAAAACCAGTATGATATTGGGAAATGATTTGTCTATTATGTTTGCATTTACAGCTGATGATATAGTTGGTGAAAGCAACTATGCTGTAATTACCAAAACATATGCGGATGGAACAGCAAGCCGAACGGAACAGATTGAACAAACCGCATGGGGTGAACCTATTGTCATTAACGGTAAGAACTACTACGCCATTTCCTTTAGTGGTGTGGCAGCCAAGGAAATGACAGATAAAGTTCAAGTCCAGATCTTTAATGAGGACGGTAAAGCAATCAGCGAAGTGTTTACCGATTCGATTAGAGATTATGCTATGCGAATGATTGAAAACGGAACCAATGTACAGATGTTTGTGGATATGCTTGTGTATGGTGCAGAAGCTCAAAAGCAATTTGATAATTATGCAGGCAATGATTTGGCAACCTCTCAATTAACCACTAAACAGCTTGCACAGGCAACTCCTACAGTGAACTGTAAAAACAACTTGGTTGCTAATGACAAATACCGAGCATCTTCTTTGATATTAGAGAATAATATTAAGCTTCTATTTCTGTTTGCTGGTATCGATCCTACAATGACAGCAACTATAACTTATGAGGATCACTATGGAAATACACAGAACATTATAGTCGAAGGTACCAGTTTTGCCCCGGTAACCTATCAAGGTGAGAATTGCTATTCTATCACAGTTGATAAACTAGTCGTGGCAGATGCACGGCAACTTGTATCCGTTGTGGTGAATGATGCAGACGAAAATGAAATTGCATCTGCAAGTGACAGTGTAGAAAGCTACATCGCCAGAATGAGCACTACAGGTACACTTTATGAATCTATTTTAAAATTTGCAGATTCTGCTGCAACAATACTACATAACTATAATTAATATTAAAGAAAGGGTGAGTAAATTGAAAAAATATGAAGAACCTACTATAGAAGTACAAATGTTTTCTGTAGAAGATATCGTCACAACCAGCAGCCCGGACACACCGTTAAAGCCTAATCAGTCACCTTGGGGCTAAGATTCAGGAAGGAAAATTATCATGAAACGAACTTTGTTGTTATTTATATTGATTGTGGCGTTGTTCAATACGGCGAGCTATGCAGCTACGCCTGCAGAGACATACTCGGCAGATGCTTTACATTCATTGGGCTTGTTTTTGGGCACAGATAAAGGCTATGAATTGGACAGCAACCTAACTAGAGCCCAAGGCGTTGTATTGCTTGTTCGCATGATGGGTAAGGAACAAGAAGCAACCACGCAGGCATATACTCCTCATTTTACGGATGTACCAGACTGGGCAGCTTGCCATGTGGAATATGCACTTGCCAATGGAATCACCAATGGAGTATCAGAGACACACTTTGATCCTGACGGGAGCATGACAGACTATATGTTTTTGACGCTTATTCTCCGTGCGTTAGGGTACAGCGATAGCGAACAGGCGTCATTGTTCGTGTGGAATGATCCTTATGATTTAGCGTATAGCTTGAGACTGGTGGATAGCACAAATGCAGATGACAGTTTTAGCCGTGGTGATGCAGTATCCGTTTTTTGGAACGCACTAGATGTCGAGTTTAATGGTGAGCAAGAAAGCTTGGGCGAGCGTTTAATTGCCCAAGGTGTGTTCACTCAAACTGAATTTTCTCTAGCGCGCAATATATATGAAAACGGTTATCCAGTAGATGATACTGAGTCAAATACATCATCCGACGTTTCAGTGCCAACAACACCGACACCTGTCGTACCGATACCTAATATACCGGAAACCGATACCGACGAGGATTGGAATGGTGATGATAGCAATGATACTGATTCCAATATTAATTCTGAAGAATTTGTACCATCGCATCCTAATCAAACACCAACGGAAAACGATACTCCTGAGCAGTTACCCAATATCGGTGATAATATTATCAATGATAATGATGGTGAAGCATCCACACCATTGCAACCTGATCAGACTCCTTGGGGATAATTTTTGATGGACACAGGATTGCTAGACCATAACAGCAATATTCCTAACATAAAAGTGGTGGCAACTGTACATCTTTTCTGAACCTTGGTTTATGAGAAATAAAATGCGACAATAAACCTATGCCAATCGAGCTTTAAAGCTCGATTGGCTTTTCCACTATATTGTACCGTGGCAATAATGGCAATGTTTACATAAATAGTGCCCATTGGGATAAGAAGTATCATTTTTGCCATTTTCTCTGGACATTCGCTCGTTCTTGTGATATAGTGTGTACTGCCACGAAAAGGAGGTAGTGCATATGGCGAAACATCAACAACAATTTCATAACGAAGACAGAGCGGCTCTGAATCGGTATTTACCGAAGCGGAGCCGCTCTCTCATTGTGGGGAGGTGAGAAGGATGAGTATCCTGGAAGATCTGTGGTACGGCAACATCTCGCCGTGGGAACGACCGTTCAAGAAAGACAGCGCATATGCGGAACTGCTGGCACTGGTGGTTCGGCATCAGGAAGACCTGCTCGGACGGCTGAACGACGAGGAAAAAGAAATCTTCGAAAAATACACCGACTGTACAACAGAAATGCACGATCTGACCGAACGCGAAGCATTTATCAAGGGATTTGCAATCGGTACACGGATCATCATTGAAGCAATGACAACGAAAATAATGGAAGAATGATACAGCGGAGGTTTCACACTAAATCATGTGCGAAATCTCCGGCTTTTTCTTCCACGCCATTGACAAACATATGTTCTGTATGGTATAATAAGATATACCCAAATCAATAATTCCACAAAGGAGAACAAATGCCGAAAAAAGACTCCGCATTACTCGAAAAAAACTCCCCCATAACGCTCGATGACCTAAAAGATCAATTCCACCGCGACGATTGGTCGGCATTGACTTCGCCGTACAATGTCGCAAGTGCTGATGCCGAACATGCAAAGATATATACTATGGCGCGAGAATATTTCAATGATTTTTGGGCGAAAAAGTTGAAGGATAACGGACACAAGCATCCCTTACGCAGCTATTCTGACAACTATCCCGTAAGGCTTCTCGAAAAAAGCGAGGGTAACTACATAGCCGGAACGATCATGGAAATCATCGAAGACGATACAGTACTCGATAACGTTTTCGAGATTTTCTTCACCGCTATGGCAGAGCCGCTTTCAAAAGAGCTTGAAGCCTACGCCGCCGATATGAGAAAGACTGTGGATTCGCTGACTGACGATGAAATTCATTCTGTAATCGATAAAATTGCCGACAACACCCTTTCCACAATGATGGGGCTGCTTCAGCAAACGCAAAATGTTCCCGAAATCATTGGTATTGCAAAAGAAAACGGCGCATATGAAGATTTTCCTTGGACAACTAATTTCGAAAAGGCAGATTTTCACCGCAAATGGCATCATACAAGAACCGCCGTTGGTCAAATGCTGTCACTCGATGAAATTCTCGACAAAGGCGATAAAGCACAGTATGAAGTGGTGGGCAATGCTATAGACACTGTAAGCGAAGCGGATATAGCAAAGATTGCCGCTAAATTCATTGAAACGCTTGACAGCGTTGACAGCCAAATCTGCTATATGCGGATGGACGGCAAAACAAATGCGGAAATTGCAGAAGCGCTGAGCTACAAAACGCCGAGTGCCGTAACCAAACGACTTTCAAAAATAAAAGCAAAGTTCAATGAGTTCTTTGCGGAACAATAAATAATTGATAATAATTGATGCTCTCCGAGATAAAAATCGGAGAGCTTTTTTGTTTTTAGAAAAAAATTTTGAAAAAATTTTGTCACTTAAGGAACAATTCGTCATTCCCGTGTCGGTATGTAGATAGAGGGAAATATTCTCTCCTTGAGCAGCACCTGCAAAGCAAACGGCAGGTGCTGTTCACATTCGGAGCAATCGATGAACTCCGGGTGCAAGTGAATAACCTGCCGTGCAGATACACGAAGGGCACCTTGCCATGACAGCGGTTTAACCGTGCCGTAGGAGGAAGGGGTACACATTGTGCTCCCGAAAGGATCGGCAAGCGAGGAAAGCCACCGTGAAAACGTGGTCAAAGAGCATAGGAACTGGCGCGGACAGACAGGTAAAACAGACTGTTCCGTGGAATGAGGTGAACTTCCTCTCGCCAACACAAAGCGGAACGGTCGCAGTTGGTGCGGACTGTCCGTGAGCCACGCTTCTATGCGCGGCATCACATAAAAACCGCACACAAGAGGTTTGTGCGCGCCTGTGGGGGCTTCTCCACGAAGCGTACGGGCTCCCATTTTACGTAATGGGAGCTTTTTTAGTTTGCAAAAATATATTGAAAGGAGTTCTACATGAACGAAAACAAAGCTAACCCCGCTGTCGAGGAGACAGCAACACAGCCGCTCTACACGCATCCATATTATGCGCAGGATGGAAAGCTGTACATCGAGAAGCAGAGTAAGTCGGGACCGTATCTTGAGCAGCTCTGCAACTTCACGCCGCGCATTGTTTCAGAGGTCACATTCGACGACGGGCAAACAGTGCACAAGGAATACCGCATCGGCGGTGAGGACGAATACGGCAATCCGCTCCCCGAGGTGGATGTTGCCGCAGACGAACTTGGACGAATGGAGTGGCTGGCGAATCATTGGCCAGCGACGCTTCGACTATCGGTGGTGTCATCGGTGGAAAAGCATGTGCAATGCGCTATGAAAGAAACCGCAGTGCATGCCGAGCAGAAGTATGTGTTTGCGCACACCGGATGGAAGGAGATTGACGGACAGTATCATTTTTTACTACCGGGATGCGGTGAGCATGAAGTTCGGTTATGCGGTAAGCAGAAAGCATACTGCAGCGCGAACACTTGCAATGACTCTGATCTTGTGTATCTCGCAGGATTCCTGCAGGTCGATTTCATACCGCATCCGGTCATGCTTCCATGCCTTGCGCTGGTGTTTCTCTCACCGCTGAATGAGTTCTTACGACGTGGGGGATGCGAACCGAAATTCATTCTCTCGCTCATCGGCAGAACGGGCAGTATGAAAAGTACCGTCGCCGCGCTGATGCTTTCCTTCTTCGGTCACTTCACCGCAACCGAGCTGCCAATGTCGTTCCACGATACAGCGAACAGTATTCTCTACAACGCCGGCACACTCAAAGATGTCCTCACCTGCGTGGATGATTACCATCCGAGTGCAAAGAAGGACGGTGAAGCTATGCGGCAGAATATGCAGATTCTTGTTCGCGGCTACGGTGACCGAACTGCGCGAGAGAGGATGACCTCGGACATCCGCCTGCGCGAGTCGCAGGTGCCGCATGGGAATGTGATCGTTACGGCGGAGTATGCACCTGACATCGGTGAGAGCGGTACGGCACGAACATTTATCATCGAGATGCAGCCTGGCAGTATGAATCTTCCGTTGCTGACGGATATACAGTCGCTCGCCGCCGAAGGTATGCTGATGCGATGTATGCACGGGTACATCGAGTGGCTGAAAGAAACGTATCTGTCATCGGAGGAACCGGTGCAGGGTTTTGTTGCGTCTTTGAAGCAGACGTATCTTTCTCTCCGCACAGCATACCGCGAAGAGTTACAGAACCGACGGATTGTCTTCCACGACCGTCTGCCGGACACGCTCACATGCTTGCACATCGGATTTGATATGATGCTTAGATTTCTGATGCATCACGATATGCTGAAAGAAGATGCGGCAAAGGAACAGAGCGAAAAATTCAAAAGCATTCTCCTCGCCCATGCCGCAAAGCAGTCGGATGCAGTCATCACGGACAAGCCTACGCATATCTTCATCCGCAAGTTGTTTGCTATGATCGAATGTGGACAGGCTTCACTCGTTAGAAAGGATGCTTCAGGAACAGTATCAACAAGCAACCTTCTCGGATATGAGGATAACAATTACTGCTATATCTTCTTCGAAGCATCTCACAAAGCAGTATCAAAATTCTGCGCCGAGCAAAACGAGGTGTTCACTATTACCACAAAAGCACTTGCAAAGCAGTTAGCGGAGGAAGCATTGATCGAAGTCACCGACAGCGGTAAAAATACACGCTCACTTCCGTTTGGCGGTGTCAACAAGCGCGTGATGCTTTTGAAGAAAAGCGCGGTGAAAAACATTCTCGACGGTATCTGAAAAAACGTGTTATCGTGTTATGGTGTTTCAGAGTATCACATTATCGCCATATCGCGAAATTTCAAGTGGGTGCAAACTCCTGTGTATATTGACGGGGATGAGAGAATCATGGTGTAATATCTCCGACTGAAAAGTAAGCAGGTTAAAGGGAGGGTGCCTCACACCTCCCGTTTACAGCGGACGGCAACAGCCGACTGCAGATTTTCGCCCGATTTCGCAGTTTTCGAGGCATCTTTGTGTATGTTGCCGGGGGATTGCTTTGGGGCATGTCACACAATCGAATGTGTGACCGATTGCCGATATGTGCAGTATATACGCCGATATTCGGGTGTGAATCGGGCGAAAATGATGGAAGATTTCAAAAAACTATATGAATTACGAAAGGAAAAACAATATGAAAAACGATAAGAAAATCAATAACGAAACCAAAGAAGGCGTTCGCAAGACAATCTATATTGATGAAACACTCGTCAAGCGTGCCGAACTTGTGAAAGAACTTGCAGGCGCGGATTCGTTCTCCGCATTCGTTTCCAAGGCTGTGGAGAGATATATTATTCAGCTTATGATTGGCAGTAACAACGAGCTGCTCACCGAGGAAATCAAAAAAGCCATCGATGATGCGCTCGCGCCGATTGATCGCAGGCTATCGAAAGGTCTGTATCGCTATGCAGTGGAGCTTGATATGCTCAGCCTGTTCGTCGGGTTTGAAAACGATTTCAGCTGGGATCAGATCGAGTGTATCCGTAAAGAGGCAAACCGTCGCATCGCACAGATGCGCGGAAAGATTGACGTTGGTGAGATCATCGGTGAGATGAGCAGTGAGAATGAAGCTTATTACGATGAGGATTGAGGTGAAGTCTATGAAGCAAAAACGAATCATCTATGAGAACGAAAACATTCCCGGCGGCTTTGATATGCGGAACATAGAGTTCCGTACGCCGGAAGATATGACCGACGATTCCCGCTATGCTGTCCGTCAGCACGGCGGGATTTTCTTTTATCTCACCGACACAAGACTGATCCGTGGGAAGGTACACACCATCGACGGCTCGGAATACACCGTGCGAAGCGAGTTTAGTCGCAAGGCCGATCAGGATATGAGCGCCTTGATCAAGCGGCTCGTGGAAGCGGAAGCCGCTGATTGTTACAAAAAAGTTTCGTAATCCATGCGATAATCGCTGGACATTTACGCCGATTGGGAGTATTCTGTTGTTGCGGAAATCTGTATCCGCACAAGGCTCTCAATCGGTTTGACTTAAAGAGGAGGAAAAACAAATGAAGTCAAACCAAAATATCAATAAAATCACTGCGCTCTACTGCCGTCTCAGCAAGGATGATCTGCTGGGTGGCGACAGCTACAGCATACAGAATCAACGCTCCATGCTCACGGAGTATGCTGTTAAGAATGGATTTACTAACACTCGCGTATTTATCGATGACGGTTACTCCGGCGCAAACTACGACCGCCCCGGTTTCCAGGAAATGTTCGAGCTGATGACCGAGGGAGAGATTGGTGTGCTTATCACCAAAGACCTCTCCCGTCTCGGCAGAAATTATATCGAAACGGGTATGTATATCGAGTCCATCTTCCCACAGCTTGGTGTGCGGTACATCGCCATCGCTGATGGTGTCGATACTGCTTACAACATGGGAGACGACATCATGCCGTTCAAGAATCTCTTCAACGAGTACCACGTCAAAGAAACCAGCAAGAAAGTTCGAATGGCGTTTCAGACAATGGCACGCCGAGGAGAACGCCTTGCTTCGCGTGCTCCGTTCGGTTACAAGAAGGATCCGGAGAATCCAAAGAAAATCATCATCGACGAAGCCGCCGCTGCAGTGGTCAGACACATCTTTGATCTGTGTGTTGCTGGTAAAGGTCCGAGTCAGATCGCACGCCAGCTGGAAGCAGAGAAAGTGTACACACCGAGTATGTATGAATACATGGAGACCGGTGTACGGCTGACAAACTTTAACGAGGACAGACCTTACGGCTGGGCATCGGATAGTGTTTCAGATATTCTTGAGCGCGAGGACTACATCGGCAACACAGTCAACTGTAAATATACCACACTGTCGTATAAGCATAAGAAACGGATCGAGCGTCCCGAAAGCGAACAGATGCGCATAGAACATTCCCATGAACCGATTATCGATGAACATACTTGGAAGCTGGTGCAGGAGCTTCGTTCCAACAAGCGCAGGCCCAACAAGATGGATGGCCTTGACAAGTATTCAGGGCTATTATTCTGCGAGGATTGCGGTTCGAAGATGTACTTCGTCCGAGGGAGAACCATCAAGCCTGAAGCATTCTGCTTTGTGTGCAGTAAATACCACAAGCATAACACGGTGGAGAAATGCACGCCGCACACCATCCGCGCAGGCGTACTCGACACGATTGTGCTTGCGGAGCTAAACCGAGCGATCCGTTATGCGAGATCGAACAAGGAGAAGTTCATCGAAGCGGCTATGCAGAAAAGCACCGCTCAGGCTCGGCGAGAGCTGGCGGCACTTCAGAGTGAGTATAATACGCTGATGAACCGTAAAAATGTTCTGAGCACGCTGTTCAAGCGGCTTTACGAGGACAACGTCATCGGCCGCATCAACGATGAGCAATTTCGGATGCTGTCTTCCGATTACAATGAGGAACAGGCTGACATTATGGAGAAACTGCCTGCGATTGAGAAACAAATGGAAGCACTGAAGGATCAATCCACCGGCGCAGAACGGTTCGTAGAATTGGCACGGAAGTACACCAATATCACCGAGCTGACACCGGAGATACTCAATACGATGATTGATAAGATCATCATTGGTGAGCGGGAAAGCAGACATTCCAAAAAGAATGTCAAGCAGAAGATTCGGATACTATTCAAGGGATTCGGTGAGCTGGACGACCTTATGTGCGTATAACGGCAAAATCCCCACAAAAAGCGATAGGAGATATGGATTTCTCCATATCTCCTATGCCCCGGACGGCTATATTGGGATAACATCCCTATTCGTAGCTGCCGTAGCCGCTCGTTATTTTTGTATCTGAAAATTTTCCCACTGAGGCTCATAAGATGGAACAACAACCGCAAATCACAAAAAAAGAAAATATTACCGCTTTCTCTTGCTATATCACTAAAATTGTGCTATAATAAAATAAACAGCCGCAATGCATTGCGGCAGGATTATTTAAGGATGTGATATTTTGAAGGTCGTTCTTTCTGATCTTACCAAAAAATTCCCTTCAAGGAACAAAAAAATTGCCCCCGATGTTACGGCGGTAAATAAATTTGATTTTGAGATTCCCGACGGTGCGCTTGTGGGTCTGCTTGGTCCGTCCGGATGCGGTAAAAGCACCACTCTTAATCTGATAAGCGGACTTCTTAAGCCTACCGAGGGAAAAATATTTTTCGGAGACGAGGATGTAACTGAGCTTCCGCCGGAAAAGCGCGGAGTCGGACTTGTTTTCCAGAATTATGCTCTGTATCCCCATCTCACGGTAATGCAGAATATTATCTTCCCTCTCGGAAATCTTAAAGGCAAGGACCGACTCACCAAGGCCGAGATGCGCGAGAAGGCACTTGAAATCGCAAAGCTCGTTGAAATAGACACTCTCATGGACAGAAAGCCCGGCGAGCTGTCAGGCGGTCAGCAGCAGCGCGTTGCCATCGCAAGAGCACTCGTTAAAATGCCGCGCGTACTTCTTCTTGATGAACCGCTTTCAAACCTCGATGCAAGACTTCGCCTTGCAACTCGCGAGGAAATAAAGCGCATACAGCGCAAGACCGGCATAACCACCATATTCGTCACCCACGACCAGGACGAGGCTATGAGCATATCCGACCTTATCGTGGTTATGAAGGACGGTGTGGTACAGCAAATAGGCAAGCCGCAGGAGGTCTACGACGACCCGTGCAGTCTGTTTGTTGCAAAATTCCTCGGCACACCGCCAATCAACGTGTTCGACGGAGTTGTGCGTGACGGCGGCGTGTATATCGGCTCTGAGCGTGTAATTGACGCACCTTCGGCAACTGACGGCGAGGTATACGTTGGCGTCCGCCCTGAGGGATTCACCATTTCAGGTAACGGTGCTCTTTCCTGTGAGCTTAAAGCAGTTGAGGTAATGGGACGCGACATAAGCATCGTATCCGAGAATCCTCACTGTTCCGCTCCCATACGCTCAATTATAAGTGCTGAGGACACCCCTTCGGTTGGCACAAAATCCGTATCTTTCAATCTGAAACCCGGCAAGGTCTTTATCTTTGATAAGACCACAGAAGCGCGTATTAAGATTTGAGGTTAACGCCATGGAACAAAAAAGCTATAAAGCGTGGCTATATCTTCTGCCCGCGGTACTGTTTCTCGGAGTATTTATGGTCTATCCGCTTATAGATGTTTTCATCTATTCTGTGGAAGAAGGCTTCAACTCCTCCTCACAGACCTATTCCGGTGTGGGACTCTACAATTATTCCTACATCCTGCGCGACCCCTATTTCATTCAGGCACTGAAAAACACCTTTATTCTCGTTATCATAACCGTGCCTGTGTCAACAGCGCTGTCGCTTTTAATTTCAGTGGGACTAAGCTCTATTGAAAAGCTCCGCAATCTCTTTCAGACTGTATATTTTCTCCCCTATGTAACAAATACGCTGGCTGTAGGACTTGTGTTTATGATACTGTTTAAACCCACCGCATATTCCGACGGTCTTGTGAACCTTATTTTAGGTTTCTTCGGTGCATCCCCCATTGATTTCATCGAAGGACCGTACTATGCAAAAATGCTTGTGCTCTGCATTTACACCGTATGGGTTGTAATGCCGTTTAAGATACTCATCCTCACAAGCGCGCTTGCTTCCGTAAACCGCGACTACTACAACGCTGCAAAGGTAGACGGCACATCAAAGCTTCGCATTTTCTTCAAAATAACACTGCCTATGATATCTCCCATGCTTTTCTACCTCATAATAACAGGCTTCATCGGTGCATTTAAAGCGTACAGCGATGCTGTGGCACTTTTCGGCACGGAGCTTAATGTTGCCGAGATGAATACTATAGTAGGCTATGTTTATGATATGCTTTACGGAGAGGGAGGCGGATTCCCGTCATATGCCTCTGCGGCGGCAGTTGTGCTGTTCTTCATCGTGCTGACCATCACCTGCATAAATCTGATAGTCAGCAAAAAGCACGTACATTATTAAACCGAGGTGTGGATATGAGCAAAGAAAAAAATAAAATAACCTTTGCCGAACTTCGGAGTAAGGCTGGCAAAACAATACTGTATGTGCTGCTCTCTGCATGGGCAGTTATCGTCCTCTTCCCCTTTTATTGGATGCTCCTTACAAGCGTAAAAAGCTACGGCTCGTACAATGCGGAGTATATTCCGAAATTTTTCACCCTGTCCCCAACCTTTGAAAACTATATTGAAGCGTTTAAAGCCGTTCCTCTTGACAGATATTTTCTCAACACCGTAATCTTTACTGTAGTGACCACCGCGCTCATGCTTCTTGTTATCATCCCTGCGGCGTTTGCATTTGCAAGACTTGAGTTCAGGGGCAAGAACTTGGTATTCACCCTGTTTCTCGCTCTCATGATGATACCAAATGAGCTTGTGATCATAACAAACTTCATGACCATCACCAATCTTGACCTTAGAAACACCTTCACGGGACTTATTCTTCCGTCGGTAACATCGGTATTCTACATTTATCTTTTAAAGGAAAACTTCGCGCAGATTCCAGATGAGCTTTACTATGCGGCAAAGGTGGACGGCACATCTGATATGAAGTATCTTCTTCGTGTGATGCTCCCAATATGCCGACCTACCGTCATAACAGTAACTATACTCAAGGTGATAGAATGCTGGAATTCCTATATCTGGCCCCGTCTTATCACCGACGATCAGGCATATTTCCTCGTATCCAACGGAATACAGGAGATACGCGAAAACGGCTTCGGACGCGAGAATATCCCGGCTATGATGGCGGCAGTAGTGGTTATATCAGTGCCGCTGATAGTTATATTCATTATTTTCCGCAAAAAGATAATGGCAGGCGTTGCAAGAGGAGGTACAAAGGGATGATAAAACGAATTTTCTCCTCTGCGGCGACACTTTGTGCCGCACTGCTGCTCCTCACGTCCTGTCACGGCGCAAAGGAATCCATCGCATTCACACTTCCGGAGGAATTTGACGACAGCAGAACTTATGAAATCACCTTTTGGGCAAAAAACGACACAAACATGACCCAGGTGAACATTTACAACAAGGCTATCGAGGATTTTGAAGCAATTTATCCCAATATAGATGTAAATCTCCGCCTTTACACGGACTACGGCAGAATATATCAGGATGTGCTCACCAATATTGCCACCGGCACTACTCCAAACGTATGTATCACATATCCCGACCACATTGCAACATACATGACGGGCGAAAATACGGTTGTACCTGTTGGCGAGCTGTTTGGTGACAAAAAGTACGGTCTTGGCGGAAGTGAGGTGCGCTTTGATTCACCAACTCTTGATGAAATAGTGCCGAAATTCCTTGAGGAATGTAGGCTCCTTGGCGAATACTACGCCGTTCCCTATATGCGCTCAACGGAAGCCTGCTATGTGAACAAAACCTATGTGGAGTCGCTTGGCTACACACTTCCCGATGTGCTGACGTGGGACTTTGTGTGGGAGGTTTCCGCCAAAGCCGCAGAAAAGGATGCCGACGGCAATTTCAAGGTGAACGGACAGAAAACCATGCTTCCATTCATCTACAAGTCTACCGACAATATGATGATATGTATGCTAAAGCAACTTTCTGCCGATTATTCCACGGAATCCGGCGAAATTCTCATCTTCAACGATACAACAAAATCTCTGCTGACGGAAATTGCCGGACACACCAAGAAAGGCGCATTTTCCACCTTTAAAATATCCGGATATCCTGCGAATTTCCTTAACGCAGGACAGTGCATTTTCGCCATAGATTCAACGGCAGGTGCTACCTGGATGGGAAGTGACGCTCCCCTTATTGATATCAGCGAGGATAATCTTGTAAGCTTCGAAACTGTTGTAATGCCAATCCCTCAGTTTGATCCGTCAAATCCTCAGATGATATCGCAAGGACCGTCCATGTGTATCTTCAATAAGGAAGACAAACAAGAAGTGCTTGCATCCTGGCTGTTCATGCAGTATATGCTGACAAACGATGTGCAGATAGCCTATTCGCAGACCGAGGGCTATGTTCCCGTAACGCTTAAGGCGCAAAAGTCCGCAGAGTACACGGATTATCTGTCCCGTGCCGGCGAGGACAATGATTTTTACTACAGCATAAAGCTTGACGCGGCAAAGCTTCTTCTTGACAATGTAGACAATACATTCACGACCCATGTATTCAACGGCTCGGCATCCCTTCGCGATGCGGCAGGACAGCTTATTGAAAATGTGACAAAGTCCGTAAAACGAAAGCAAACGGTAGACGACAAATATATTGATGAGCTGTACACCAATATGAATTCCCTCTACCGCCTTGACAGCACGGAGCTTTCCGAAACCGACACCGAAAGTCTCGGTCCCCTGCCTGCGGAGTCAATTATGCTACTTGCCGCACTATCGGGGGCATGGGTGCTGATAATATTGTACACTACGCGCGAAATTATAAAAAAACGAAAAAAATCATAGTTTTCTCTTGACTTTTTCCAAAAAACGTATATAATAATATTATATAATTTCTATTATATATTTCTTATTTCTTTTTATTACCTAAAGGAGAACTAACAATGAAAAAGATTATTGCTTCCCTTCTCGCGCTTACACTGGCTCTTTCCATGGCTGCGTGCGTTGACAATGCTAACGATGGCAACGACACTGATACCACTGCTGATACCGCAGTTGACACTGCTGTTGATACTGCAGAGGATACTACTGCTGATACCGCTGCTGACACTGAGCCTGTCGACGAAGTAAAGGTTATGACCTATGCTGAGTACGATGCAGCTGAGCTTGACGCTGAAGTAGTTATTGAAGCTTATGTACAGGCAAAGCAGTCTTGGTGGGATAACAAGGCTACCATCTACACCCAGGATCAGGACGGCGCATACTTCATCTATGAGATGACCTGCACCGAGGAAGATTACGAGAAACTCGTTCCCGGCACAAAGATCAGAGTTACCGGCTTCAAGACCGCTTGGGAAGGCGAAGTTGAGATCGCATCCGGCGCTACCTTTGAGATCATCGAGGGTGACACCTATGTTGCTGAGCCTGTTGATCTTACCGACAAGCTCGGAACCGAGGAGCTTATCAGCTACCAGAACCAGCTCGCACTCTTCAAGGGCATGACCGTTGAAGCTGTTGAGTTCAAGAACGGCACTCCCGGCGACGACATCTATGTAACCCTTTCTAAGGACGGCGAGTCCTATGACTTCTGCGTTGAGTATTACCTCACCGGCACTGACACCGATGTATACAAGGCTGTCAGCGAGCTCTCTGCTGGCGATGTAGTTGACGTTGAAGGCTTCGTTTACTGGTATCAGGGTGTTAACCCCCACATCACCGCTGTAAGCGCTGCCGAGTAATATTTATCGCATCCTAAAGGGCTGCCGCACACTTGATGCGGCAGCCCTTTGACATCTAAAGGCTTGCAGAAACTTAAATGGGATACATCTTATGTAAAAGCTAAATAATACACATATTGGCACAGCCCAAATGCACTATCGAATTTAATAAAATATGTATTAGAAAGGTATGGTCATAATTATGATAAAAGAGCTGCTCTACAAAAATCGCACCTGCCGCACATTTGACGAGGGCCGAAAGATCACACGGGACGAGCTTCTCGACATGGTAGACTGCGCAAGAGTGACCCCTGCCGCGATGAACGTCCAGCCGCTTTCATACAGGCTTATCTATAAGGAGGCTGAGCTTGCCGAATTCCAGCCTCTTACAAAGTGGGGCGGCGCATTGCCGGAGCTTAATCTCCCACCGATGGGACATCGTCCAACCGCGTTTATCGTCATATGCCAGGATACCAATAAATTCGGCGCGGCAGAAAAATTCGACCGCGATGTGGGTATTACCGCAATGGCAATATATATGCGCGCGGCAGAGATGGGGCTTTCCGGCTGTATAATCGGTGCTTTTGATCGCGAGGCATCAAAGAGTATCCTCAAGCTGCCGGAGGGCGTAGTGCCGCTACTTGCAATAGGTCTTGGCAAGGAAGCAGAAGAGCGAAAAATCGTCCCCGTAAAAGACGGTGTTACACGGTATTACAGAGAAAACGGTATCCACTGCGTACCAAAGCGCGAGCTTTCGGATATCGTTATAGAATGATTATCTAAAACACAAATTCTATCTGAGCATCCCCGGGCGGTTCATCGTGAAGATTTATTATGCGCCTGCCAAGCTTTCGCGCATAATTTACGGTATAGAGCGTTCCTCCGCCGGATGTCTTGTCTGCATAGACGCTGTTGTCCCAAAAGCAGATGCAGTATCTGCAGGCATCCACCATAGCGCGGTTTCTTTGGTGCATAACACCGCTATGATAATGGTCGCAGAGCACCTCCACAGAATCCGCACGCTCCATAATATCATTGTACACTGCTATGTCGCTCGGTTTCCATCTTGCAGCCTGCTCCGGACACGGGAGCATAAGGTGAAGCTTTACATTATCACCGCGCTGTTTGTGGAACAGCACCGTAAGTGCGGAAATTGTGTCAAACCCAAGTGCCCCACCGCACACGAAATTTTCAATTCCGTGGCTTGCCATCCAATCTATTTCCAAATTCAGTTTTTCAACAAGCCCGGGAAGCTTGGTATTATCAATTTTTCTGTGCCCCGTAAAACAGCACGCCTTTTCAATGTCGAATATCATATCACCGTCTCCAAACAAATGTTCTGCATACAGTATAACATAAGTTCGGCGATTTGTAAATAGTTTTTCAAAAAAATTTTATTTAGGAGTAAATATGCAGAAATCAAAGGTTTATTTTACCGATATGCGCACCCACGGCGGTGCGAGCTTACTTGACAAGCTCAAGAAGCTCATCCGCGAGGCAGGAATCGAATCGCTTCCCTTAAAAAACAGCTTTGTTGCAATAAAAATACACTTTGGTGAGCCGGGAAATCTTTCCTTTCTCCGCCCGAACTTCGCCAAAGCCGCAGCTGATGTAATAAAAGAATGCGGCGGCAAGCCTTTTTTAACCGACTGCAACACGCTGTACTCAGGAAGACGCAAAAATGCCCTTGACCACATAGACGCGGCATATGAAAACGGATTCACGCCCTACTCTACCGGCTGTCACGTTATCATAGCCGATGGTCTCACGGGTAAAGACGAGGTATGGATACCTGTTGAGGGCGGTGAGCTTGTAACCGAGGCAAAAATAGGTCGTGCCGTAATGGATGCCGACATTTTTGTGTCACTCAACCATTTCAAGGGACATGAAGCCGCAGGATTCGGCGGAGCTATGAAAAATATCGGTATGGGATGCGGCTCAAGAGCCGGAAAAATGGAACAGCACAACGGCGGCAAATGTGCCGTGCGTGATGCAAAATGCGTAGGATGCAAAAAATGTGCCGCGGAATGTGCTCACGGCGCAATATCGTTTGAGGGCGGCAAGGCAAGCATATGCACCGACAAATGCGTGGGATGCGGAAGATGCATACACGTCTGCCGTGTTGAGGCAATATATCAGCCCTCGGGAAGCGCAAATACCGATCTATGCAAAAAGATTGCGGAATATTCTAAAGCCGTGCTTCACGGGCGCCCCCATTTCCACATAAACATCGTAAATCAGGTTTCCCCTTACTGCGACTGTCACGGCGAAAACGATACCCCCATAATACCCGATGTAGGAATGTTCGCTTCCTTTGATCCGGTTGCACTTGATATGGCGTGCGCCGATGCCTGCAATGCACAGCCTGTGCTTGCAAATTCCGTGCTTGGCGATAATCTCACGGCTAAGGGTGCTCACACGCATAACGGCATAATTGAGCATGACGGCGACTGCTTTACTCACACATTCCCTACTACCGATTGGCGCGTTACCCTTGAACACGCGGAAAAGCTGGGTATTGGAACTCGCGAATACGAGCTTATAACCGTAAAGTGACCTGTTTTTAAGAAATATCAACAAAAAAGACTGCTGCAAATACTAAATCTGTATTTACAGCAGTCTCTTTTAATTTATTTTATCTGTTGTTGATAAGCTTTGTAAGCTCAACCGGCTCAACGATGGTGTCGCCCTTGTATACACGCATATTTCCGGACGCGATCTCGTCGATAAGAATAACCTCGCCGTTGTTGTAGCCAAACTCAAACTTGATATCCCAAAGATCAAGACCGATGGTCTTAAGATCGTCAGCTACGATCTTTGTGATCTTCAAGGTCTGCTCCTTCATGGACTCGAACATTTCGGGAGTCATTACCTTAAGTGCCGCAAGACCCTCGCCTGTTACCAGCGGATCGCCCTTCTCGTCATTCTTAAAGGTGCCTTCAACATATCCGTCCTCAAGACGTGTGCCGTTCTTTATATACTCACCGTATCTGCGGATAAAACTGCCTGTAGCAACAAGACGGCAGATAACCTCAAGTCCGTTTCCGCCCTGAGCCTTGCCGAAGCATTCTGCAGGAAGCACTTCCATAGTAGCGTTATCAAGATCAGCACTTACATAGTGAGTCTTGATGCCGGCCTTCTTAAGAAGCTCAAAATAGTATACGGAGGTCTGAAGATTTGCCTTACCGATACCCTCTATTGTAAGACCAACGGTATTTTCACCGGGATCAAATACGCCGTCCTTGCCTGTGCAGTCGTCCTTGAATTTAAGCAACACATTGCCGTTTTCAAGGGAATAAACATCCTTTGTCTTGCCTTCGTAAACCTTTTTCATTTAAAGCACTCCTTTATATAATTTAGATTAACCAGCGTGAGATTTATTACCCTATAATTATATCATATCATCATTAAAATTTCAATAGTATTTTTTATTTTTTCTGTTCTTTTGCTATTTTCTTACATTTTATTCAAAAAATACGCTCCTATGGTATGTATACTGCCGTCAATATTACAAAGACTGATTTATACTCTGACAGTATACTCACAAAATATCCAAAACATATAGCAAACTTACAGATATTTTCTTTTATTGTTACATGAAAAATTTATCCGAATATCTTGAAATGCAGATGATTTTGTGATATAATAGATTGTAAATGTGTTTTCACATTTACAAACGCTTGTTATTTTATTCCAAAAAGGAGCGAATTATATATGAGTCGTATGATTGGTACTGTATCCCGCGGTGTCAGAGCACCTATTATCCGCAACGGAGACGATATCGTTGAAATCGTTACATGCTCGGTGCTTGAAGCGCAGAAGGATGCGGGATTTGAATTTCACGATCGCGACATCGTCGCTATGACTGAGGCTGTTGTCGCAAGAGCACAGGGTAACTACGCCACTGTTGATGATATCGCAGCCGATGTAAAAGCAAAGCTTGGCGGCGGCACTGTTGGTGTTATATTCCCCATTCTCAGCCGCAACCGTTTCTCCATATGCCTGCGCGGCATTGCAAAGGGAGCAAAAAAGATAGTTCTTATGCTCTCCTACCCCTCCGATGAGGTTGGAAACCATCTTATCAGTCTTGATGCGGTAGATGAAAAAGGTATAGACCCCTACAAGGACGTGCTCGACCTTAAGACATACCGTGAGCTTTTCGGATATGAGAAGCACCGTTTCACAGGCGTTGACTACGTTGAATATTACGAGGAGCTTGTGCGCGGATGCGGTGCGGACTGCGAGATCATCTTCGCGAACAACGCAAAGGCTATCCTTCCCTACACCAAGAACGTGATCTGCTGTGATATTCACACAAGAGCGCGCACCAAGCGCATACTCAAAGCGGCAGGCGGTGAAGTTATACTCGGTCTTGACGAGATCATGAACGCTCCTGTTAACGGAAGCGGCTACAATGCTGACTACGGTCTGCTCGGCTCTAACAAGGCGACAGAGGATCAGGTCAAGCTGTTCCCCCGCGATTGCCAGCCTGTTGTAGATGCTATCCAGAAGAAGCTCTACGAGGCTACCGGCAAGACCATCGAAGTAATGGTATACGGCGACGGCGCTTTCAAAGACCCCGTAGGCAAAATTTGGGAGCTTGCAGACCCGGTTGTTGCTCCTGCATACACCAAGGGACTTGAGGGTACTCCCAACGAGCTTAAATTAAAGTATCTCGCCGATAACGATTTCGCAGATCTTTCCGGCGATGCACTCAAAGAAGCTATCAAGGAGAGAATCTCCGAAAAGGACGAAAACCTTTACGGCAAGATGGCATCCGAGGGCACCACTCCCCGTCAGCTCACCGACCTTATCGGTTCGCTCTGCGACCTGACCTCCGGTTCCGGCGACAAGGGTACACCAATCGTATTTATTCAGGGTTATTTCGACAATTACACCACCGAATGACTTTTCCCCGACAGTAAAAGCTGTCGGGGATTTTTTATATTCATAAAAAACTCCGCCCTCCGCGTGACTGCCGGGAACAGAAACGCGCGCATCATAAATGCACACAGTCACATATCTATATATATATATACTTTTACCTTAAATGCTCAATTTCATCAACACAAACCTCAATATTTATTGCACTTTATTGAAAAATATTGCATATATGTGTTTTTTGTCCTCCTAAAGCATATTCTGCGGCAATTTATACGTTTTTATCGTAAAAATACGCAATATTTTACGTTTTTCGCGCCGTATATTCACAATTCTGAAAAATTATCATGGTACAATATAAAAAATGACGAAATATAAGGAATGCAGTACTTCGAAAGGAATGGTAATAATGACAAACGAAAAAAAGTCCGTTCCGGACAGCATAAAAACCTTAGAGCTGCCGCCTGTGGTGTCAGTGAGCTGTGAAAATGTCACCGCTAATCTGCTTCTTTGCTATATTACCGAAAAAAAGAACGGCATCCCACAAATGTCATTCGCTCCCCACGACCACGCGGCATATGAGCTTTCAATAATCGAAGAAAACTCCATGCGTATGCTTGTGGGAGACGAAGAGCTTACTTTAGGTGAGGGTGAACTCATTATCGTGCCACCGCACACGGTGCACGAACTGCGCCGGACTGCATCGGGTTTTCGCCGCTTCTGCATTCGTTTCGATCTTGAGTGTACAAACGACGCTTACATGCACACCCAAGCACCGTATATCCGCGGCAAGCTCAGTGACAGTGAGCACCGTTTCATTTTCGAAGCTGTCAGCGAGCTTTACGATATCACTGTCGACAGCCGCACAGGACTCACCTCATTCCGCGAAAGATCGCTTCTCGGAATTGTAATAAGCTACATATTGGAGCGCATGATAAAATTCGATGCTCAGCCAAGAATTGAGTCCGGCAGTCATCTTCAGCTTCACGCGAAAATAGAAAACTACCTGTACCTCAATTACAGCCAGCCGATCACCCTGGATTCTCTGGCATCCCATCTCAGCTACAGCCGGACACAAATGCACCGAATAATTGACGAATGCTTCAGCGTTCCGTTCACGGACAAGCTTCGCGAGATACGCTTGTCCGCGGCAAAGCGGTATCTTTTGGAAAGTGATGCACGCCCAATAGAGGAGATCGCTTCGCGGTGCGGCTACGAGACCAGACAGGGGTTCGAGTCAATGTTTTTGAAGTTTGTGGGGGTAACTCCGAATCAATACCGGAAGAATCATAGGTAACAGTCACGGGAGACGTTTCGCCTCCCGTTGCTTTGTTTATCGGTATCGTGTAAAACGGGAGGCATCGCCGCAATACAACAGCACCACCATTTTAACAAAAACCAAAATCCCCTTACAGATAACTGTAAGGGGATTTTTGGCTGAAACTTTATCAACAAGATAACTTGTCGGCCATACAAGTTAAATTAGTGCTTCTTGGAAGCGAATACGAATGCTGCACCGGAAGCTGCAGTAAGAGCAACTGCGATGAGAGCAGGGTCGAATGTAGAAGGAGCGGTGGTTGCACCAGTAGAGGGAGTTGCAGGAGTGGTGGTTTCACCGGTAGAAGGAGTTGCAGGAGTGGTGGTTGCGCCTGCGGGAGCAGTAGCAGCCTCGTTAGAAAGAGCTACGAATACAGGAATCTTGGTTGCTTCGCCCTGGAAAGAGGTGGTGTGGTTCTGATGCTTACCGTCAGCGTCGATATCGTTGAGCTGATAGGTGAAGCCGAGCTTACCGGTCTTGATCATATCAAGGTTACCCTTTGTGCAGGGGATACCTACTTCAACAACATAGCTAGTGTCGGTGTAGGTGGTAGCGTAAGCAATTGTGGAATAGTCAATTCTGTCGTAGTGAGCAGCAAGACCGTAGCAAGCATAGCCGTAAGCGTCAACTGCTACTTTGATGGTCTCGGTTGCAGAACCGTCGAGAGAAAGTCTAAACTCGATGTTATCGTTAGTGTAAGGGTTTTCGCCTGTAGCGAAAGCCTCACCCTTGGTGAGAACGTCGTCATCCTCAACGAGAGCGCAGATGTAAAGAGTGGTGTCGTCATAGAGGAAGTATACGTCAGCCTTAGCGGTGTTGTCCCACTCAGTGCGGTAAGAGTTAGGTGCAGTACCGAGATCCTTGAGGCTGAAAGAATAGTTGTAAGCGTCATCAAGAACGCCATCAACCTTAGCGGTGCCCTTCTTGATAGCTCCATCGAAATCAGCACTTGCGCCAACTGCGAGAAGGCTCAGAGAAAGAGCTGCTGCGAGGAACATTGTAGCAAATTTCTTCATGATTATTTTCCCTTCGTAAAATTAAATTTGGTATGATTCAGCCGCGTCACGACTAAAATCCGTTTTGAGAAAGATGAATTACGGCCGTAAAACGTTTCTCGTTGACATAATAATTATAGCAAAAATACGCCCAATTGTATATGTACATTTGTGCCTCTAAATGAATATTTATGGAACATTTGATTGCGTTTCCAGTTTCCATTTTGTTATTTGCGTCAAACATTCATAAACCGTTGTGACAGCTTTGGTGTAATGGTCATATATCAAACAAAGCGCATTTTAAAGATATTGTAAAGAAGTCCCTCTGCCAATGCGGCAGAGGGACAAACATATGCATTTGATTATTTCTTGATAAGAACAACGTTGTCAATGCAGAAATCATGCTTGTGACCGGCGCCTGTACCGCCAAAGAACGCGATTCTCACGCTCTGTGC
This sequence comes from Candidatus Flemingiibacterium sp., assembly GCA_045636145.1. Taxonomy (GTDB): domain Bacteria; phylum Bacillota; class Clostridia; order Oscillospirales; family CAG-272; genus Flemingiibacterium. Next base: position 37,513 of record JAZTWV010000042.1, read on the forward strand.
GTCTTCAATGGTAAACTCGTGAGTAAATGTGGTCCAAGTGTTGTTGATACCTGCGGAGGTAGGAGCGCCAAATGCCTTGTCGTCCTGATTGCCTGCTGTGATACGTACAACAGAGCTTTCGCCCACATTTGCAGTTCTCAGATCAACGGAAAGAACGTAAGTACCGGGTTCAAGAATAGTAGCGTGGTTGTACCAAACTCTGCCGATATTTGCAAGTCTGCCGGTTACGGTTACATAACCGAGCTTGTTCCAGGTAATGTTCTGGTCATGATAAACCTTAGGTTCATCCTTAAGAGCAACGCCGTCCTTATCGTAAGCATAGCTCATAGCCGCATTTGCATACCATGCAGCCTTAGTGGAATCATAACCCTCTTTAATTACTTCGGGAGCTGCTGCGAGATCGCCGTTAGCAATGAGATTGCCGGCTACAGCAGGCTTAACATCAGCAGGATTATCTTCTACAGGCTTTACAATGGAAGGAACTTCTACAGTGGGATTTTCCGTAACAGCATTAGGATCGTAGTAGTCAACCATGTAGAGGAAGAGATTGTCAACAGCGAAGTCGTGCTTGTGACCTGCACCTGTACCGCCGAAGAATGCAATTCTGAGAGGAGTAGGCTCGGTTACAGTGAACTTATTTACAAAGGTCTTCCATTTGGCATTTATGGGAGCGAGTGTAGCAGGAGCAATCGCCTTGTCGTCAAGGTCGCCCGCGGTGAAACGTACAACGGTTTCGTTAACATTTACGGCCTTAAGGTCAACGTTGATCTCATATACACCGGGTTCAAGAACGAGACCGGGGTTGTACCAAACTCTGCCGATATTCGCCTGTCTGCCGGAAACAACTACATAACCGTCGTCGTCCCATGTGATGTTGTGATCGTGGTAGATCATGGGCTCATCCTTAAGAGCAGCACCATCCACATATTGGTAGCCCATAGCAGCATTAGCATACCATGCAACCTTAGCGGAGTCATAGCCTTCCTTTACTACCTCGGGAGCTTCCTTAAACTTACCTTCTTTAATAAGGTTTCTGTTGAGCTTGGGCTTGGGTTGAGCATCGCTGCCGCTCTTCTTCTTAAGAAGAACCATGATGATACCGATGTTGGGGATGCTGGAACCGTCCTCGTTAGCACTGTAGGTAAGCTTGGTGCCGCTAAGCTTAAGAGTAGCACCTGCAAGGTCAGTGTCGATAACGATAGAGGTGATCTTTGCACCGTGCTCTGTTTCAAAGCTGATGGAAAGCTCAGCGTATTCGGTATCGGTTACAGGAATCTCAACAAGCTCTGTCTCGATAGGCTCCTGGCCCTCAACATTTACAATAAGCTTAGCCTTAGCGCCTGCAGCAGTTGCGGCAACGTTGGTGGTGAAGGTGTAGATACCCTTCTTTACGCTGAGCTTGGAGGTGTCGTAAACAACATCAGCTTCAGCGGTGTCAAAAGGAGTAACTGCGGTGTGCTCGATCTTAACGTCGCGAAGCTCGGGAGTTACCTTGGAGCTTATGGTCATTCCGTCATATGTAAAGTAGGATGTTCCATCCTCTGTAGCTGGAACATTGAAGTCGGTGGAATAAACAACACCGTCTGCGCTCCATACCTTAAGGTTATCAACAGTCAGAGGATTGTTGTGGTTTGTTGCATTCTGACCGCGCTGGAAGGTGATGATAAGGCTCTTCTGATCAGCAGTGGGAGTGAAATATCCCTCAAAATGCTGAAGCTCATCAAGCTTGGGACGGTACTGCGGGAACATCTGGTCCTTTGCGTTATATTCAGGCGTATTGGTAAGCTCGTTCTTGCCTTCAACAGGAAGAATGAAGCTGTCGCTGACACCGCCAACATACGCAACGCCGGGGTTACGCTCATCAATAAAGCAGTTAACCTTGGGACGTACAACAAACCCACTGGTAATGGTGCCTGTATGATAGCAAATGTCAAAGCTTACAAAGTACTTAGTGCCGCCAACAAGTGTTCTGGGGATCATAAAGCTTACGTAGTCTGTATCCTGTCCGGTAGCACCGTTAAGGTTTCTTTCGGGAATGTAGAGAGAACCTGTACCATTTACGTTCTCAATAGCGGCAACGCCCTCTGCGAGAGCAGCGTCAACGCCGTCAAGAAGGTTTTCTTCCTCAGCCTTAACAGTATAGTCGAAGCCGCGGAGATACTCAAGAGTGAGGTTTCTGAAGTTGATTCTCTGGTCGTCAGCAACATTTGAGTTGTCAGCGTCAACGATAACAGTGATAGTATCGGTTTCGGCAGTAACAACGAACTCGTCGAAGCTGTATTCATCCCATGTAGTATCAACCTTCATATCATCGGTGATAACATCGTCGCCAACCTTGATTGTAAGGATAGCATCATTATGACCGGTATAAGTTCCGTCAGCAGCTACCGCGGTAAAATCTCCAAGACGGAATTCGCCGCCAAGAGTGTAGAAACCGGGAGCTATCGGTTCTTCGGTTTTGATAGTGAAGGTTGTGTTTGTTGTTTTGTCAGAGTATGCAATGGTATATACTTCCTCTATATCTTCGAAAGATCTTGCTAAACTTGACGGAACAACAGCGTTACATGTATCGGATTTATCCTTTGCAGAAAAGAAATTCTCGGTTACGTTTACAAGGTGTACGGGGGTGCCGTCGGTATCCTTGTAATAAATCTGAACATTGTCAATATCAATGTCATGGTAATACTGATTACCGCTACCCTTTATAATTTTTACAGCACAGCTTGAATCTTTAGCAAAAGAACCAATTGATTGCTCGCCTATAATTGCCCATTGGCCCGCATACCAACCGCTGGCACCATGTGTTCCAAAAACATTAGAGCCGCCGGGAGTGTTAATATTAGTACCGTCAACAGCAACCTGTGTGCGTATTGTCGAATATCTGTAACTGCCGGAACCACTGATATCAGAGATAGGCTGCGCCTGACGCAGGTTAAAACGGTAGAACAACTCCTTACCTGCCGCGTCTTCGGTCACTTTGAAGTTGATATCGAAGCCGTAACCGGTGCCGTACACACGGTCAGCAATGGAAAGGAAGCTGTTGCCCCATTCGGTGGAACCATCAGGGTTGTTGACTGTAGCCGGAGTAACGGTAGAACCTGTTGCTGCGGTGTAGGTCGCACCGTCAAGCAGGTTTGCCGGCTGGTCTGCTTCGTCGGCAGTTACTACCATAGGCAGTGAGCTTGCCGTAAGTGCTGCTGCAAGCAGCAATGAAAGAAATCTTGTTTTCTTCATAAGTTTTCCCTCTCAAAAAATTTATTTAGTAATGCCAATCGTCTAAAAACGCCCCTATGGCAATACTATCTTACATAAATATTATACTTTTTTTTCGCACTTTTGTCAATAGAGCCACTCATTTACTATTGGTAATTTCCAGCATATTTTTTGTAAAATACAGTTTTTTGGGCTTATTGTTTTTGTTTTTTTCGTACATTATGCCGAAAAACGTCACCAACCACGCCCCACGGCATCGTGTGACGTGATTTTTCCAATGTATGGCCGAGATTTTCAAAAAAAGCGCAAAACAGGCGGCAATATGACCTTTAAATATTCAAAAAAGTCAACGGCATATTATACTTCAAAGATAATGCCCGAAAATAATTTTATTTTTTTGTTGTAGCTATAGATTTTTTAGAAAATTTATGATATAATTACGGTATTGTACCATAAAATACGAAAATGAGGTTTTAAGTCATGACAAATTACAAGTTAGGCTTTATTAACGGAAACACGCTAAAGATAATCGCGGCAGTAACAATGCTTATTGACCACATAGGTTATATTCTTCTTCCGAAGTACCGTTTTCTTCGGATAATAGGACGTCTGGCAATGCCTATCTTCGCTTTTATGATAGCCGAGGGGTGTAAGTACACAAAAAACAAAAAGCGCTATCTTTTCACAATAGCAGCTCTCGCTTTTATATATCAGGTTGTATATTATCTGTACGACGGCACTACGAAGATGTGTATTCTCGTAACGTTCTCGCTGTCAATAGTAATGATATACGCCCTGCAGTATTTTTACAAGATGTTTTTTGCAAAGGATGCTTCCCTTTTGAAAAAAGCTTTTGCGGCACTTGTATTTTTAGCGTCTGTAGCAGGTACATATGTGTTTAACAGAGTTTTCAGAGTTGACTACGGCTTCTACGGATGCCTTCTCCCCGTATTTGCGGCGGCAGTCAACATTCCCGACACCGCTCCGAAGTTCTTCAAGCGTTTCAACTGTATTCCCGTAAGCGTTTTCGCGTTGGGTGTTGGCCTTTTCTTAATGTGCTACAAGCTTGGCGGTATGAGCAGCTTGCAAATCTATTCCATGCTGTCGATCCCGCTTCTCTTCCTTTACTCCGGAAAGCGCGGCAAATACAAGATGAAATACTTCTTCTACATTTTCTATCCAGCTCACCTCTTTGTACTTGAACTCATATATGTAATCGCAAAATATGTACTCGTAAAATAAAAAACACGTGGCTTCCGCAATTGTCGGAAGCCACGGTGTTTTTTAAACTCCGCTGTGCTGCAAAAACGCCGCAGTCTTTGGAGATTTGGGATTTGTAAACAACTCTGCAGGAGTACCTTCTTCTTCTATAACTCCGTCAGCGAAGAACACCACACGATCAGCAACGCTTCTTGCAAATTCCATCTCGTGAGTTACAATAAGCATTGTCCGTCCGCGCTCGCGAAGCTCCTTTATAACGCGAAGCACTTCACCCGTAAGCTCAGGGTCAAGAGCACTCGTAGGCTCGTCGAAGCACAGTATAGCCGGCTCCTGTGCAAGTGCACGGGCTATAGCCACGCGCTGCTGCTGTCCGCCGGAAAGCTGACAGGGATAGTTTGACATTTTGTCTGCAAGTCCTACCTCTGCGAGAAGTTTCTTTGCACGCTCATTGTCCTTTTCAATCGCCTCGGTAATAGCCGCACGGCGTGCTCTGCCGAAAGGAAGCTCCGAGCGTATCTTAGCTTTGGTACGAAGCTTAAGCGGCATACAAACGTTTTCAAGTGCAGAATACTGAGGAAAGAGATTAAAGGATTGGAACACAAGTCCCATCTTAAGTCTCATCTCACGTATTTCGGCAGATGTATATGTCGTATCAGCATCAAAGGTAAATCCGCCCTCTATTTTAATTCTTCCCTCGTTTGCCATTTCAAGGAAATTAAGACAGCGAAGGAATGTGGTCTTTCCGCCGCCGGATGAACCGATGACCGCAACTACCTCGCCTTTCTCCATTGTGAAATCTATGCCGTGGAGAACGGTGGTATTTCCGAAAGACTTTTTGAGATTTTTAACTTCAAGATATGCCATACCCTCACCTCACACCTTGTAATAATCCAGCTTCTTTTCGCACCAGCCGAAGAACAGCGTAAGAACGCCTACAAAAATGAGGAAGAATACGGCTATATAGAAGAGGGGCCAAACCACACCGTAGGCAAGATAGTCCATTTCGTTGACGAAGAATATCTCCGCCACCGCAATAACGCGTGCAAGGGATGTATCCTTGACAAGTGTAATGACTTCGTTGCTTATGGGAGCGAGTATGCGCTTCACTACCTGCATAAGTATAACACTGAAAAATGTTTCACCGGGGGTCATGCCAAGCACTTGTGCCGCCTCATACTGTCCCTTCGGGATTCCCTGAATACCGCCCCTGTATATTTCGGAGAAATAGCAGGCGTAGTTTATGACAAACGCCACAAGTGCCGCCGTAAATCTTCCGTTGTCGCCGGTGAACAGTTGTACCTTGAATAGCAGACCGGGAACATAGAATACCACAAACAACTGAAGCATAAGCGGAGTTCCGCGAATTATCCACACGAAAACTCTGCAAAGCCACGAAATAAGCTTAAAATTCGACAGCCAAACAACAGGCTTGAATTTTGACAGACGCTCGTAGGACTTGAGGCTTTGCAGCCACACAAATGGTCTGAACTTTGACATCGAGCCAAAAGCTATTACAAGTCCCAAAGGAAGAGAAAATACAAGCGTCAGGGCAAATAACAGACAAGTAACACCGAAGCCCTCAAAGAGGGCTTCGGTAACAGCTAAAAAACTCATTCAGCTTCAGTTCCGATGTTGGAAACAAGGTCGTTGGTAAGACCGTACTTTTCAGCAAGCTCTGCAAGCTTTCCGTTCTCGGAAAGAGTCTTGATAGCCTCGTTTACCTTAGCGGTAAAGTCACTTCCCTTACGTGCGCCTATAGCATAAACCTCTGCTTCGGGTTCAACAGCGTTGTTGATAGCGAGATCCTTGTAGTCGCCGTTGCCTACCATAGCTTTAGCCATCTGATAGTCGATAACTGCGAAATCGGCATTACCTGCGGAAAGCTCCATAAGAGCGGAAGCCTGAGAAGTGAAGGTGGTAACGTTCTTTTCATCGCCGGAAAGCTCAATAGCAACACCCTCTCCGGAAGAACCGCCCTCTGCAACAGCCTTAAGACCTGCAAGAGCCTCTGCGGAGTTAAGCTCGTCCACGCGGTCAGCCTTTGTTACGAGGCACTGGCGGTTTTCGAGATAGGAATATGTAAAGTCAACATATTCGGTACGGGAAACACCGTCGCTCTCCATACCGAAAGTGAAGCCGTTCCAGATAAGGTCAATCGCGCCGGAATTAAGCTCCATATACTTGTTTGGCCAGCTGATTACCTGGAACTTTGCTTCAAGACCAAGCTCTTTAGCAACAGCCTGAGCGAACTCGGTATCAAAGCCGGTAAGGTTATCGTCATCGTCGAAGTAGTTCATAGGAGCGTAAACGGTTATACCGCATACAAAGTAACCCTTTTCTTCAATCGTCTGCCAATCTGTCTTTTCATTACCGCAGGAAGCAAGTCCGGCAACCATGCAGATAGCAAGAAGCATAGCAAGAGTAAGTGTCAAAAAACGTTTCATGATAAAATACCTTTCTTTATTGTTTTAGTTTTGTAAAGTGTTATATGACCAAAGAGTATTATACTACACTTTTACTCTTTTGTAAAGAGGTTTATGTAAAAAAATTTAAATTCAACAATTTCTACAAGCTTTTGATTCTTTTCCTTGACTTTTGCACAAAAAAATGGTATAATACTCCAAAGTACACAAAAACTCCGCAGGTGCGGAGTTTTTTATAATCAGATTGTTTTGGGAGTAATTAAATGGAACACAAATACAACAAAAAACTCAAAGAGCTTGCCGATGCATCGGCTGTATTACACTCTGTTGTACCTGTGCTGATATGCGATGAGCATCTGTTTGTATGCACCAAAAGTATCGGTGTCGACCGTCTTCTTGAGCATATGCCGCTCAAGCGAAGCATAGCAGACAGATTTACAAGCGAGGCAATTGAAAAAATAAATAACCGGAATGTGAGAGTTTTCTTTACGGAGTTCGGACTTGGAAACATATCCGCACCTGCGGTGATAACTAAAGGCGTTGTATCAGAACAACCGTATGTATCTGTTATTTTAGAGCCGAAGCTTATTTTCACCTCATTGCTTCCGGATAAATACTGCGATGAAGCTTGCTGTGCTATAGCCGATTCCCTTGATTCACTGCTTAATGCGTCCGAGAAAAATACATCCATGCTGAAGCACCGCTGTTTGCAGTTATCACGTCTCTGCTCCATACTCGGTACACATTCGCTGCCGAAGCCTATCGTTCCCTCCCCTGCCATAAACATACCGGAGTTTATAGATTTGTTCGCATCAAACTGCGAAACTGCCATGCCGCTTGTAGGTATGAGCATACAGCGTATCCCAATTACCGCCGCATCCCCCAGCACAAACATTCCTTCACGCCTCTTTCAGATAACTGTCTCTACGCTGTTAATGAGTGCACTTTCATTCTCATCAAACGGAAATATTGAGCTTAGCTGTATAGAGCTAAAAGACGATAATAAAGTTGAAATAAGCTTTGCCGCAAGCATCACAAAGGAGCTTGCAGCAGCAGTAGATAACTACTCGAATTTTGAAGATACCGCAATTCCCATGCGGCTTGAGCTTTCGGCACTGAAAAGTGTTGCTCCGATTTACGGAATTGACATCGGCTTCTCTATAGAAAATGAGAAAATAACATTTTTCTGCCGTATTCCCACATTTTACGGACGCACAGCAGAAATGCATTCCTCCGACGAAGTTATTTCCATCGAATTTATGCAAATGCTGCGTGAAATGTACGATTTTGTCACCGAACAACGTAAATTCGGCTGAGATATTATCTTATGCCGTACTTTTCTATAATGTAGTCCATATCCTTGTCGCCTCTGCCGGAAAGATTGATAAGTACGGAGCCGCGCTCCATGGTTTTTGCCAGCTTCATGGCGTACGCCACTGCGTGAGAGCTTTCAATGGCAGGGATAATTCCCTCATATCTTGAAAGAGTGAAGAAAGCATCTATGGTTTCTTCATCGTTTACCACATCGTACTTTACTCTGCCGAGATCATGGAGAAATGCGTGCTCCGGACCTGAGGAAGGATAATCAAGACCGCTTGCCACGGAATAAACCGGAGCAGGCTCACCGTCCTCGTCCTTCAGCATGATGGAGTTAAAGCCGTGCATTATACCCTCTGTTCCGTATTTGAGACTTGCGGCATGGTCGCCAAGCTTCTCGCCTCTGCCAAGAGGCTCAATACCGTAAATGTCCACCGGATCATTGAGGAATCCGGCAAACAGGCCCATGGCATTAGAGCCGCCGCCAACACAGGCAACAATAGCGTCCGGAAGCTCTCCCGTCATGCCGAGGAACTGTTCCCTTGCCTCGATTCCCACAACGCTTTGGAAATCGCGTACCATCACAGGGAACGGATGTGGACCAAGCACTGAGCCTATGCAGTAGATACTATCTTTATATTCGTTGGCATATGCCGCAAAAGCGGCATCTACCGCTTCCTTAAGAGTGGCAAGTCCCTCAGTTACCTCTATAACATTGGCGCCGAGTATTTTCATTCTTGCCACATTGGGTGCCTGTTTTTTTATGTCCACCGCTCCCATGTAAATATCACACTCAAGACCGAAATATGCCGCCGCTGTGGCAAGGGCAACACCGTGCTGACCCGCGCCGGTCTCGGCTATAACCTTTTTCTTGCCCATATATTTTGCAAGAAGCGCCTCACCCATGCAGTGATTAAGCTTATGCGCACCTGTATGATTCAGGTCCTCGCGTTTTACGTAAAGCTGTACGTTTCCGAGCTTTGCCGACAGACGCTCAAGGTGAGAAATGGGGGTAGGTCTGCCCTGGAACTCTCTGCGTATGCGGCGAAGCTCACCTATAAATTTGCTGGACTTGCAGATGGTAAAATACGCCTCGGCGATCTCCTTCATGGCATTTTTCAGATCTTCCGAAATATATGCGCCGCCGTATTTTCCGAAATAGCCGTCCATGTCTGGATAATTCTTAAAATATGTGTCAAAATCAATTCCGTTGTATATCATTTTAATTTTCTCCTTATTAAATTACATTTTTGTGTTCTTCTGCGTAGTATCATTAAAACTGCGCCATCGTTTTACAAGCAGTACCATATAAACCTCCGAAAATAAAGCTCCTTTGACGTGAAAACTCTGTCAAAGGAGCTTTTAAAATCAAAAAACGCCCTGACAGAAGTATTCCTTCCATCAAGGACGAACAGCAAGGCAAATACACGCCTGCTATATCCGCGGTGCCACCTTGATTCACTGTGAACGCTAAACGGTCACAGTGCACTTATGAGATACAATCATATCCCCGACAACTGACGTATGTCAACACGTTACGCACTACTTGCAGATGCCAAAACATCAAAGCTTTTGCACGTACCCTCCACGGTCCATTTGCCGACTTGTTTCTTACCCGACTCTCAGCAGCGCAGGCTCTCTGTAAAGGCATCATCGACTTTATCTCCGCTTCAACGGTTTAGTATATTATATCACCGTGGGTATTATTTGTCAATAGCTTTGACGAATTTTTTGGAAATCAGGAAAGTATCGCCTGTCAAGAGCATAAAAGCGGTGGGAGCAAGCCTCCGCCCTACGGTGAAACAAAATAATAAAATATATGAAAACAGCCGCGGCACACTCCAAATAAGAGTGCGCCGCGGCTATATATCTGCTATCCAAGCAAAACATCACAAATAAGCATAAGACAAAATCCCACAAGAAGCGCATAAGTAGCACCGCGTTCATTTCCGTGTGCATGAGTTTCGGGAATCATTTCGTCGCTGACAACATACAGCATAGTTCCGCCGGCAAATGCCAAAGCGAAAGGAAGTATTACCGATGCCACACTTACGGCAAAATACCCTATAAGCGTGCCAATAACCTCTACAACTCCCGTTATTGCGGCACAGATAAAGGTTTTCTTCGGTGTAACGCCAACCGCCAGCATAGGAGCTATAATAACCATTCCCTCGGGAATATTCTGAAGTGCAATACCGCCGGCTATCAAAAGTGCCTGGGAAGTATTGCCGGAACCGAATCCTACGCCTGCCGCTATTCCCTCAGGCAGGTTGTGTATAGCTATGGCGGTGACAAACAGCAGAACTCTTGACAAATTCGCGTTATTGTGAGCCTCAGTATCACTGCCCATAAGCTTATGAAGATGCGGCACAAGCCTATCCACAAGATTAAGACAGAGCGCACCGGCAAATATGCCTACCACAGTAACAACAAGACCGTATTTTCCACCGTAATCAAGCGATGGAATGACAAGTCCGAGCACAGCCGCCGCCAGCATTACTCCTGCCGCAAACGAAAGTACAATATCCGAGAATTTGTGGGATATTTTTTTGAAAACAAATCCGATTATCGCTCCGATAACCGTAGCACCGCCCACTCCAAGGGCAGTCAGCAATACCATTTCCATACGATACCTCTCTAACTCAAAAAGGGGATATCAGCCGCCCTGAAAGACCGCTGATGCCCCCTTTTGTCATAAGATGTTTTATTCGCTAAATCTTACTCGACCTCGGAAAAGCTGTCCTTGCCAACTCCGCAAAGGGGACATTCGAAATCTTCGGGAAGGTCCTCAAACTTTGTGCCCGGAGCAATGCCGTTATCAGGATCGCCCACAGCCTCATCGTATTCCCATCCGCATACATCGCATACATACTTTTTCATTGTTATTTTCTCCTTTTTAATTACTTATACAAATTACTAGGACAAATCATAGTTTAATCAAAGCACCAAAGAGGGTGCCGCGTATACCCGTGTACCAAGCTCCTGGTTAAGCATATAAAGGCTCTTAGGATCAGAACCGAAAAGCTCCATCTTGGAGATAAGGTCAGTTGCGTTGGTCTCCTCCTCGCCCTGCTCCTTTACGAACCAGTCGAGGAACTGCATGGTACGGAAATCCTTAACTTCATAAGCCGCCGCGTAGATATCGTTAATAAGCGAGGTTACATAGATTTCATGCTCAAGACCTGCCTTCAGAACGGACATACTGTCAGCAAAGCCGGTCTTTGGCTTGTCGATAGCATCAAGAGTTACCTCTGCATTATTGTTCTGAAGATACTGATAGAAAAGAAGCGCATGATCTCTTTCCTCCTGTGCCTGGATCATATACCAATTGGCAAAGCCGTCAAGTCCCTTCGCCTTGAAGTAGTTTGAAAACTCCAGATAAAGATAGGCAGAATAAAATTCCTTGTTTATCTGAGTATTAAGAAGCTCATGTACCTTTTTGTTCAACATTTCTGTTCCTCCTTTATAATATTATTTCCTATATTGTAGCACATTGATTTACACAAGTCAATACTTATTGAGCAAGTTCGAATTATTGCACCGAAGCATCTCAAACGCTCCTCTGCAAGAATTTTTTACTGTGTATGTATCTTACGGTACTATAATACCATATCATCGGCAGAATGTATGTTGTTTTTACAACACACATTCATTTTTTATAAAAATTTTGCCTAAATTATTGTTTTCCGAGATAATATACAGCTCGAAAGCTTCTAAAGAACACTGTTTATCTGTTCGGCATAGCGTACAGCTTCCATTGCATCCTTAGCATACTTGTCAGCACCGATTGCCGCGGCGTAATCCTTATTAAGAACAGCACCGCCGACTATGATCTTGCACCAAGGGGCTTCCCGGCGCAGAAGCTTTATGGTTTCCTCCATAGCCGGAACAGTTGTGGTCATAAGTGCGCTGAGTCCGACGATCGGCGCATGAAGTCTAACCGCATACTCGGCTATAGCTTCCGGTGCGACGTCACGACCGAGATCAGTAACAGCAAATCCGTAATTTTCAAGGAGCAGCTTAACAATATTCTTTCCTATATCGTGTATATCGCCTTTTACCGTAGCGATAATAAATGCACATTTGCCGCCGGTACTGCCTGAAGGCATATTGTCCTTTATAACATCGAAAGCGGCTTTTGCGGCTTCGGCACTCATCAAAAGCTGGGGCAGGTAAACCGTTTTGTTTTCAAATCCCTCACCCACTGTGTTAAGTGCAGGAATTATTTCATTTTGAACTATATCAAGGGGCTTTTCAGTTGCCAAAAGCGCCCCCGTAAGCTGTGCCGCACGCTCCTTTAAGCCTTTTATTACCGCGCGCTGAAGTTCAGAACACTTCTCGGTGCTGTCCTCCCTCGCCCCCTGTGACGGTATCGGCGCGGCACTCACGCTTGATTTCTGCGGCAAAGTCTGCGAAAAAGCAATATACTCAAGGCAGTTATCATCAATGCCGGAAAGTGCACGGTATGCATGATATACCTTCATCATCTCCTCGGAATACGGATTCATTATAGCCGCAGACAGCCCCATTCCAAGAGTCAGCGCAAAAAATGTACCGTTTATAGCGTCCCTTGCAGGAAGTCCGAATGATACATTTGAAACACCGAGAGATGTGTGACATCCAAGCTCTTTCTTTATCATACCAATGGCACGGATTGTCTCGTTTGCGGCATTTTTGTCCGCACTTACGGTAAGAGCCAGTGGGTCGAAAATAATATCTTTCTTGTCAATGCCGTATCGTGCCGCCTCGTCAAGTATACGTCTTGCTATGGCAAGACGTCCTTCGGCGCACTCCGGAATACCGTCCTCGTCAAGAGTAAGTGCCACCACAACTCCGCCGTATTTTTTTGCAAGCGGAAACACCTCATCCATGCTCTCTTTTTTGCCGTTAACCGAATTTATCATCGGCTTACCGTTATAACGTCGAAGCGCTGCCTCCATTGCCTGCTTATCAGAAGTATCGATTTGAAGCGGAAGATCGGTTATTGCCTGAAGCTCACATACCGCACGGCGAAGCATACTAACCTCATCTATATCCGGAAGACCTACATTCACATCAAGTATATGCACGCCCTTTTCCTGCTGTGCTATTCCCTCTCTGAGTATGTAGTCTATGTCCTCGGCAATAAGCGCCTCCTTAAAGCGTTTTTTGCCTGTTGGATTTATGCGCTCGCCAATAAGCACAGGAGAATCCCCAAAGCTCACAGCGTGGGTATATGAAGAAACGAATGAGATGTTTTTCTTTTGAACAGGCGGCGGTATGATATCCGACGAAGCCATAACAACAGCCGAAATATAGTCAGGTGTTGTGCCGCAGCATCCGCCGGCAATGCGCACTCCCTTCTTTATAAGCTCTGATATATCCTCGGCAAACTCGCCCGGGAGCACATCATATACAGTCTTGCCTCCGATTGATTTCGGCAGTCCTGCATTGGGCTTTAATATTACGGGAACAGATGCATACTTAAGATATTCCAAGGCTATCCCGGCAAGTGCTTTTGGGCCAAGCGAGCAGTTCATACCTATGGCATCAGCGCCCATGCCCTCAAGCATGGCAACCATAGCGGCAGGCGATGCTCCTGTCATAAGCTTTCCGTCCTCGCCATAAGCGTTTGAAACAAAAACAGGCAGATCGCTGTTCTCTTTTGCGGCAAGCAGAGCCGCCTTGGTTTCATAGCTGTCGTTCATGGTTTCGATCATAATAAGATCAGCACCGTATCTGACACCGAGGCGAACTGTTTTAGCAAAGACTTCTACAGCATCCTCAAAGTCCAGATCACCGTAGGGTGCAAGCATATGTCCCGTCGGACCTATATCAAGTGCCACCCATTTTTCCTGTGTGCCGCGGCTTGATTCTGCCGCCAAACGCGCATTTTCAATTGCCGCCTTTATGATAGTATCAAGCTCTGGCTCAGTAAATTTAAGTACATTCGCACCGAAGGTGTTGGTATTTGCAACATTACTTCCTGCATCAAAATAATCACGGTGTATAGCTGTGATAATGTCAGGATGTGACATATTCCAACGCTCAGGAAGCTCACCCGGCATGAGTCCCTGCGCCTGCAAAAGCGTTCCCATGCCGCCGTCAAGATATAAAATATGCTCTTTAATATAATCGGTTATTTTCATGTATCTTAAACCTCGCTTGATTTTTTGTTCTTATCCGATACGCCCATAAATGCCGTCACGGATTTTGTCGGCGACATAATCATGCTGTCATTCAGACAAAGTCCGATACGTCTCGGGCAGTCAAGCACCGAAAATATATCTTTCTGCACGGTTATAGGCAGATCACCGTAGCCCGGACTGAATCTCTTGTGAAGCTTACGTCCCATGCGGTCAAAACACTCCGCCATATCTTGGCAGAAAGTGTCACACAGGCTCTCAATTCTCTCGGCACCTATGGCCTGAAGCATAAGTGCCTTTGCAGGTGACACTGCACCGAAGCGGGCTATTAGTCGGTCAATTCCTATCCCTACGGTTGCGGCAAACAGAACTGCGCTCGCGCATCCTGCAAGATTTTCTGAAAGCATCTTTGAATCGGTGCGAAAAAACGCCATATCTGTAAAGCCATTATGCCGCGTAATGTCAAATTCAGCATAGCAAACGTTGTATGTCAGCTTGCTCTCGCACTCACATAGGCATTCTTCAAGAAGTGATGTAATTTCCGGCGTATCTTCCCTCACCCCGGCATAACGGAGAATTTCCTTTCTGTCAATAGGCGGCGGTGAGTATGTTTTTGTATAAACTGTACCTATCATTTTTCGCCTCGTAAAATCATGGGTTACTGTACCAATATTATGATTATACCACACAACACCCAACATTTCAAGTAAAATCGCATAAAAGGTACAAAAACGAAAACGACTGTCCGCAAAGCATTGCGAACAGTCGCCAAAAATCACACCGTCAGCTCTTCAAGAGTCTTTTCAACCACCGCATCGGTGTTTACCGATTCAGGTGTAATATAAGTAGGAACAACACTTCTGAGCGCGTTCTTGACAACCTCGTCATCCTCACTCTCAAGTGCCAGACGGAGCACATTAAGCTTCTCGTTAAGCTCGTCCGGTGCAAGAGGAGTATCACGCTCAATGAATATCATGCTGTTTTCCGTCTTGTCAAGCTCTTCTGTACGAATAAGTAATTCCTCATACAGCTTTTCACCTGGGCGGAGTCCCGTTTCGATGATTTCAATGTCACGGTAAGGCTCAAATCCGCAAAGACGTATCATTGTCTCCGCAAGCTCAAGTATACGGACAGATTTTCCCATGTCAAGCACAAAAAGCTCGCCGTTTTTAGCCATACATCCGGACTGAAGCACAAGCTGACTCGCCTCAGGTATGGTCATAAAATATCTTATAATACGTTTATCCGTAATTGTAACCGGACCGCCGTTCATGATCTGCTTTTTGAAAAGCGGAACAACCGATGCGGCACTTCCAAGCACATTTCCAAAGCGCGTAGCACTGAATGTTGTAGTTGAACTGCTTCGGCTATGGCTTTGCACGATCATTTCGCACATACGCTTTGTTGCGCCCATAACGTTGGTGGGATTAACGGCCTTGTCGGTAGAAACCATAATAAATCTCTCGACACCGTATTTCTCCGCCAGCTCAACGGTATTAAGTGTACCAAAAACGTTGTTTTTAACAGCTTCGCAGCAGTTGCGCTCCATGAGGGGCACATGCTTGTGCGCCGCAGCATGAAGTACTATATTAGGTCTGTGCTCACAGAATATCTTTTCTGTACCCGCCTTATCGCACACGGAAACGATCTCAACCTGGAGATTAAGAGAAGTTCCGTATCTGAAGCGAAGCTCCTGCTGTATATCATACGCACCGTTCTCATAAACGTCAAGAATTACGAGTTTTTTCGGCTTCATAGCCGCGATCTGACGACATAACTCGCTTCCTATAGAGCCACCGCCGCCCGTTATAAGCACGACCTTATCACGGTAATATGCACTTGTTTTCTCGTCATGGAAGTGTACCGACTTCCGGAACAGAAGCTCCTCGATATCAAACTCGCGCAAATGGCGTTTGCCGCCCTCAGCCGCCTGCATCGTGGGATAATCGTATATCTTTATCTTACAGCCGGTATTTTTATAGTATTCATAAAGCTCTTTCAGGCGTTCCTGTTCCACACGCGGCATTGCAAACACGATTTCCTGAACAGAAAGCTCCGCAAGCTCCTTTGTTATATCCGCGCTTCCCGAAAGCACAGGAAGTCCGAATATTTCGCGTCCTATCTTGGAGTGGTCGATATCAACAAAGCAGCACGGTATGTATGCAGCACGGGGATTCTTAAAAAGCTCGTCCGCCAGCATTACACCGACCTGACCGGCACCCACGATGGCAATACGTATTCTGCGGTTAGATGCTGTATTGCTGGAAACGGCTCCATCTTTTGTTTCGGCAAAGGTAAGTCCGGTTATCGCTCTCAAAGGAGCCGATATAAACTTGAATCTGATATCGCCTTTATTTATCGCTTCATACAGATATTTATAAAGCAAACGTATACCGAGTGCAAGTAAAAGGTTGAATGCTATTATAGAAAAGGCTCGTAAAAATGCCACATTCTGCACAGGAACTAGAATCTGCATGGCATAATACAGGATTCCTGCTATAGTATCAGCTATTATGAGCTTTATATAGGATGACGGTGAACCATAACGCCATATCTGCTTATAAACACCAACAAGATACCGGCAAAGATACACACTAAGCACCGCAAGTACAAAATGCACGGCGCACATCTCAATTGCAAAAGCTGTTTCACTGCTGGGACTAAAAACAAGCAGCAGTATTGTCACAACAAAAAGCAAGATAAAATCGTAGAACTGCAAGGGCAAATGACGCCGACGGCGCAGTGCACCAAGTTCATCAAGCGTATTTTGCTCATCCTGTATGCTGTTCATCGAAGTATCACACCTCCTGCTCGTAAAATAGATCTATAACAGTTTGCTTAAGGGCATCTTCATCTACATAAAATTCTACATATTCGCTTCCCTTTTTCGCTTCACCTTTTATGGGAAATGTACCGTTATAGGTATACCCCTGCAAAGATTCAAGCAAATCGGAAAGCTGATTTACTGTACAATCGGAAACAAGGTATTCATTTACCTTAAACATCGTGTCAAGCGCCAGATCATCTTCAAGTGACGCATACTTGGAAAACGCCGCCGCTATATACGCACGCTGGCGCTCCATACGCTCAAGGTTACTGCCGTCAGGTGAATCGTTTCTCCAGCGTACAAAAGAGAGTGCTGCCTCTCCTACAAGGGTTATCTGCGCGCCCTTAACATATTCACTGCCAAGAGCGGGATAATCATTGTCAAGGGTCAGAGTAACACCGCCGATACTGTCATTTATAATTGGCACAGCATCCATGGTCACGGACATATAATGGTCTATGTCGATCTCATACAGCAGTTTTTCAACTGATGCGACTGTATTTCGGCACTGTATCTTGCCTGTACCGCCGTATGCATGAGCAAGGGCAAGCTGTGCTTTAAAACTGCCGTATTTATTTCCATGTTTATCAAGCTGATTAACCTCGGTCATAGTATCGCGGTTGATATGCAGTATACGAAAGCTTTTGTTATCTTCATCCATAACAACAAGCGCGATAAAATCTGCCTGCGAAGAAGCATCCTCATTGTCTGCCATTTTGTCAATACCGAGAACGAGCAAAGTCTTAATAGAATCACTCCGAGTATACCAGGTGTCATTATAGTATATCCGAGAATCGCCCGAATCGGTGTAATTCAAAGATTCGGGCGACTTATTATCTCTTCCTATAAGCTTCTCGATGAATCCAAACATCAAGACCAGCAATACGGTAATAACTACTAGGGCGGCAACAAGGAACAAACCTCCAAATTGCGTTCTTTTCTTCATTTTGTTGTACTATCCGGCTCACATCCACATTATGCGGTACGGCCTCTGAGCTTCAGCACAAGAACAACAGCGATAGCCGCAAACAGCACCGCACCTACAGCTGCAGGAATAAAATAGGAGTTTACGCCTGTCTGCGGAGAATCCGGAGCACCCGGATCAGCAGAAGGATCAGCCCCATTATCTCTGATCACTGCAAAAGCGGACATGGAAGTAGCGTTAATGGTAATGATGCCATTCTCATCAATAATACAATCTATTACCTTCCAATGGTCCTCTTCGTTTTCTTTAGTGATAAGTATGAAAAGGTCATCAGCGGTTATACCCTGAATCTTAATCTTGAATGTAACAGGCTTACCGTCAGAAAGTCCCTTGCCAAGCTCGCTCTCATAGCGAACATCAAAAATGTCGCTTATAACAGCGTGATCTATAGGCGCACCGCCGGTGTACTCTTCCCATATCTTAGCGAATTCTTCAATTATTTCATGCCACTCTGCCTCGCCCAGCTCTTTTTCTGCATCAACGAGGTTGATGTATATATCTTCGTGAATATCAACGGGGTCCTTATATGCTTCCTTAAGGGGAGTAACGATGAGATCTTCATCTCCCTCAACAAGCTCCGGAGAGTCTTTCAGTGCAACACTTGGCGTAAAGGTAACAGTCGCTGCTGTGCCAAGGGTGAAAATAGACATGATCACAAGGAACAATGCCATAATACGAAAAGCTTTCATAATATTAGTCTCCTTTATACTAAGTATTTTCAGTGGATACCCGGATATTATCCGCAAGATCCTCATTATTTACAGCCATAACAAGATACCGTCTTGTAGTATCATAATTAAGGCAAACCGACATTATTATAACACGGTCTCCGAATTTCGGTGCTATATCATCATTGATATTAGTACCAAACTCGCGTATGCTGCGCACATCCTTAAAAAATCTATTGTACCAATACTCATTTTCGAAATCGTATGTATGCAGTATATGCACTTTTGAGTATGGAACAGCGGCAAAAACTGTGTATTCGCGAACCTCACCCGGCAGATACAAAGTCACATCCGAACAGTCTATGAATGATTGCTCTGAAGAGTATGTCTTCTGCAGCGTTCCGAACAAATTTCCGGAACGCATCGTATGACCGTAGATCACAGTGACGGGGTCATCGAAATCATTATTGTTATAAGTAGCCTCGGTATACAGTGCACCGCCTATGTAGGGTGAGCCGTCGTAGGCAGTTGTCAAATACTTTTTGTCATTGTCTTTACTTTGAAGTACCGGATAATCTATGCGTGTTCCGGCAATTTCAAGCCATGCACATATTTCCGGATTAACCTCCCAAAGACGCTCAAAATCAAGCGTATTTGTCGAAATATCAGCCAGAGATTCTACAGTATCAGCGGCAGAATCTGCCGTCTCAACGAAATCTGTTGTATGTGAATCTGAAGCATCAAAAGTCTCATTCTGCTGAGTTTTCGGTGCATCCGTATCTTCGAATGATACCGTATCAAACTGTTTAATGGAATCCCTCAGTGCCTCAAGTGCTGCGCTTCCATCATCCTCTGACGCTTGCTGCCAAAGGCTTAGAAAAACACATATTCCGATACAGTTAAGGCACAAAAACAGCAAAATAATGTATTTGATCCGCTTGTTATTTTTTATTTCAAATCTCATACATATTAACCGTTAGAATTAGCATCTAAATCATGGCGAAGCAGATGTGAGGCACCACGCATAATGTCTTCAAGCACATACTCGCCGGCATTTTTTGCAATAGCATCACAAGCATCGCCTAAATTTGGAGGACGGGAAGTAAGATTGTGGCAATCGGAGCCAAGCAGATGGATATATCCGCGACGAAGCATCCTGCTCGCTTTTCTTGCAGTTGAACGATTGATAAAAAATGATGCATTCGACTGCATTAGCACTCTGTTTTCAAGAAGAGTATATATAATGTCTTTCTTTTGATCAAACAGATACCGTTCAACGTGGGCAAGGATCACACGAAAGCCTTTGCTGTCATTAAGGCGAAGTATATCTTCCACCACATGCGAGTTCCACGGTCTCTGAGGCATTTCCACAAGAATACACCCGGAATTTCCGATACGAAGTTCGGGATATTCAAGCATACACGTAATTCCCTCAAAATATTCCACCTCTGCACCAAGAACCAAGTGAGGAAGCCGAGCATTGCTCTCTTTTGCAATAATCTCCGACAGCTCTGAATAAGCACGTGACCTGCGTGCAATAAACCTCTCCGGCGTATCGCCATCCGCATAAAAGTGGGGGGTCAAAACCGCCGCACTAACACCGTGATTTCCAAGAAGACGAAGCATATGCATACTTTCAGCCGGAGATCTGCTGCCATCATCTACGCCGGGAAGAATGTGCGTATGGAAATCGACCCGCGCGCCTGTGTTTAACATAGGATGCGAAGCACTTTCCATAGTTACAATCATTCCTTTCTAACGGCTATGAGTTTTGGCAATATTTCAGATATTATTCTTCAAACTTGTTACCATTAAACAGTTCCGAAGCGGAAGTGGCAGGACGGTCTTCCTCATGAGAGCTATAATAGCCATGAGCATAATGGCCGCCTCTGAAGTAATAGCCGTGACGCTTACCGTAGCCATATCCGTAATAGTGCGCGTATTTTTTACCTTTTTTGTACTTGTATTTGTACTTTCCGTACTTTGTTCCAAACAAAGCACAGGTAAGTACCATACCGATAACACGTGCACCACTGAGGTTGAGCTGATGGATAGTATCGTCAAGCAAGCGCTTGTCAACGTAGTCCTGACGAACTACCACTATCATACCGTCAACCACCTTGGATGCAATAAGCGCATCCGAAACTTCTGCAACAGGGGGAAGATCCACTACTATATACTCATACTCACCGCGCAAAGCTCTAAGCATTCCTTCGAATCTCTTTGAAGATAAAAGCTCGGTGGGGTTGGGAGGAAAGTCTCCGCAGGTTATAACTTCCATTCCATCATGAAGATTAGAATACTGTATGGCTTCCTTAGCATTTTCATTTCCCACAAGCACGTTACTGAGACCGGGCGTGCGATTAACTTCAAGGAAGTGTGCAATACGTGACAGACGCATATCTGCGTCAATAAAAAGTGTCTTTTTACCTGCTTTCATAAGGTCATAAGCAAGATTGATTGAGGTAGTAGATTTACCCTCATGAGCCATAGCACTTGTAACGCCTATAACATGGCACTCATTTTCATCGGCAAAGCTGAACATAATGTTCGTGCGCAGACGCTTATGTGCTTCTGTCATGGCAAAAGATCTTCTGTTGCCAATGGTAGCCTCAGCATCCTCGGAAAAATTATCCCGGGACACAGTTTTTATATTTTCGTCCGCCTGCTTCTTTCTAAGAGCCTCATTGGATCTATTATGCTTGGAATTCAATCCTTCTCTGATCTCGGCGTCTTTTTTCTTTGCTTTATCAGCGCCTTTTTTATCGGCTGCCCCATTTTTTTCAAATAAACTCATCTGCTCTCACCGTTTTCCGCTTTGGCGTTATTGTAACTGCCTTCATATCTGCTATGTGAACTCTTGTAATATCCGTGTCGCTGATAACCGTACTTATACCTAGAGTGATATCCGTATTTGTAACCGTATTTCTTTTTGGAAACTCCATACACATCCGGAACAACTGCCAAAATCGGAATATTGTATCTCTGCTTAAGATATTCCTCATCTCTTACGGTGGTATTCATAAGATCCTGTACAATGATAAGACCGCAGCTTGCAACAAGTCCGGCAAGTGCACCTATAAGTGCATATCTCGTATTCGACGGAGAAGAAGACACCTTCGGATGCACGGCGTGGTCAACCAGACGAACAGAACTGCCATCCACAATATCCGAAATGCGATCAGGAAGCAAATCAACGATAGTATCAACTATAAGTTTAGCATCGCCGGGATTATCGCAGGTAGCCGTTATACTGAAAATCTCAGTACCGTTCACAGAGCCCGCCTTAACTATATCTCGAAGCTGCTCATATGTATAAGGCAAATCGCTCTCCTCTATAGCTGCTTCCAACGTAGTTCTGGATTTTAGGATAATTACATAAACATCAAGCAAACTCTTAGCAGCCGACAACTGAGATGAACTGAAAGTGATCGTGCTGCCGCCAACAGAAAGTGAACTGTTGTTTACATACATCATTGCTGTTGCCGTATACTGTGGGACTACTGAAATCATAGCACCCGCAAAAGCTATTGCTCCGCACAAAACCATGGATATAACAATAATCCATATCTTGCTCCACAAGAGCGTTATCATATCAAGCAAGTCGAGTTCTGTGTTGTCCATGTCGACTGCACTGTTTGTAGCCTGCTCGTTCATAGTGTTTCCTTTCAAGTTTGTGTTTTCGCTTTAATACACCGTATTGCAGGTGTCATTTTGAAGATTTAATGCGCTTTAATGTACGTCTCAGCCTATTTTGCACTCCGTGCACAAGCCGTTTAAGCAGCCGCACAAGCATCCATATGCGAACATATATTGTGTATAGAACGTTATCACTCTTTGTCCATTTCTTACCGTCGCGTGAAAAAGCCGTCATAACTGCTATGATCTGGTCCGGTCTTATCCCTCGCTCAAGAATGTACTGATTGTCTCCGCACATGGAATAGGTTTCACCGTTATCTCTTATAATGCGGTGGAGCACAAATGCACCGTTATCGCGCCTGTACAAGGGCAAATCGCCAACCTTTAGCTGTCCCGCAGGTGAAAGCTTCACCCGGCTGATTCTGTGCTTAAGCATGGGGAACATTGAATTTCCGGAAACCGTAAGCTCAACAGTTCCCCCCGCCGCGATAACTTCCTCCATGATCGGAGAAAGGCTAACCATTCTTACATCAAGCTGTTTTTTAGTGTCCATGCTTAGTCGTTGCCCTTGTTGCCGAGAATTTCCTCAAGGTCAACAACTCCATCGTCGCCTATTTCTATACGGTCCTGATTCGATTCATATTCAGCCTTTGCTGCGTTATACCATTCAAAGAAATCGGAAATATCATCAAACTTCGAAAGATGCTGTGCCTGCTCCTCGCCGGTCATAGCGGTATACTCCTCGTATGTATAATCTTCCGGAGCTTTATCTACAGGAACTTCAGGTTCCTTTGTATCCTCGGGTTCCTTTGTATCCTCAGGCTCCTTTGTATCCTCAGGCTCCTTTGTATCCTCAGGCTCCTTTGTATCCTCAGGCTCCTTTGTATCCTCAGGCTCCTTTGTATCCTCGGGCTCCTTTGTATCCTCAGGCTCTCTGGTGTCGTCTTTATCGTCATCATCTCTGTCAACAGATGGCTTTACAACAGGTTTGCTAGTACCGGTACCCGTACCTGTGTCCGGAACATCCACGATTATGCCTGTTCCGCCGGTCTGCGTATCATCTTCAGTCTTTGGAGCAAGCGGAACACCCACATTTTCGTCTCTGCCGTTAAGCTTAACATCAACAGCTTCGTTAAATTCCTCAAGAGTAAACACACCGCGAGAAATAAGATCTTTCGCAAGCGCATTATCATTCAATGTAAGCGCATTCCAGAACACCGAGATGGCATCACCGCGAGTGAACTCGGAATCAACCTCATTTTTTGTGATAAGTCCAATTTTTCTAGCAAGCTCATATGGATGATCCCACGTAAATTCAGGATTTTCACCGCTGTCCTTGTGACCAAGCATACGGAGAGTGAGAGTCAGGAACATATACTCGTCCATCTGCATATCCGAACCAAACTCTGTGCCTGAAATACCGTTGGTAATAGAGTTAAGCCAAGCATAGTTTATATATGCCGCAGCCCACGCAGGCACATCAATAAACGGCGCACTGTAGTCATAACTGTTGGCAGTCTTTTCCTGACCAATCATGCGAACAAGCAGTGTAACACCCTCCGCACGGCTAAGTTTGCCGTCAAGGTTGTAATCCACACCGTTTCCAAGGAAAAGCTCAAGATTATTGAGAGCATCTGCGGTGTTAACCTGCTCATTTGTGTGAGCACCGATAGTAGGGGTAAGCATTGTTGCTGCAAGCAGTAATGCGATAAGACTTTTTTTCATGATAATCCTCCTGAATTTTATTAGTTTAAAGCACATATTCATGTGTTTGCGCTTGCGGGTTAAAAACCAATTTAGGCACTGCGAATTTTTTATAACAAATGTAATCTTCAAATGAGCAGGCCATGAACATGAGCGATAATCTTTTGCGCGTATCACACAATGAAATTATAAAAATGTGTTAAGCGCACAAAAGTCGACGCCATGACAGGTCGTGAGCCCTGTACGCGTGTTCTTCGCAGCAGTGTTTTCCTCGGTGACATTTGGGCACAAATATCCCATAGAAACACAACCGCTATTCTATTTTAACATATAGTTATCCAAATGTAAAGAGTTTTTCACAATTTTGTTTAAAAAAAATACTTAGAACATGTTTTTGCTTATTATGCAATATCCACACAGATTTGGATTTTCGAAGCAGTAAACACAAAAAATGCACTTTACCAACAGCATATTTGTGAATTTTTCCATTTCCTGTCCCAACAAATCAAAACCGCCACTTCATCATGTGAAGTGGTGGTTTTGATTATTCACATTTTAAATTAAAGATTAAAGTACTTGTCGTACTCTGCGGGATGAGGAATTGCTGCCATCTGACGGCACTCCTCGCGCTTTGTCTTAACAAAGTTCTTTATAAGCTCCTCCGGGAATACTCCGCTTGCAGTCAGGTAATCGTGATCTGCTTCAAGTGCGTCGAGAGCCGCATCAAGAGAGGTGGGAAGGCCCTGAAGCTTTGCTTTTTCTTCCTCGGGAAGATGATAGAGGTTTACATCGTAAGGACCCCAGCCGTTAGCATGAGGATCTATCTTGTTCTTCACACCGTCAAGACCTGCCATGAGGATGGCCGCATAGCAGAAGTAGGGGTTGCAGGTCGCATCGGGATTGCGAAGCTCAAAGCGGCGCTTTTCGGGGCTCTTTGCATACGCAGGGATACGGATTACCGCACTGCGGTTGGAAGTTGCATATCCTACGGTTACAGGAGCTTCGAAGCCGGGCACAAGACGCTTGAAGGAGTTTGTGCTGGGGTTGGTAAGAGCGCAAAGAGAAGCAATATGCTTAAGCAGTCCGCCCATGAAGTAGTGTGCGGTCTCGCTGAGATGCGCATATCCGTTATCATCGGAGAATACAGGCTTGCCGTCCTTCATAAGAAGCATATGAACGTGCATACCGCTGCCTGCCTCGCCGTATATAGGCTTCGGCATAAATGTAGCTGTCTTGCCGTATTTCAGCGCAGGGTTGTGAATGATATATTTAATCATCATAGTAGCATCAGCCATGTGCACTACTTCGCCAAGCTGCGGCTCTATCTCAAACTGACCGGATGCCGCAACCTCGGGGTGATGATAGTTTATCTCAATTCCCGCATCCTTCATATGAAGGCACATTTCACTGCGGCATTCGTAGGAAATATCAAAGGGTTTTGCAATATGGTAGTTCTTCTGCTTCGGAACAACAACACCGAGACCCTCAGTTGCACTGTTCCAATAGGACTGCTTTGCATCCACCATAGCACTGATCTCGCGTCCGCTGACCTCCCAGCCAACCTGATCGAAAAGGTAAAATTCAAATTCGGGGAGAATAAGCATGGTATCAGCAACACCGCTCTTTTTCATCTCCTCAACAGCCGCACGGACGATATTGCGCGGATACTGCGGAAGCGGACGGTTTTCGGGGGTGTCGATTATCATTGCGTTACCGGTCATAGAGAGTGTGGGAATATCGCAGAACGGATCAATAACCGCTGTATCCGGATCGGGAATAAACACCATGTCGCTCTTTTCAACTACCGCATAGCCGTAGTTTGAAGCATCAAAGCCAATTCCGCTCTTCATTGTGTCTTCGGAAAAATTCTGTGCGGGGATAGTAACATGACGGTACTGACCGTTGATGTCCACCATCTTGAAATCCACCATTTTGATGCCGTTGTCACGGATCATCGCCATAATATCCTGTACGCTCTTGCTCATTTTGTATACCATTCCTTTCAAAAATTGTAATGGGTTTTGTGATATAAATATCATACTACATTTTCTTTGAAATAACAATGCTATAGGAAATTTTTTAACATTTATTTTACTTTTTCATGGAATAACCCGGAATTTTCACCAAAACACTTGACAAAAACAGTAAAATATATTATAATGTTAGAAATTAAGCTTCATAAAGGCTGTGACGTGGACGGTGGGATTAGATTCCGAAAAGCGTCAGACTTCCGTCTGCGTTTTTGTGTTGTACCGCGTATTTTGGGCATTACACCCGTCCCAAGGCAAACGCTTTGGGATGGGGATTTTTATTAGATTACAGAATCATGGCACGGATTATGCCATATTACCTAAGGAGCAATTATCATGATGGATTCAAGCAAATACGCGGTGAGCTATTATCCGGCTCCTGCGGGCTACAATAAATGGGCACTGAAAGATCATATAGAAACTGCACCCGTATGGTGCTCGGTTGATATGCGTGACGGGAACCAGAGTCTGGTTATACCAATGAGCCTTGAAGAAAAGCTTGAATATTTCAAGGTACTGCTTGATGTAGGTTTCAAGGAGATCGAAGTGGGATTTCCTGCGGCAAGCGATACGGAATACGATTTTCTTCGTACACTCATAGACAACTCCATGATTCCGGACGACGTTACCGTCCAGGTGCTTACCCAGTGCCGTGAGCACATAATAAGAAAAACATTCGAAGCGTGTCAGGGTGCACCGAAAGCCATAATACATTTTTATAATTCTCTGAGCGTTGCACAGCGCGAAATGGTATTTAAAAAATCCAAAGAAGAAATAAAAAAGATCGCCACGGACGGCGCAAAACTTGTTAAACGGCTTGCAGGTGAACACGACGGTTCTTTCCGATTCGAATATTCCCCCGAAAGCTTCACCGGAACAGAGCCGGAATATGCCCTTGAGGTATGCAATGCGGTTCTTGATATCCTTGAACCGTCAAAAGACAATAATGTTATAATAAACCTGCCTGTGACGGTCGAAATGAGTATGCCTCATGTATATGCAAGCCAGGTTGAGTATATAAGCGAAAACCTTAAGTACCGCGAGCACGTCACCCTCTCGCTCCATCCGCACAATGACCGCGGCACGGGCGTTGCGGACACCGAGCTTGCACTCCTTGCAGGCGCACAGCGTGTTGAGGGTACTCTTTTCGGCAACGGAGAGCGTACCGGCAACGTTGATATTATAACTCTCGCCATGAATATGTACTCTCACGGAATTGACCCCGGGCTTGATCTTTCCGATATGCCAAGGCTTGTGGAAAAATACGAAAAATGCACCCGTATGCGTGTATATGAACGCTCACCCTATGCAGGCGAGCTTGTGTTTGCCGCCTTTTCCGGCGGTCATCAGGATGCCATTGCCAAGGCTATGAAGCACCGCGAAGAAAACGAGATTCACGGATGGGATATTCCCTACATTCCAATTGATC
Organism: Candidatus Flemingiibacterium sp.; assembly: GCA_045636145.1. Classification (GTDB taxonomy): domain Bacteria; phylum Bacillota; class Clostridia; order Oscillospirales; family CAG-272; genus Flemingiibacterium. The sequence continues at coordinate 65,094 of JAZTWV010000042.1, forward strand.
CGAGAGATATTAACCGCACATACGATTCGGACGTAATACGGGTCAATTCTCAAAGCGGCAAGGGCGGAATCGCTTACCTTTTGGAGCAGACATACGGATACGTTCTCCCTGCCGGAATGCGTGACGATCTCAGCTATCGCTGCAAGAGCATTTCTGACCACGAGCACAAGGAGCTTAAAGCCCATGAGGTGCTGAGCATATTCAAAAAAAGCTATTTTCTCGAACCCGACTCGGATATCAATGTGCTTGATATGCATTTTCACCGTGTGGGAAACGTGGTGGAATCGGAGATCACCTTCACGAAAAACGGAAGCACCGCTACCATTCACTGTTCGGGCAACGGTTCGCTTGACGCGGCAAGCAATGCGCTGAAGGAGTTTACAGGTGCCGACTACGAACTGCTTATCTACAACGAGCACAGTATGCAGGAGCACGGTTCGGGAAGTATCGCGGCGGCTTACATCGGAATAAAGGACAGCGAGGGGAACATGAGCTTCGGTGCAGGCACTGACACCGATATTATACACGCCTCGGTTGATGCGCTGATCGCCGCCTACAACAACATGATAAAGAAGTCATAAACACAGAAAGAACTGAAACGAAAGGCTAAACAAATGCTGCTATCAGGATCGGATATCATTATTAAAGTTCTGCTTGAGCAGGGATGCGACACCGTATTCGGCTATCCGGGCGGACAAATACTGAACGTCTACGATTCACTTTACAAATTCAAGGACAAAATACGCCATATTCTCACAGCTCACGAACAGGGAGCGGCACACGCCGCAGACGGCTATGCAAGAGCTACGGGCAAGCCGGGCGTTGTAATCGCCACATCAGGTCCCGGCGCAACAAATCTTGTAACAGGTATTGCCACAGCACATATGGACTCCGTTCCCCTTATCGCCATAACGGGGAACGTGGCAACACACGATATCGGCTACGACAGCTTTCAGGAGCTTGACATCACCGGCGTAACACTGCCAATAACAAAGCATAACTATTTTGTTGACACGCCCGAAGGGCTTGCCGATACCATACGTGAGGCATTTCGAATTGCAATATCCGGAAGACCCGGACCTGTACTTATAGACGTCCCAAAGGATGTTCAAACGGCACTGTGCGAATACGAGGAGAAGCCGACGGTAAAACCGAATGCACCTTTTGCCGCCAAGGATATGCGGATCGAAGCGGCGGCTGAGTGCATCAACAGCTCCAAACGCCCGTACATATATTTCGGCGGCGGAATCATTCGCGGCGGAGCGCAGGAAGAAATGCTTACTTTGGCAGAGCTTTGCGACGCGCCAATGGGATGCTCCCTTATGGGACTTTCCGCCATTCCCACCGACCACCCACGCTTCCTCGGTATGCAGGGTATGCACGGTCACTTTGCCGCATCGAAGGCAATGGAAAGTGCCGACTGTATAATTGCGCTGGGCGTAAGATTCAATGACCGCGTAACGGGCAACAGGCTGAATTTTGCCAAAAACACAAAGATAGTTCACATAGATATTGACGGCTCGGAGCTGTCAAAGTCCCTCTGCGATGCCCACGGACTTCGCGCAGACCTGAAATGCACGCTTCAAAAGCTCATTCCTCTTATAAAGCAAACGCGGCACATAAAATGGCGTGAGATCATTTCGGAAATAAGAGCCGAGGGCGAGAAATTCACCGACAATCGGAGCGGAATGACTCCTAAAAATATCATTGCAACGCTTCAAAAGTATATCTGTGATAATACACCTGTCATAACGGATGTTGGTCAGCATCAGATGTGGACAGCACAGTATCTTGTGCAGAAAACAGTTCGCCGCTTTATCACCAGCGGCGGTCTTGGTACTATGGGATTCGGCATGGGTGCCGCTATGGGGGCGGCGATAGGATGTGGTGAGCGTGCCATTCTTGTAAGCGGCGACGGAAGCTTCGGCATGAGTCTTCAGGAGCTTGCAACAGCCGTAACCTACAGCATTCCTTTGACAATACTCATAATGAACAACGGAGTTCTCGGAATGGTACATCAGTGGCAGAACCTGTTCTTCGACAAACGCTACTCCTGCACCGAACTTGACCGAAAAACCGACTTTGTAAAATTGGCAGAGGCATTCGGTGCATCCGGTGAGACTGTCTTGACCCTCTCACAGCTTGATGCGGCACTTGCGAGAGCCAACAGCGGATCTTCTCCGTATATCATAGATTGCAGAATTTCAAAAGATGAGCTGGTTTTCCCCATGCGTCCACCGGAAGGCTCATCGGACGACATTATTTTAAAATGAGGTAATCGGACATGGAAAACGATACAATGAGATATACAGTGGCAGTGCTGGTACTTAACAAATTCGGCGTACTCAACAGAGTAACAAGTATGTTTCGCCGCCGCCGTTTCAATATCAGTGCTCTTACTGTAAGTGAGACCGAATCTGCGGAATATTCCCGTATTACCGTCAGATTCGACGGTGATGAGCTTAATAAGGAGCAGCTTATAAATCAGCTTTACAAGCTGCCCGACGTATGCTATATCCGAGAGCTTTCCGAGGATAATTCCGTAAGCTCCGAGCTTATGCTCATCAAAATGGAAAACAATACCGAAACCAGAGATGATATTCTCACCGCCGCATCCGCATTTGATGCAAAAACCGTAGAATACTCCCGTGACGCCATGGTATTTGAGCTTACAGGCTCAAGCCGTAAGATTGATGACTTTATTGACCTTATGCGCGATTATACCATACTTGAAATCTGCCGTACAGGCATAGTTTCTCTTGAAAAAGGCAGTACGACAATAAGAAAGGTCACAAACCTTTAAGGAACTCTGCCATAAATAAAATTCCACTAAAAAACACCGTCGGTATTCGATACCAACGGTGTTTTTTGCACGGTAATTATATTCTCATTGCCTTGTCAACGCCAACGGAGCAAATAATAGCCTGCGCGTCACTGCGCATACCAAGCTCACGGTTTACATTCTCCATCAGCGTATCGCGAATGGTATCCGGCACCATAATAGCCACGATATCACGCTCTTCTTCAAGAGTAATACCGAGAAGCTCGCCTGATTCATTGTCCGCAAGGTTTGCCTTTATCACAGTTCCGCCTGTAGCACCTGCCTTGCGTGCCGCCTGCATAACTTCGTCGGCATATCCGCGATTTACAGCTATAAGCACCAAGCTGTGCTTGTATTCATTCTTCATAGTTATATCTGCCTCCTGTACATTAAGCTTACTCGCCGCGCGGGATGCAAGCACCGCAGTAAGATTATTTATTGCGCTAAGTGGGATTACCATCATTATGCCATGACCGCGTCCAAGCGTTGGATTACTTTCAAGCTCCATTGTGAAGCTCTCTGCCGCACGTCTTGCGGCAAGGCTTATTACGATGTCCTTATCTCTCGAACCGATACCGAGAATATCCATCATTTCACTTGATGCAGTTCCCTGTCCCACCGCTCTCAGATGCCACACGATTCCATGAGAATTAAGGGAATTAACAATAAACGAGCCTTCTCCACGCTTGGTGATAGTCAAAAGAAGCATCATTCTCTCACTCATCTTGCCGTCTCCCTCTCATCATCAAAGTAAATAATACTGTCGTCTATATTTCCAAGCTCAGTCGCCGCCTGCTTATGTCTTGCTCTTCTGCGAAGCTCCGCAAACAGTCCGATACACTGTATAGTTATAAGCGGCGTTATGGCTACCATAGCCACGATACCGAAAGCGTCGGTAAGAATGTTTCCGCCAAGTGCTGCGCAGGCACCTGTGGCAAAGGGCAGAATAAACGTGGTGGTCATAGGACCGCTGGCAACTCCGCCGGAGTCAAACGCCACGCCCGTATACAGCGGCGGTACGAAAAAGCTGATTGCAAGCGATATAACATATCCGCCAACCATAAAGGGAAACAGCGGAATACCGGTAAGCACACGGAGCATCGCAATTCCAACCGAGCAGGCAACACCAACGGAAAGACCGATACCGATAGTCCCCTGCCTTATAGTACCGTTTGATATTTCCTCAACCTGTTTTTTCAGCACGTGAACAGCCGGCTCTGCCGCAACGGTGAACCATCCAATCAGCATACCCACAGGAATCAGAACATACGCAAATTTACTTTCTGCAAGCTTTTCACCGATAAGCTGACCGGCAGGCATAAAGCCTACATTTGCCGCACAGAGGAACAGAACAAGTCCTATGTAGGTATATACAAAACCAATGATGGCTCTCGGAAGCTCGTTTCCGTGAAAACGCTTGAAAATAAGCTGAAACAGGATAAACACCGCTACGATTGGCAGAAATGCCATCAGCACTTCATATGCGTAGTGGGGTATTTCACGGGCTATGTACATAAACGCATCTTTTGTTGTGGCAAATGATGCCTCAAAGGTCTCATGGGAGTATGCCTGTGCAGATGACGGCATAAACAAACTGAGCACCATTACCGACATAATGGGTCCAACACTGCACAGTGCAACCGTACCGAAGCTTTCCTCACCGTGATGGGAGCCATGCACGGAAGCCATACCTGCACCCAGTGCCATTATAAACGGCACCGTTATAGGACCGGTGGTAACTCCTCCGGAATCGAAAGCGGTAGGAACAAAATCCGCCGGTGCAAAGCAGGCAAGCACCAGAACCACAGCATAAAATGCCATCAAAAGATAGCTGAGCCGCACACCGAATTTTGTTCGCAACATTGATACTACCATGAATATACCTACGCCAACCGCAACAGACAGTATCAGCACCATGTTGTCCACAGCCGGCATAAGCTCCGCCAGCACCTGAAGGTCAGGCTCTGCGATAGTTATAAGTATACCGAGCACAAAGCATACAACAAGCTTTATGACATTACGCTTTGAGCGGCTCATCGTAGCACCTATTCCCGCTCCAAGCGGCTGCATCGCCATACCTGCACCCATAGTAAACAAACTCATGCCGAATATCAGCGCTACAGCACCGAAAATGAACAGAGTCAGCACACCGGGCGATATAGGCACGATAGTAATACTTAAAACAAGCACTATCGCCGCTATAGGCAGGACAGATGTAACCGATTCCATAATCTTTCCCTTAAAAATCCCAACACACCTCCACAAATCCGAAAAAACGGAGTTTACACACGAAAAAGCGGCTGATGTCAGCGCATCCCGCCGCGATTTTTGCTATTGTAATTATTGTAACATATACAGCACAAAATTGCAAGGATTTGTTTGTTACGGAAATGTAAAAATCGCTCTCACATGCGTTTTGCCCGAAAAAATTCTGCCTCACTTGTGTGAAGCAGAATTTTTTGATTATTTCCATTTGTATCCGCCGGCAAGAAGCGTCACCTGCTCCGCACCAACGTTAAGAAGACCGCCATCGGTTGTACCGATGCGCTCTTCCCCATCGGGAAGCAATATCTTGCAGTCGCAGGGCTTAAGTGCCGTCATAAAGGGAATGTGTCCTGCCATTACAGCAAGCTCCCCCTCGATTCCGCGCACATCTAATTTTACCGCCTCGCCATCGAACATATCGCCGTCGGGTGTGGATATTTTCAGCTTGAATACGTTCATTTCACGCCACCGTCTATGGCATTGGCATTTTCTTTTGCCTTAGCAACAGCCTCGTCTATTGTACCTACGAAAAGGAACGCAGACTCGGGAAGATCGTCGTGCTTGCCGTCGATTATCTCCGCAAAGCCGCGGATAGTTTCCGAAAGCGGAACGTACTTGCCTGCAAAGCCGGTGAACTTTTCGCCAACAGTGAAGGGCTGGGAGAGGAAGCGCTGGATCTTTCTCGCTCTTCCGACAAGAAGCTTGTCGTCGTCGGAAAGCTCGTCCATACCCATGATCGCGATAATATCCATAAGCTCCTTGTAGCGCTGAAGTATACGCTGTACCTCACGGGCAACACGATAATGCTCCTCACCGAGTATCTCGGCGGAAAGTATGCGGGACGTAGATTCAAGAGGGTCGACCGCAGGATAAATACCCTGAGATGCTATACCTCTCGAAAGAACGGTAGTTGCGTCAAGGTGAGCAAAGGTTGTTGCCGGAGCAGGGTCGGTAAGGTCGTCCGCAGGCACATATACTGCCTGAATAGAGGTGATAGAACCGCGCTTTGTGGAAGTGATACGCTCCTGAAGCGCCCCCATCTCCGTTGCAAGTGTAGGCTGATAACCAACCGCAGAGGGCATACGTCCGAGGAGTGCGGAAACCTCGCTTCCTGCCTGTGTAAAACGGAAAATATTGTCGATAAACAGAAGCACATCCTGTCCCTCTGTATCACGGAAATATTCCGCCATGGTAAGACCGGAAAGTCCTACTCTCATTCTTGCTCCGGGCGGCTCGTTCATCTGACCGTACAGAAGTGCGGTCTTGTCGATAACGCCCGACTGTATCATTTCGTTGTACAGGTCATTTCCCTCACGGGTACGCTCTCCAACGCCGGTAAATACGGACAGACCGCCGTGCTCCTTGGCGATATTGTTGATAAGCTCCATAATAAGAACGGTCTTACCAACGCCTGCACCGCCGAAAAGTCCTATTTTACCGCCCTTGGAATATGGGCAGATAAGGTCGATTACCTTGATGCCAGTTTCAAGTATCTCGGTTGCGGTGGAAAGCTCCTCATAATCGGGAGCAGGACGGTGGATATTCCATCTCTCACATTCATCGGGATTCGGCTTGTTGTCAACCGCATCTCCGAGAACATTGAATATACGACCAAGCGTAACATTTCCTACAGGCACGCTGATTCCGCGTCCCGTATCTGTAACGACCGTACCGCGCTGAAGACCGTCGGTAGAGGACATAGCGATACAGCGAGCGGTATTGTCACCGATATGCTGTGCCACCTCAACAGTCAGTGTTCTGTCACCGATAGGCATGGTCAGCGCGTTATAAATTGCAGGCAGTCCGCCTTCTTCAAATCTCACGTCAACTACAGGTCCCATGACCTGCGCTACGACGCCGTTATGTTTACTGTCCAAAGTGTGACTTCCTTTCGTTCTGATATAAGCCTCATTGTATGCCATCGGGCATTATTCACCGGCTCCGGCAACAATTTCGGTAATTTCCTGAGTAATAGCACCCTGCCGCGCACGGTTGTACCGGAGCTGCAAACTGTCTATCATCGCAGTTGCATTCTTTCCGGCACTGTCCATCGCCATACGGCGTGCCGCCACCTCAGAAGCAAAGCTCTCACGGAGTGCCGACATAATAACTCCGGCAGTATATTCGGGCATGACCTCATTTAAAACGGATATTTCGTCCGGCTCAAAGACCATGCTGGACGCTGACGCCTCCGCATTTCTCGTAAGCGGCAGTATCCATTTAATCTCTGCATCCTGAGTCATCATGGAAACATACTTTGTGGAAATTATGCCGAGCCTGTCATATTCGCCGTCGGCAAAATCCGCGCAAAGCTTCTTTGCCAGCACATATGCTTCCTCTGAGGTATATTTCTCCGAGGAATTTATCGCTTTGCCGAACTTTTCGCAGGCACGCTTGCCTATCGGAATAAACTCAGCTCCCCTGTAATTCGAAGCGAGTCTGAAAATGTTGGCATTATAGCCTCCAGCAAGTCCGCGGTCGCCGGCTATGACAATAATGCGTGTGCGTGAAAGCTCGTCGCCCCTCATCTGCATATACGGACTCTTAAGACACTCCGTGCTGCCTGAAAGCTCACTTATAAAAGCATCAAGAGCGGCGGCGTATTCACGCCCCTTTTTCATAGCATCATTTGCGCGGCGTATTTTGGACGACGCCACAAGTCCCATGGCTTTTGTAAGATGCAGGGTGGAATCAACGCTTTTTATGCGTATACGCAGGGCTTTAATATCTGCTCCCACGGTTAATTACCTCGCACGCAAAGGTCTGTGCGCACACGGTTAAGCTCGTTTATAGCTTCTTCAAGCGTATCTGTCTCGCTCTTTTCCCAAGAACCGCTCTCTATCTTGCAAAGCAACTCCGGGAATTTTGATTCAAGCAGCTCGTAGAGTGCAGCCTCCCAAACGCTGACATTTTTAACCTCAACCTTGTCAAGGAATCCGTGAATAACAGCGTAAACGATGGCAACCTGGCATCCTACGCGAACAGGAGCATTTCTTCCCTGCTTCAGCACCTCAACTATACGCTCACCAAGGGCAAGTCTTGCCTTGGTGTCCGCATCGAGGTCGCTTCCGAACTGAGCAAAGGACTGAAGCTCGCGGTACTGCGAATAAAGCAGCTTAAGCTCGCCCGAAACCTTTTTCATGGGTTTTAACTGTGCAGAGCCGCCAACACGGCTTACAGATACGCCGGGGTTGATAGCCGGCATGATTCCCGAATGGAACAGCTCGGTCTCAAGGAATATCTGACCGTCGGTTATGGAGATAACATTGGTGGGGATATACGCCGAAACGTCGCCCGCCTGTGTTTCTATAATGGGAAGTGCGGTAATTGAGCCTCCACCGTATTCGGGTGCAACGCACGCCGCTCTCTCAAGCAGACGGGAGTGCAGGTAGAATACGTCACCGGGATAAGCCTCACGGCCCGGCGGACGGCGGATAAGCAGGGAGAGTGCACGGTAAGCAACCGCGTGCTTTGAAAGATCATCATAGATGATAAGCACGTCTTTACCCTGCTCGCGGAAATACTCCGCCATTGCACATCCCGAATAGGGTGCAATATACTGAAGCGGAGCGGACTCCGAAGCAGATGCCGCAACAATAATGGTGTAATCCATTGCACCGTGGCGTGTAAGCTCGTTTGCAAGCTGTACCACAGAGGTATTTTTCTGACCAATCGCAACATAGATGCAGATAACATTCTGCCCCTTCTGATTGATTATGGTATCAATTGCGATCTCAGTCTTACCGGTCTGTCGGTCGCCGATTATAAGCTCACGCTGTCCTCTGCCTATGGGTATCATGGAGTCAATAGCCTTGATGCCTGTCTGCAAAGGCACGGATACGCTCTTTCTCTCGATAATGCCGGGAGCTTCGGATTCAATTGGGCGTGTATCGCTGTATTCGATGGGACCCTTTCCGTCAATTGGCTGTCCAAGCGCATCAACAACTCTTCCAAGCATAGCTTCGCCTACAGGTACGGAAAGAACCCGTCCCGTGCGTTTTACAACCGAGCCCTCGCGAATCCCGTTTTCGTTTGACAAAAGTGCTACGGAAACAGTTTCGTTTTCAAGATTCTGCGCCATACCGAAGCTGCCGTCATCAAACTCAAGCAGCTCATTTGCCATACAGTTTTTGAGACCGTATACGCGCGCAATACCGTCACCCACGAGTACCACACTGCCCGTTTCGGTCATCTCTATACGGGATTTATAGTTTTTTATCTGATCTTTGATAATATTTCCGATCTCATCGGGTCGAAGATTCATTTTATATGTTCCTTTCTTCCGATATATCAGCCGCCGATAATATCATGCGCATCGGCAAGACGGCGGCGCAGACTTCCGTCCATCACCATTCCGTCAACGCTTACGATCATGCCGCCGAGTATACTCTCGTCGACCTTGCAGCAAAGCTCAACAGGTCTTGAAAGCTTCTTCTGAAGCTTTTCTGTAAGCTCAGCGCGCTGAGCTTCTGTAAGAGGCACCGCACTTACGACCTCTGCCGTACAAGTACCGTCAGAAGCCTCATAGAGCTTCAAATACTCGTCAAGGCAGTCGCCAAGCTCGCGGATGTGTCCCCTCTCGCAAAGAAGCTTCACAAAGGAAACCGCATATTCATGAAGTTTTCCGCCAAAAGCTTCTTCAATAACCTGAGAACGCTCGTCAAGCGAAATATTTGGCGCGGCAAGCAGGTCCGTATACATGGGATATTCCAAAATGACGGATTTCAGCACCTTTACGGATTCCGCTACCTCTCGCTTAATATCTTCCTCTGCGGCAAGTGTAAACAGTGCCGCCGCATATTCTTCGTATATCTGGGTCATTATTCGTTACCCATGCCGTTTATTACCGAATCAATGAGGTCACGGTGAGTGTCAGCGTTGATCTCACGCTCGATAAGCTTTTCTGCAAGCAGTGCAGAAACATCCGCGATCTCGCGCTTGATCTCGGATTCGGCTTTCTTACGGTCAAGCTCGATCTGTGCCTCTGCCGCACGAACGATTCCGTCCGCTTTTTCTCTCGCCTCGGCAACAATGCGCTCTCCATGGCGTTTTGCTTCATCGGATGCGCTTCTTCTCAGTTCATCCGCATCCTGCTCCGCATGGGACAGCTTTTCTTCATATTCCGTCTTACTTGCAAGTGCAACACGCTTTGCCTCATCTGCGGCGGCATAATCGCCCTCGATATCGGCACGGCGGCGTTCAAGCACCGCCGTAACAGGCTTATAGAGAAACTTCTTCAAAAGAAGAAACAGTATAAGCAGGTTGCAAAGCGACACCAGCATCTGCCATATGTTGACGGAAATAACTTCCATGTTCATTAAAATTCACCTACTGTAAATTCAAAAATCAACCGCCGATGGTGTTCATGAGAATGTCAACAAATCTGCCGGGGGCAAGGAATATAAGCAGGATCGCGATAACCAGCGCGTAAAGACCGGTGGTTTCAGCAATTGCACAACCCATAAGCATGGTTGTTGTAACACTACCCTTTGATTCCGGCTGACGTCCGATAGCCTCGCAGGCCTTAGCTACTGCGTTTCCTTCACCGATACCGGGGCCGATACCGGCTATCATCGCCATACCTGCGCCAAGAGCGCACGCGCCTAAAATAATACCGATTGCAAGTTCTAACATTTTTATATCCTCCAAAAATAAAATTTACTTTGTCTGTGCGGCGGCTTCTCTCTTAGCCGCTTTTTTAAGTTTAAGCTTCTCGTAATCATCAACCGCGAAGCCGTTTGAAACGTACAGCATTGTGAGCATTGCGAATATAAACGCCTGCAAACATCCGCTGAACACATCGAAGTAGATCGAAAGTATAGCAGGCAGACCAATCTGAAAAATCGGGATATCAGAGAGGAATCCCGGAAGCCATGACAGTGCCATTTTGGAAAGTCCTTGAAGTGCCGCCGCCACAAGCACGGAAATAACACTTCCCGATATAATGTTTCCGTAGTGACGGAATGCCATGGAAACGGGAGTTGCCACCTCGCTTATGATATTCAGCGGTGCAAGGGGTGGCGGATCACAGAAGCTTGCCGCATAATGCAGCGGACCGCATTTCATTTTGTAGTAAGTGATAAGCACAAATACAATTATCGCCCATCCTGCCACCACATTCATATCAGAGGTTGGCGGATAGAGTCCAAGCAGTGTAATAAGGCTGGAAAATGCGGACAACGCCATGATAGCCGCGATAAACGGCGGAAAACCGCCGAAATACTTGTCCTCACCCATATTGGTACGAACCATATTCTGAGTTTTCTCCACCACCCATTCAGCCGCAAGCTGACGTGTAGTCTCAACGCCTGCTCTGATACCGTGAGTGAAATAAAGGCACAAGCCGAACACTGCTACAAGAACTATCCACGAGTTAACCTGAGACTCCGTTATGGGAAAATCCTGCATGGGCATCGGAATTGTAAAATATATCTGTGCACCGGCTATTTCGATTCCGTTTGATGCAGGCTTCGTAAGAATCTTAAGAACAAGTCCAAACACAAAGGGTAAAACCGTCATAAGAAGAAACAGCACATCAAGCACACGGAAACGAAGGTCACGTTCCTTTTTCATTTGCATTTTCACCTCCCATATCAGGGTCTTTATACCATATCATGCGAAGCTTTACCGCTACGCTCGGAAAAAGCAGGGGAACAAGCACCGCAATGATATTAAAGCACTCGAAAACAAATCCCACAACACATATAGCCACATACATGAAATTTCGCAGTGTGTATGACAGCTTAACGAGATTTTTCGCATCCTTTTCGTCCTTCGAAACGGCGTTCTGCACGGTTATCCCCAGCAAAAGGAAGTTTATTACCGCGCCCACCGCACCAAGCAGATTTCCAAACAGCACTGTAAAATTCCATTTATCAAGAAGCAAAAACACTGCCTCCATAATCACAGAAAAGACCAGCACCCATGCCGTCACATAGAAAGTTTCGCGTGCAACCACAGCATCTATCTTTTTCATATTCGTCAGATATCGCCTCCTTAACATATTGCTTTACCCGACTGAAGCATTTCAAATATACACTAAAGCATATTATACCATAATTTCCCCTTTTGTGCAATAGTTTATTCCAAATTTTTATATTATATTTTTTAATCCCCTATATATACAGAAAAGCATCCGCGCTTTATAAAACGCGGATGCTTATTGTCATATTTTCTCCCTGAACTGCCCCGAATGAAGCTTCGCATACATACCGTCAGCCGCCACAAGCTCATCATGTGTGCCTTTCTCTATAATGCGACCCTCGGAAATTACCGCGATCTCATCCGCATTTTTGATGGTTGAAAGTCTGTGCGCCACAACGATGGTAGTTCTTCCGCGGCACAGCTCGTCAAGCGCCTGCTGTATCATTATTTCGGTTGTGTTGTCAAGCGCACTTGTCGCCTCATCAAGTATAAGTATGGGCGGATTCTTCAGGAATACGCGTGCTATGGAAAGTCTCTGCTTCTGACCGCCGGAAAGTCTGACGCCGCGCTCGCCGATGACGGTTTCATAACCGTCATCAAGCGTCATTATCCACTCATGGATATTTGCACGCTTAGCCGCTTCTATCACTTCCTCCTCGGTGGCATCAAGCCGTCCGTAGAGTATATTCTCCCTGATGCTTGCATTAAAGAGGTAAATATCCTGCTGTACGATTCCGATGTTGCGGCGAAGGGACTCGTTTGTGATAGTATGCACATCTCTGCCGTCAATAAGTATCTGCCCGGATTCTACATTGTAGAAATGGGGAATAAGATGGCATATGGTAGTCTTTCCGCCGCCGGACGGACCTACAAGTGCGAATGTTTTTCCCTTATCTATGGAAAGGCTCACGTTACGCAGCACATCATGCTCACCGTCGTAAGCGTAAGTAACGTCACGGAACTCAATCTTGCCCTCCGCCTTACCGATATCAACAGCGCCCGGTGCATCTGCTTCCGGCTCAGCGTCTATTATTTCGATAAACCGCTCAAATCCCGTAACACCGTTCTGATACTGCTCCATAAAGTTTATCATGGTCATAACGGGAGTGATAAACACGCCAACCGACACCATAAAGGTGGTATAATCACCAAGCTCGATTTTGCCTGCATAAAGGAACAGACCGCCGGCAATAAGCACGATAACATTGAATATATCGGTAATAAACGATGTGGCAGAGTGAAACTGTCCCATTGCCTTGTAAGCTTTTCTGCGCGCCTCCACAAATTCACCGTTGCCGCGCTCAAACTTCTCCTGCTCGCGTTCTGCGTTTGTGAATGCCTTTGTTACGCGGATTCCGGAGATACTGCTCTCAAGGGATGCATTTATCTGCGCCACGGACTGTCGGCTCTGAAGGAAAGCCTCTCTCATCCTTTTGCGAAGAGCGGTAGCTATAATAAGAAGGAACGGAACCGCAAAAAAGATTATAAATGTGAGCCACACGTTGATGGTTATAAGATACGCAAACGCCGTAATAACCGAAACCGACGAAATAAGAATATTCTCCGGACCGTGGTGTGCAAGCTCGCTTATGTCCATAAGGTCGTTTGTCATTCGGGACATTATCTTTCCCGTTTCATGGTTGTCATAATAGCTGTATGGCAGTTTTTCAAGATGGCGGAACATATCCGAGCGCATCTCTGCCTGCATTCTGACACCCATAACATGACCGTAATACTGAATAAAGTAATTAAGGAGCATACGCACTATGTAAAGAAGCAGCAACGACAGTCCGAATATAACTATAAGTCTGTAATTTCTGTTTGGTATAAGCTCATTTAGCATAGTCCGCGTCACTATAGGATAAACGATTCCCACAAGTGCCACGGTAAGGGAAGCTAACATATCAAGTATAAAAATTTTCATATGCGGCTTATAATAGCCAAAAAAGCGTTTAAGCATCTGTTTTCACTCCTTAACAGACAAAATATCAAATTATTTTACATTACTCGATTATTATACCTCTAATTAAAGACTTATTCAAGCAAGTGCAGATATAATATACAAATAATTTACAGATTTTGTCCACGTTTAATCTGTGACGGACTGCATCCGAAGTGTTTTTTTGCAAATATAAACTAAGCGAAAAAATATTTTAAAAACCCCTTGACAAAAGCGTACAGAAGTGATATAATAATATGCGTTGAATAAATGTGCTGGTGTGGCTCAATGGCAGAGCAGCTGATTTGTAATCAGCAGGTTGATGGTTCGACTCCGTTCACCAGCTCCATATATGGGAGCGTTCCCGAGCGGCCAAAGGGGGCAGACTGTAAATCTGTTGTCAGTGACTTCGGTGGTCCGAATCCACCCGCTCCCACCAACAAACGAGCATCCGAAAGGATGCTTTTTTGCTTTTCAAGGCGGGTTGTCCCCACTGCAAAGCTAATACAGACTTTAATCAACATCAAATAACATTAACGAAATACAGTTGATTTTCCCAAAAATATGTGATATAATGATAGATACATTCCCTCTCCATTTCACCCAACATTAAATACGAGGTAAATAATGAAAAAAAGACGCGATTG
>JAZTWV010000043.1:0-19807 GCA_045636145.1 Candidatus Flemingiibacterium sp.
TCGTGTTCAAAAGAATTGTCGAGATTTCTTTGTTATCGTTTATACATCTTCCATTCAGCATCTCTCGATGCCTCACTTCTTTGTACTCATCCTAATCTCTTGTTGTTCAATTTTCAAGGACCAACTCGCTGCCTCCCTCTTGCGGGCGACTTTGATATTATATCATATCTCCCACCGCTTGTCAAGAGGTTTTTAAAAAGTTTTTTAAAAACTTTTTCTGCAAACCGTCACTCGTTCAAGCGACTCGACTATTATATCACATAATACGGTGCTTGTCAAGAGGTATTTTGCATTTTTCAAAAATCTTTTTGCTTACGAAAGATTATTAAAATCTCTCGCGACAGCTTTAATATTATATCACACCCATTTACATTTGTCAACACTTTTTTTAATATTTCTTCTCTTTCGGCACAAATATGCATATTTGATTCATTAAAGTAAATACTGTTGTACGAGGTGACACAATATGCTCACTATTTTTATCAGAGTTATACTCATCTATATACTTCTCATCGGTACAATGCGTATTATGGGAAAACGCCAAATAGGCGAGCTTCAGCTCTCGGAGCTTGTGACCACAATCCTTCTTTCGGAATTGGCATCACAGCCGATCACCGACAGCCAGATCCCATTTGCATTCGCACTGATCCCGATATGCGTACTTTTGTCGCTTGAAGTCGTAATCTCATTTGCAGTTACCAAAATCCCTTTTTTAAAGCCAATATTCGACGGTACGCCGAGTATACTGATCTCCCACGGTGTAATCAACAAGTCCGAAATAGAAAAGGTGCGAATAAGCATCGAAGAGCTTCTTTCGGCTATACGAATAGAAGGAATAGGCGACATCGAAGACGTAGACTATGCGATTCTTGAGCACAACGGACAGCTCTCCGTAATTCCAAAGAAGCAAGCTGCCCCCCCAAGCGCATCCGAAATGAATATAAAAGTCTCCGAATCCGGCATTGCACACGCTCTTGTGGTAGACTCCCACATAAGCGATTTTGACTTAAACCTCATCGGACGTGACCGCGAATGGCTGAACAAACGGCTCAAAAAGCACAAGGCGGAGCTTTCCGAGGTGTATTTGTTCTGCGTCAATGACGAAGGAAAGGAATATCTGGTAAAAAAATAGTGCGTTCCTTTATAATAGCATCCATTATCCTTACCGTCATATGTGTAATGATAGGAATTAACAGCGTATACGTTATATCACAGACGGATAAGATCCTTACCACATGTGAGGTGCTGAAAACAGACAACTCCGCGAGTCGGATAAACGAACTTGTATCCGAATGGCAGAGTTGTCGCGATATTATAGCACTGTCAGTCCACAGAGCCGATCTTGAACGTGCTGAAAACGCTATCGAAGCCCTCAAAAAATATCAGTCAGGCTCACAGGACTTTAATTATCATCTTTCCATACTCATAAGCGCCGTTGAACACATTGCAAATGGGCAAAAACCAACTGTGGACAGTATATTTTAACGAAAAGCCGTAATTTTGTCCGCCAAATACACTTCCCTGCGCGTTATGGTGTAATATTCGGAAAACAGATCGTCAAATTTTATCCCAAGCTTAGAATCTGCGGCTTTTATGAGATATTCGGGATTGAGGTAGTTAGCACTGTCCGCAGACAAGAGAGCGTGTATTGTTATACCGCCGTCTTCATACTCACATGAGCGCAGATCAATGTAAGGCGAAATATCAACCTCTTTATCACCGGATTTCGAGCGTTTTGTCAGCACAAGCGGCGAATTATACAATTCCTTTAACCGTTCCGCCGCCGAAGCATCCGCTCCGTTCCACACCATTCTTATTTCATATTCGGCAAAAGCGATTTCACTGAATTTCCGCTCACTTTGATACACATCGGTTATCTGCATTTCATCCGTAAGCGTTACATTGATTCTCGCCTTGATCTCATCAAGCGACATGGGTTCTGTCAAACGAATATCAAAAAACTCGCACTCGCTCTCTGTGCCTATAGAAAGAGGAAGAGAAAAGGTCAGCTTCAGTCTCGGATTGAACCCCTGCGAATACCACGCCGGAATGCCTGCACGGATAATATTTCTCGTCATTGTCCGCACAAGATCAAGATGCGAGATGTACTGAAGACTTCCTACCTTGTAAAACATCGCTCTTATTTGCATCGGCTGCACCATGTGCGCTCACCTCCAAGCTTATTTGCACCGCATCCCGTACATTTTTCGGCACAGTTCAGATTAGTCACGGCATTGTATGCATTATGACGTTCGCGGAGCAGAAATGCCTTGTCAACACCGCAGTCAATCACATCCCACGGCAGGATCTCGCCCTCGCCTATCTCACGATTGGCGTAGTAGGAAGGATCTATGCCGCAATCGGAAAACACCTGCATCCATTTGGAGCAATCAAAATACTCCTCCCAGGCGTCAAATCTCATTCCGCGGCGATGCGCTTCAAGTACAGCAGGAGCAATACGTCTGTCTCCGCGAGCGAATACCGCTTCTATAAGCGAAACCTCCGCATCGTGGTAATTATACTTGACCTTGGGATCGTTTATCTTGGAGCGAAGAAGCTTCTGCTTGCGGTCAAGCTCCGCGAGAGTATCCTGAGACTCCCACTGAAAGGCGGTAAAGGGTTTGGGAATAAAGCAAGCCACACTTATTGTGACTGTGGGAGCTTTTCTGCCCTTCACTCCGCGCATAACATCATAGTATTCGTCTACAACACGCTTTGCAAGATTAGCAATTCCCTCGATATCTTCGTCGGTCTCCGTCGGCAAGCCAAGCATAAAATAGAGCTTGACCTGATTTTTTCCGGCTTCAAACGCCACGCGGCAGGCGCGGAGCAGATCATCCTCGGTAACATTCTTGTTTATGGCATCACGAAGACGCTGAGTACCTGCCTCAGGCGCAAAAGTAAGCCCCGATGCGCGAACAGAGGATATTTTATCCATAAGCTCCTTCGTGAACATATCAAGTCTCATGGACGGGAGCGACAAATTCACCTTAGCCGCGTCTGTCCACCGAAGCAGCGTATCGCAAAGTCCCTCTATCTCGGAATAATCGCTTATACTTAATGAAGAAAGTGAAATTTCGTCATAACCGGTAGTTTCGCGCAGTGCTCTCGCCTGACGGTCGAGCACTTCTACCGATTTTTCTCGCACAGGACGGTATACCATGCCTGCCTGACAGAATCTGCACCCACGTATACAGCCGCGGTAAACCTCAAGCATGATTCGGTCATGTACCGTTTCAATATATGGCATAACAAACTGATCGGGGAAATACGCCTCATCCATATTCTTTATTATACGCTTGGTTATTTTCCGGGGAATATCCTCATATTTCGGAGTGTATGCCTTTATAGTACCGTCCGGATTGTAGCTTACCTCATACATAGACGGCACATAGAAGCCGTCAAGCTTCGCCGCGCGGCGGAGAAACTGCTCTCGTGTATACTCGCCGGAGTCCTTCATATCTGCATAAAGATGCATGATTTCGGGAAGTGCTTCCTCGCCCTCTCCGATAGAAAACACATCGAAGAAGTCCGCAATAGGCTCGGCATTGTAGGAGCATGGTCCGCCGCCGATCACGATGGGCATATCATCTGTGCGCTCCGATGCCAAAAGCGGTATGCCGGCAAGCTCCAGGGTATTCAGTACGTTTGTATAGCAAAGCTCATACTGAAGGGTAAAACCCACAAAATCAAAATCACGGAGCGCATCTCCGCTTTCATGGGCATAGAGTGGAATATTATATCGGCGAAGCTGTTCTTCCATATCCACCCACGGTGTGTAGGCACGCTCGCACCAAAGATCGGGATGATTGTTTATAGCACCGTAAAGTATGCGTATGCCGAGATTTGACATACCTATTTCATAAGTGTCCGGGAAGCAGAAAGCAAATCTTGCCCGCACCTTGGCTTTATCTTTGATTATCTGACCGTATTCGCCGCCGGTATATCTTCCGGGTTTTTCCACTCGCTTTAAAACGCGCTCGGCGGCTTCCTTGGGTGTAAGATCTTCCATAACCTTATCCTTTCACAGAACAATGGGATGTCGCTTTTGCGGCATCCCATATTTTTTAAACTAAAAATCTTGAAATGAGAAAAACCGGAATAGTCCAGAAAAGCTGATAGAGCATAATGTACAGCGACGACAGCTCCACAGAGTTTCCAAATGCATGGATGAATACCATCACAACCACGCCTATAAGCATCGCCAGCACCTTTACTATAAGGCTCGTTTTTATGGCATTGCTTACACGCTCACACAGAGTAACTGTTTTTAAAAGAGCCTTTACAGAGCGCTTGGATACGATTCCGCTGTCACAGCGCTCAAACGTGTGAGGAATATCCTCCACAGTCTTTGAGCGAATAACCTTGACAGGATACTTCATAGCCTTAATCTTCTT
The DNA here is from genome assembly GCA_045636145.1 of Candidatus Flemingiibacterium sp. Classification (GTDB taxonomy): domain Bacteria; phylum Bacillota; class Clostridia; order Oscillospirales; family CAG-272; genus Flemingiibacterium. The sequence goes on from JAZTWV010000043.1 coordinate 4,398, forward strand.
TGCAAGAAGGAGATCGTCAATGTTGGGGTCAAAGGACTTGATGCCAACACAGATACCCGTCTTGTAAAGCTGTGCCAAAATAGCCTCAAACTCACCGTCAATGGTATAGTGAACATAAACCTTAGCCGCAAGCTGTCCGCCGAAAGCGATGTACAGCACACCGAGAGAAGCATTAAGCTCCTGCTTCTTTGCTTCACTGTCAAAGGGCGGCTCGTAATCCTTCTTTTCCATGTAGGATGCCTTGCCTATATAAACCTGAACATCGTCGATGGTAACGGTGAATCCGTCATCCTCCACCTCGATAAGCTCCACATCCTCGGAGTATCCCATGTCATGGGTTGCCTGGCTAAATACATCCGCAAGAGGTCCGCCCACCTTAATGAATGCGCTTGCAAGGCTGTATATGATCTCGTCAATACGGTTGTTTCCGTAAACCTTAATGCTGGTGACTTTCACGCCGCCGGACGGGAACACTTCTTTATCTTCAAAAGATATAACGGAAGATCCGGAATATTCCACAAGAGAGCTTTCGCCAATAATAGCACTGTCATTGTCGTAGGAATCCTTAGACGCCTTATAGAAAGGATAGCTGTAAATGACGAAAGTAGTGAGAGGTGCTGTAACAACGGCGGTAACGAATGCCATTGTAAAAGCGGTGTATACACTGCGGTTTACAATATAGGAAATAATAAAGAAAGCAACAGCCAGAATCATCACAACCGGAATTGTGATACCGATGATAGGCTTGGAAATGCCTTTTTCATTGATACGGGCAAAGAAGCCGTCAACAAAATCGGTCTTGCCTACACGGATAATCTGGGAATCACCGGGAACATAGTCGTTGAATACTTCCCTCTCAAGTGATTCGGTGGTATCCGAAACAGGAGTTACTACAAATTTCTTTTTCTTGGAAGAAATTACGTTAAAGCTGAAAACATCGCGCTTAAGATTCATAAACTCGTAAACGAGCGAGAGAAGTACAGCAAAGACCACAGGAAGATTGTACAGCGCAAAGCCTTCCATGGGAGCGGTGAGGCATGAAGCGAAGGTGTATATTACAGACATCGCCAGCACAAACGCCGTAAGACTCTCAGGCGTAGGTTTCAGCGCAATAAGATTCTTTACGCCGTCAACGACCTGCTTCCATACAAGCACACCGCAGAGAACTACGAGCTGCAAATCAAACATGGCATACACTACCGGATATGATGTAGGACGCATGAACGCAGGCATCGTCAGACCCAGCAGTGAGAAATTCTCAACAACAAACAGTGCGGCAATAAGAGCAATCGCCGCCGCAATACGGACAGCCAGCGTATAATAGCGTGACTTATAAGAAGTAAGTATCTCGCCAATCTGATCGCGCGAGGTATATTCAATCTGTTCTTCAACCGCCTGCATCTGAGCTGTCTGCTCATGCTTTTGGAGAATATCGTCCTCCATAGCGGTAGCCTGTTCCTCACCTACGGTTTCCTTTAACTCCTCATTCATGCCAAAGGCAAGCATAAGGTTAAGGTCTGTCTGGTCTATCTCCTCGCCGCCTGCCTCACCGTAAACAGTCTCACCGGCATTATCGGATTCAGCTGACTCCGGAAGCATCATGTCGTCGGTCACGGGCTTAAACACCTCCGTTTCGGAGCGCTCAAACGCCTCATCAACAAGCCGTTCAATCTCCGGATCGTCATCCTCAGCAAGCTGTTTTACACGGGAAATATCAAATACCGCTGTTTTCTCGGTATCCGTATCGGCAAAAACCTCAGATTCAGCCACATCGACACCTTCATCATCAGATATAGGCAGATCTTCTGCGGTATCCTCCGCAATCTTGATATCCGAATCCTCGTCGGAAGCTTCATCCTCGGGCGCGACAGGTTCCGAAAGCAGACTGTCCTCAGTGGATTCCGGAATCTCCGCATCCTCAATCTCGCGCTCGATCTCGCGCACGATCTCCTCGCCTGTTTCGTCAACAAGCGGATTCTCCGAATCTGCATCCTCCGAAGATTCGTTTTTCGGCTGATTGATATATTTTTCTATCAGCGCATCAACGTCAAGATCGGAATCGTCCGATGCAGTTACAGCCTCGGAATTACGAAGCTCCCTCTCGGCGGATTCAAAAACAGACTCATCAATCTTAAGAGCCTCACGTGGAGACTTGTCCGCATTTATCTTTTCTACGACTTTGGGATCGGATTTAAGATCCATGCTTTTATTCAAAAGCTCAAGCAGCTCGTCAGCGGTCAAATCCTTTCCCTGATTGTTGCCGGAGCTTTTTTTCTCATCCTGCATTTTGTCATCCCTTTCCTATCATACATTAGTTTCGGTGAAGCTGACGCGCGGCCTCGCAAAGCACTACGGCAGCAGCACATGATACATTAAACGAATTGACCTTACCGTACATGGGTATAGAAATCATAAAATCACATTTTTCGCGTACAAGACGGGATATGCCGGCTCCTTCGCTTCCAAGCACAATAGCGGTAGCACTGTCGAACTTGGTATCATAATAGGAAGCACCGTCAGCCTCCGCCCCGTATATCCAAACGCCTTTGTCTTTAAGCTCGTCGATTGCCGCCGCAATATTTGTAACCTTAGCTATTGCAAGATGTGCAAGAGCACCGGCAGAGGATTTGTCCACAACAGCGGTAAGACCTGTGGAGCGGCGTTTTGGTATAATAAGTCCGTGAGCACCTGCGCCCTCGGCACATCGAATAATAGCGCCCAGATTGTGGGGATCGGCAATTTCGTCAGCAATGACTATGAGCGGTTTTTCGCCGCGTTCATTTGCAATGGCTAATATTTCGTCGATACTCACATATTCCTTAGCCGCCGCCATTGCAACCACGCCCTGGTGATTTGCTCCTGCCGCCAGCGCATCTATTTTGGCGCGCTCAACCTCTACAACGGGTATTTTCCGCGCTATTGCTTCAGCGACGATCAAGGTTATTGATCCCTCGCGGTCTCCGCGTCTGACAAAGAGCTTATCCACCGCCCTATCAGATCTGAGAAGCTCAAGTACCGCATTTCTGCCGCAAACCGCATTAGAAATCACTTCTTCATTTTCATTCGGGACAGAAACAGACTGTTTTTCGCGAGGTAAATGTTTCTTTCCGGAAGATCGGCTGTTTTTATAATTATTATTGTCGTTTCTATACATATAAACCTTTATTTAACAAAAATGTAAAATTTACTGCATGAGAATATATCTATTCAATATATTATATCACACTTTTGCCGTTTTGTACATACCTTTATGCGGATTTTTTCAAAAAAAATCGACTTTTTTCAAAAAATCAAAAAAGGAGACACCGTTTATACGGCACCTCCGTTTTTGCAACCTCTTTGCAATTACTGCTGCTTCATTTCAGCATAACATTCGCTGCAGTATACAGGTCTGTCATTGCTGGGCTGGAAGGGAACCTTAGCTTCCTTTCCGCATCTTGCACAGGTAGTGGTGAAAAGCTCTCTCTGAGGCTTTCCGGCGTTCTTTCTTGCGTCGCGGCAAGCCTTGCATCTCTGAGGCTTATTCTGGAAGCCCTTCTCTGCATAGAACTCCTGCTCGCCTGCTGTGAAGATAAATTCCTCGCCGCAATCCTTACAGATCAATTTTTCATCCTGATACATTTGAAAATACCTCGCTTGTGTAGAAAAATAATATTTGCCCTCGACGGATTTCAACCGACACCTTTGCAAGTAAAATTACAACCAACGCTCTCTTTAAGCTATACGGGCATATGTTACATAACTGTTACAAGTAAACCAGTTAGATATAAATACACTATAAATATTATATCACTTATTTGGATAATGTCAATAGTTTTTTAAAACTTTTTTATTCCATTCAATGCATTTTGTTTATTGTGTACAGTTTACAAGTGTGATTTTTGACGTTATAAACATGAATTTTGTAATAATATGCCGTTACCGCGCAATTTTTGCACTACTTTATACTGTAAATTTCGTTATGTCTGCACAATTTAATCTATAAGATAGTTTATATCCCCCGTAAGCAGTGTTATAACTCCGCGGTAGATTATTTCAGGTCGTTCATTGAAGTTATACATCATTCGGTCAAGCTGATGCTTATCGCCCAGCACAAGATCCACCGAAAGCAGAGTTTCCTTATTCTCTATGACCTCGCAGTGCAGATCATATCTTCCGTCATCCCTCGGAGTGCCGGCACACTTGATTTCAGAGCCGCGTGCTTTAAATGAGAGCAGACGCATTGCGCTCTTAAGGCTTTTGTCTTTTATTACGTTAAGCAAACTGCTGTGAAGCTGTTCAACCACGCGGATACCGTCCTCGGTTATTCGGTACATCTCCGCCGTTTTTTCGCTTCTGATACCGTCAATGCTCTGAGATGAGTCGCTTTGCGATTCCTTTAGCATCTCCACCGTTCCCGAATCAAGAAGCTCCGCAAAGCACTCGGCAAAATCAAAATAGTTCACGAACTCATCCTGAACCACAATATCGCTGATGGTATTGAAGTCCAGCGGATATCCAATATTTTTCAGCAAATACAGAATAAATATCTTAATATCGTTTTTCTCTTTAAGCGGTGCCTGCATTGTAACCTCCGTAAAGCGTTTTATCATCGGGCGAAAATGGGCAAACGCCATCGGCATCTGCCCATTTCTTATATCTCTTTAACTTAGCAATCAATCAGCGGCTGTGGCTTCGTAGTCTCTCCAATTCTTCATTGTAAGTCTGTTGAAGTTTCTGAAACCGTAGTAGTAATCATCAATCTTTGAAAGAACCTTGCCGTTGTAAACATATGCATCCTTGTTGAATATCAGCGGAATTATAGGCATATCCTCCATAAGCATTTCCTCAGCGTCATGGAGAATTTCCGAGCGTGCCGCTCTGTCCTTTTCAGCAAAGGCAGCCTCAATAAGCGCATTGTACTCTTCGTTATCATAGCCCTTGATATAAGGAACAGGATCATAATTGTCATTCTGGATATCAATACCCATACCGGAGAACAGAGGTGCAAATACAGCCAGCGCACCAAAGGAATCGGTGCTCATGCACTGATAGTCAAGTGCGATAACATCGTAGTCGCCGGTGGTGTAAGCTTCTCTGTAATCTTCGTAGTCAAGAGCATCAATGGAAACCTTGAATCCAAGCTCTTCCCATACACCCTTGCAGTATTCTGCAATAGCAATTTCAAGAGCGTTATCACGGCAAGTAATTGTAAACTTGCCTGTGTTGCTTCCTACAAGAGACTTAGCGGCGGACATATCGGCATCGGCAGAAATAAGATCACCGCCGTTATCTCTGAAGCTGTCCCCTGCCTTGGTATCGTATACAGTTCCGGGGATAAGACCTGTTGCAGGATCTGCGAAGGTTACGATATCAGCAATAGCCTTGCGGTCAAGAGCTGCGGAAAGTCCGCGTCTTACCTCAGCAGTCTTAAAGAGCTTGTTTTCTGTGTTGAAGATATAGCTGTGAGTAGAAAGAAGATCGGTAACATTTGCCTTCTTCTTATAGTCAGCGCGCTTTGAAAGTGCGATCTCACCAAGGTAGAATATCTCGCCGTTTTCATATGCGAGAGTATTTTCTTCCTCGTTATCAGCGTAATTTACTATAAGTCTGTAAGGAAGGATGTACTTATCAAGAGCCTCTTCGTTATCTACATCGCGATAGTAGTAAACGTTACGCTCAAGCATAAGGCTCTTGCCCTCGGCGAGCCCCTTAACGGCAAAGGGACCGTTGGAGCACATGGTGGTGGAAGCAGAACCAAAGCTGTCATATCTTGACACAACGTCCTCGCGAAGAGGAACGAGAGCAAGGCTGGCACAGTTTTCAAGGAACTGATTGTAATCAATCTTTGTTTCGAACTGCACGGAAATAACATCGGTATCAATAGCGGCAATACCGATATCATCTATGGAATTGTCGCCTGCTTTAACATCGCGAGCGTTCTTTATGTCAAAGAGAAGAGCTGCCGCGGAGTTTGAGAATTCGGGGTCAAGTATGCGCTTCCATGCATAAACAATATCATCTGCGGATACAAGACGTCCGTCACTCCACTTAGTCTCCTTGATGGTGATTTCCATCTTGTATTCGCCCTTGTCCTCATTCTCGATAATCTCGTAGTTTTTCATGAGAGCATTCTTAACTTTACCATTCTCGTCAATACGGGTAAGTCCCTCATAAACAAGACCGAGAAGCTTAACAGCGCTGTCATCGGTGTATGCCAGTGCCGGGTCAAAATCGCTTATCTCACTGCCGATATAGAGATTTACGGTAGCACCCTTTTCATCTTCCTTGAGCGTAGAACCACAGCCCGCAAGAAGCGAAGCGCACATTCCGGCGATCAGCAGAGTGGAAATAAATTTCTTCATGATTTGTATGATCCTCCTAAAATTACAACCTGCTATACAGGGTTATCTTCAAAATAAAGCCGCGCCAATACGCCGTTTTTCCTGCATCGACGACAAAGCAATGCTGTCAAATAGGACAAACGGTCACAGTCAAGGCATTATATAGGATATTACTTATAATATTATACCATTAAATTTGCTCATAATCAATGACTAATTTGCAAAAAAACAAAAGATTTACACTATTGCACAACCAAGCGCCATTCGTTTTGTGTACTTTGTATATTTTTTTCACACAACACCCATCATCCTACCAAAATCAGCTCTGTTTTTTGTGCATTTTATTCTATATATATGAAATCCCACACCGGCACATAAAATCGTGGTTTTATGTAAATAATTTTCATGAGCAAAATAAACAAACCTTGAGGTGTGCCAATGAACAACACGCGCCGTACCGATCTTGCCGCCGAGCTTGATCTTACCGACAAAAGCAATATAGATGAACGCACAGAAACCCACAACGGAATCACAGTTACCACTGTGGAGGTTCTGACAGATTCCGCCGCCGAGCGCATCGGAAAACCTAAGGGCAAATATATCACGCTGGACATCGGTAAAATATGGCTTGCATCCGACAAGGACTTCGAATACGCCGCCTCTCTCATATCGGACAAGCTTACAATGCTGGCAGACGAGCTATGCGGCAAAAAGCCGGAAAGCGTGCTTGTGGCAGGACTTGGGAACCGGCGTATTACAGCCGATGCACTGGGGGACGAAACGGTGGGACTTATTACTGTAACGCGCCACATAAAAAATGTAAACCACAGACTTTTTTCAATGCTTGGAGGATGCGAAATTTCGGCTATAGCACCCGGAGTGCTTGGTCAGACAGGCGTTGAAGCGGCGGAAATAGTTTACGGCGTCTGCGAGCAGACAAAGCCTGCCTTAGTTATAGCCATAGATGCACTGTGCGCCCGCTCAACGGAGCGTCTTGCTACTACAGTACAGCTTGGAAGCACGGGAATCACTCCCGGCTCCGGCATTGGTAATCACCGACGCGCCATAAACCGCGAAACTCTCGGTGTGCCTGTCATAGCCTTCGGAGTCCCGACGGTTGTTGAATCAGCTACGCTGGTATTTGATGCGCTTGAAGAAGCAGGAATAGATAATCCCGATGAACGCTTACTCGAAGTGCTGAAAAACAGGAGAGGTTTTTTCGTTACCCCCAAGGAAACCGACACCATAGTGCGCGAGCTTTCCCGTCTGACCGCAAAAGCGCTTACGCTCACCTTCGGAGGACTTTGAAAATCGCTGTCATAATCGACGGCACACCACCATATACTTTTTCTGAAGACAAGCTGTCAAAAAGCGCCAATATAAAGGACGGGAAACTCTATGCAGTACTATGATGCACAAAAATCAAAAGAATCGGCAGGACGCGGGCTGTCAGCACTTGCTTCCGCAGTTGGCGGACTGATGCTCAGTGCCCTGCTTTGCCACTCACTGACTACAGCACTGTCCGGCTGGTCCCCCACAGAAACGGCACGCCAATGCTTTCATTTTCCAAGCGGCACTGTTGTGCCAACAAACGAAGATATAGGAGCCTTTTTGCTTTCAGCCGCATTTTTCGGAAGTGATGCCCTTTATTTTGACAGCGGCGAGGAAAATACCGGCACCGAAGAGCCTTCCCCCGTAATTCCCTCGAAAAATTCCGGAGAAGAAGCTCCGCAAACGCCTATAGGTGAACAAAATTTGCCGGGACACGGTACATCGTACATATACGATTACGATCGCACAAAATTGAAGGACGGCGAATTTGCCCTGCTGCCCTACGACCTCAGCGGCTCTCCCGGGTACGGTGAGATCCTGCTCTCCAACACTACGTCTTATTCTCCAGATATCGAAGCCGCGCGCTCAAGCGAGTATCCTATACCAATAAATCTTGACGAATATTCAAAGGACCGACCGCTTATTCTGATAATTCACACTCACGGCACAGAGTCATACTCACCGGAGGGAGCATTGTCCGCAACTGCGGCAGATATGCAGCGCAGTTCAGACACCACGCGGAATATGATAGCAGTAGGCTCACTTATGTCGGAGTTACTAAATGATGCAGGCATTCCTACCCTACACTGCGATATCATGCATGACCTCGAATCCTATACACGTTCATACGATCTTGCCGCGGACACTATACAAAAATATCTTACCGAATACCCCTCAATTAAATATGTGTTTGATGTGCACAGAGACGCCATAATACGAACAAACGGCGATATGCTCCGCCCCATAACCACCATAAACGGGGAGATTGCCGCTCAGATCATGCTTCTTGTGGGCACAAACGAAAAGGGAGCGGACCATCCGGAATGGGAAACCAATTTCACCGTCGCCGCCAAGCTTCAGGAGAGACTCACACAAAAATATCAAAGATTTGCACGCCCCATAAATATAAGAGGAGCATCATTCAACGAACAGTTTACTCCGGGCTCCCTGCTTATTGAAATCGGATCTGCCGCCAACAGTCTGTCCGAGGCAAAAAATGCCGCGAAATATCTTACATATGCTATTATTGATATGATAAAAGACAGCTCCGAGTGATAGTAGTTGGTCTACATTGCCCTCTCAGTCGCCTACGGCGACAGCTCCTCCAAGGTGGGAGCCTTCCATAAAAAAGCTGTTTGCAACAACTGCAAACAGCTTTTTCTCATTCCGTGGCTCTCATCACCGCGCCAAGATCATCATAAACGTAGTCCGGGCGGTCAGCTTCGCAAGCCTTCAAAACATCCTCGCTCTTTGTTTCGCCCGACAGTACCAACACTGATGTAACACCGTGCTTTCGTCCAAGGGCGATATCGGTGTACAGACGGTCGCCGAATATGCACATATCCTCGCGCTTAACTCCCGTCACCTCAGATATCATGTCAATGGTGGTGGCATAGGGTTTGCCGAGATATACAGGCTCCACGCCTGTTGAAGCGGTAACAAGTGCCGCTATAGCTCCGCTGTCCGGAATGAATCCGGTTTCGGTGGGACAGTTGAAGTCCGGGTGTGTACAAAGGTACTCTGCACCGTGTCTTATGTGGTCACAGGCTATTTCAAGCTTTTTATATGTGAGAGTTGTATCAAAGCTTGTTACCACGATATCCGCCATATCCGCATCGTCACCAACAAGATTTACACCGGCTTCCTCAAACTGCGCATGAAGCTCCGGCGTACCCACAAGATATACGCTCTTGCCGGCACGGTGACGGAGCAGAAATTCCGCCGTTACATCGCCGGCAGTAAGTATTTCACTCCTATCGGGAGCAAAACCGAGACGTGTCAGCTTATCAAGATAAAATTCAGGAGAGTGCGAAGCATTGTTTGTAAAAAACATTACACGCTTGCCGCTTTGACGAAGGTGATTTATAAACTCCGCCGCGCATGGAAAAACCTTGCCGCCAAGATAGATAGTCCCGTCCTGATCGAAAATGTACAGCTTTTTAGAATTTATGACTTCATTCATTTTGTCAGTGCGGCTCCTATTACAGTTCCGAACTGAGCATTTTTAGGTATCATGAAATTAAGGTCAAACATGGCATTGAGGCTCTTGAAAATACCCTCTGCCTGCGAAAGCGTGGTAAGATTGCCGGTAAGCACGATGTCGCGAAGCCCATAGGTTTTAGCCGCAAATCTTGCTACCATGGCAATGGTTTCAAATACCATATTTATTATACCTAGTGCAACATCAGCTTTGCTTGCGATATCGCTCACATTTCCAAAGTTTGATGCTGTAAGCATATCCGGAGCACCGGGCAGAATGTCTTTTTTCGTTATATGTCTGATGCGCCAGTCTATGTTGTTGAGATCACCGCCCTCGGCAAGCTCCTGTATGTGTCCGATATCGCTCATGCCAAGCATTTTACGGGAAAGTCCCACAAGAGTGCCGCCTCCAACACCTGTACCGCCAAGGTATTCCATGGGCTCACCGCGTTTAGCGTGTATTATCGCCGTACCTGTACCGAGACTCACTACAATAGCCTCATCAAGACCGGACAGATAAAGACCGCCAAGTCCGATGCAGTCAAATTCAGGGACATTCTGGCAGGTAAGACCGTATATAGGCTTCAAAACCTTTTCTGAGCCTACTCCTGTCACCTTAACAATATCAATATCTGAAAGCTCTATATTATTCTGATCGGTAAATTTACCGAATGCTCCGTATAATGCGGTTATGGGGTCTGTGGCACGCACAAACAGCGGTTCAATAAGCTTGTTTGCGCCGTCAGCCTTATCAAATCCAACAATTTTAGTCGTACTTCCGCCGACATCAATTCCGATTACTACACTCATGCTATTTCCTCCGTGAGTATCTATGTAATAGTTATTATACACTGTTTGACATATTTATTCAATCGTCAGTTTCACTAAAATTTATCCGTTTATATGTATATAACGGAGATTTCATCAAATCTCGATCGCTTTATTGACACCGTTTTTCTTCCATGGTACAATATACGTAAGGAATGTCAAAATTTTGAGAAAGGTGAAAATCACATGAATCTGAACGAACAATTCCGTATGCACTCAAATTTTCTGTTTTTTGCAGCTGCTGCGGCGTATATTGTAGGGATACTCCTCGTTATCTGTCCGAAAAAACTGTTAAAAAGCCGTGGTATCGTCTCCCCAAAGCGCATAAAGGCGGCACGTATAATAGGAATTTCCGTAATTCTTGTCATCGACATACTGATTGTGGCAACATGGGCAATGGGACTCCGGTAATTCAGCATACAGCAAAAAATTAACAACATCTCCCTTGAAAACAGAAAGCATCTGTGATATCATAATGCATAATATATCAAAAATGGGGGGATTCGGGTGAGTCTGTACGAAAATTCAAATAAAAAGCCGCGCAAGATAAAGCCTACAGGCGCAGACGGTCATCGCTCCCGTATGTTCACAAAGTTTCTTAACGCCACAGACCGTGATGTTCTCCCCCGCGATCTTATTGAAATGGCGCTTTATTTTTCCATTCCCGTACGTGACACAAGAGATTCCGCAGTTGACCTGATGAGGCGCTTCAACAACAACATTCGGAATGTACTTAACGCCCCGTCATCAGAGCTTGAAAAAATCGACGGGATCGGTCCTGAAAGCGCACTGCTTCTGAATCTTTTAGGTCGCATTGCCACCCGTCTTGAATCCGAAGATTCGGACGATCGTCCGCGTTTTACGACCATAGATGAAATCTGCACACTTTTTATGCAGAATTATAACTTTCCAAGCGGAGATGAGCTGTGGGTGGCGTTTTTTGATAATTCTATGCGCGCTATTATTCACAAATTCAAAGCCGAGCCAATCGAAATTTATACAGACGATATATACGAGCTTTTCGCACTTTCTGCCAAATACCACTCAAACACATTTGCCATAGCGCGTATGTCATCGACAAAATCCGTATACCCCACCATGCGTGACAACCTGATACATCAATTTATACGCTCCACATTGGAAGGCTCACCGCTCAAAATGCTTGATTATTATATTGCCACAGCCGATGAGGCAATTCCAATAAGCAGACCGCTTAGTAAAGAGTAAAAACAAAACGACCTTGCAGTACCTAAACGGTACGCAAGGTCGTTCTTTTGTTGGATTCAACCGAAATTATTCAGCGTCTTCTGCCTTTTCGGTCTTTGCAGCCTTCTTGGGCTCTTCCTTCTTAACAAGCTCCTGCTTGGTAAGCTTGATGAGTGCCATTTCAGCAGCGTCGCCTCTACGCGGGCCGAGCTTGTAAATCTGAGTGTAACCGCCGTTTACATCAGCGTAATCGGGAGCGATCACATCAAACAGCTTCTTAACAACATCCTCTTTCGTAATGAAAGCGAGTGCTGCGCGGCGAGATGCGAGAGTATTCTTCTTGCCGAGAGTAATCATCTTTTCAGCAAGAGCACGTACCTCCTTGGCACGGGTCAAGGTAGTTTCGATAGAGCCATTTTCGAGCAGATAAGTTACCATGCCTCTGAGCATTGCTTTTCTGTGCGCGGTAGTTCTGCCGAGCTTTCTGGTTCCGGGCATTGTAATTCCCTCCTTTTACGGTTTTGTTGGAATATGAAATTTGGTTGAATAAAGCCAAAAGCGTTAGCAACGCCAAAGTTCAAGACGGTTTCGGCGAAGCCGAAATAAACGGCAATGCCGTTTAAGGCTTGAACTTACTTGCAAAAGCGTTAGCAACGCCAAAGTTCAAGACGGTTTCGGCGAAGCCGAAATAAACGGCAATGCCGTTTAAGGCTTGAACTTACTTGCAAAAAGCGTTAGCAACGCCAAAGTTCAAGACGGTTTCGGCAAAGCCGAAATAAACGGCAATGCCGTTTAAGGCTTGAACTTACTTGCAAAAAGCTCCGCTTTTTGCTTTATTCTTCCTCTTTCTTCAGATCAAGGCCTAAAGAATGTAACTTCTGAATTACTTCTTCAAGCGACTTCTTACCGAGGTTGCGGACCTTGATCATGTCCTCCTCGGTGCGGTTGGTAAGGTCTTCAACCGTAACGATGCCGGCGCGCTTCAAGCAGTTGAAGCTGCGTACCGACATGTCAAGCTCCTCAATGGTCATCTCAAGAACTTTTTCCTTAATGGTTTCTTCACGCTCAACCATGATTTCTGCCTTCTTTGCTTCATCAGAAAGATCAACAAAGAGGTTGAGATGCTCGTTGAGTATCTTGGCGCCAAGTGAGATTGCTTCTTTAGCTGAAATTGTACCGTTAGTTAAAACCTCAAGCGTTAACTTGTCGTAATCGGTATTGCTTCCGACACGGGTATTCTCCACGGTGTAGCTTACGTTGTACACAGGAGTATAGATCGAATCGGTGTAAATAAGACCGATAACAGAGGGGTTATTCTGCTTGTTCTTCTCCTGGGAAACATATCCTCTGCCGTGATCGAAGGTAAGCTCCATATAGAAGCGAGTTCCCTCAGAAACGGTAGCGATGTGGTGGTCGGGTTCAAGGATCTCAATGTCTGCGTCCTGCTTAATATCACCTGCGGTGACATTGCACTGACCGTTTACATCAATGGTAACAGTCTTAGGACCGTTTGTATGCAGCTTAGCTGTAATACCCTTGACATTAAGAACGATCTCGGTCACATCTTCCTTTACACCGGGAATAGTGGATATTTCATGGAGAACGCCGTCGATTTTGATGCTGACAACTGCAACACCGGGAAGCGAGCTGAGAAGAACTCGACGGAGCGAATTACCGAGAGTAGTTCCATAACCGCGCTCAAGAGGCTCGATGATGAACTTACCGCTCTTGCCGTCTTCGCTCAAATTAACGGTTGCAATATTAGGCTTCTCTATTTCTATCATTCAATAACCCTCCTTATGAATATAAACACAGCCTTAAAATCGTACTGGGTATATCGGAGGCTGTTATTACTTAGAATACAATTCAACTACGAGCTGTTCTTCTACCGGGAAGTCAAGCTCTTCGCGCTGCATCTGTGCAATTACTTTTGCAACTGCGTTTTCCTTGTCAACCTCAAGCCACTTGGGAGCAATTCTGGTCTGGCAGAGCTCTGCGAGAGACTTGAACTTCTCAGAGGACTTGCTGGTATCCTTAACGGAGATAACGTCGCCTACATTAACGAGAATGGAAGGGATGTTAGCCTTCTTGCCGTTAAGACGGAAATGATTGTGGCGAACAAGCTGTCTTGCTTCCTTACGGGTCTTAGCCATACCCATTCTGTAAACTACGTTGTCAAGACGAGACTCGAGGATACGGATGAGGTTTTCACCGGTAATACCGTCCTGCTTTGCTGCCATCTCATAGTAGTTTGCAAACTGATTTTCCAGAACACCGTATACAAACTTGAGTTTCTGCTTTTCCTTAAGCTGAGAGCCGTATTCGGAAAGCTTCTTTCTCTTGTCTGCGCCGGGATTTCTGATAGATTTCTTGTCGTAACCGAGAGCTGCGGGACTGATATCCAGCGCACGGCATCTCTTTACGATAGGATCGTGATTAACTGCCATTGTAAATTTCCTCCGTTATTCTAAAATAGTATCGGCACTTTTAAGCATATAAGCTATGCCGACGCCGAGCAAACGAATAGCTCGGTTCTCTTTTGATACCGACATTCGTCGGTGCTGAAAATTTCAAGCGTAAGATTAAACTCTTCTGCGCTTGGGGGGACGGCAACCATTGTGAGGAATGGGAGTTACGTCCTTAATGAGGCTGATATCAAGACCGGTTGCCTGGAGTGCGCGGATTGCGGACTCGCGACCTGCACCGGGACCCTTAACATAAACCTCAACGGTCTTCATGCCGTGCTCCATTGCAGCCTTAGCAGCAGTCTCGGAAGCCATCTGAGCAGCGTAAGGAGTGGATTTTCTGGAACCCTTGAATCCAAGCTCGCCTGCGGAAGCCCACGATACAGCGTTGCCGGCTACGTCGGTAATAGTAACGATAGTGTTATTGAAGGTTGCGCGAATATGTGCTGCACCCTTTTCGATGTTCTTGCGTTCGCGGCGCTTCTTAATAACCTTCTTAGCAGCTTTTGCCATCTTAGTTCACTCCTTACTTCTTCTTATTTGCGATTGTCTTAGCGGGACCCTTTCTGGTTCTCGCATTGGTCTTTGTTCTCTGACCTCTTACAGGCAGACCTTTTCTGTGTCTGATACCGCGGTAGCAGTTGATTTCGATCATGCGCTTGATGTCAAGAGCAACGTCACGGCGGAGGTCGCCCTCAACCTTGTAGTTCTTTTCAATCTCGTCACGAAGCTTTGCGGTATCCTCTTCGGTAAGGTCCTTCGCTCTCTTATCGGGATCAACACCGGTCTTAGCCAGGATGTCCTTAGAGCTCTTGAGGCCGATACCGTAGATATAAGTGAGAGCAATTTCAACTCTCTTGTTGTTCGGAATATCAACACCGGCAATACGTGCCATTCGTTAATTCACCCCTTCTTTAAAAGTTTAGGTTAATGTTGTGGTTTAGCCCTGTCTCTGCTTGTGCTTGGGATTCTCGCAGATGACCATGACACGACCATGTCTCTTGATGATCTTGCACTTTTCGCAGATCTTCTTAACGGATGGTTTTACTTTCATTGT
>JAZTWV010000044.1:0-39337 GCA_045636145.1 Candidatus Flemingiibacterium sp.
CAAATTTAATGAAAAAATTTAACCACATAATTCTTATTATGTGGTTAAGGGTATAACACCCACTATCACATTTAAATTATTATAACACGATTTCATTAAAATGTCAATATTCTTTGATCTTTTATGGCGAATTATGTAATAAAAAATCACATATTGAATGATAACGCGGGGCCAACAACTAAAAGTTGTTCTGTTATTGTTATAATCATATTAGAAAAACAAAAAATAGAGGTTTTAATATTATTTTTATAATAAAATAACCACATAATAAGAATTACGTGGTTAACAGCGCAGTAAGCCTAATTTCTCGATATGCCTCTTATGCACCTCTTCCGTCTCCATTGTATAGATTCTTGTCGTAACCACACTTGAATGTCCAAGTATATCGGCAAGGCGCACAATGTCCTTCTGAAGCGAATAGTACGTGCGAGCGAAAAGATGGCGAAGATTATGCGGAAAGACCTTATCCTTTGAAACTCCTGCAGATTCGCAGAGTTTTTTCATATCAGACCAAATATTACTTCTGTCAAGCGGTTTACCTGTTCGTGATACGAACACGGAGCCGCTTGTTATTTTTTGCTCTCGTATATACCGTGTGAGAACCTTACAAAGTGCTTTCGGCAAGAATACCTGACGCAGTTTGCCTTTGCAGTTGATATTTGCAACCCCTGTGTTCACAGCAACAACCGTCACAAAGCGAAGCTCAGACACACGGATACCGGTTGAACATATTGTCTGCATCAGCAAATAGAGACGTTCATTTTTCTTAGACTTTGCTGCATCAAGAAGTCGTTCATACTCCGCTTTAGTGAGTTCTTTGTCTTTGGAAGCAAATATCTGCTTTTGAATCTTTAAGGACTTTACCTTACAGTCATACCACTCGTTGTAGGTAAAAAAACTGTTGAGGGAAGACAAAACCGAATTAACACTTGCTGGCTTATAGTTCTCAATAAGATATGCCTTGTATTCGAGAACTGTCTGCTTATCTACACCTCTGCCGCTGAGCCAAGAGAGAAAAGCACTTATATCACGAATATATTTTTCAAGCGTGGCATCGCTCTTTTCTTCGTTTATCAGATAATTCCTAAAGTTTTTAATAAGTTTTTCAGTGATTTTTTCATTGTTTGACAACACCTTTGTTTTGATTTTTACAGAATAATCTGTGTATATATTTTACCATATCCATATTTCTAAAATTTATCACACATTTTGGGTTGCCAATGATTTGATAGTTATATTAATTATAGATTTAGTTTCATTTTGCATAAATTTAGCGGTTGATTTTTTGATCAACCGCCAAAAGCAACATATTATACAATTAATTTAGTTGTTTTCATAAAGTAACATCTCACTCTTTGATCCGTGCCTCATATTCATCAATTCCAACCTTGCCTGCAATAGCAGCATTGCGAAACTCAACAGCCCAATCCGACCAGGTCAGAAACTCTGACTTGGTCATTTTCTTTTTCATCATACGGGCGTAGTGAGCCTTGTATGCACGGTTGTAGGCAAGCCATATCGGATCACTCTTGCACTTTTCCTCATACTTCTTGTGTGCACCGACGTTACGGCATGTCTTAGCGCTCATCGAATCGATCGGGCGTTCACAAAACTCGTAATGCCGCCCCGAAGTGAGAAGAAAATACTGTCCGCAATGCTCACATTTCTTCGGAATATACCCCGAACGAAGTCCACGGAAGAAATCATAGTATAGGTACTCACCAAGGCTATCAAACGTGCACATATCGCACCATAACAGTTTACCGTCTCGCTCAATTGTTTTGTATTCGAACTGCATCGTTCCCCTCGGTCGAAGCGATTTTGTATCACGTGCCTTTGTGTATTTGTCAAAAGCTTCAGCGATCTCTTCATCGTTGAGAAACCGACCTTTAGTATGGATATACTTCTCTAAGAACACACCGTATGTCTGCTTCATTGATATAAGCAGTTCCAGAAAAGAAATATACGGATCTATCAGCGTATGCAAGTCATTATTAAGAAGCTCTATACCATTTATTTCATCAATAGAATAATCTCCGTCATGCCAATACGGAACAAAATTATGCATATCATAATCGCCTTCCATATACTCATCGATTATATAATATTGATTGTTCGCAATTGTCCTGCCAGCATAAATTTCTTCAAGCCGTTCAAGGGCTTCATCGTCATCGCGTTCATGATATTCCTCGTCATATTCTTCATCGAGGGTGTCAATGATGTCATCTTCGGGGACTCCTGCGCTTCGGAGTAATTCTTTGTTTGTAATAACCTCGCTATCGCCGCCCATATCAAGTGACGAATCAAATAAATCGCGGTGTCGCATAAGAACGTGGGTAAGATCATCATAATCAAGCTCCTCGTCCTTCAATGTATAGCGGTAGATCGGTAAGTCATAGAGCATACCTTTGATTCCGTTCAGTATTCTCTGTACCTCATGTACATTTGTATCATAATACTCCCATGTGCTGTAACTGCCATCCTGGTTAAACAGCAACAGATCAAGCAATCTTTTTAGTGACCGGTATTTTTCCTCGATCTTCCCTGTATCGCGTCCGATAAGTTCAGTAAGAACTTCTCCAGTGCGATAAGTATGTTCTCCGTCAATGATGCACAGATTGCCGTTATAGTATGCGGTTATTTCAAAAGGATTTGTTTTCATGATTTTGTGAACTTTCTGTAAATGTTGATTTAGTAGATAACGAAATAGATAATTATAGAGATAGTATACATCATCTATTGACTTTTGTCAAGGGGGGAGTTATAATATTATCACGCCGCAAACATTAGTTCTTTTCTGCTATGCGAATAATCGAACATAGTATCAGGGGGGGTGATCCCAATGACACAAACACGCGCAAATTTCTTCATGGTCGCAAACGAGATCTTCTCGTTCTCGCTGACGACCAAAGCCATCGCGGTGTACTGCTGCCTCTGCCGTCACGCGGACGTGAACACGCATACCTGCTTCCCGAGCCGCAAGACGATCGCAAAGGAATGTTCACTCGGTGTATCATCAGTCGATCGTGCTATCGATGAACTCATTCATCACGGACTGATCTGCAAGATACATCGGCGAAGCAAAGACGGCGGCAAGATTTCCAACTACTACACGCTTGCCGATCTGATCTCGCACTCGCGGACGGTGGATGACACCGGATAGGTGTGAGGGTGGCTTCACCATGGAGGACTAACAAGACCCATAGAGCAAGACACAACTACAGATATATAAGCTGAAGAACAACATAGTGATAGGCGCCTCGCTGTGATTCTCTTCGGCGGATATATAAAAATCAATTTCAAAAACGAAAGGACAACTATATGAAAAACGTATTTGCAAAAAACAACGCAGCCGAAATCAACAACGTAACAAGAAAGGATAACAACATGAAAAACAGCACCATCACTCTTACCGCAAACGATCTCCGCCTCTGCTCTGCAATCCTCAACGCGCTGAACGATTATCACGCCAAGAGAACACCCGAAGAAGATTTCTCTTCAGCTTACATCACATCCGACAAGTGCCGCCGTGAAGAAGTCATGGAACACTACGAGTACATCGAAGAACAGAAAGCTCTTCTCCGCGAAGCCCTCGATGAACAGGACGAGGAATTTGATTTCTTTGCTTATCTCGATGAGCGCAATATCACCAATCCGCGCTTTCGTAAAATGCTCGAACATGAGCTTGAGGCTTACTGGGACGAGCTTGCATACGCCAACGAAAGCACCAAAGCATAATTCCGTCCCGCATTGGCAAGTTTCGCCTTTGACAGTCATGCCCTCCTCAGGGAGGGCTCCTGCCAAGGCAATGGGCTAAGCCCAAACCCCTATGAGAGAAACGGAGGATAATAAATGCCCAAACAAAAACAAAACCGCACCGAGAAGGTGACCATCCGCCTCACGCCGGACGAGCTAGAACGCCTACGCGAACTCTCTTACGGAAGCTGTCGACTGATGGCAGACTACTGCCGCGACTGCATCTTCGGTCGGGAGATCACCGTAATTCCCGGTTTCGATAATGCGGCGGAACAGCTTCGGCACATCGGTACGAACCTCAATCAGCTCACCAGACTCGCGAATCTGCGCGAGATTTCCGTGGTGGATCTCGGCGAAACTAAAGCGGAGATTGCAAAATTTTATAATATTCTCCGCGCCATAACGAAGGGAGAGCGATGAATGGCAATCGTAAAAATTATTCCATCGTCAAGTCCGCTGAAGAATATCTTCAACTACGTTCTGAACAAAGAGAAAACCGCGCCGCATCTCATCAGCGGTAAGGACTGCATGGTGGAGAGCGCACAGGCAGAGTTTGAGATCGTGAAGTCTCGATTCAACAAATCCGGCGGCCGAAATTACTATCACGTCATCCAATCCTTTGCGCCCGAAGATGACCTCACGCCGGAGGAAGCGCACGACATCGGTATGGAGCTTGCGGGATTCTTCAATAGCTTTCAGGTGCTCGTCGTCACCCATACCGACCGCGGACATCTGCACAATCACCTCGTCGTCAACTCCGTGTCCCACGCGGACGGAAAGAAGATGCACACATCGCGAGATGATCTGCTTCGAGTGAAAGCCTACTCCAATAAGCTCTGCGCACGGCGTGGACTCTCTACTACCGAAGCCAAGAGCGGCTGGTATCGATTCGACAAGTGGAAGGACGAGCTTGTTCGTATTGCGCTGATGGCGATGGCACTCTCAGAAACACGCGAGGGCTTCATCGAGTACATGGAGAACCACGGCTACGACGTCAAGTGGAATCCCGACTACAAGTACATCACCTTCACCACGCCCGAAGGCAAGCGCGTGCGTGACAACAAGCTCTTCGATGAGCGGCTACTTAAAGGCAACCTCGAACTCTACTTCGCCATGGGCGGGTGCGGCTCGGTGATGGGGTCAGATTACTGGAATTATCAAACGCCGGCACACGATGAAAACGCCAAGGAAACAGTCACAACCGGACTGCTGAATCTCATTGCTGACCTGCTCTGCCAGGAAGAAGACGGCGGCTATACACCGCGACCACTCACCGAAATGGACAAGTGGGAGAAAGAACGACTCGAAAAGATTCTCGGCAAGCGGATTTCAAATGAAGCGTACTTATACTACTGCACGAAGGAAGACTACGAACAGTCGGCGGGACTGTCCATGTGAGTTGCTAAATCTTTGTAACTTTGCATGGTTCTCGCTGGATGTTCGGCACGTGAAATGATATGATTAAGGAGGACGGAATAATTTTACACAAACAGACGAAAATAAATATACAAACGAAAACCGAGGTGATGTGATGGTCAAAGACAAAAGTGATAACGAAAAGGCGCGTCTCTTGGCGGAGTCCATATGGCTTAACTATTTCAATCGCTACCTCTTTGAGCACGGGACTATATCTGAAAAGGAATTCGGACTCATGAGCGAAAAAATTGCCGAGCGAAAAGCAAGATCGGAACGCGGTCACGCCACGTCTTAAGGCGCATGGAAGTGTCAAGCACCGAGGTGATGCACACTTCCGATACATATTTCGGCAAAATTCGTTTTCCACTTGCTTTTTGTATTCGCTTGTGATATAATATTTGTATAGATAATGATACAGCGAACTTTGAAAGGATGAAATCCTATGGACATACTAAACATCCGCGCACTGCTGCGGACAAAATCAATATACGAAATCCCACTGCGCGTTACCTTCTACGCCCGAGTTTCATCGGAAAGCGACGAGCAGTTAAACTCTCTCGACAACCAGATATCATACTACGAAAACTTCATCAAGAACAACGCCAAGTGGACATACATCCCCGGCTACATTGATGAGGGATTGTCGGGTATTTCTACAAAGAAGCGCAAACACTTCAACGAAATGATCGCCGATGCAAAGAACGGTCAGTTTGACCTCATCATCACAAAAGAAATCTCCCGATTCGCCCGCAACACACTCGACTCCCTGCAATATACACGCGAGCTTCTCGGCTGGGGTGTGGGCGTGTTCTTCCAAAACGATAACATCAATACACTCGATGAGGACGCCGAGCTTCGCCTTACGATTATGTCCTCTATCGCCCAGGATGAGCTTCGCAAGCTGTCGTCCCGTGTCAAATTCGGGCATCAGCAGGCGATCAAATCAAGCGTCGTCCTCGGAAACAGCCGCATCTTCGGCTACAAAAAGGACGACAAACGCCTCGTCATCGACGAAACCCAAGCTCCGATGGTGCGCGATCTGTTCCGCCTGTACGCTACGGGCGAATACAGCATGAAGCAGCTCGAAACTCTGTTCTACGAGCAAGGCTACCGCAACTACAACGGCAACAAAATTGCTCACACCACCATGTCAAACATTATATCCAACCCAAAATATAAAGGGTATTACGTTGGCAACAAGGTAAAGATCGTGGATATGTTCACCAAGAAGCAAAAATTCCTGCCGCCAGAGGAATGGGTGATGTTCAAGGATGAAACGGGCGAGATCGTACCTGCGATCGTAACCGAGGAGCTATGGGACAAGGCAAACGAGGTTCTCGCCCGTCGAAGCGAGGACGTGAAGAACCGTCAGGGCATTTGCAACCACGCGAACCTGCTCACGGGTAAGCTCTATTGCACCCATTGCGGACAGCCTTACTACCGCCGCGAGTCCAAGGATAAGCACGGCAACGTCAACTCCAAATGGGTATGCTCCGGCAAAATCAACAATGGCGCGGATTCATGCCCGTCCTTCCCGATCTACGAAGCGGAGATAAAACCGATCCTGTTCGATGTATTCAGCGAAACGAGGGTGGACGTGGAATCGCTGCTTGCGGAGTACACGGAGATGTTCAAATCCATGGAAGCCGATGACGAAACCGCAAAGCAGATCGCCGAGCAAAAGCGCATCATCGAGCTTGCCGGGCAAAAGAAAAACAAGCTCCTTGAGCTTGTCACAATCGGTTCTGTTACGGCGGCGAACTTCAAATCCATGACCGACGCCTGCGACCGCGAAATCGAAGAAGCAGGCGAAGCCATCGCCGAGCTTGAAAAGCAGATATTCACCAAAGAGGAATACAAGCGACACATCGCTGAGGTGAAAACTCGCCTCGATGCCGCGGTTAAGGACGCATCAACAGGCATCATCTCCCCCGAATTTGTGGCGCAGTATATCGACAAAATCACGGTCACAATAACTGACGATGATACGGCGAACTTAAATATCAAGATCTTTACGGGCAAAAACACAGAAAAGTTCCTGCAAAGACTGAGAGAATTCGCTTCTGCGCGAAGCGCCGATTGCCACCGGCGGCTCGCCGGTCGTACGGGTCACACGATTAAGAAGATGATCGAGAAGTACGAGAACGACCTCAAGGCAGGCAAATAACGCCTAAGCGCCAAACCGCAGGACCTCCTACCTCCCATGGTAGGAGGTCCTTTCATTTAATATATATAAATATAAACAATGTGTAAATTCAAAGGAACTCTATTGACAATCACTTGACCGCATGATATAATTTTTATAGACAGGCAGATGTGGAATACGCGGAAAGGGGGCAAAAAATGTAATGAAGCTTGATATCCAAAGCACACTCATTCCCGGGACTGTAATGGATAAAGCCAAAATGGGCAATGTGACAGGCCTTGAATTTCTTAATAAGATCTTCTATATTACCGACGGCATCATGTTATCCCAAATACGTGAAATATGCGGAATCGACGGGACCACTCTCCAAAATTGGACAAAGCGCGGATGGGTAGCAAATGCAAAAAGCAAGAGATACGATAAAAATCAGCTTGCACGCATACTTATAATAAACATGATGCGCGATTCCATGCAGCTCGACCGTATTTCAAAGGTCCTGACATATGTAAACGGTCGTACATCTGATGAAAACGATGATATAATTCCCGAATCCGAGCTTTATGATTATCTTTGCCGCATCATTGACCGTCTGGTTAAGGAAGATATTCCGCAGGAAGCAGATAATCTGAGTGATTTAATAAAGCGCGTGCTCGTATCCTACGAGGAACGGATGGCAGGAGCCGCTAAACGTCTCGAAAAAGCCTGCGGTATCATAATAATGACATATTACGCCGCTCTCGTGCATCAGAAGGCAAATAATATGTTTGACGAAGTGTTCTCACGGTAAATTCAATACGATTTTAATAAAAAGGAGTGCTTTTATATGTTTGCATGGTGGGATTCTCTCACAATTTTGCAGCAGGTGTTCGCCTGCATAGGTATCCCTGCAACGCTTATACTGATAGTACAGACTGTACTGCTTCTGTTCGGTATAGGCGACGGCGACGGTGCAGATGCGGATATTGATCCCGACGGATTTGATATAGGAGAGGCTGCCGGCGGCGACGACGGACTCACACTGTTCACGGTGCGCGGAATTGTTGCTATGTTTTGCGTTGGCGGCTGGGCAGGTATAGTATTTGTTGATCTTGGTATTTCAAACATACTTTCCATACTTCTTTCCGGGGTTTGCGGTATTGCTTCCCTTGTGGGAATCGCTTATCTCATGAAATCGGTAATGAAGCTCCAATCAAGCGGAAATATAGTACTCGGAAGCGCTCTCGGAAAGGTTGGCGAGGTATATATCCCAATTCCGCCTAACGGAAGCGGCAAGGGCAAGATCAGCATCACGGTCCAGGACCGTCTTATTGAAGTTGATGCTATCTCATCGAATCCGGAGGGTTTAAAAACCGGAGAGCCAGTGAGAGTGGTGTCCACCGACGAATCCGGACTCGTTGTTGTAGAAAAGGTTGTAAAATAATTATTTTAAAAAGGAGATATTATTATGCCAAATGTTATGCTGTCAAATCCCGGTATGGGTTCAAGCATCCTGGTGCTTATATGTGTTATAGCACTGCTTGTACTGACTACTCTTGTTGTTATAGCCTCGCGCTACAGAAAATGTCCTTCCGATAAGGTTATGGTAATCTACGGTAAGGTAGGAAGCAACGCCGACGGCACATCACGTTCCGCAAAATGCATACACGGCGGCGCGGCATTTATCTGGCCCGTTATTCAGGCTGTGGAGTTTCTTGATCTTACCCCCATGTCAATAAACGTAGATCTCAGAAATGCGCTCTCAAAGCAGAATATCCGCGTTGACGTTCCCTCTCGCTTTACTGTAGGTATCTCCACCGAGGCAGGCGTTATGCAAAATGCGGCTGAGCGTATGCTGGGCTTGAAGCTGGACGATATCCAAGAGCTTGCAAAGGATATTATCTTCGGTCAGTTACGTCTCGTTGTTGCTACAATGGAGATTGAGGAAATCAACAACGACCGCGACAAATTCCTTGAAGCGGTATCACGAAATGTTGAAACCGAGCTTAAAAAGATCGGTCTTAGGCTTATCAACGTAAACGTTACCGACATCACCGACGAGAGCGGCTACATCGTGGCTCTCGGTAAGGAAGCTGCCGCAAAAGCTATTAACGATGCAAAGATATCCGTGGCACAGGCAGACCGCGAGGGTGCTATCGGTTCAGCTAATGCCGAGCGCGATCAGAGAATCAATGTGTCCATCGCAAATTCCGAGGCTATCAAGGGCGAAAACGAGGCAAAGGTACAGGTTGCCGAATCCGAGGCAATTCGCCGTGAGCGTGAGGCTGAGGCACTGAAGCGTGCTACCGCGGCTGAAAAGATTCAGGCGGCAAAAGCACTTGAAGAAGCATACGCCGCACAGCAGGCAGCCGAGCAGGCTCGTGCCTCCCTTGAGCAGGCAACCCTTGAAGCAGATATTATCGTTAAGGCTGAAATCGAAAAGAAGCAAATGGAGCTTAAGGCTGAAGCCGAGGCTGAGCAGATCCGCCGCCGCGCCAAGGGTGAAGCGGATGCTACACTGATGAAGATGCAGGCAGAGGCAGACGGTATGCGCGAAATGCTTATCAAGCAGGCAGAGGGCTTTGCCGAGATCGTCAAGTCTGCCGGCGGTGAGTCAAATGACGCTATCCGCCTTATGATCGCCGACAAGCTTGAAGAAATCACCAGAATCCAGGTGGATGCTGTTAAGAACCTGAAGATCGACAAGGTAACTGTTTGGGACGGTGGAAACACAGGCGCAGACGGAAAAACCGCTACCGCTAATTTCCTCTCCGGCATGATGAAATCCATCCCACCCATGAACGAAATGTTCGACATGGCAGGCATGAAGCTCCCCGAATATCTGGGAACTGAGAAAACCGCCGAATCCCCTAAAACGGAAGAATAAGAAACAGCTCACCGCAGGTATTCTATGCCTGCGGTGATGATTCATATTACCGACATGAAAACAAATTCTGAAAAGAAACAAACCTTCCGGCGTCGGCTTGAAAATGAATTTCGCCGAAGCAGGTCAACATTCATCCTGTTCATCATACTTCGCACCATCGTAATACTTATAGGCATCCGCTCGGTATTTATCGCAAACTACGAAAACACCTTCATGTGTGCGCTCACGCTGGTGCTTTTCATGCTCCCACCGTTTGTATCAAAAACCTTTCAGATAGAGCTTCCCTCTCTGCTTGAAAAAATTGTGCTTATATTTATTTTCTCCGCTGAAATTCTCGGTGAGATAGGCGACTATTACATAAAATATCCCCTTTGGGACACCATGCTCCACATAACCACCGGTTTTCTTGCCGCCGCTGTGGGACTTTCGCTAATTGACATTCTTAACCGAAGCGAAAAATTCAAATTTGACCTTTCTCCGCTGTTCGTGGCACTTGTGTCCTTCTGTTTCTCCATGACTATCGGCGTAATGTGGGAATTTTTTGAATTCGGCGCGGATATGCTCCTGCAAACCGATATGCAGAAGGATACTGTCATCACCGCCATATCCTCAGTAGCACTCAATCCCGACGCCACAAATACCGCTGTTAAAATAAGCGGAATCACAAGCACCGCCGTTAACGGACAGGAGCTTTTGGTCGACGGTTATCTTGATATTGGACTGCTTGATACAATGAAAGATATGTTCGTCAATTTTACCGGGGCGGTGGTATTCTCCGTATTCGGATATTTTTACGCAAAATACACAGGAAAAAGCCGCAGTGCAGGTATTGTAGACGGTCTGCGCATAAGACGACGCTCTTTTTGAGAGAGTATTGTCGCTCCCCAAAAACATATTCGGACCTATTTTCCAATGTAAAAATCCATTCGTACACAAAATGGCTGCATACCGAAAATGTATGCAGCCATAATATTTTTAAAGTTCAATCCACTCACAAGGCCTAAGTAACTTCAGCGGCGCGCCGAATTTTTTAGCGGAAAACTCTATCCATTCATTGGGACAGCCGTTGAAATCGTACAAATCGTGATGACCGGGAATAAACATCCGCGTTCGGGCTGTGGCGGCAAGCTCTGCCGCCTCGTTTGAATCAAGATTTCCGATAATATTACGTGATGTGCGGAACCAATCGCTTCCGTTGACGGGAAGCAGCATAACATCGGGGGAAATCTCACATAGAGCTTCAAGAAGTCCCTCGTACATACTCATATCTCCGCCGAAGAACACTTTTTTTCCCTCCGCCTCAATAAGATACGACAGTTCGATGTAATTTCCCTCCGCATCACGGTGAAGCTCCGTATGCGCACAAGGGATAGCGGTAACGGTCACGCCTGCAAGTCGGAAAGATTCCCCAAGCTTTGCCGCGTCCGGGGCTGACATGGGAACAGCCTCACCGCCAATTTCGGATATCATATTGGCACAGGGAGCGGGAACAAGTGTAAAGCTTCTGCGGCGAAGACGGTAAAACGGAGCAAGCGTCTGCGGATCAAGATGATCCATATGCGGATGGGAAATAGCTATAATATCGGGATTAAGCTCCGCAAGAGTTGTGGGCGGCGCGTATTTGCGCACAGCACCTCTCTCAGCACTGTCCACCGCATATGAGAGATACGGGTCGGTGACAATGCGCAGACCGTCTGCCTCAATAAGATAGCACATCTGATTTATATATGTAATTTTCATTGTGTAATTGCTCCTCCATAAAAAATCACAGGCTGTGGCGAAGTTTTGCAGGACAGCCTTATGCTGCTTTTGCGCATCTTCAAAAATTTTTCGGCAAATTCGTTGTATGTCAACGAGTATTCCCCCGAATCCGTGCTGTGTAAGTATTATTCTAATATAATTCCTTACCAAAGTCAATAGAATTATGAAAATACCGCGATTGAAGAAACGTTTCACCAAACAGTTTATGTGTGAAAGAACTGATACTTTGATAAAAATTATCTCAAAAGCACTGAGAACTTCACTTTATAGCTTTGTAGGCAGTTTTCTTGGCTTCTGCACAAAATTTTTACATATATTTTTGTAAAAGCTCTTGATTTGTGAAGATAAAAAGAGTATAATAATATAGTTAAATATAAAAATTTCTATAGGAGCGTGTAAAAACATGGCACTTGTAAACACAAAAGAAATGTTTAAGAAAGCATATGCCGGCGGTTACGCTATCGGCGCTTTCAACATCAACAACATGGAGATCGTTCAGGCGATCACCGAGGCTGCGGGCGAGCTTCGTTCTCCCGTTATCCTTCAGGTATCCGCAGGCGCAAGAAAGTATGCAAAGCAGGAATACCTTATGGCTCTTGCAAAGGCTGCTATCGCTGATGCTGATATCGACCTTGCACTTCACCTTGACCACGGTGCAGATTTCGAGATCTGCAAGGCGTGCATCGACGGCGGCTTCACCTCCGTTATGATTGACGGCTCTCACCATTCCTTCGAGGACAACATCGCTCTCACCAAAAAGGTAGTTGAGTACGCTCACGAGCGCGGAGTTGTTGTAGAGGGTGAGCTTGGCGTTCTCGCAGGCGTTGAGGATGACGTTGTAGCTGAGCATTCCTCCTACACCCGTCCTGAGGAGGTTGAGGAGTTCGTATCCCGCACAGGCGTTGACTCCCTCGCTATCTCCATCGGTACTTCCCACGGCGCATACAAGTTCACTCCCAAGCAGTGCACAAGAAACGAGAAGGGCATCCTCGTTCCCCCTCCGCTTCGTTTTGATATTCTTGAAGAGATCGCAAAGCGCATTCCCGAATTCCCGATCGTACTCCACGGCGCATCCTCTGTTCCTCAGGAGTATGTTCAGGAGATCAACTCCATCGGCGGCAAGCTTCCGGACGCTGTAGGTATTCCGGAGGAGCAGCTCCGCAAGGCAGCTACTCTGGCAGTGTGCAAGATTAACATCGACTCCGATATCCGTCTTGCAATGACCGCAGGCATCAGACGTGTAATGACCGACGATCCTTCCGTATTCGACCCCAGAACTTACCTCTCCGTTGCTCGTACAGAGGTAAAGAAGATGGTTGCTCACAAGATCAAAAACGTTCTCGGTTCTGCAAACACTCTTTAATAGAAAAAACAATAGCATCGGTGCCAAGGCTCACTTGGCACCGATATTTTAGCCGTATTATCCTTTGAAAGGTCATAAATTATGAAATGGATCGAAAACTACCGCGTAAATTCCCATGACTGCGATGAAAACGGAAAAGTGCGCCCGTCGCTTATACTTCGGTATATGCAGGAGACCGCCAATCTTCAGCTCCGTGCCCTTGGGCCCACATCTGAACAGCTTATCTCCGAGGACAGGGCATTTATACTCAGCCGCATCAATATGAGCATATACGGTGAGCTTCATGCTTACGAGAACATCAACGTCAGCTCATGGGCGTGCGAAAGCCGCGGCGTAAGCTTCAATCGCTGTTATCAAATCCGCCGCGGTGACGATCTTATAGCCGAAGCCGCATCGGTATGGGGGCTTATCGGTATAAGTGAACGGAAGATATACCGCGTAGACGATATCACCCTCGGTTTTGACACCGATGAGCCGCTGGAGCTTGATTCTCCGCGCCGTGTTCATATTCCGCGAGATATGAACCTCTCACTTGTGGGTGAGCGCACCGTAGTATACAGCGATATTGATGCAAACCGCCATATGAATAACACAAACTACCCGGATATGCTGTGCGGTTTCATTCCCGATGTGGCAAAAAAGCAGATTCTCTGCATAGGGATAACCTTTGCCGCCGAAGCAAAGCAGGGCGAAACGCTGAAGGTATACATGGCGGAAAATGATGGCACTTATTATTTTCGTACTGTGCGCACCGACGGTGCGGTAAACGTGGAATCGATAATTATGACGGATGAGTGATGCTGGTTGTTTGGCAAATGACAAAAATATTTCAAAAACCCCTTGACAAACCTCAAACTATATGCTATAATACTAGGGTATCAGACAGGTACGGAGAAGTCGCCTAGTTGGTCGAGGGCGCACGATTGGAAATCGTGTAGGCCTTAACGGGTCTCCAGAGTTCGAATCTCTGCTTCTCCGCCATAGAAAAAGCACTTGCAAATGCAAGTGCTTTTCTTTTTTCACCCATACCGTGTCGCAAAAAATCCAATCAAGCCAAAAAATGTAAAATATGTCTTGACATAACCGCTCAAAATGTGATATAATTAACCAACCGATAAATTCGCAAAAGTATGTTTGTAAACAGGTCAAAATGAAAACTCTAAAAACCTCCGTCGCGGCTGTGGGTGTGTTCGCTGCAACGCTCGCCGCACTGTGGCTGATGCTTGTATTAACTGCACTTATCCCGAACAGTGCAATACAGCATAATATGATAAAGAGCACCCTCAGCTATAAGCAAAGCGATGCGTTCAGCTTCGAAAACGGAAAAAAGCTGAATGCTGTCAGCGATAACTACGCCGATACCATACTTCTTCAGCTCAGCGTGAACATGGGCAAAGGAAATCCGCTCATATCTGCTGTGAATACCGAATATTATGATGGCGGCGAGATGGGCGAGGCCGCAGGACTGTATCTTTCACTTATTGATGAGGAGATCGTTCCCAATGTGGATTACACCCGTTATTGGCACGGGTCCGCAATATTCATCCGCATTCTTCACCTTTTCACAGATGTTGGCGGAGTAAAGGCTGTGGGATTCTCGGCGGCGATTCTGTTTATGACAATATCGGTGATGCTACTTGTGAAATCCAAGCATTACAGTCTTGCCGCAGCATTTGTTTTGTCCTCGGCAGCGGTAACAGTGTGGAATATACGTCTCAGTCTCGAATACATCCCGGCGTTTGTAATAGGCTTCATGATGTGCGCTCTGTACCTGATTTTTGAGCGTAAGAACAGTGTGTTTCTCGTATATCTCTCTGTATTCGGCGGAGTTTGTACTGCATTTTTTGACTTTCTTACCTGCGAAACCGTTTCTGTTCTGCTCCCCCTCATACTGGTAACGGCGGTAAGAGCAAAAGAGAATCGACTTGGCAAGCTGTCAGATGACTTGCACCTTTATTTCGGCTGTGGCACAGCATGGATCCTGTCATATGGAGGCACATTCATTGCAAAATGGTCGCTTGCCTCCGTTTTGACGGGAGAGAACAAATTTTTATCTGCATTTTCCTATGCCGGGGTAAGAATTTCCGGAACTACCGAGCAGATCGGACTTGATAATACATTTTCGCGCATTCCGCTGTCCGTCATGTCCAATCTTTCCACCATGTTCGGGGGAGAAGCACGTTTGGACACCGCAAGAGTGTTTATCGGACTCGGAATTGCGGCAATTATATGCATATCTGTCCTGTATCTTTTCGGAAGATGGTCCGCACAAACTAAAAACGCAGTAATATTGCTTGCTCTACTCGGCGTTATGGTTCCGCTCAGATACATGATACTGAACAACCATTCGCTTGTGCATAATTTTTTCACCTACCGAGCACTTATTTCCACTATCATGGCGCTGTTTTCGATTATACTGCTGTGCGTTGAATCCTCGCTATGCAGGAAAGGGGCAAGGTAATAAAAATGGTAGAATTCACAATACTGATGCCCTGCCTTAACGAAGAAGAAACCATTGCATTCTGCATAAATGAGGCTATGGGATATCTTGAAAAAAGCGGCATTTCCGGCGAAGTGCTGATTGCAGACAACATGAGCACCGATAGTTCAAAGAAAATCGCCGAAAGCCTTGGTGCAAGAGTGGTAAGTGTCTGTGATAAAGGCTACGGAAGCACTCTTATAGGCGGTATTGCCGCCGCAAGGGGCAAATACATAATCATGGGAAACTGCGACGGAAGCTACGATTTTTCAAACCTTGACAGCTTTGTCGAGAAGCTCAGGTGCGGATATTCTCTTGTAATGGGAAACCGCTTCAAGGGCGGAATCGAAAAGGGTGCCATGTCAATATCTCACAGAATCGGCATTCCTGCTCTATCGCTTTTGGCACGTCTCAGATATAAAACCAGCGTAGGAGATTTTCACTGTGGGCTGCGAGGCTTTGAACGTGAAGCGGCACTTTCCCTTGGGCTTTGCTGTAAGGGCATGGAATTCGCTACCGAAATAATAGGCAGATTTGCACGCCAAGGTGCTCCTATCTGCGAAATTCCCACCGTTCTTCGGCGGGACAAACGATCCGGTCATTCTCATCTGCGTACCGTCCGTGACGGATGGCGGCACTTGAAATTGATATTATTTACTGATTTTGACAAGGAGAACTAATCTATGAAAAAGAAAATTAAGGGTCTCGTTTCCCTGTGGACAGCCACAGCACTTATTGCCGCAACTATCATTCCGGCGGCAGCAGCAAATGTGACATTCAATGTGTACACCGGCACAACCGAACCCTCAGACCAAGAAATAACCGATATTTACAACGATCCTGCTCTTCAGACGGAGTATATAAAAACATATACCGCAGACGAGGCTCTGACGGTTGACGAGTTGACTGTTGATAAGCCCTCGAAATACGCAGATGAGCTTGTAGGCTGGCAATATTGGGAGGTCGATGGCAGCGGAAACGTTACAGGAATTTCCTATTACGATAAAACCGCTTTTTCCATGCTGACTGTGGGCGAAATGTCTGACGCATATCTTAACCAGCCCATCTTCAGCGACAGCCGCAAAATAACAAAGCAGCCTACCGCCGAGCTTCCTACGGTTGAGGTAACACATTCCGAGGATGCATCCTATCAGTGGTATGTTAAGGGTGCGGCTACGATTCCGCTTATAGCACAGGATCTTACCGGTGATATAGACTCAACGACATTCTACGTCTACTACACCGACAGCTCATATGATGACAGCGATTTCGATTTCCAATTATATGCAGGCGCATCCGCTTCCAACGACAGTACTTTCAGCAGCGTTCAGTCCACCTATCCGCATATCACATCAGCCAATATAGTGGATGTCATAGTTGAGCTTGCTGAGGGTTGGATGGTAAAAATCACTCCCCTTGATGGCGCCGATGTTAAAGTCATAGATTACAACGAACTTGTTGGAGAGCATGGCAATCTTACCTTCACAGAGGACAACGGCTCATTCTATACCACAGCGCCATACCACAACACATTTAACCCTGTTGTATATTCGGAAAGCGGCGAGTTCAACGTGAAAATCGAAATTATCAATCCCAACGGTATGGTGAAAGTTTCCGGCGAGACCACCAATACACTGTCCAGTATCGCGGAGGGCGAAAGATATTCATGCGTTATCTCATGGGAGGACGGTTATTCTCTGACTTCCAATACAATTATGCTTGAAAACAACCGCACAAACGAAAACTCTCCCCTGGGCTTCTTTATGCTGTTTGCCCTTGTGCGCCGTGTTATATACTACGACGGTGATGTACAAGTAGGCAATGACCGGGTATGGAAAGGCAACTGCGCCGAGGCTCTCGTCCCTGAGGCTAAGGACGGATACGTATTCGACGGCTGGTACACCGACAAAGAGCTTACTGTAAAATTCGACTTTAATACAGAGATATATGAATCAACAAACCTCTATGCTAAGTGGCTGACCGCCGAAGAAGCGGCTGCAGAGGAAGCCAAAGCAAATGAAGCTGAGACCGATGAGACTGTGTCCGACGAGACTGTGTATGATGAGACCGTGTCTGATGAGACTGTGTCCGACGAGATTGTGTCCGACGACGAGGTTAAGGATGACGCCGCTGAGAGCAACACAGCAGAGGCATAAATTCCGTTTATCTCAAAACCGAGAAAATACAAATACTTTCGTAAAAAAATGCGACCTTGAAAAGGTCGCATTTTTTGTTATTCAGAAATTACCTTAGTCCGCCTGAGGGCTATAACAA
The DNA here is from genome assembly GCA_045636145.1 of Candidatus Flemingiibacterium sp. Classification (GTDB taxonomy): domain Bacteria; phylum Bacillota; class Clostridia; order Oscillospirales; family CAG-272; genus Flemingiibacterium. Next base: position 18,059 of record JAZTWV010000044.1, read on the forward strand.
TAAGGGGAATAAGTATTATATGGCATATTATTCCCGGCACAGCATTTGTAACCGAAGCCGCGATAAAGGCTGAAAACGTATACACCTCCGAACGTGCCGCATAAAGTATAACCTTAGCAATTCCGCTTACAACACGTCCGAATATCATGGATGATATAAGTGAAACGTATATGAAAGGTATTCGCCTCGGCAATCGGCGGTACAGTGCTCCTGTCATGAATCCGTATGCGGCAAGCTCAAACGCCATTGGCACAGCAGATACCGGGAATACCGGCATTCCGAAAAGTGCGCTTCTGAGAAGCGGTGCGATACCGCCCACCGCTCCGCCCCATATGGGTCCGCATATAAATCCGCATAGAAGCACCGGAATATGCATCGGTGCAAGTGCTTTCCCGATTTCGGGTATTTGTCCCGTTAAAAAAGGCAAAACTATTGCAATAGCTAAACACATAGCGGAATTCACAAGATTTTGATATCGTTTTTTTACCATTGTTTAAAATCTCCCCAAAGTCACCAATATTATTTTTCCCCCAGCAGCTTTATGGCATTTTCACTGTATATCTTTCGTGTAAGCTCATCGGACATTCCAAGCAAGTCCACATATTCTCGCTCAAGCTTCATGCTGTACCACGGGAAGTCACTGCCGAACAGTATCTTTTCGGGGTCGTGGTTATTTATCATCCTTGCACACTTTACAGGGTCAAGCTCCATAAGCGGTGCAAGGGATGTCTCGATCCACAGATTTTTGCCGATAAGCAGTCTTTCCACATCATCCCAAAGCCTGCAAGCTCCCATGTGCGCGGCTACAAACTTAAGCTCCGGATAGCGGGTGAGAACATTAAGTATACGCTCCGGCGTGCAATGTATTAAGTCAGGAGAAATAAAATCCCATCCCGAATGTGTAACCACAAAAAGGTCGTTGTCAATGCAAGCTTCATATACAGCATCAAATTTCGGATCATCCACCAAAACGCCCATGTAGTCGGGATGTATCTTTACGCCCCGGATGCCTGCCTCTGTAAGACGGCGGGCTTCTTCTTTAATATTTTCGCTGTAGGGATTAAGTGATCCGAGAGCGTACAGGCGGTCTTGTGAAGAATTGACCTCTATGGCGAAATTGTTTACGTTTGTCTGCTGTTTTGGATTTGTGGCGATATTAAGTATCACAGAGCGGTCAACCTGCCATTCATCCATCCGCGACAAAAGGCTACTAAGCGTTCCGTCTCCGAAAGGCGTTATTCCGCCAATCCCCGAAAGCTTCGGAATAGCCTTTTCTGCTACCGCATCCGGAAATGCATGAGTATGAAAATCTATTATCATGTTTATGACCGTTCCTTTCTTGGGGCTAGTATAAAAAACGATCCGTTTTTCAGACTTATGACCTCATTATCAGTAATCCTCAACCATTATATCACTTTTTCAGAAAAAATAAAGTAAATTATTGTAAACAATACGACATATAGTCGGGATGAACATATCCATATATAAAATAATAATCTAAAAAAAGCAAATTGCATATTGCAAAATCCGAAATTTTGGTTTATAATATTATTATAATGGGGAAGAATTGTATTTATATACTAAAATGTGACGTTTTTCACAAAGTAACACAAATTTTCCCTAAAAAATCACAACTATAATAATTTTGGAGGTAAATAAATGGAGAACAAAACGCAAAACGGTATGCCGGCTGTAATTTCGGCTGCAGAGCTGCGTGCCCTCGCCCAGAATGAAGCTTCCACCGCAAAAAGCCGTATCACCGCACTTTTTGACAAAGGAACTTTCGCCGAAACGGGTGCTTTTGCACACAAGCTCGCTTCCGAATTCGGAAAGGGCGAAAATTGTGAGCTTGAAGGCGTAGTTACCGGCTACGGAGCTGTTGACGGCAGACTCGTGTTCGCATTTGCTCAGGACTTTTCCAGAATGAAGGGCGCTGTAGGCGCTATGCACGCTAAGAAGATCTGCGATCTTTACGATCTTGCAATTAAGAACGGAGCACCCGTTATCGGTATTTTTGACAGTGCCGGAGCTTATATAATGGAAGGCGTTGAAGCACTTGCAGGATACGGCAAGATAATGAAGAAGGTATCCGATGCTTCCGGAATCATTCCTCAAATCGCTGTTATCGCAGGAAACTGCGGCGGTGCTATGGCGACTGTGGCTTCTATGTTCGATATTACCATTGGCGCAAAGGCTACCGGAGCACTTTATGTAAATCCCCCCTTTGTTCTCAACGAGCTTGACAAAAAGGCAGAGCTTGGAAAGATCGAAACCGCGGCAAAGCACGGTCAGATAAGCGTAGTATGCGATACAGACACAGACGCTCTTGCATACACAAGAAAGCTCCTTTCCTACATTCCCCAGAACAACGCAGACGGCACTGCCTATGCGGCAATAACCGATGAGATCAACCGTCTGACCCCCGATGTTGCTTCTATAATAGCTTCTGAGGGTTATGCTATGGCAGATGTAATTTCTGCTATCTCAGATGACAGCGCGTTCCTTGAGCTTGGAGCTGACCATGCAAAGTCCATGCTCACCGGCTTTATCACACTTAACGGCATGGTGATCGGCGCCATAGCAAACAATCCTGCTCATATTGGCGGCAAGATCTGCGGCGGCGCGGCTAAGAAAGCGGCAAGATTCATCTCCTTCTGCGACTGCTTCAAGATTCCGCTTCTCACCCTTGTTGATACCGAGGGCTACGAGGTTTCCGTTGAATCCGAAACCAAGGGTTACGGCGCGGCACTTGCAAAGCTTGCATCTGCATATGCTTCCAGCGAAAATGCCAAGGTTACAGTTGTGCTTGGTAAGGCATACGGTGCGGCATACACTCTTATGGGCTCAAAGTCCATCGGTGCCGATATCGCATTTGCCTGCGAAAATGCAAAGATAAGCGCAATGCCTACAAAGAGCGCAGTAGCGTTTGCATGGAACGAAAAAGTAACCGACAACGCAAAGCGCGGTGAAGTTGAGGCAGAATGGGACAGCGTTATGGCATCCCCCGTTGCCGCCGCTAAGGCAGGCGAGATCGACGACATCATCAGCCTTGATGAGCTTCGTCAGCGTACCGCCGCCGCATTTGAGATGCTCGGTGCAAAGAATGCTCTCTGCCAGAAGAAGCTTCACAACAACCTTCCTTTATAATGAGGAGGCACAAAAATGAGTATCAATCCTATGTTCCTTACAGATACCGCCACTCTTGAGACTATGGCTGATAAGCTGTCCTACGGACTGCAGACCACCCTTCTTGGAATGAGCGTTATATTTGCGGTTCTTATCATTCTCTGGGCTGTGCTCGGCATATTTAAGCTGATTTTCGCAAAGCCTGAGGCTAAGGAAGAAAAAACCGAGACTGCCGCACCTGCCCCCTCTGTCCCTGCACCTGAGTCTGCTCCGGTATATAGCGAGCCGGACGACGGTGAGCTTGTTGCAGTAATTACAGCGGCTATAGCGTCAATGATGGACGCTCCCCAGACATCCTTCAGAGTCGTATCCTTCAGACGTACGGCAAAAAAATAAAATTATAAAGGAGACAATACAATGAGAAGATTTAGTGTAACCGTTAACGGTAATGTATATGAAGTAGAAGTTGAAGAGCTTGGCGCAGGTGCTTCCGCTCCCGTGGCAGCTCCCGTTGCTCCTGCCGTACCCGCTACCCCTGCTCCGGCTCCTGTAGCTCCTAAAGCAGCTCCGGCTCCCAAAGCAGCAGCTCCCACAGGCTCTGCCGGTGCTGTAAGCGTAACCGCTCCTATGCCCGGAAACATCCTTAAGGTAAATGTAACACCCGGTCAGGCAGTTAAGAAGGGCGACGTTATCTGCGTGCTTGAAGCTATGAAGATGGAAAACGACATCCCTGCGCCCGAAGACGGCACTGTTGCTTCCGTAAACGTACAGAAGGGCGCATCCGTAAACTCCGGCGACGTTCTCGTTACCATGAACTGATACCTCATCTGATTTAAAGAGGTATTGCTATGTTAGATACAATCAATAATTTTATAAACACCACCGGTGTTATGCGTCTGCTTGGAGAGGCAGATTGGTGGAAGGTTATCGTTATGTGGGGTATAGCATTCGTGCTTATTTACCTTGCAATAGCGAAGAAGTTTGAGCCGCTGCTCCTGCTTCCCATCGCATTCGGTATGCTTCTTGCAAATCTCCCCGGCGCAAATCTTATTCACACGGAATTTTTCTTCGACGAATATTACGCAAATCTTGGTGTTATCGCTGAGGGCGAGCACGCCACGATGTCTATGATGTTAAAGGAAGTCTTTAACAACGGAGGACTTGTGGATATCCTGTATCTCGGCGTAAAGCTTGGCATCTATCCCTCCCTCATATTCATGGGAGTTGGTGCCATGACCGACTTTACCGCGCTTATCGCAAACCCCAAGAGCCTTCTTATGGGTGCCGGTGCACAGCTTGGCGTATTTGTTGCATTCACAGGCGCACTGCTCCTCGGCTTTACTCCAATGGAAGCAGGCTCTATCGGTATTATCGGCGGCGCGGACGGTCCTACGGCGATTCTCGTCACCAAGACCCTTGCACCTCACCTTCTCGGTGCTATAGCAATTGCGGCTTACTCATACATGGCGCTGATCCCGATTATTCAGCCGCCCTTTATGAAGCTGCTGACCACTAAAAAGGAACGCGAGATCGTTATGACCGCGCTTCGTCCCGTATCGCGCATTGAGCTTCTGCTCTTCCCCATCGTAGTTGCCGTTGTGGTTGCGATCATCGTTCCCGACGCCGCTCCTCTTGTTGGATTTTTGATGCTTGGTAATCTCCTCAACGTATGCGGAGTTACCGACCGTCTCTCAAAGACCGCACAGAACGAGCTTATGAACATTGTCACCATATTCCTTGGTGTATCTGTGGGAGCTACCGCAAATGCGGAAAACTTCCTTAACGCTCAGACTCTGTTCATTATCGCTCTCGGTCTTACAGCGTTCTGCATCTCCACCTGCGGCGGTCTTATCGTGGGTAAGATCATGTGCGCTGTTACAGGCGGCAAAATCAACCCTCTTATCGGTTCTGCAGGCGTTTCCGCAGTACCTATGGCGGCACGTGTTGCTCAGGCTGAGGGACAGAAAGCAAATCCCGCAAACTTCTTACTTATGCACGCAATGGGTCCCAACGTGGCAGGCGTAATCGGCTCTGCTGTTGCGGCAGGCGTATTCCTTTCCATGTTCAAATAATTCCCGAATCCTACATAAATCCTAATTAACGGAGGAAAAATCATAAATGGCTAAAGTAAAAATTACCGAAACCGTCCTGCGCGACTCGCATCAGTCCCTTGTTGCGACCCGTATGACGACGGAAGAAATGCTCCCCATTCTTGAAAAGATGGATGCCATCGGATATCATTCTCTCGAAGCATGGGGCGGTGCTACCTTTGACTCCTGCATGAGATTCCTTAACGAAGATCCGTGGGAAAGACTTCGCAAGATCCGCGACAAGGTAAAGAACACAAAGCTTCAGATGCTTTTCCGTGGTCAGAACATTCTCGGCTACCGTCACTATGCGGACGATGTGGTTGAATACTTCGTTCAGAAGTCTATCGCCAACGGCATCGACATTCTGCGTATTTTCGACGCACTCAACGATCCCAGAAACCTTAAGACTGCCATCAACGCTACCAAGAAAGAAGGCGGTCACGTTCAGGCGGCGATTTCCTACACCACAGGTCCTGTATACGACACCGAATACTACACCAAGTATGCGCGTCAGCTTGAGGAAATGGGTGCTGATTCTATCTGCATCAAGGATATGGCAGGACTTCTGAAGCCCTACGACGCTTATGATCTCGTCAAGGCTATCAAGGAGACCGTTAAAGTTCCGATTCAGCTTCACACCCACTACACCGCAGGTGTTGCTTCCATGACCCTTATCAAGGCTATCGAAGCAGGCGTTGACGTTGTTGATACCGCTATTTCCCCTATGGCTATGGGTACATCTCAGCCGCCTACAGAACCGCTTGTTGCATCTCTTGCAGGCACTGAGTACGATACCGGTCTTGATCTTGCAAAGCTTGACGAGATTTCAAAGCACTTCATGCCTCTGCGTGAAAAGTATATGGAAAGCGGTCTGCTTGATCCCAAGGTGCTTAAGGTAGACGTAAACGCGCTTCTTTATCAGGTTCCCGGCGGAATGCTCTCCAACCTTATGTCCCAGCTTAAGCAGGCAGGCAAGTCTGACAAGTTCATCGAGGTGCTTGAAGAAGTACCGCGTGTGCGTGCAGACGCAGGTTATCCGCCTCTTGTAACTCCCTCAAGCCAGATCGTAGGCACTCAGGCAGTGTTCAACGTTATCATGGGCGAGCGTTACAAGAACGTTACCAAGGAATTTAAGGGTCTCGTGCGCGGTGAGTACGGTAAGTCTCCCATGCCCATAAAGCCCGAATTCCAGAAGCAGATCATCGGCGATGCAAAGCCTATCACCTACCGTCCTGCGGACGATTTGAAGCCGGAGCTTGAGGAGCTTCGCGAAAAGGTTAAGCCATGGGCAGTACAGGATGAGGATGTGCTCTCCTACGCGCTCTTTGAGCAGGTTGCAACCAAGTTCTTTGAGTGGAGAAAGAATCAGCAGTACGGCATCGACGCAGATCACGCCGATTCCGAAAACAAGATCCACACCGTTTAATTTCGCAAGGGCTGTGCAAAAAGCCCTTGTTTGATGTTACGGCTTAGGTGAAGTTTAGGAGTTACGGTCGCTTTCTTGAAAGAAAGCTCCGCAAAGAACTTTATACAAAAATATTTATTGTAAAACCAATACAAGTGCTAATCTTTTGGGCGCACGACTCGCGCCGCCTTCATGGCCCCGCACCATTACTGCGGCTTGTATTGTGGTAATCGTTTGTAATATTATTTTGCGCTAAATAAAGTCTTTGCGAAGCTCTCAAGCACATCGCTTTGCGATGTGCTTGAGAGCTTCGACCGTAACTCCTATCCCCCATATCGACACATCCGATGAACGAAAGCTTTCCGCGCCAAGACCGCTACAAAAATCATTGGCGTGGCGAGATAGTGAATCCAGCTAAAAATGCACCTGTAAATTTACAGGTGCATTTTTGACTATTTAAGGTATTCCGCCGCAGTCTCGCAAATGGATTTGAGTGCTCCGTCCTTGAACGGAACAACGATGTCCGCACTCTCGCAAAGACCTACAAATGTCTTTTTGCCGCCCTCGCATACAAACTTATAATAACGCTCCCATGCATCGGCGTAGTCCTTCTGTGACATACTCCAGAATTTAAGGGATACCGTCTGAGCAAGGCAGTAGTCGATATAGTAGAAGGGATAGTGGTAAATGTGAAGCTGTCTCTGCCAGCCTCTGCCGTTTTTGTAGAAATCTACATCTCCGAAATTCATATATGGGCGATACATTTTTTCAAGCTCCAGCCACTTTTCATGACGCTCGGCAGGTGTAAGCTCCGGATTATCGTAAACGATATGCTGGAAATGGTCTACCATACAGCCGTAGGGGATGAATATGAGCGCCGATTCGAGATGCATATACTTTGCTCTCGGAGTATCGTCTCCGTAGAAGAGGTGAAGCCACTTCCACGCAAAAAACTCCATTGACATGGAGTGGCACTCGCAGGATTCCATGGTAGGCTGTGCATTTTCCATGAATTCAAAATTGCGCGTGGTATATGCCGCGAAAGCGTGTCCGGCTTCATGGGTAAGCACATCTACGTCGCCGGATGTTCCGTTAAAGTTTGAAAAGATGAACGGTGCTTTGTATTCGGGAAATTCTGTACAGTAGCCACCCACCGCCTTACCTTCCTTGGCAAGCACGTCGAGAAGCTCGTTTTCATACATGAAGTTGATGAACTCGCCGGTCTCGGGGGACATCTCCTCATACATACGCTTTCCTGCCGCCATGATGTCTTCGGGAGTACCCATAGGCTTGGGATTTCCCTCTTTAAAGCTGAACGGATCATCGTATATACGCATCTCGTCGGGCGTAAGACCTATACGCTCTGCCTGACGTCGTTTAAGCTCCTTAACAATGGGAACAAGGTCGGACACCACCTGACGGCGGAAATTAGCCACCATCTCGGGGTCATAGCAGTTTCTTGTGCGGCGCATATATGCAAGCTCCGTGAAGCTCTTAAAACCGAGCTTGTGCGCAATCTCTGTGCGCACCTTCACAAGCTCATCGAAAATATTATCAAGCTCATCCGAGTGGGACATATAGAATCCGCTCTCCGCCTTGTATGCACCGTGGCGCACCTCACGGTCGGAATTTTCCTTGTACGCCGCAAGCTGTGAAATGTTGAGCTGTTTTCCGTCAAAATCAATTTTTGCGGATGCAATAAGCTTCTGATAGTCCGAAACCAGCTTGTTCTCGCGTCCTAAAAGCTCAATTACCGCAGGAGAGAAGGTCTTAAGCTCCATCTCCATGTTTTTAAACATAAGCTCTCCTGCCACATCGGAAACCGCGCTTCTGTAGGGGGATTCAAGAATAGCAAGCATTAAATTCTGAGAGTGCTCCTGAAATGCAGGAAGTGCTGTGTCGTAAAATTCCTGCTCAGCCTCATAGAATTTATCTCTTGTGTCAATGGAATTTCTAACAGATGCAATAGATATCATAGTCTGTGCGTGTACGCTCAGCTTCTCCTGCTCACGGAATGCCGCAAGAACGGTTTCGCCGTCTTTTGCATTTTTCACCTTTTCGGTGAGCTTATCCATTTCTTCGCCAAGCGCCACAAGGTCAACGCGCTCATATGGCATATCACAAAATTTCATTGTAATGCTCCTTTAGTTAGTTTTTATCAGTTTCCTGCCTTATAGTAGTTTATAAGACATCCGCAGAGAATAATTTCGCGCTCATCATCTGTAAGCTCTCCCATTTTCAGCGTTATAGGCTTTACACTGCCGTCGGCTTTGATAATGTATGCGCCAAATTCGTACTTTGCGGCTTCAACAGCACCGCGGATACCCGGCACATAGATGTGATCGCCAACAGAGAAATCATCTGCGCAGTCATAAATGAAAGGAAGCATACCCCAATTTATGAGGTTGGAGCGGTAACGCTTTGTGGCGTATTCCGCCGCAATATTTGCCCATCCGCCAAGCACCTTCTGGCAGGAAGCAGCCTGCTCACGTGCAGAGCCGTCACCCGGCTTGTTGGCATATATAACGCTTCCGATTCCGATATTTCCGGCATTTGCCGCAGGGGCAATCTCGCGGATTTTCGCAAATACACCGGAAAGTTCACCCTTTGAAGTATCCTCGCCTGCCTCACGTGCTTTCTCGAATTTCTGCACCTCTTTCGCACGTCCCACATATTCGGGATCCTTTCTTGAAAGAGCAAACTCGGAGAGCTTCAGGGGATTTGAACGGTAAGAGGATGTCTCGCCTGAGGGGATAAGCTCATCGGTGGTGGTTACAGGGTCGGTGATTACCGATGCCACGCGAAGAAGCAGATCATCGGTAAGTGCAGGCATTACGGGCCAATCGGCAATGTTCGGTCCGATCTTAAGCTCTGACGCCGTGTCAGCCTTGCCGAATCCCTTGTATACTCTGTGGTCGTATACCGCAGAATCAAACTTGTAGTCGGGAGTTGTATATTCAACCTCGATTTCTGTAGCAGGAGTAAGAATGCCGCCGTTTCTTGCGGTCGCCGCAATAGAGCGAGCATCCATGAGAGCCACTGCCGCAATCTGACCGTTTCCGGGCTTTGAGCCTTCGCGGTTGGGGAAGTTTCTCGTGGAATGGCGTATGGAAAGACCACCGTTTGCAGGAACGTCGCCTGCGCCGAAGCAAGGTCCGCAGAATGCGGTACGAAGTGTTACACCTGCCTCCATCAGCTTTGCCGCAGAGCCGTTTCTTACAAGCTCAATATAGGCAGGCTGGCTTGCAGGATATGCGGAGAGATTGAACGCGCCGCATCCGGTTGAATGACCGGAGAGAATATCCGCCGCCGCAACAAGGTTATCAAACGTACCGCCGGCACAGCCTGCGATAACGCCCTGGTCTATCTTGATGCCGTCCTTTGTTATCTTGTCGGTAAGTGAAAGCTTGATATTCGGGTTGTCAAGCTGTTCCGCTACGTCAAGCTCAACCTGACGGAGAATATCAGCACTGTTGTCAATAAGCTCTCTTACGGTATAGGTGTTTGACGGATGGAACGGAAGTGCTATCATCGGCTCAACCGAGGAAAGGTCTACCTTCACCACGCCGTCGTAGTATGCAACAGGGGCGGGAGAAAGCTTCCTATATGCATCCGCTCTCTTGTGAAGCTCGAAGTAACGCTTTGTTTCGTCATCTGTGATCCAAATGGATGAAAGGCAGGTAGTCTCAGTGGTCATAACGTCAATACCGTTACGGAACTCTATTGGAAGATTTGCAATACCGTCGCCCACAAACTCAAGAACCTTGTTTTTAACAAATCCGTTCTTGAACACCGCGCCGATAATAGCAAGTGCCACGTCCTGAGGACCAACGCCAACCTTAGGCTTGCCTGTCATGTGTACCGCTATCACTTCAGGACGCTTTATGTCGTATGTGCGGCAGAGGAGCTGTTTTACAAGCTCAGGTCCGCCCTCGCCGATTGCCATTGTGCCGAGAGCACCGTAGCGTGTATGAGAGTCAGAGCCGAGTATCATGCGTCCGCATCCGCTCATCATTTCGCGCATATAGGAATGGATAACCGCAATGTGAGCAGGTACATAGATTCCGCCGTATTTCTGTGCGGCGGACAGACCGAATACATGGTCGTCCTCGTTTATAGTACCGCCTACCGCGCAAAGGCTGTTGTGGCAGTTTGTCAGCACATAGGGAATGGGGAATTTTTCAAGTCCGCTGGCACGGGCGGTCTGTATAATTCCGACATAGGTTATATCATGAGATGCCATTGCATCAAATTTTATGCGAAGCTCATTTTCGTCTCCCGATGTATTGTGAGCGTTAAGTATTCCGTAAGCTATGGTGCCTTTCTTGGCTTCCTCCTTGGAAATACCATCTTTACCCAGTGCCTTAAGCCTCTCTGAGGCATATGCATCATCCTCGATAATCGTATTTCCGAATGCAAGATATGCTCCGTTGTTTATAAGCTCTACCATTTTTGTGAACGTTCCTTTCTAAACAAATGTCCTATGTAACAATGGAAATTTTAACTCATTACCTTAATATCATACCACGAAAATATGAATATTTCAATATATATTCATAAGGTTTATTCGCCTTTATGAAAAAAATTTTGTTTTCCTAAAGAAATTTACAAAAGAGCCTTTATATTTGCGATAATATATGATAAAATATATTGTATATAATTGATTCTCACGCGGTTTAACAGTAACCGTCAAAATAATTTCGCCGAACCGGCATGGGGAGCGAAATCAAAATCATTCGGAGGTAAAAAATGGCTAAATACAGACGCGGAAGAATAAACGAGGAAATGGTAAAGGAGCTTTCAACTATTCTCCGTGAGATCAAAGACCCCCGCGTGTCCGACGCCTTTGTCAGCGTTACTGCGGCAGATGTTACACCGGACCTTAAATTTGCGAAAATATATTACTCGGTAATGAGCGGAGATTCCAAGGAAGTTGGAAAGGGCTTAAAGAGCGCATCCGGCTATATCAGAAAGCGTATAGCGGAAACCCTTAATCTTCGCCAGACACCTGAGCTTACCTTTGTCACCGACGATTCAATAGCATACGGTGCTCATATCAATTCGCTTCTTAATAAAATTGAATTTACCGATATTATTGATAACGGAGACGAGGACGATGAGTGAGCTTTCAAACATCTCTTTTTCTGAGGTATGCGACAGCCTTCAGGCGGCATCAAATGTGCTTATTCTCACCCATATGCGCCCTGACGGCGATACGCTTGGAAGTGCCTTTGCGCTCCGCACACTGCTTCGGGGTCTTGGAAAGCGCGCAGAGGTCATAAACTCGGACCCTACCGTACCAAAACGCCTGCAATTTATTTTCAGCGTGGAGTCACTGCGCCCTGAAACACTGCCGCAAGGCTTCACCCCCGAATACGTGGTTTCGGTTGATGTTTCCACAAGCAAGCTCCTTGACTGTCTTGAGGAGGAATACGCAGACCGCGTGGACCTTGCCATAGACCACCATGTGCTCGGCACACCCTTTGCAAAAAAGACATATGTTGGGGATGTGGGTGCCTGCGGCGAGATAATTGTTGACATTTTCGACGAGTTTAAATCGAGAGGATTCGATCTTCTTGACAAAGCGGCGGCAACTGCCCTTTATGCGGCAATCTGCTCTGATACGGGAAGCTTTAAATTTGAAGCGGTTACTGCCGATACTCATTTGCGCACAGCAACGCTTCATGCGGCAGGGATAAATCATTCGGAGATCGCAAGACGGCTTTACGATTCACGCCCCATCTCCCAGATAAGGGCAACACGTGCCGCACTTAATGCCCTGCATTTTTATAACAATAATCGCCTTGCCGTCATAAACTTCACCAAGGCGATGATGGACGAGAATGATGTCACAAGAGAAGATATCGAAGATATAATCACACTCACACGCGGTATTGAAGGCGTCGAGGTGGGGATGTCAATAAAGCAAAGTCCGGATACGCCAAATCTCTATAAGGTATCTATGCGCTCCAACCGTGTAGCCGATGCGGCTAAACTCTGCGCTGTCTTTGGCGGCGGCGGTCACAAGCGTGCCGGCGGCTGTACGGTAACAGCCGAAAATGAATTTGAGGCAGAGGCTATGCTTGTGCGTGAAATTGAACGTGAGCTTTCAGAGCTTGATGCCGCAGGCGCATTTGAAGGAGCAGACACACTATGAGCGAGCCATCGGGAGTTATACTTTTAAACAAGCCGGAGGGTCTTACCTCACACGACTGCGTAAACCGTATGCGGCGTTTGTTCGGAACAAAAAAGGTGGGACACACAGGTACACTTGACCCCATGGCAACAGGTGTTCTGCCAATCCTTATCGGAAGAGCAACAAAAGCCGCCGATCTGCTTGTCAGCGACACAAAAAAATACCGTGCAGGTCTCAGGCTCGGTGTGACAACGGACACCGAGGACACCACCGGCACTGTACTTACAAGCACCGATAAGATCCCCGACTGCGGCAGAGTTTTTGAGGTATGCCGCGAATTTGTGGGGGAAATTATGCAGATTCCGCCCATGTACTCGGCTCTTAAGGTGGACGGGCAAAAGCTGGTTGATCTTGCACGCAAGGGAGTGAACATTGAACGCGAAGCACGTCCCATTACGGTGTTTTCGCTTGAAGCCGCGAGGGGAGCTTCCCACTCCGACTATATTCTTGACGTTCACTGCTCAAAAGGCACATATATACGTACACTTTGCGCTGATATAGGCGCGAAGCTTGGCTGTGGGGGTGCTATGAGCGCACTTTGCCGCACTGCCAGCGGAAATTTCACCATTGATTCCTGCACCACACTTGATGCCCTTGGCGAAATGTCCGAGGATGAGCGTTTTAGCTTGCTTCTTCCCATAGAATCGCTGTTTTGCGACCTTCCCAAAATCAAACTGCCGCCTTTCTTTGAAAAGCTGTCCCGAGACGGTAATGAGATATATCAAAAGAAGATCGGCACGTCTTACCACAGCGGTACACGCGTCTCGCTTTTTGGAGCTGACGGCTTCTATGCTCTCGGTGAGGTACGCGATTATCCGGACGGAAGTGCTGTAAAGGTAATAAAACTTTTCTCTTTGTGAGGTAGCCGTGTCATTTAAGCTTATAACCGCCGAAAACGGCGTAAAATACTTAAAATCCCATAGAATAACCGTCCCCCACGGATTCGCAACCCGAATCGGCGGAGTCAGTACCCACGAGCACACAAGCTCGCTTAATCTTGCCTTCAGGCGTGGTGATGACAACGGGACGGTACTTGAAAATCTCCGCCTGTTCTGCACCGCGGTTGGCGTGAAAGCCGAAAGCGTCATAAGCCGTCACCAGGTGCATTCCCCCGACGTTATATATGCGGATGAGACCGTTGCCGGAGAGGGGTATATGAGGAGCACCGACAAGTCATGCGACGGATACGTTACCGACAAACATGGCGTCACTCTCGGCGTAAAGACAGCCGACTGTGTGCCTATCCTCTTTCACGATTCCACAGCAAATATCATCGGTGCTGTGCACGCAGGCTGGCGCGGAACGGCTTTGGGAATCGCCGCCGAATGCGTTAGAAAAATGGCGGAGCTTGGGGCGCGCCCTGAAAATATAATCGCCGCCATAGGTCCGTCTATCCGCTTCTGCTGTTATGAGGTAGGCGAGGATTTCAGAGATTCCGTCATGGAGCTTGTTGGAAACGACACCGCCGCGAGATTTATTGGTGAGCACAACGGGAAGCTTCATGCGGACATTGTGGGATTAAACCGAAATTTCCTGCTTTTGTCGGGTATTGCCGATGAAAACATTGATATTTCCGAGCTTTGCACCTGCTGTAATCCCGACCTGTTCTTCTCACACCGCGCATCTCACGGAAAACGCGGTACAATGCTGTCGGTGATCTCACTTTAAACCTCAATGTGACAGGACTGTGAATATTATCCGCCATAAGTGACGGTATATAGAATATTTTCCGATTTCTTTGCCGCACCGGGCGATTGTTCAAGATTTATTCAAATAAATATGTTATACTTTTGTCGTGTCTCTTATTGGGGCACGACGGTATTCTTAAACCCCTACCCATTTTGTTTACATCATCGAAATTTTGGAGGAACTTCCAATGATAGAAGTAAAAAATCTGGTGAAGCGTTTCGGCAGTAAATACGCTGTTGATGATATCAGCTTTTCCATTGGCAAAGGTGAAATAGTAGGCTTCCTCGGTCCTAACGGCGCCGGCAAGTCCACCACCATGAACATTATAACGGGATACATGTCATCCACCCTCGGCACAGCAGAGGTTGGCGGAATCAATATTCTCGAAGCACCAATTGAGGCAAAAAAGCTTATCGGCTATCTTCCCGAACAGCCGCCGCTTTATCTTGACATGACCGTTCGCGAATATCTGAACTTCGTATATGATCTTAAGGGATGCCGACTTAACCGCAAAAAGCATCTTGAGGAAATCTGCCGTGTTGTAAAGATAACCGACGACTACAATAAAAACCGCCTTATAAAGAATCTGTCAAAAGGATATAAACAGCGCGTAGGTATCGCACAGGCACTTGTTGGCAATCCGGCAGTCATAATACTCGACGAGCCGACCGTTGGTCTTGACCCGAAAGAGATAATTGAGATACGCTCGCTTATAAGAACGCTCGGCGAGGCTCACACCGTTATTCTTTCCACACATATTCTCTCGGAGGTTCAGGCAGTCTGTGACCGAATACTTATAATAAATTCCGGCAAGCTTATTGCCGATGAAAAGACCGAGAGCATTATAAATATGCTTGAGGGCACACGCCGTCTGAGCGCGCGAATCTGCGGACCTCAGCGCGAAATACTTCATGAGCTTCGTGCACTGCCTGAGATAACCCGTGCAGAGGCTATAGGTGAGCGTGAAAATGACAGCTTCCTGTACGCCATCGAGAGCAGCTCCGGTGTTGACATAAGAAAATCCCTTTTCTTTATGCTGGCGAAAAACAATTGGCCTCTTATAGGTCTTGAAGCCGAGGGGACAAATCTTGAGGATATATTCATATCTCTTGTTGACAAAAAGGCTCAGACGCCCGTAAAGCCCCGAGAAATACCGCAGTTTGACATAAAACTGCCCGAATTTGAGAGTAAGGAGGAGAACGACTGATGTTAGCTATATACAAGCGCGAAATGCAGGCTTATTTTACATCGCCCGTTGGATATGTATTCATGGCTATGTTCCTTGCTGTCAACGCATTTATATTTGCTTTCTGCACACTCCTTATGGGAATGGAAAGCAGTTTGTCTTCATATTTTCAGTTTATTATGTGGGCGTTTATCGTGCTGGTTCCAATCCTCACCATGAAGATGTTCAGCGAGGAGCGCAGGGCGCGCACAGAACAGCTTCTTCTCACCGCCCCTATCAGTCTTATGGGTATGGTAATGGGCAAGTTTTTCGCCGCATTCACAATGTTTGCCGGAACATTTATATTCGGCAGTCTCATAAACTTCCCCCTGCTCTATAAATACGGCACACCCAACACAGCAACGCTTATATCAAGCTCAGTGGGAATCATTCTTATCGGCGCGGCGTTTATAGCAATCGGTCTTTTTATATCGGCACTGACCGAGAATCAAATAGTTGCCGCCGTTGGTACTATCGGCGTTATACTGTTTATGCTTGTTATAGGCTTCCTGTCAAGCTTTATTGATGTATATGCCATCAGAGCGGCGCTCACCTGGATATCCGTATTCAGCCGCTACGGTAACTTCGGATTCGGCATTCTTGACATAGCATCGCTTCTTTACTACTTCTCTATCTGCTTTATATTCATGTTCCTCACCGTGCGCGTATATGAAAAGCGCCGTTGGTCGTGATATGCCGCAAAGGAGGACAAAGCAATGAATAACAATCAAAAAGCCCTTGAAATGGGCAAAAAAGTAAAGCACGGCACAGTTTCCGTACTTTTGACAGTAGTGGTTATTGCCGCTGTTGTCATAGTTAATATAATCTTCTCTGCATTCGCGTACAAAAACAATTGGTATGTAGACCTTACCGAAACGGGAATATACGGTCTCACCGATGCCGGCAGAGCACTGCTTGATGAAGTGGATGCACCCGTACAGATTCATTTCTGCTCACCTTTTGACGTTATGGAATCAAATGCCGCACAGAAAATGGTCTTTGAGCTTGTAAAGGAAATGGCGGCGGAATACGATAATATTACATTCGACTATATCGACCCCATAAAAAATCCTACGGCGGTCATCAAATACAAATCGTCGGCGGCAGATGCGGTAAACGCCCGCTCAGTTATAGTTGAGAGCGGCAGTGAATTTCGCAAATTTGCCCTTGAAGCACTGTTTATAGTTGATACCGACAACACTACCGCTTGGGCATTCAACGGCGAAAAGAAGCTTATCACCGCCATTGTTCAGTGCACACAGGCAGAAACACCCATCGCGTATTTCACCACCACTCACGGTGAGTACATACCGACGTCCTTGCAGGAGCTTGTTTATGACGCAGGTTATGAGCTTCGTCCCATCGACCTTACAACTGAAGAAATACATGAAGATGCCCGTCTTCTTATAATTTCAAGTCCCGTAACGGATTTTGAGGGCATTTCTGAGGTTTCCGCCGGAAGAAAGTCGGAAATTGAGAAAATCGACGATTTTCTTGACAGCTTCGGAAACGTTATGGTATTCATGGATCCGGACACCAAGGAGCTTCCCGAGCTTGAAGAATTTTTGGTGGAATGGGGTATTGAATTTGACAATTCCGTACTGAAAGACCCCGAAAATTCCATCGATATCAACCACTACGCGATTTCCGGTCAGTACTCCATCGAGGAAAATTCCCTCGGAGCTTCCCTTGTTAAGGATATAGTTTCGGTTGGCACAGCACCCAAGACTATCGTTAACTACGCAAGTCCTATAAATCTTCTTTTTGACTACAACAACGGAAGACAGACATCTACCGCCATCTATACCTCGGACAAGGCTCAGAAGTATGTTGACGGCAAGATTGTGGAAGAAGGACGTTATCCTCTCGTAGCACTCAGCCGCGAGATCAGATACATTGACAACACAGAGCATTATTCCTATGTGTTCGCCATCGGTTCAAAATACTTCACCGCAGATACATTTCTGACCCCCACCTACGCCAACAGCGATATTATCTACACGATGATGCGCGCTATGGGTAAGGTGCAGGTGCCCATCGACCTTGACTTTAAGGTGTTTGAGGATGAATCCCTTGATATTCTTCAGTCTGAGGCAGGCACATGGACTATTGTGCTTACACTTGCGATACCTGCCTGTGTATTTATAGCCGGAATCATTATTTGGATCAGGAGAAAGAACGCATGATGGAACAGGATAAAAACAATCTGCAAAACGGCGATCAATCCACAATATTCACCGCCCCCGATGTGCCAAGCCCAACGCTTAATCACAAGATACGCGTAGGCACCCTTAAAAAGCAGCGCCGCCTGGTGCTCATTATCGCACTCTTTGTAGTTGCCGCCATCTGTGCTTACTTTTTCGTAGTTCTTCCTATCGTAAACTTCGTTGAAGCGAAAACAGAAGAAACAGTGGAGCTGCTTGACGGAGAGGTACTTGGCACAAACAACCGTATTATGATTTTTGAGCATACGGAGCGCAAGAATATAAAATCCATTGACATCCACAACGAGTTTGATGAATTCGGCTTCTATTACGACGAAGAAGATGAAGCCTTTTACGTCACAGATCATCCGGGCGCACCATACAGTAAGGAGCTTTTCTCCTCCCTTGTGGTAAGCGTAGGACACACCCTTTCCACAGAACGTGTAACAACAGACTGCGACAATATGTCAGAATACGGACTTGCCGATGAGCAGTCACCTGCATGGTACACACTCACCACCCGTGACGGGGATGAGCACACTGTTTACATAGGTGATCCCACACCAAGCGGCACCGGCTATTATGTGCGCTACAAGGACAGAAACGCGGTGTACGTCCTCAGCTCCGATATCGCAAAAACCGTGCTCCTTCCCCTCGAAAACATGATTACACCCCTCCTTACCCTTCCGATGAATTCAAACGACTATTTCACCATCCAAAACTTTGCGGTAATGCAGGGTGATAATGTGAATGTGATGATAACATTCCTTGATGAGGAAGCCAAGAAGGAAACTGCATCAACAAGTGCTTACCAGATGCTCTATCCCTCGAACTATGCAGTAAACACCACAAGCTACTCTACGGTTCTTGAAATACTGAAAAGCTTTTCAGGAAATGCCACATTGGCATATGCCCCAACAGAGGAAGAGCTGACGGAATACGGTCTGCTTGAACCTGCTTACACCATCTATTACAAGTATCAGGGAATCGAACAGTTTGTTGTATTCAGCGAAAGGAACGAAAACGGAAATTACTCCGCCTACTCTGCTCTCTTTGACCTTATATGCGAGGTTCCCGGAGACAGCGTTTCATGGCTTGAATGGGATCTTATCAAATGGGTGGACTCACCTATATTCATGATAAATATCAATGATGTGGCTACCATTACAGTTGAAAGCGACACCGCCACGCGGATATACGACCTTGAAGGCGAGGCAAAGGAGCTTGTTGTAACTGAGTGCGAAACCGGTTTCAAGCCTGAAGTTCAGAACTTCCGCCAATTCTACAAATCCCTTTTATCCATATATCTGCAAGGGTATGTTTCAGGTGATCTCACCGCAGATGAAGTCTCTGCGCTGACGAAAGATGAACCCTATCTCACCCTTACAATAGAAACCCGAAGCGGAAATCTCACGGAATTTAAATTCTACCCCTACTCCACAAGACGTGCATACTACACCGTCAACGGAAACGGTGAATTTTATGTGCTCCGCGACATGGCAACTAAGATTATATCCGACAGTGAGAAGGTAATGACAAACACCGAGATCGACTCGGAGGCACACAGCTAAAAATATGCTCCCCGATAAAATCGGGGAGCTAACTTTTATTTTAGCCGATACTCTTGCCCATTGCGGCAAGGATGTTCTTGATTTTTACCATAACATCATCGAATTCGTCCGGAGTAAGAGACTGCTTGCCGTCAGACAGTGCCTTTGCGGGATTATTGTGAACCTCTATCATAAGACCGTCCGCGCCCGCGGCAACAGCCGCCAGGGCGAGGGGCTCAACAAGCCAATTTATTCCGCCTGCATGGCTGGGGTCTGCAACAACGGGAAGATGCGAAAGCTTCTTAAGCACAGGAATTGCAGACACGTCAAAAGTATTGCGCGTTGTGGTTTCAAAGGTGCGTATTCCGCGCTCACAGAGGATAACATTTTCGTTACCGCCTGCCATGATGTACTCGGCACTCATGAGAAGCTCCTCTATGGTATTGGCAAGACCTCTTTTTAAAAGGATAGGCTTGCGTGTATGACCAAGCTCCTTGAGAAGCTCAAAATTCTGCATATTTCTTGCGCCTACTTGGATAATGTCAACGCTTTCAAAAAGTGGGAGGTGCGCCGCATCCATTATTTCCGTAACTATTGGAAGTCCCGTATTTTTCTTTGCTTCAAGCAGAAGATCAATACCTTCCGCCTTAAGTCCCTGAAATGCATACGGAGAAGTGCGCGGCTTGAAAGCACCGCCGCGAAGCATAGCAGAGCCGGCAGTCTTTACGCGCTGTGCAATTTCGCATATCTGCTCCTCACACTCAACCGAGCATGGGCCGCTGATAACCTGAAAATGCCCTCCGCCGATTTTAAGTCCGCCTACATTGACAACTGTGTCGTCCGGATGGAATTTACGGTTAGCATTCTTAAACGGCTCCTGTACGCGCTTTACTTCCTCAACAATGGTGTTTGTACGAAGGCTGTCAATATCAACCCTTGAGGTATCGCCCACAAGACCGATAATAGTTGTATGAAGACCGTCAACAAGATGCGCTTGAAGCCCGGGAGTTTTTTCGAGATCCGATATAAATCCTGTCACAAGCTCCTTTTTAGTATTTGGCTTAATGATAATAATCATTTTAATATATCCCTCGCAATCGTATTAGATGTTTAATTCTTTAATATACTATATATTTTATCACTTCAAACTGCAAATTGCAAGGGCATAATGAAAATTTGACAATCTTCTAATATTTTGTGTAAAAAATATACATTTTTTGCCGTTTTTTTGTAATATTATATATCCTCAAGAGAAATAAGCTCCGGAAGTGGGCGCGGAACACGTTTAAGGGGGTCATAAACGAACTTACGGCACACATACTCCTTATCAACCGCCCCACGATAAGAGCACAGCATATCTCCGGTTGCTTTTATCTCACTTGCATAACGGCAGAATTCACACACGCGCGGAATATCCGAATTTTTCTTCATATGCGGCTTCCTTTCAAACAATCAAGCTATGATATCATAATTGTATCATAACGAGGCTGAATTGTCAAGCAAAACCATCCTGGTATGCGTTTTATGAGTGCCTTGTGCCAAGAAAACTGATATAAACCGCCTCTCGGCAAAAAAGAGAGGACAAGCATGACCACCAACAGAGAATTATTTGAAAACGCGCCTGTGCCGAAGGCACTTGCGACACTCGCCGTTCCGACAATCATAAGCCAGCTTATTACGATGATATACAACCTCGCGGATACCTTCTTTATCGGATCTACGGACGATCCGTACAAGGTTGCGGCATCGTCGGTTGCATTCGTTCTCGTTTTCGCGATGAACTGTCTGTCGAAC
>JAZTWV010000045.1:0-76462 GCA_045636145.1 Candidatus Flemingiibacterium sp.
CACACAGGCGGCGTCTTTTTTGAAAATGGGGCGAAATATTTGCAGGGGGGAGGGGTCACCTCCCGTTTCGCGGTTAGGCGCAAATATACAAACGGGAGGGGGAACCTCTCCCCTACAAGAAAAATACCACCGTTGCCACAAAAACACGCCCCTCGGCAAATGAGCCGAGGGGTGTAAAATTATACCTCTGTCTTAAAATCTGCCGCCTCTGCCGCCGTGAGAGCGACCGGAGGAGCTTCGGTGACTTCCGCCACCGCCGCGGTGAGTGCCGCTGTGTGAGCTGGTCTGGCGCGGCGTACGGGTCACATTGCTGTAGAGATAATTGTCACTGCTTGAGGTCAGCCGCAGACTGTTGTCCACAAGATAGCTTGAAGCGCTGATTTGACTTGACACGGTCTTCATACCGCTTTTCATCACGGATACCATGATAAAGGATACGATAAATCCGGCGATAACAGAGGGGAGAATGAAATCCGCAGGCGAGGATTTTTCCTCGACTGTCCCGTAGTCGTAGTCATAGCCGTAGTCATATCCGTAATCGTAGTCATATGGAGCATTGGTTTCAAGAATAATGCCGTTTTGGGCGGCTTCTATGTAGTCGGAGCAAAGCGCGGCGAAGATGACGAAAGCGTTGTAATAATTCGCCGATGAAAGGTCATCTATAAATGCGTTTTCGATGGTGTAGAGCACATTGTCGGACAGAACGGTTTCGCAGGTGCCGTGTGTGGTTATCCACCATTCACGCGCTCCCATATCAACGAGCAGAAGCACACCGTCGTCACCGTCACCGTATCCGTATCCGTTTTCGTCATAGAAATCGTCAGCATAGTCCATGGCGGATTTTCCGTATGTGTCGGTCACGGTGACAATGGCGATTTCCGCCGAAATTTCCTCTGAGATGGCTTCAAGCGTACTGTTAAGTGCTTCACGCTCGTGTTCCGACAAAAGCGCGGCATCGTCTACCACAAGTGGGAGCGTTCGGTCAGCGCTGATGGGAAAGATGAGCAGAAACGCCGCAAAAACAGTGCTTAGGAGGATTGCTGATGTCTTTTTCATAATAATCCCCCTTATAATATGCTTATCAGGTTCAAAATAGCGAATATTATGGCAGAAGATGCCGCCGCACCGATAAGCAGATATCTAAGGTAAGCTTTTTTGTCCACCGGCAGGTCTCCTACGAATTTTCCTGTCTGACCGTTCATTGCAAAGGTGAATTTTTGGTCGTTCCAGGTAGTATTCAGAAGCCAAACAGGGTAGAGAACATATCTTGCTTTGCCGCCATCACATTTTACGGAGCTTTGCTCCGTCATAACGGATGAATACCCCGAAACCGTGCTTCTGAAAGCATCCTCGGCACTCTTTTTGATGCGCTCGTTGGCTCTCTTTCGGCTGTCCTCGGCTGACACATCGTAGCGGTCGGCAAGATAGCCCGAAAGATACGCGGTCCGGAAGTCCACCGCCTCTGAAAAATCGAAAGGCTCGATAGATTCCATAAGGTCATCCGCCATTTTTGTTGAGCCGTCTACGGGTACGTGGCTGAATGCCACGTTGCCGCCGCGAGTGACGGAATAGTAGCTCGTTTCCACGCAGTTGTGCGTGGGGGTGGTATATGCACGGGTCTTTGTTGCGCGGTAGCGTATGCTTGCCGACGCTTCTGCATCGTATACCCAGAATGGGACGTAAATACCCTTTATCTCGTCGATGTGGTTCTGGTCCTTGAATACCTTAGGGAGGAGCGGTTTACCCGTGATATGACGCTCGTACGCCGCCTTGGCGGCTTTCTTGTCAAGCTTAAAGGGTATCACAAGGTCCGGCTTAAGGTCGCCTGCAAGCTGTCCCTTCATAATGATGGGATTGCCGCAGTATGGGCACTTGGATGCGGCGGTGGTGTCCTCGGCGATTATCTCGCCGGCGCAGGTGTCGCATACATACACGCGAAGCCCCTCGGCATCTCCCTCCGTCCATTTATCGGTGGAGCTGTCCTCCCAATTTATATGGTCATCGTCGGAAATGTTCAGGTCTTCGTCGTAGTGCTTAAGCGCATCAAGCTCAAATTCCGTGTCGCAGTACGGACATTTCGGCTTTTGCGACGCGGTGTCAAATTCAATCGTACCGCCGCAGCACGGACATTTGTATGTTGAAAGCTCACTCATTATTTCGCGTCGTTCTCGTTGAATCTGTCACCGCATTCGGGACAGAATTTCGGCGGATTTGTGGGGTCTGAAGGCTCCCATCCGCATTTATCGCATCTGTAGAGCGGAGCGCCCACAGGCTTTTTCGCACCACATTCGGCACAGAATTTGCCTTTGTTGACAGTGCCGCAAGCGCACTTCCAGCCATCAGCCGCAGGTGCTTCGGGCTTCTTTGCACCGCACTCGGCACAGAATTTGCCCTTGTTGACAGCACCGCAGGCACATTTCCAGCCGTCAGCGGCTGGTGCAGGTGCAGTCTGCTGCTGTCCCATAGCGAACAGGTTCTGTGCATTGACGCCGCCCTGATTCATAGCCATTCCCATACCCATAAAGCCGGTCATAGCTCCGGCGGAGTTGGAAGCCGCCGCCCTCATAGCGTCAGCCTGCGCACCAACCAGTGTTGCGCCTGCCATGGTGGGGTCTCTGTACATAGCCGCTTTCTGCGCATCCTTCAGCATCTGCTGATCCTCGTCGGTGAGGCTCGGCGGATTGATCGCTACCTTTACATCGCCGATTCCGCGCTCGCCCCATTCGCCTGCAAGCTCCTCGTTAAGGAATACTTCAAGCTCGCTTGTGTGAGCAGGAATCTGATTTGGGCGAAGCTCAAGATTTGAGAGCTTTGCAAGTGCCGGACCGAGGGCACTGAGAAACTCGGTCTTCATAGTGTCGCGGAGCATTTCTTTACTGTAGGATTCGGTTACGTTGCCGCCCACTTTGGTGTAGAACTTCAGTGGGTCAACAAGGCGGAATGTGTACACGCCGTTGCAGCGAAGTGATACGTCAACGTCAAAGTTGATTCGCGAATCCACTACGCGGAAGGTGATAGGCGTTTGCGTTCCGAATTTGTTATCGAGGATTTCCTTGGTGTTGAAATAATACACACGCTGATCTTTACCGGTGTCGCCGCCGTAGGTGAAGCGTTTGCCGATAAGCTTGAATGTGTTTATGATCGATTCGCCGAGATTTCCGGCAAAAATGGTAGGCTCGGTTGAGGAATCGTAGGTAAATTCGCCCGGCTCGGCGCAGACCTCAACGATCTTGCCCTGCTCAACGATGATCATGCACTGTCCGTCTGCAACGGCAATCCCTGAGCCGTTTGAGATAATATTGTCGGACGCCTTTGTATTTGAGGAGCGATTCCCGATGACCTTCTGACCCTTTACCATCAGGGTGTCGTTATCAATTGCTTCGCAGTAGAAAAATTCTTTCCATTGATCGGCGAGAGTGCCGCCAAGAGCACCCAAACCTGCCTTGATGAGTCCCATAGTTAAATACCTCCAAGTATAAATTATTTTTATATATTTATTGTATCATAATATACACAATAATTCAATAGGATAAAGAGAAAATTTACGTACCCGAGAAATATTTCAATATTGTTGACTTTTCTGCGGCGTTGTGGTATACTTTTGTTTGTTGAAAACTCAGATATGGGATATAGTGCCAATTTACTTTGGAGAAAAATATGTATACGGTATTTTCACAGGTATTTACGCTGTTTTCTTTTATTGCTGTCGGATATGCGCTTGCAAAATTCGGGATTGTGAAGTCCGAGCACTCAAAGATTCTGTCATCGCTTCTTGTGTTCGTGTTTTCGCCCTGCAACGGCTACAATACGTTTTCTAAACAGTTTACGGCTACGTACGTAAAAGATAAATATGTGCTTTTGATATCGGGTACGGTAATGCTGCTTCTGCTTGCATTCGGTATGCACGCGGTGGGGAAGCTGTTTTCCAAGGATAAGTATGAGCAGGGAGTGTATGAATACTCTCTTACGCTTGCAAATTACGGATATTTCGGATTTGCAATGACTGAAGGGCTTTTCGGCAGTGCAGGACTCATGGACTTCATGATGTTCACCTTCCCTGCCGTATTTTACGTTTATACATATGCATACTGTATGCTGACAAAATCCAAGGTCAGCCTGAAGCGACTTCTGAATCCGCCAATGATTGCGTTTTTTGTGGGAGGCGCGGTTGGAATTACAGGCATACAGCTCCCTTCGGCAATCGGGTCGATAGCCGCTATGGGAAGCAGTTGTATGGGACCTGTAAGTATGCTCCTTGCCGGTATCGTTATGTCCGATTTCAAGCCGGCATCACTCCTTACAAGTAAGCGCTCCTATGCTTTGAGTGCCCTTCGCCTTATAGTTATACCGATTACGGTGGGCGGAATACTTATGGCATCGGGGGCGGCACTCTCTCTGCTTGACAATGCGGTGTTCCACGCCGTATTTGTTTGTGCTGTATTGTTTGTTTCCATGCCGTGCGGGCTTAACACAATCGTTTTTCCCCGACTTGTTGATGAAAACTGTGAGATAGGAGCAAGTCTTGCGTTTGTGTCAAGTATTTTGGCTTGCGCCACAATACCGCTTGTTCTGACGCTGTTTGGGATAAGCTGAGTGTGGAAAAATTAAGTGAAGCGGAAATTTGGCGCAATTATTGCCCGGTTTTCGCTTTTTTGCGTTTAAAAAAGCGCACAAAACGCAAAAATATATAAACTTTTTTCATTAAAATATAGACAGATTCAAAAATAAGTGGTATAATATAGATTAACATGGCGTATTGTTGCCATTGGCTGACTGTGAGGTGGTAATATGGATAATAAGAATATCGGTGAATCTGTACACCTTACAATACCTGCGCGTATCGCCTTTTTAGCGGCGATTTGCATTCTTAGCTTCATATGGTCAACGGGAGCGCTTGGAATGGTTGGACTACTTTGCGGTATACTTGCGGCGGCTCTCAACATTGTTGTATTGCTTGATGCCGGAAATTCAGCACCATGGCTTTTCGGCACCGCGGCTGTTAATCTTGCGGCATACGGTGCGGCAGTGGTGTATGCACGCTCGTTTGATGTAATGCTGACCGCGCTTTATCCGCTTATCATGGCGGCGGCTGTTTATCTGACACTGCGCATGAAAATGGGACGCTCCGCATCTATTGCTGCTGCGGCATTCTGCGGTACGGTTCTGATGCTTGCGGCATTCGCCGCCGCGGTTTATTCACAGTTTGGTGCACTCAATGCCGAGAGCATCAATGCGGCGCTGGACAGTATATATGAGCCGATAATCGAATATTACAATAATCTTCTTAAAGAGCTTGCCGACGAGGCGAATATCACGCTTGCGGCAGTGGATGCAAAGAAGCTTCTGTACTATGCCAAGTCTATGCTTATAGGCAGTGTAGGCACTGTGATGATAGTGCTTTCATATTTCGTTACGCTTGGGGCACGTGTGATTGCATCTGCTTTCGGAGTTGATAGCATTTTTCCTGCCGGACTCAGGGTCGGCATATCCGCAAAGATTACCAAGGACGGACCCACAGTTGAGATATTCCGTGAGCCTGTAAGATGGCGTATTGAGCTTGACTTTGTAAGTGCCGCAATATATTTGGCGGCATATGCGGTGTCTGTTCTGACAGCGACCTCTCGGAATATGTCACTTCCGCTTATGGCGGCGGAGAATCTTATTCTGATACTCTCTCCCGGATTTTTTTACTGCGGCGCACGTGATGTTGTGCTGGGACTTCGAGGAAAAGCGTCTATGGGCCGAATGAGCAGGCTTATACTCATTCCCGCATTGCTTCTTGCACTTATCAATCCCTCGTCCATAATTATACTTCTGTGCGCGCTTGGCGTTATCGTCACGTTCCGTGAAAACAGAGCGCGCCGCAAAATGCAGGATAACGGAAAGGAAACAAAATGAGCCACAAAAACAAATATGATAAAAAGCCGCTTGTATTTTCGCGGCGAGTAATGATCGTGCTTATCGTTGCTGTATTCTTCTTTGCTCTCTACGGCGTGCTCATGCATTTTTCCGAGCTTGACGCCCTTACTGTCGGTGGAGTTATGCTTGTATGCCTTGTTTTGGCTGAATTTACAGCACTTAAGCTTTACGGCTTTTTCAGCTTCCGCATGGCTGATCCCGACGATGAAAAGCTGTCACCCATACTTGGGAATATTACGCTTGATTTTATACTTAAGCTGTATCTTCCCGTGGTTATATGCGATGAATCGGGAAAGATCATATGGTACAACAACGCATTCACAGGTGCCGCAAATCCAAGGGAAGTGCTGTATGCCAAGTATATAGACAGTGTTGCGGACGTTACAATCGACCGCATTCTTGAAGATACATCCGCATCCCCCGATGACATAACCTATCCCGACGGTGTGGAGGCGGTTGCATATGACCGTGTATTCCGCATTAAAGGCTATAAAATAACCTCTCAGGGAAAGAATTATATAATCACCGTATGGAACGAGCGCACTGAGCTAAAACAGCTTGCAAAGCGACTTTCCGACGAGGAGACAATCATTGCCTATGTTATGATTGATAATCTTGATGAGCTTATGCAGTTCGTTCAGGAGAAGTACCGCGCGGCGGCGGCACAGGTTGAGGCTATTCTTAAAGAATGGGCTGATTCTGTTGGCGGTATTCTTAAGGAATACGAGCGCGACAAGTTTATATTCCTGTTTGAAGCGCGTTACCTTGATGAGTTCATTGAACGAAAATTCGATGTGCTTGACCGAATCCGCGAGGTTCGGATCGGTGAGGGAAGTATGCCTGTTACCGTTTCTATCGGTATATCCCGTGTTAAGGGCAGTCTTGCCGACAAGGACCGCGATGCACACGCATCTCTCGATCTTGCGCTTCAGCGCGGCGGCGATCAGGTGGTGGTTAAAAACACCCACAATACAGAATTTTACGGTGGACGCACAAAGACCGTACAAAAACGTACAAAGGTTCGTGCCAGAGTTATTGCAAATCAGCTTTCACTTTGTATGGCAAAGGCAAACAATGTGCTTATCATGGGTCACAAGAACCCTGACTACGATTCAATCGGTGCGTGTATCGGTATCGCCCGACTTGCCATGTTCTGCGGCGTAAAAGCCAATATTGTGGCAGACCGCGAGGATGCCAATATAAAGAGTGCGATTGCACGTGTAGCACCGCTTCCCGAATATTCCGATATATTTGTTGACAGCATAACCGGGCAGGATATGATACATTCGGACACGCTTCTTGTTATAGTTGACGTTAATAATCCCGTGCAGTTTGAAGCTCCCGATATTGCTGACAACGTAGGCATGATCGCCATAATCGACCATCACAGAAAGACGGGCGATTATAAGCATGAGCCGGCTATCTCCTATATTGAGCCGTCCGCATCCTCTGCCTGCGAGCTTGTTTCGGAAATGCTTGAACAGGCACTCCCCATCGGCGGACTTCACCGAGAGGAAGCTGACGCGCTTTATGCAGGTATGCTTCTTGATACAAAGCAGTTCTCCCGCA
Source organism: Candidatus Flemingiibacterium sp. (assembly GCA_045636145.1). GTDB lineage: Bacteria > Bacillota > Clostridia > Oscillospirales > CAG-272 > Flemingiibacterium. The sequence goes on from JAZTWV010000045.1 coordinate 7,489, forward strand.
ATACGGGTGTAAGAACCTTCAGTGCCGCGCTTTATCTGCGTTCTGAGGGAGCAAATCCCACCGAGGTACAGTGGTTCTTTAAATCAGGACTTGAAGATTTCATGAGAGAAGCGAAATTCTCCATGAATGTTGTCACATACCGTCAGATGTTTGCTATTTCCATGAGCGACAGCGACGGCGCGCCTCAAGATCGCGTGGCGGCGGCAAAGGCGGCGGACAAGCTGCTTTCCGTAAGCGGCGTTATGGCAAGCTTTGCGCTTGTTCAGATTGATGACAGCGTGCATATATCAGCTCGCTCCGCAGGAAATATAAACGTACAGCTTATACTTGAAAAGATGGGCGGCGGAGGATATTACGAGGCGGCAGGCGCATTCTTAAAGGATGTGTCCATGACCTCGGCACTGACGGCACTTAAAGATGCAATAGACGATTATATGAAGAAAAATTAAGATTAGGTAGAAGAGTTACACACAAATAAGGAGTAAATAAAATGAAAGTTGTATTGACACAGGATGTAAAATCTCAGGGCAAAAAGGGCCAGCTTATAAATGTTTCCGACGGATATGCACGTAATTTCCTGCTTCCCAAGGGACTTGCGATCATTGCCGACAACAAGGCGCTTAACGAGATCAAGGGACGCGAGGAATCCGAAAAGCATAAGCGCGAGGTAGAGCTTCAGAATGCCAAGGACACTGCGGCAAAGCTTGAAACTGTGGTTATTAAGCTCTCCGCAAAACCCGGTAAGGACGGCACTATCTACGGCTCCGTTACCACAAAGGACATCGCTGATGAACTTGCCGCACAGGCTGATATTACCGTTGACAAGCGTAAGATCATGCTTGATAATCCGCTTAAGACCTTCGGTATGCATACGGTTGAAGTAAAGCTTCATGCGCAGGTGGTAGGCAAGATCAACGTTCTTGTGAACGAAGAAAAGTAATCATGGCTGACAATATTACCGCTCGTAAGCTCCCCTTTTCTCTTGAAGCGGAGCAGTCGGTGCTCGGTTCGATTCTAATTGACCCGGAATGCTTTAATGCTATTGCGGGCATACTGAAAAGTGAGGATTTTTACCTTGACGAGCACTCGCAGATATATCTTGCAATGCAGGATATGTATATTAAAAACCGCGATATTGATATAGTTACGCTCATAGATACCTTGGTGCACCGCGGCGTGTATGACGAAAATAACAGCAAGTCCTACATAAAGCTGATTGCGGATGTTGTTCCGTCAGCGGCTAATGTGGAGGACTATGCACGCATTGTTAAGGATAAGAGCCTGCTTCACAGTCTTATTACCGCTTCTGAGGAAATTTCGGAATCGGCGTACAGTGCTGAGGACGAGGTATCGCATATACTGGGCAATGCTGAACAGAAGATATTTGCAATTGCCGAGGGCAATGAGCAGAAAGGCTTCACACATATCCGTGAGGTGCTTGTTCAGACCTACGAGCATCTTCATCAGCTTCAGACAAACCGTGCAGATACTATTGGTACTCCCACAGGCTTCGGCGACCTTGATAAGGTGCTGGTGGGCATGGGAAAGAGCGATATGATAATTGTCGGTGCACGTCCCGGTGTGGGTAAGACCTCGTTTGTTTTAAATATTGCTTCCAATGTGGCGCGCGAGTCAAAAAAAGCTGTGTGCATCTTCTCTCTTGAAATGTCGGCACAGCAGCTTGTGTCCCGTCTGCTTTCAAGCGAGGCACTTGTGGACAGCCACAATATCCGTTCAGGTGAGCTTACCGATGAGGATTGGACAAAGCTTGCCCATGCATCTGCCACGCTGTCGGAATGCGATATCTTAATTGACGATACCACCGGAATTACAGCAACAGGCATGAAAGCAAAGCTTCGCCGTGTGAAGAATCTGGGCCTTGTGGTTATTGACTATCTGCAGCTTATGCAAAGTGACCGCAGGATCGATAACCGTGTTCAGGAAGTAAGTGATATATCGAGAAATCTTAAGCTTCTTGCAAAGGAGCTTATGGTTCCCGTGATATGCTGCGCACAGCTGTCCCGTAATCCGGAATCCCGTAAGGGAAACGATAAAATGCCTATGCTTTCTGACCTTCGCGATTCGGGTGCAATTGAGCAGGATGCGGATATAATCATGTTCCTGTCCCGTGACTATTATCAGACCGACCCCGAGAAGCAGAATGTTGCCGATGTTGTGGTGGCAAAGAACCGTCACGGCTCAACCGGTACTATTCCTATGGGATGGTTCGGTCAGTACACCAAGTTTACTTCTCTCGCTCCGGACGGTACTGCCGAAGCACCTATGTGATGAATTTCAGATGAAGCAGAAATTTGATTTATATGCCGAGGCTCTGAAAACCATAGATGAGTGTTCTATGCTTGATTCGGAGAGCGGTGTTCTTGTAGGGTATTCCGGCGGAGCTGATTCGTCGGCACTTCTCCATATTTTGGGGCGTGTGTGCCGTGAGCGCGGACTTGATATTCATGCAGTTCATGTTCATCACGGTATACGCGGTGCTGAAGCAGACCGCGATGCGGAATTTTGCAGAGAACAGTGCCAAAAGCTTGGTGTACCGTTTACTGTTCGCTATGCCGACATACCGCGCCTTGCAAAGGATAGCGGTAAAGGTATTGAGGAGACGGCGCGTGAATACAGATATGCGGCGTTTGCCGAGATAATTTCCCAGAGCGAGAGTCTTACCTGCATTGCAACGGCACACAATGCCGATGATAATGCGGAGACGGTGATTTTTAATCTTGCCCGCGGAAGCGGACTCGGCGGACTTCGCGGTATTCCGCCTGTTCGTACAGATTCAGGTATCAGGGTAATAAGACCGCTTATCGGTGCCGCGAAAAGCGATATTTTGGGATATTGCGAGGAAAACGGCATAGAATATATATTTGACAGCACTAATGATGACACCGCTTATACGCGCAACTATATACGGCATGAGATAATTCCATCACTGCGGAGGATGAATCCCTCGGTGATTGATACTGTTTTTCGTATGTCATGCAGTCTCAGATGTGACAGCAACTATATTGAGACCCAAGCGAAGTTGTTTGCCGATTCGTATGTGAAAAAAGGCAAAATAAAGGCAGAACTTATTGCAGATGCCCATGAAGCAATTGCTTCAAGAGTCATTTTGGCAATGTATTCTGCCGCCGGCGGACGCTCACTTGAGCGCGTACACATTAAAGACGTGCTGAAGCTTGCCAAAAACGGCAAAAACGGTTCTTCGGTTTCCCTCACAGGCGGAGTACGGGCTAAAATCGAGAATGGAGACCTGTTTTTTACAAATGCACCTGATACAGAGGCCTTCGAGTTTCAAATGGAGCTTAAACCGGGCATAAACCGCTTTGAATCACCGGATTTTGCGATTTATGTCGCAAACGGGGATATATCCCGCCAGGATTTACAAAAAGATAACGAAACCCTGCAAAATATTTACAAATTATCAATACTCATGCAGGTAAATTCTGATAAAATAAATCGTGTGCTTGTTGCGCGCTCCCGTCGCGACGGTGATTCCTACGTTTTTGGCGGAATGACAAGGAAGCTGAAGAAGCTTTACAATGACAGGGGGATCAGCATAGAGCGCCGAATCAAAACTCCCGTAATTTGTGACGGTGATGGAATTGTTTGGGTTCCCGGATTCCCTGTTGCTGACCGGATAAAGGACGGCGGCGGAATCACACTTATATATTATTACAACGGAGAAGAAAATGAATAACGACATAAAAAGCATACTTGTCAGCGAGGAAGAATGCCAGAATATTGTTTCTCGCATAGCACAAAAGATAAGTCAGGACTACAACGGAAAAAGACTGCTTCTCGTTTGTATTCTCAAAGGCTCTGTGGTATTTATGGGCGATCTTATGAAAAAGATCGGCATTCCCGTTGAGATAGACTTCATGAAGGTTTCTTCTTACGGCCGTTCCACAAAGTCTGGCGGATCTATAAATATTATTCTTGATCTCTACCGCTCAGATCTTCCGGAAACGGATATTCTGATCGTTGAGGATATTATTGACAGCGGCAGGACGCTGTCGTACCTTGTAGATTATCTTAAACTAAAGGGTGCTCGCAGTGTAAAGACTGTTACCATGCTTGACAAACCGTCACGCCGCGAGGTGGATTTTACTCCCGATTACTGCGGCATGGAAATTCCGGACGAATTTGTTGTGGGATACGGGCTTGACTTTGCGGAGAAATACAGGGCTTTGCCTTACATAGGCATTCTGAAGCCCGAAGTTTATGAAAAGTAATACCGGGGCTATAGTAGTAAGATAATATCTGAATCTAAAAAGTCTTTAAACAGTAAGGACTTGGCAATTATTATATTAAGATGGGGTAAGTAATGAAATCAAACTACAAAATTTTGATCTTCTATGTCGTTCTGATTGGTGTGATTCTTGTTTCCACCGCTATGCTATTTGGAAATCAGCCCGGCGAAGAAGTGATCTACAGTGACATTTACGAAGAATTTTATATTGAAAATGTCAAATCCTTTGAGATTGACAGCGACAATAAGCTTACGCTGAACACCCACGACGGCGAGGTAAAGACATTTACTCTGCGCGATCTCGGTATGTTCTGGGATCAGTTCGGGGAGATGATCGACGAACAGCTCATTGACGGTAAGCTTGAATCCTATAATATTGCAGAGCCGCAGACTCTTCCTTGGTGGGTAGGTCTCATGCCTTATGCTATCGTCATCGTTCTGTTTATTGTATTTTGGTTCATTCTTATGAATCAGGCAGGCGGCAGAGGCGGGAAGGTTGCCAATTTCGGCAAGGCACGTGCAAGACTTGGGGCTGATGAAAAGAAAAAGGTTTTCTTCAAGGATGTTGCCGGTGCGGATGAAGAAAAAGCTGAACTTCAGGAGGTTGTGGAATTTCTCCGCGATCCTGCAAAGTTCACAAAGCTTGGTGCTCACATACCCCACGGTGTACTGCTTGTAGGCCCTCCCGGTACAGGTAAGACCCTGCTTGCAAAAGCTGTGGCAGGTGAGGCAGGCGTTCCGTTCTATTCTATTTCCGGTTCGGACTTTGTTGAAATGTATGTCGGTGTTGGTGCATCCCGTGTACGCGACCTTTTTGATACTGCAAAGAAGAATCCGGCAAGTATTGTATTCATTGACGAAATAGATGCAGTGGGACGTCATCGCGGAGCAGGACTCGGCGGCGGACATGATGAGCGCGAGCAAACGCTCAATCAGCTACTTGTTGAAATGGACGGCTTCGGCGCAAACGAGGGCGTTATTGTAATGGCGGCGACTAACCGTCCCGATATTCTTGACCCTGCGCTTCTCCGCCCGGGACGTTTTGACAGACAAATTACTGTAAATTACCCCGATGTTAAGGGTCGCGAAGAGATACTGAAGGTTCACGCAGGAAACAAACCTTTCGAGAATAATGTTGATCTCGGAACGCTTGCAAAAACAACCGTAGGATTTACCGGTGCTGACCTTGAAAATCTTCTTAATGAAGCGGCACTTCTTGCGGCAAGAAAGGATAAGAGCCTTATTGGAAATGATGAGATCGAGGAAGCAACCATAAAGGTTATTGTCGGTCCCAATAAGAAGTCTAAGGTGGTACACGAGGAAGATAAGCGTATTACCGCTTATCATGAAGCAGGTCATGCTATTGTCATGAAGAAGCTCCAGCCAAACACATCGGTACACCAGATATCCATAATTCCGGCAGGACGTGCGGCAGGATACACGCTTCCGCTTCCTATTGAGGACAGATCCCATATGTCAAAGAGCGATATGGAGCACGAGATCGTATCACTGCTTGGCGGACGTGTGGCAGAGAAGCTTATAATCGGTGACATCTGCACGGGCGCTTCAAACGATATTCAGCGAGCTACCAACATCGCACGCAGCATGGTTACACGCTACGGCATGAGCGATCTTCTCGGACCTATCGTGTACGGATCGGAGCATGAGGGTGACGAGGTGTTCCTCGGACGTGATTTCAACACCTCAAAGAACTATTCCGATGATACTGCATCGCTTATTGACAGCGAGATCAAGCGTCTTGTCAATACCGCGTATGATACTGCTATGGAGATTCTTTCCGAGAATGTTGACAAGCTTCATTTCGTGGCAGAGTTTCTCATGAAGAATGAGGTAATGGATGCCGATCAGTTTAATGCGGCTATGGAAGGAACTCCTACTATCGAGGAGCTTGAAGAAATGGCTGCCGAGAAGAAGCGCAGAAGTGCATCTGAAAACGAGGCTCGCGCAAAGGAAAATGAAGAAGAGCGTGCGCGCAAAGAAGCTGAGGAAGCTGCAAATCAAAACAACGACAAAAAAGATGAGTTTCCTCCGAGGATGAAAGAATAGAAATATTTTATCGGCGGGGTATTAACCTCGCCGATGTCTATTGTTTTTAGAAAGGAAGAACAACTATGGATACGCAAATTAAGACCGCCCGTGCCAGCGCAGTGTGCTCTACTCTTGGCGGCGAGCTTATTTCCTATAAGCTTAATGGCAAGGAATATGTATGGGAGGGTATTCCCGAATATTGGGCAGGACATTCTCCGGTGCTTTTTCCCACTGTTGGCGCCAACATTGATGAAAGTGTAAAATTCGGAGGAGTGGCATACCCCCTGAAGAAGCACGGTTTTGCCCGCAAGATGGAATTTACTCTTCTCGAGGCAGAAAATGACAGGCTGGTATACCTCCTTACCGATTCTGCTGAAACTAAAAAGGTATATCCCTACAAGTTCCGTTTGCTCATCACCCATAAGATCACCGACGAAGGATTTACTACAGAGTTTAAGGTGGTTAATACCGACGATAAGCCTATCGTATTCTGCATAGGCGGTCATCCCGGATTCCGCTGTCCTATTAACGATGGCGAGAAATTCTCGGACTATAAGCTTGTATTTGAGAAGATTGAGGACGAGGAAGTTATATATACAACCAATTACGGCGGAGGATACATTGACAAGTCCCTTCCTGCTGTTGACAAGCTTAAGAACACCAATGAGTGGGAGCTGACGCACGAGGATTACGACGTGGACGTGCTTCTTACAAAGAAGCTTAAGAGCCGCAAGGTAAAGCTGGTACATAAAGTAACCGGTAAGGGCTTAGAGCTTGACTTTGACGGCTTTAACGCTCTCGGTGTTTGGACTCCTCCTAAAAAGAAGGCACCTTTTGTATGCATTGAGCCTTGGAACGGTCTGCCGGCCCACCTTGATGAAACAAGCAATTTTGAGGATAAGCCTTATGCTATCACTCTCCCTGTTGGCGCGGAGTATTCCGTAGGCTACAAGGTTAAGATTATCGACTGAGCAAAATAGAGAAGTACGACGCCGAATACAGCTTCGGCGGCGTGTTCCGTATTTCTATTCAAGAATCTGTTTTTCAAGCGCAGGGGCAGTCGACACTGTGTTTTTTGCACCGTGACCCCGGAGAAATTCGGCATCTCTGAATCCCCAATCTACGCTGATACAGTCAAGTCCTGCGTTTTTTGCTGTTTCTATATCAACATCGGAGTCGCCTATGTATACGGCATCTTTCGGAGAAACGGAAAGCTTCTCTAATATGTACATAACGCCGTTTGGTGCAGGCTTTCTCGGCACACCTGCTTTTTCGCCGCAGGCGATATGGAATAATCCGGGGAAATACCGCTCGCACAGTGCCTTTGCAGGGGCATCAGGCTTGTTTGAGAGAACTGCCGTCATGCATCCTGCGGCGCGCAGATTGGTCAGCATATCTATGATTCCGGGATACGGGCGTGTTTTTATATCGGAGTGCGTAGCGTAATATTCCTGGTAGTCACCAAGCACTTTGTCTGCGGTATCCGATGGGCTTCCCGCAAGAACGGCGCGTTCTATAAGCAGTCTTGCGCCGTTCCCAACAAAATTTCGTATTTCTTCAACAGTTCTCATCGGCATAGTATTTTTTATAAGTGCATGATTTACCGAATCTGTTAGGTCTTCAAGTGTATCAAGAATAGTGCCGTCAAGGTCGAATATGGCAAGCTTGTATGACATTTTTCTAACTCCCCGTAAATTTACTGATATCAATTATACCATTTTATTCTTATTTTGTAAATAGTAAAGGGGAAATATTGTATTGACTTTTCCCTCGTTATATGCTACAATGTACGAAGTCAATTTTTGTGGTCTGGAGAAGGATTATATGCCAAAGAAAAAGCTTGAAAAATATGTTCGCACTGCGGACATGGGCGATAAGGCGGCTAGCACCTTTGTAAACTACGGTGTAAAAAAGAAGCCGGAGGGGAAGTACAAACTTTCGCGTATACTTATGATTATAGGATATGTGGTGTTTGCTCTGGCATACTTCTTGCTTTTTACTACAATGAATATTCTGCCGATCATTGCGCTTCTTCCTGTACTTACATGGATACTTATATTCTTTACATGGAGATTTGTTGAAGTTGAGTATGAATACTACATACTTGACGGCGAATTTAAACTCATAGAGGTGTACGGCGCAAAAAGTATGCGTGAGCTTTGCCGTGTGCGTATAAGTGCCATGGATGTTATTGCTCCGTACAGGGGTGAAAACAAGCCAAAGGCAGATGCATTTGATGAAAAGGACCGTATATGCGGTGTTTCTTCAATGGATAATCCCGACATCTATTATGCCGTATTTAAAGATGAGAGCGGAGCTTCTCGCGCAGTATTCTTTGAAGCCACTGAAAAGACACTGAAGGTAATAAAATATTACAAGTCGGACGTTGAAATCGTTAAGACCACCCATTAAAAATGAAAGTCGCCTGCACAAACGTGCAGGCGGCTTTGCGTATTGATTGCTGAAATATAGCACAAAACTATATATTCTATTAGTTGTACACCTTGATTTTTGCGGCAACCGCGCGATTGACGGCATTTTTTAGATTATTGTACAGCGAATCAATGTTGTAGCGTGTTGTTACCGCTTTGTATATCGCTCCGTATGTTGCAGATTCAAGATTTGAAATGCCGGAAGCGTACATATGGGCGAAATCTGTCCACGCTGTATCGCATATAAGCTCAAGCATATGGATAGAACCGTCATCGCGCAGAACATAGTCGATGTGCCTGTTTATATAGGACTCTGTAACATACTCGTAGGAAGCCAGATTCAGTGCTTCGAGAATCAGTCCCGAGGTTTCATATTTCGGCGTGTTTTTAAGCACGCAGAACACAGGGGAGTCGTCCATCATGGGAGAGATGTACTCCTTTTGTGCTTCGTCAAACTTCGGAAGCGGAAGTATTCCCCAATCAGCATCGCTGTCTGATATCAGTTCCGCCGCATACAGTCCGTCTGTCATGAACATCAGCGCATCTCCGGTAAAAATATCGCGGAGTGCGGTTCCCTTGGTTTTAACAAATGAACTGTCCGAATATAAGAGAGAACGCAGTTTGTTAACAACAGCCTTTGCATTGGATGCGGTGGGTGTTGCGAGATAAGTCACGGTGGGAACAACACCTTCGGTATTGCTGATGTAGGAAATACCCTGCGAGGATGCGGCGACATCAATATAGTCGTAAAGCTCAAAGGTTGAACCGTGACCGTGGAGGCTGCCAACCGACTCTACTGTTTTGGCAAATTCAGCAAACTTATCCCAAGTCCATTTTCCCTCATTTACAAGAGCGTAGAGGTCCTCTCCCACAAACTGTTTTACCATTCCGCGGTTGAAGTATACACAGCTCAGATAATCGGGATTGAAGCTTGCGGCTCCCGATACAGCGTATATTCCGTTTCCTGCTATGGATGCAGAGGTTACGCTTGAATTGTAGTACGGAGCATCAAGGTTTACATAAGGAAGACTGCGGAGATTGGCAAGCATTCCTGCGGCGAAATATTGTCCCAGCATTGACTGGGGTATTGCCAATAGATCGGCATAATACATATCAGCATTGTACGCTTCGCGTGCCGCTTCGAACAGTGCTTCGGGAGAGGTGCCTATCTCTATAACAGATGTGTTGTATTTTTCCTCAACCGCCCGTTTGCTGTCCTGCCGAGACACCGCGTCGGGAGTATCTGTGCTGTCCGGGAAGAGAGGGGATGTGTCGGCAGCGGCGATGATTACCGAGACTTCGCTCATATCACGCTGAGGTAATGCAGACAGGCGTTCTCTGATGACAGCTTCAGGATCGGGAACTTCCGTGCTTTGCACGGATGATGTATCATTGTGGGTATCACTTACAGGCAGTGCCTCAGTTGTCTCTCCGGTTTCGCTAAGTGTGTCGGATGTGATGTCAGCATTACCGTTAAAGACGATCAGTCCACAGGATGATACCGATGAAAGCATTACAGAGATCAGTGTGACAGCACCTATGGTGCGCAAAAACTTTTTGTTCATCGAATTTTCTCCGAATTATTATTTTTTGGAACAAAACATTGATTTAGAACGTCAAAATTCTTAAAGCGGATATGTATTATTTTTCCGCGTCAAGCCATGCTTCCACTCGGTTTATGGTGAACCCTTTCTCCGAGAAGTTTTTCTCATATTCCGTCATGATATTATCCTCTGCCCATTCGCTGGCGTGGAGATCGTATGTAAGGTTTTCAAGGCGGAAACCGCAGTCACGAAATTCTTCAAGGGAAAAATCAAAGAGTCCGCGGTTGTCGGTTTTAAAAAAGATAGCTCCGTCGGGTTTCAGAATACGGCGGTACTGTTCAAGAAAGCGTCTGTGAGTCAGACGGCGTTTTGCGTGCCCCGCCTTTGGCCATGGGTCGGAAAAATTAAGGTAAATTCGGTCAATCGTGCCATTTTCAAAGATATCCCACAGCTTTGAAACATCGCCCACTATAAATCTTACATTTGGAAGCTCTGCCGCCTTGCATTTTTCCATTGCCAGCATAGCAACATCCGCAATGCGCTCAAGGGCAATTATATTGACGTCAGGGTGCCTTGCGGCGAGGGCACTTACGAATCCACCCTTTCCGCATCCTATCTCAAGCCACAGGGGACGTGTGGCAACACAACCGAAGATTTTATTTACATTATCAGTGTTAATTGTCGTATTTTGGATAATTATGTCGGAACATGCGTTAATTCTTTCGGCTCCATGCTTTTTTTTTCTCATTCTCATATTGCATTTTGCTCCCTTTTTTGGTAAAATAGTATTGTGCATATGATTTTGCACCGTTTATGTATGCATTATTTAATATTATACCACGGATTTGTTATAAAAGATATAGTGTTTTGAAAAAATTTACGTTTTTTGCGCGGGATATATCCTGTGCGATATTTAATCAATAATGGAGGAAGAAGACAGACCGATGACAGACAAGCAAAGTTTTCTTGATAAGCTTACCGCGGCACTGTATGAGCGGAATATATCCGAGACGGATATCCGTCCTTATATAGAGCGCTTTGACCAATTCTATGACCGTATGGTCAACGATTCTATAGGCACAGACGGTGCACTTGATAATATTGAATCAATTGCAGACAATATAGCATCTCAGATATCCGACCGATATGATGAGATCAACCGTCTTGCAGAGCGCACAATGACTGTAGATACAATTAAAATTGAGGATGTTATGCAGGAAGAGCCGGAGATCGATGCCGAGCCTACCGTAACTACGGATATCGGTGAGATTACCGTCATGTCCGAGGAGTATGAGCTTGCGGAGCCTGAGCTTGCTTCAGCAATTATTCCGGCGGAGGAGCTTGAGCGGCTTGATTTTGAGGATGCCAATGCTGAATATGCAAACGAGCCTGTGCGGCTTCCTGATTACACCGCAGAGGAGGAAATTCCAAACAGCAGGATGTTCTGGATACTTTTCGGAATAAGCCTTCCCATAACTTTGCCGCTGTTTTTGGCTGTAGTCGGCGCTTTTGCGGCAGTGTGGCTGGGACTTGCGGGCTTGCTTGCCGCAGCTGTGGGATTGCTTACAGCTCTTGTTGCCTGCGGTGCGGCTGTGTCCCTTGTTGGCATCGTGTACGGTGTAATTCAACTGTTTGTATCTGTACCGGTAGGACTTTATGAGATCGGTATCGGAGTTATTGCTGTGGGCATAGTCATGTTCGCGGGAATACTTATTTACAATTTTGCAGTCAGACTGATACCGCTTGTCATGAAGCTTTGGTGGAGACTGTTTTTGTATGTGCTGTCACAGCTGAAGCACCTGTTTAATTTCTTAAGAAAGGAGAGTGTCAAGCTTTGAAGCCAACGTCCATAATTTTTCTTATAGTGTCCGTATTTTTGGTTATAGGCGGATTTGCGACCGCAGGCGTTGCAAAGCAGCTTGCCGCCTCTGAGGGGATTGTACTTACCGATGAAATATCCGAAGAAGCCGGAGGATATATATACAGCTACGAATACGGCAAAGACAGTATCGGAAGAATAACCGTAAATGTAAAAGAAGCCGATGTGAATATAATCGGCGGTGCGGAAAAGGCATATGTAGAGCTTGTAAACTTTCCTGAGGGAATGTACGAATTTTCAAGCTCTAACCGTATACTTTCCATAAAAAACAATACCGACCTGTCTGATATGTCCAATATAGCAAATCTCGCAATGAATTTCAGAGGACTTCGCAGTTTTGTAGGTTATCTGAATATGAGAAGCCTTCCCAAAACGGTAAATATATATATAAGCGGAGTAAATCCCGTTAAGATAGTTGATTGTCAGATTCAGAGCGGAAATGTTACACTCAAAAACTGTGATGCTCCTGCTGATTATAATATTTCCATCGGCGATGGTAATCTCAGCGTGTCTGGAATTGATACAAAGTCCGCACTGAATGTCACCGTTGGCAACGGCAATGCGGATATATCGAAATGCGATATTTCAAAGCTGGCTGTGAAGGTTGAAAAAGGAACAGTCACCGCCGAGGCGATGTTTGATACCGTGGAAGCGAAAATCGGGAAGGGCGATTTTAACTATAACTGTTACGGAAGTGTGGGACTCACAAAGCTGGCGCTCTTTTCGAGCATCGGCAATATCACCCTTGACGGTGTGAAGCACGGTGGATATTTTGAAAGCAGTGATATTCCCACCGACAACATTATAGATATAGACATCGGTGAGGGTGATATAAACATAGTTACCATGGTTCCGCGTGGCTGATGGACCTTTGCTTCTATATAAAATTGGTAAACTTGCCCTAAAAACTGCTGCTTTTTACTGCGTTTCGGGGTTGCTCGGAAGATAGATTTTTTAATAAATTAAAAAATATTAAAATTTAAAGAGGTCGAAATCAATAAAAAACGGCATTTAATTGTGCATCTGCAACAAATAATAATATGAAAATTTGGGGAAAAGAGCTCTACCATTTTTTGCGCAGATTTGATACAATATTATACGTTGAAGTAGACTGCTTAGATATCGACACCACAGGTGCCGTTCTATAAAATACTTAGGAGGAAAATTAAAAATGGCAAGTCTTTCCCTTAAACACATTTACAAGAAGTATCCCGGCGGCGTTACCGCTGTATCTGATTTCTGCCTTGAAATCAAGGACAAGGAATTTATCATCTTCGTTGGACCTTCCGGATGCGGTAAGTCCACCACACTTCGTATGATCGCAGGTCTTGAAGAGATCACCGAGGGTGAGCTTTTCATCGGCGATAAGCTGGTTAACGACGTAGCACCGAAGGACAGAGATATTGCGATGGTGTTCCAGAACTACGCTCTGTATCCTCATATGTCCGTGTTCGACAACATGGCATTCGGTCTTAAGCTCCGCAAGACTCCCAAGGAAGAGATCAAGAGAAAGGTTGAGGAAGCAGCAAGAATTCTCGACATTACACACCTTCTTGACAGAAAGCCGAAGGCTCTCTCCGGCGGTCAGAAGCAGCGTGTTGCGCTCGGTCGTGCGATCGTCCGCGATCCTAAGGTATTCCTTCTTGACGAGCCGCTCTCTAACCTCGACGCTAAGCTTCGTGCTGCCATGAGAACAGAGCTTACCAAGCTCCACAAGAGACTCGGTACAACCTTTATCTACGTTACTCACGACCAGGTCGAGGCTATGACCATGGCGAGCCGTATCGTTGTTATGAAGGACGGTCTTATCCAGCAGGTAGATACTCCTCAGAACCTTTACGATTATCCTTGCAACATCTTCGTTGCAGGCTTCATCGGAACACCTCAGATGAACTTCATCAACGCAAAGCTTGTTAAGGCAGGCGACGGTGTTAACATCGAGTTCGCAGGCAATTCCATTAAGCTTCCTGCTGACAAGGCTAACAATGAGGCTCTTCGCGATTACATCGGCAAGGAGGTTATCGCAGGTCTTCGTCCCGAATGTATCCATGACGAGCCTATGTACCTCTCCAGCATGGCTGACAGCGTTATCACCTGCAACGTTGACGTTACTGAGCTTATGGGTAACGAGATCTTCCTGTATCTCGCTGCTGACGAGGAGCAGAGCCTTACCGCTCGCGTATCTTCCAGATCCAGCGCAAGAGCAGGCGACTCCATCAAGGTTGCTCTTGATATCTCCAGACTCCACATCTTCGATAAGGACACTGAAAAGTACATTATCCACTAATCAGTGCGGCATAACTAAAAAAGAATCGCTGCCCATCCGCGAAAGCGGAGGGCAGCGTTTTTTGCGTTTATTTGAAAACAAAACAGGGAATCCTATCTTATATTCCTGCGGCGATAACAAGAGCACCGCTTGACTTAAGCGTAAACTCGCCCATGCCTGCCGGCATATAGTAGGTCTCGCCCTTCTTGAAGGGATATTCGGTGCCGTTAAACAGTACCACCCCGTCGCCTTCGATAAAGGTGAGGGACAGGAAGCTGTCCTTGGTAGCGTTAAGAGAAAGCTCAGTAAATTCGTACTTGTTCACCTTGAATTTGTCACATGCCGCAAGAAGTGTGGATGTGCGCTCATCTGCTGCCGCAAAACGCATTTTTTCAATGTCTTCGTGAGTGTAGTTTACAATGACGTCGCGTGCCTTTTCTACATGGGTTTCGCGCGGCTTGCCATCCTTGCCGAGTCTTCCGTAATCGTATACGCGGTAGGTAACGTTGGAATTCTGCTGAATTTCACATATGAGATTGCCGGCACCAATTGCGTGCACAAGACCGGAGGGGATGAAATATACGTCGCCTGCTTTTACTTTTACTTTTTCAAAAAGTTCTTCTACGGTGTTGTCGGCAACTGCTTTTTCGAATGCCTCGGCGCTGTAGCTGGGTTTTGTACCGATTACAAGCTCTGCGCCCTCATCTGCTTCCACTATGTACCACATCTCGGTTTTGCCTAACTCATTTTCGTTTTTAAGTGAATATTCATCCGAGGGGTGAACCTGAATGGACAGGCGGTCGCGAGCATCTATGAATTTAATGAGCAGAGGGAATCTGTCGCCGTCGTAACCGTCACCGATAACGGCATATGTGGCTTTGTCAATGTATTCGCCAAGTGTCATGCCGGCATATTCACCGTTTTCGATTACGTTCATGCCGTCGGGGCGTACAGTAAGTTCCCAGCTTTCGGCTATGTTTTCAAAATCCGCTTTTTTGCCATACATATTTTTTAATTTGTTTCCGCCCCATATGATCTCTTTAACGGCGGGAGCTAATTTGAGTGGATAAAGTTTCATTGTGATACCTCCGAATTAAGTTTATGAATAATATTTTTTGATCTGCTAATACTTATTTATGTAAATTTTAATGCAAAGTTTTCGCGTGCGATGATTTCGCATTGAAATTTCAAATTGATCTCTCATGAGAAAAGGAGTATTTCAAGATGAACAACCAGAACAATCAGAACCGTAACCAGAACAACAACCAGAATAGCCAGAATCAGAACAACAATCAGAACCAGAACAATCAGAACCGTAACCAGAACAACAACCAGAGCAACAACCAGAATAACAATCAGAATCGCAGCAATCAGAACAGAAACGAAAGCGAAAACAGCAACAATAGCAGATACGAGCGCTAACGCTATATCTCGGCTGCGGTCTCACACGAGACAGTGTCCTTTCGTCGTACTCCGCTATTAGCGGAGTGCGGCGTTTTTATTTTCTGCTGTTCATTATGATTTCGGCAACAGCAAGATCAATAGGCGTTGTGATCTTTATGTTCTCTGTTCCGCAGTCCACAAGCTTTACTTCAAAGCCAATGTGCTCGGCAAGGGAATTGTCATCCGTGCAGACAAAGCCTTCTTCTTTGGCGATATATGCGGCGGCGCGGTATAACTCGGTTTTGAACACCTGCGGAGTCTGTGCCATCCATAGGTTGTCACGCTCTATGGTTTCCGCTATAAATCTGTTCCTGTCGGCACGCTTTACAGTGTCTGATGCCTTTACAGCGGCTGTTGCCGCACCTCGGCGGAACGCTTCATCGAGTACGGCGGTTATAGCTTCGGGGGTGATAAGACAGCGCGCACCGTCGTGTATTGCCACGAAATCGGATTTGTCGGAAATAGCTTCAAAACCGCGAAGTACAGATTCCTGTCTTGTGTTGCCGCCGATTACCACGGCTGAAATCTTTGTAAAACCGTATTTTGCCTTATACTGTTCGTAGATATGGGCTTCGTCACTTCGGGTTACAATGATGATCTCGTTTATTTTTTCGCATTCCTCGAAGGCTTTGATGGTGTGAACGATTACGGGCATACCGCACAGCTCCATAAGCTGTTTTGTCTTTCCGGTGCCGTTTTGCATTCTCGAACCACAGCCTGCGGCGGCGATAATCGCCGATGTGAAATGAGGCTTGTTTGCCGTTTTCGACAATGTGCGAAGCAGTGTAGCGATTTCTTTTGCGGATATCTGCATTTGTGCCTTTTTCTCCTGTACCGTGATATTTATACTTACATTATACCATAAATTTCTGAAAATGCGTGAACAAAATTAAAATTTACAGAATAAATATGAATTTTGGCATAAAAATACGGCACCGCAGTATATGCGATGCCGCAGGGGAGTGTTAGTCAAGTTTTTCGGTCACAAAATCCGGAAGTTTGCCAAGCAGAAATGCTAGTCTCACAGGTTCGCTGTATATGCTTGTTTCTTTGGGGTCTGCCGGTCGTGTAGTGGCATATTCGTTGCCGTATTCGTCGTAATACACTTCAACTCCATAGTCATTTGAGATGTTGAGGGTGTATTCTGCGTAGTAATCTGTCTCCACAAAGGTATATACGGAGTGATCGCTTCCGGTTGGACTTACGGCGGATGCCAACAGCTCCTCAATTAAAGCCTTGTCTGATACAACCAACTTTTCGGTGCGATCCCTACCGACCTTGTAAACCGCTATCTCGTCGATTATACCGGCAAGCTTTTCACGCGTTTCCTCAGGCGTATGATGAAGCATACCGAGGTCTATATAGTGGGATATTAGGGTACTCATGGAATCAAACATATGGAGTCTCAGCGTGGAATGGTCATATCCGTCAAAGCTGTTTAAAATGATATTTCCGAAGGAAGGCTGTTGGAAGAAATCAAATCCGCAGGCCTTGTTTTCTTCGGGGAGCAGATGAAGCCCCATGTTTTGGGCGGAAACCGCCGAAATATCAAAAGTCGGATAATTCCAATGAGTTTGACCGGATTTCAGCATGGTTACAGTTCTGTTATCGTTGAATATGCGGTTCTGAAGGTTGAGATATACATATCCCTCACCCTTATGTATGGTATCGAAAGCATTTGCATATTGGATTTTGAACTCATCGCTGTCAAGCACAGTACGGAATTCCTCTATCAGGTCGGATTTGTTGTATATCCGTACTGTTTTCGCATTGGGTATGCCAAATTTGGGATAGAATACGATCTCCATGTACAAATAATCGTACCAATATGTAGGATTGTCGTATTTGTAGTCACGTTCACGCTCGCTTTCGGTGTAGATTCGTCCAAGTGCCGCGATGACCTCTGGATCTTTGAATTCTATGCCGCACTCAGCATCACCAAAGTTGACCGATACACGGGAGGTGTTTCCCGGTGAGGGTATTCTAGTGTTTATCTCAAATGCATTGGTTACAAGCACGGTGAATGATACCGCCGCGCATACAGCGAATACACATAATCCCTTCCATCCCTTGAACATGGAGCGTGCGGTTTTATGGAGAATGGTGTTTGTAAGCATAAACACCAGCACCATGCCGCAGATCATGCCGAACACTGTCCAGAAGAAGCTGTCCATGATGTAGTAGAATAGTAAACCGCCGAGAATCGTTCCAAGGAATACGAGTATGTATTTAATGACCTCGCCGAGAACGGGGAATACTACAGGTGTACCGGCGCGCTCACTTTTTCTCTGCATATAGATGAAATATGCGCCTGTAAGGATGATAGCCGAGAAGAGAAGCATTATTACCGCTTCCCACACAAACAGCGGCTCGGTATTGAAGATGAATCTGAATACGGGAGAAAGCTTTTCAAACAGTCTCATATTTGCGTAATAGCTAAACCACATGTTTTCATTGAATATATTTAAGAATCCGAGAACAGTGATGTATACGGCAGGAACTATGAAAACGGCGACAAGGGTCAGTGTGAGGTGAACTGCGCCAAGACCGCTGACCATTCCCACGAGCGTGGACAATGCATAGAAAAATACCGTGTATACAAGGCTTTCTGCGGTCATAACAAGTACGCCTGCAAGCAGAGCGTCGGTAATTAGCCCGTTTGAGGCTATAACGGTCAGCGTGAAAAGAATGTTGAATATGTACGGTATCAAAAGAGAAATGGCACTGACGCCAAGCTGTGTCAAAAAGAGCTGTCCGCGCTTTATGGGCAGGCTGTGGTAGAAATCTATGGAAACCTTGTTTTTAAGGTATTTGAATCTGGATATGGAAAGTACCACACCGAATACGGACATTATGGCAATTACCGCATAACGGATGCCGCTTACCCAATCTTCGGAAAGATCTCTTTTTAATCTTGCGATTTCCTCTACGCTGATAGGTGCTCTATCGCTTATCATCATAAGTATCGGAACAGGCAGAACGAAAAACAAAATTATGGTAAACAGCAGTATGGTTGTCCAGAACTGCTTTGTGCTGAACGAAAACAGCGGCATAAAACCGGCAGACTTTTTATCAGTAATTGAGCTTTGAGAAGTCATAGCCTTTATCCTCCATTTCAGAGATGAATATTTCCTCAAGGGTGAGGGGCACGGTTTCGTAGAATGTGGGGCTCTTTTCGATCATAAAAGCGTTTATCTCGTCGATAGTACCCCGAGCTATAAAGGATACAAGACTGCCGCGGCGGCTGTAGCCGAGAATGCTCATGGGTGTAAGCTGTGCCGCGTCGAACTCGCCCTCAAATATTGCCTGTACCTTGTGAAGTCCCGATTTCATGTCGTCCAGCTCGCGAACAAATAACAGCTCGCCCTTATGAAGCAGACCCACAGTGTCGCAGATGTCCTCCATCTCGCGAAGGCTGTGAGAAGCTATGACGGTGGTCATACCGTCTGCCGCTTCCTCAGCGAGTATGCGTTTAACAAGCTGACGCACCACGGGGTCGAGACCGTCAAAGGTTTCGTCGCAGAGAAGATATTTTGGTCTTGCCGATATGCCGAGCATGACGGAAGCCTGCTTTTTCATGCCTTTTGAGAAGGTGTTTATCTTACGGTCGCAGTCAAGGGTAAATATACCCTGAAGCTTTTTAAAGGTTTCGTCGGAAAATCCGCTGTACACGCTTTTATAAAGTGTGCGCATATCATTTATCGTGCAGTGTGGCATAAAATATTGCTCGTCCGACAGATAAACGATATTTTGTTTAACAAGGGGATTTTCCCAAACGGGAAGCGAGTTGTATGCAACGTCCCCGCAGTCCGGCTTTATAATGCCGCAGAGAATACGGAGCATTGTAGATTTACCGGAGCCGTTTGAGCCGATAAGTCCGAATATGGAGCCGTCCTTCAAAACGGCATTTACGTTTTCAAGTGAGCGTATTTTTCCGTAGCTCATGCTGACGTTTTTTATTTCAATCAATTTTCATCCCTCCAAATACTGTCTATCATTGCGAGGACTGCATCTTTTTGTGCCCCTGCATCGTGCGCTGCCAAAAGTGCTGTGCTAAGCTCGGCAAGGGAATGTTCAAGCTGCATTTTTGAAAGCTCGCCGATATTGTCTGCCACGAAACTGCCGCGCCCCTTTAGTGTGTATATTATTCCGCACCGCTCAAGCTCGGTATAAGATTTTTGAATGGTGTTGGGGTTTATGGCAAGCTCGGATGCAAGTGTGCGTACACCGGGAAGCTGATCTCCGGGTTTCAGGACACCGTGAAGCACGAGGCTTTTGATATTGTCGATAAGCTGTTCGTATATTGGCTTTCTGTCGCGGGTGTCAACACTTATTTCGCTCATGCGCTCCCTCCTTTAATGTGTTCTAACTGTACTATATGTGCTAGTACAGTTGTATTATAGCATAGCTTGCGGAAAATGTCAAGGGAAAAAGAAAAAAATTCAAAATTTATGCGATTTTACATTTTACTATTGAAAATCAGATGAATTTATATTACAATAATGGTATAATTAAAACTCAAAGGGGTCATGGTATGCGAATAATAATTGTAGGCTGCGGCAAAGTTGGCGATTTGCTTACCTCATATATTTCGGCAGAGGGTCACGATGTCATCGTTGTTGATACAGACCAGGCAATCATCGAAAACGTAGTTAATCAATATGACGTGCTTGGAGTTGTGGGCAACGGTGCCAGCAATTCGGTGCAGATGGAGGCAGGAGCGGATAAAGCCAATCTGCTTATAGCCGTTACTGCTTCGGATGAGCTTAATATAATGTGCTGTATGGTGGCAAGGAAGCTTGGGACTCGTCATACTATAGCGCGTGTGCGAAATCCCGAATATTCGGAGCAGATAGTTTTCATGCGAAGTGAATTCGGACTTTCCATGGCGGTAAATCCCGAATACAGTGCGGCACAGGAAATACAGCGGATAATCCGATTCCCGGCGGCTCTTAAGGTGGATACATTCTGCAAGGGCAGGGTAGACCTCGTTGAGGTGAAGATCGGCAATGAGCACCCTCTTTGCGGAAGAAAGCTTAGTGAGCTTGTTTCTGTATGCGGTGTGAATGTGCTTGTATGTGCTGTAAAGCGCGGCGACGAAGTAATAATCCCGAGGGGTGATTTTACCCCCGAAGCAGGAGATGTTATTCATATTACCGCTTCTCATGCCGATCTTGTCAGCTTTTTCAAGAAGCTTGGTATTTCAGACAAGCGTATACGCAGTGTCATGATACTCGGCGGCGGAAAAATTGCATACTTCCTTGCAAGACGTCTGGAAAGCTTAGGTATTGACGTAAAGCTTGTGGAGCGTGACCGTGAAAGAGCCGAGCAGTTAGCAGAGCTTTTACCGCGTTCCATGATAATACATGGGGACGCCGCTGACAGTGATCTTCTCGATGAAGAGGGAATTGCCGATATAGATGCGGTGGTTACACTGACGGGTGTAGACGAAGAAAATATCATGATTTCGCTGTATGCCGCAAAGTGCGGTGTGGATAAGGTTATCACGAAAATAAACCGTCCCGGTATCATGAAGCTTCTTTCGTCCATAGGACTTGAGTGTGTGGTTTCCCCCAAGGCCATTACCGCAAACAGTATACTCAGATATATACGCGGACTTGAACACTCTGACAGCAGCAGTATTGAGACGCTATACAAAATAGTTGACGGAGAGGTTGAAGCCATAGAATTTGTTGCGGCTGAGGGATTTGATGATCTCGGCAAGCCTATAAAGACAATGAAGATAAAACGAGATATCATCATTGCCTGCATAATACGTGGGTCCAAAATTATATACCCACACGGTGACGATACCATTGAAAAGGGTGATACGGTGATAGTTGTTGCCAAGAGTGAGCAGGCTGTACACGACCTTGACGATATTCTTGAAAATCCTGTAAAATAAAGGGAAATTTTATGAACTACAGAATGATAGCCTATATAATAGGTCACATTGTAAGGGTTGAGGGAATACTAATGACACTCCCTCTTGTGTGTGCTCTTGTATACGGAGAGGGTTCGTGGCTTGCCTTTGTGATTCCGATAACCTTTTCCTTGCTTGTCGGCACACTGCTTACAATAAGAAAAAACGAAAATACACAGATATATGCCAAAGAGGGATTTGTCATTGTGGCACTCTCATGGATAATAATGTCTGTTATAGGTGCTGTGCCTTTTGTACTCGATGGGTGCATTCCATCCTTTGTTGATGCGTTTTTTGAAACGGTTTCCGGATTTACTACCACGGGAGCGACGATCCTTACCCATGTGGAAGCCCTCGATCACTCTATGCTGCTTTGGCGCAGCTTTACCCATTGGATCGGCGGTATGGGAGTTCTTGTGTTTGTTATGGCTATACTTCCGCAGTCAGACACACGCTCGGTAAAGCTTATGCACATAATGCGTGCCGAGGTGCCCGGTCCGAAGGTTGGCAAGCTTGTGTCTAAAATAAGCCGTACCGCACGCATAATGTACGGCATTTATATCGTCATGACACTGATTGAGGCAATATTACTTATTTTTGGTGGTATGCCGGTGTTTGACAGTATTCTTAATTCTTTTGCTACGGCAGGTACGGGCGGATTTGGCATTAAATCCGCAAGCATTGCAGCGTACGACAGTGTATATGTGGATTATGTTATCGGCGTGTTTATGATACTGTTCGGCATAAATTTCAATCTGTATTATTTTATTATAATAGGTCAGGGACTTCAGGCTCTGAAAAGCGAGGAGCTTCGCTGGTACGGTGCGATTGCCGCAGTTTCAATTACACTGATCGCATTTGATATATACAATATATACGGTGGTGTGGGAGAGTCTGTGAGATATGCATTTTTTCAGGTAGCATCTATTGTTACTACCACCGGTTTTACCACCGCAGATTTCAACACATGGCCTGTGCTTTCGCAGACAATATTGGTGCTGTTAATGTTTTGTGGTGCCTGTGCCGGGTCTACGGCAGGCGGTATTAAAGTGGGACGCATAATACTGCTTGTGAAAACAGGACTTCGTGAGATCAAATATATGCTTCACCCTCGTGCAGTCATTGCTGTTAACGTTGAAGGAAAGCCGGTAGAGCGCGAGGTTATTCGTGGAGCAACATCATATATTATAGTTTATATTATGCTTTATGCGGCATCTTTCTTCTGTCTTACTTTTGCGGAGGAGTGCGATCTTATTACAGGCTTTACCGCCGTGGCGGCTACTATTAACAATGTAGGACCGGGACTCGGTGCTGTGGGACCGACAGGCAGCTTTGCCGGATTTACGAAGTTTACCAAATTGCTTCTTTCCTTTGTTATGCTTGCCGGAAGGCTTGAAATATTCCCCATGATAATGCTCCTTGCACCGTCTACATGGCGAAGAAGATAATGGGTGAGCCATCGGCTATTGCAAAATAAGATTTAATAATAAATCCCCGATTTGTGTTGACAAAAACGCTTCGGGGATTTATAATTATATTGGAGTGTTTAAATTTGTCACTGTGCGGCACATTTTTAATAAAAGTGTTGTTTTGATTGAATTTTGGGAGTAGGATTTGATGATTTTTACAAAAACAAGAGCTGTAATTGTATAAGTTGTTCAAAATCCTCATTATATTTTTCGCACAGACAATAAACTTCGGCATATTTTGACATTTACTAAAAACATAAAAAATGTTAAAATATATAGAGTGGTATATTTTTTGCATTACCCTAGATTTTTCATGTATCCTGAGGTGTTAGAAATAGAAAACAAGATAAACCGCAAAGTAGGAATCATGACTCTCGGCTGCAAGGTGAATCAGTATGAAAGCACCGCAATTGCCGAGGAGTTTGAGAAGCATGGCTTTACTATCGGCAAGTTTTCCGAAAAATGCGGTATATATATAATAAATTCCTGCACAGTTACTGCCGAAAGTGACAGAAAGACCCGTCAAATGATCCGCCGTGCCGCACGGCACAATCCTAATGCATATGTACTTGTAACCGGATGTTATTCACAGCTTAATCCCGGAAAGACAGCCGGAATTGACGGAGTGGATTTCATCTGCGGCAACAGCAACAAAACAAGACTTGTAGATGCGGCGCTTGGACTTGTGGCATCCGGTGAAAAGAACCATGCCGCTGATATTAAGGTGGACAACATAGATGAGGCACCGTTTGAGCATATGGTCATCCATTCCTCGGAGCGCACACGCGCCTATGTTAAAATTGAGGACGGCTGTGACAATCACTGTGCCTACTGCATAGTTCCCCACGCACGCGGACGTGTACGCTCAAAGTCGCCTGAGACGGTTATGGCAGAAGTTCGCGGACTTGTATCAAACGGTTATCGTGAGATCGTTCTGACCGGTATTGAAACTGCTTCCTACGGTAAAGATTTTGCTGATAGCTACAGACTTATCGATCTTATGGAAGCTGTTGACAAAATTGACGGAATCGAGCGTATACGCCTCGGTTCACTTGATCCGTCTATCCTCAAACCTGAGTTTGTCGACCGCGTGGCAAAGCTTAAGCATTTTGCCCCCAATTTCCATATTTCCATGCAGGCGGCATCTGACCGTGTGCTTTCCGCTATGCGCCGTAAGTATAACACTGCAATGGTTTGGGAATATGTAAAGAATCTTCGCGAAAAAATGCCGGAAGTCACCTTCTGCGCAGATTTCATCGTAGGATTCCCCGGTGAAACGGAGTCTGATTTTGATGAAACCGCGGAGTTTATCCGCCGCATAGGATTTACCCATCTCCATATCTTCCCGTACTCGAAGCGTGCAGGCACAGAGGCGGCTGAAATGGACGGACAGGTTCCCGATACCGTAAAGGCTGACCGTCTTGCAAGATTAACGTCAGTAGGACGCGAATGCGCATACAAAATGGCGGAGAATTACATCGGACAGCAGAAGGAAGTGCTCTTTGAGCTGTGCGAGGACGGCAGAGCCGTGGGTCACACTCCGGAATTTCTTGAGGTTGCGGTCATTACATCGGATGATCTGCACAATCAGATAAAAACTGTCAAGCTCAATGGCTTTGACGGTGAGGTTTATACCGGATTTATTATTTAAAGCGTTTTATACCGATAAAAATATATTTTTTAGGAGTCGAATAATGGTTTACAGAATATTTGTAGAAAAACAGCCAGCACACGCAGTTGAAGCCCGCTCGCTTTTCGCGGATATCCGTGAAAATCTGATGATTACCTCTCTTAGCGGAATAAGAGTACTGAACCGCTATGATATTGAGGGTATTTCTGAAGATATCTTTGGCAAGGCGAAAAATACTATTTTTTCCGAGCCTCAGAGTGACATAGTTTTCGACGATATTAAAATAGGTGCTAATGACCGCATTTTTGCAGTTGAATATCTGCCCGGTCAGTTTGATCAGCGCGCCGATTCCTGTGCACAGTGCGTTCAGCTTATTACATACGAGGACAGACCTGCTGTTCGTACCGCACGTGTATATATACTGTCGGGTGACATCACTGACAGTGAGCTTGAACGTATAAAGGCATACGTTATTAACCCCGTTGAGTCCCGTGAGGCATCACTTGCAAAGCCGGAGACTCTTGCGGAAAGCTTTGATATCCCTACCACCGTTGAAACCATCTCAGGATTCATCGGTTACGGTGAGGATGAACTTAAGGAGTTCCTTAAGAAGTACGCACTTGCGATGGACCTTGACGATGTGAAGTTCTGCCAGAGCTATTTCAAAAATGAGGAAAAGCGTGACCCCACTATTTCCGAAATCAGACTTATTGACTCCTACTGGTCTGACCATTGCCGCCATACCACATTCCTCACCGCTATCGACGAGGTAAAGATCGGCGACAAGTATATTGAAGATACATATAACGACTATCTTGAAAAACGCAAATTCGTTTACGGCGAGCGCAAAAAGAACATTTCTCTCATGGATATGGGTACTATCGCGGCTAAGTATCTTAAGAAACGCGGTGTGCTTAAGAATATGGACGAATCCGAGGAGATCAACGCTTGCTCCATCAAGATAAAGGTAGACGTTGACGGTGAGCTTCAGGATTGGCTTCTCATGTTCAAGAACGAAACTCATAATCATCCTACCGAAATCGAGCCTTTCGGCGGCGCGGCAACCTGCCTTGGCGGTGCTATCCGCGACCCGCTGTCCGGACGTGCTTATGTTTATCAGGCAATGCGTGTAACCGGATGCGCAGACCCCAGAACCTCTGTTGCAGACACCATCCCCGGAAAGCTTCCTCAGAGTAAGATCACACACGGTGCATCCGCAGGTTACTCCTCATACGGTAACCAGATCGGTCTTGCTACCGGTGCGGTATATGAGCTTTATCACCCCAACTATGTTGCAAAGCATCTGGAGATCGGCGCAGTTGTAGGTGCGGCTCCCGAATGCAATGTTGTAAGAGAGCGTCCCGAGCCCGGTGACGTTATCGTGCTTCTTGGCGGTAAGACCGGACGTGACGGCTGCGGCGGTGCTACCGGTTCGTCAAAGGCTCATACTACCGAATCTCTCACTACCTGTGGGGCTGAGGTGCAGAAGGGTAATCCCCCCGAAGAAAGAAAGATACAGCGCCTTTTCAGAAACGGAGATGTTACACGCCTTATCAAGCGCTGCAATGACTTTGGTGCAGGCGGTGTTTCCGTTGCTATCGGTGAGCTTGCAGACGGCCTTGATATTGACCTGTCCAAGGTTCCGAAGAAGTACGAGGGTCTTGACGGCACTGAGCTTGCTATATCCGAATCTCAGGAGCGTATGGCTGTAGTTGTAGCGGCTGAAAATGTTGAAAAGTTCCGCGAGTATGCATCACGCGAGAATCTTGAGTCCACTGTTGTGGCAACTGTTACAGAGGAAGCAAGACTTAAGATGCTCTGGAACGGCAAGTATATTATTGACCTTAACCGTGAATTCCTTAATTCCAACGGCGCAGAGAAGCATACAAAGATCGAGATCACGCCTGTAAACGAGGACGGACTTCTTGACGGATATGCTGAAACTCTTGATACAAAGAATACCGAAAAGGCTATGCGTGAGCTTATTTCCGACCTTAATATCTGCTCACAGCGCGGACTTGTTGAAAAGTTCGACAGCTCCATCGGTGCAGGTACTGTCGTAATGCCTTACGGCGGTAAGTATCAGCTGACACAGCCTCAGTACATGGCGGCGAAGATTCCTGTACTTGAAGGCGAGACTGACACCGCTTCTGTTATGGCATACGGTTATGATCCGTTCCTTTCCGAAAAGAGTCCCTACCACGGTGCGGCTTATGCTGTAGTTGAATCTGTAGCAAAGCTTGTGGCGGCTGGTATTGATTACAAGACCGCATATCTCACATTCCAGGAATATTTTGAGCGTACAAACGGAAAGCCTGAGCGTTGGGGCAAGCCTATGGCAGCACTTCTCGGCTCACTTAAGGCTCAGCTTGAGCTTAATATCGCGGCAATCGGCGGTAAGGACTCCATGTCCGGTACATTTGAAAATATCGACGTTCCGCCGACTCTGGTATCCTTTGCTATCGCTCCCATGGATGCAAAGAAGATAGTGACTCCCGAATTCAAAGCGGCAGGCGACAAGGTATATTACTTTGCTCCTAAATATAACGAGGACAAGCTTCCCGATTTCGCAAGCCTTCGAGAGCTCTTTGAAAAGGTATACGATATCGCGGCAAGCGGCAAGGCAAAAGCTATTTACACTGTTGATGCCGGCGGTGTTGCTGAGGGCCTCATGAAGATGAGCTTCGGTAATCGCATCGGATTCAAGTCCGAGGGCATTGATGAAAATACTCTGTTTGCTCTTAACTACGGTGCATTTATCATCGAATCCGCAGAGGAGCTTGACGGCAAGCTTATCGGTTATACCACCGACGACGGCAAGATCACTGTAGGCGGCACATCCGTAGCTGTTACCGAGCTTTCCGAGCTTTGGGAAAATACACTTGAAAAGGTATTCCCCACAAAGGCGGCTGAGGTTAAGCCGGAAATTACCGAAAAGTTCTCCTGCACCGCACGAGCAAAGGCTCACCATACGGACAGCTTCGCAAAGCCTCGCGTAGTCATTCCTGTATTCCCCGGTACAAACTGCGAATACGATACCATGCGTCGCTTTGTTAAGGCAGGTGCGCACGCCGACATCTTCGTGCTTCGCAATCTTGATGCAAAGGCTCTCGGAGATGCGGTTGAGGAGTTCGTTTCACTGCTTGACAACGCGCAGATGCTCATGATCCCCGGCGGATTCTCCGGCGGTGACGAGCCTGACGGATCCGGTAAGTTTATTACGGCGGTGCTTCGCAATCCTCGCGTAAAGGAAGCAGTAACAAGACTGCTTGACCAGCGTGATGGCTTGGCACTTGGTATCTGCAACGGCTTCCAGGCTCTTGTTAAGTCGGGACTTCTCCCCTATGGCAAGATAATGGATGAAATGAGGGCTGATTGTCCTACCCTTACATTCAACGCTATCGGACGTCATCAGTCCATGATGGTTCGCACAAGAATTTCTTGCACCAAATCTCCTTGGCTCATGGGTGTTAATGAGGGTGATATCCACTCCATTCCGATATCCCACGGCGAGGGCAGATTCTGGGCGAGCGAGGAGCTTGTGAGAAGCCTTGCGGCAAACGGTCAGATAGCAACACAGTATGTTGACATGAACGGCAATCCCACTATGGATATCCGCTATAATCCCAACGGCTCTACATATGCTATTGAGGGTATTCTCAGTCCCGACGGACGCATCCTCGGTAAGATGGGTCACAGCGAGCGTATTGGCAGAAACGTTGCTGTCAACATTGAAGGCGATAAGGATCAGAAGATCTTTGAGTCCGGCGTTAAGTACTTTAAATAATTGCAATTATTTTGGGATGCAGTCGTTGACTGCATCCCTCTTTGTATAGCTCCAAGTGGCGGAAAATATGGGCTTTATGCGGCTACACTGTCAATTCACACAAAATATATGGAAATATTTATGCGAATTTTTCAAGTATGACTTATATAAATATTTGAAAAAAGGTTGAAAGTGTGGTATAATATAATGTGGAGTGCTTTTATTGCTGCACGAAACAAACTTTATGGGCGGTGATGGTATGCTTTATAAATATGAGCCTCATTGTCATACATCTGAGGGAAGTAAATGCGGCAAGCTTGACGGTGCTTCTTTTGCGCGATTTTACAAAGGACTCGGATATACGGGGCTTATTATTACCGACCACTTTTATAAAGGTAATACAGCAGTGCCGCGGGAGCTTCCGTGGGATCGTTGGGTTGCTGAGTTCGTTAAGGGATACGAAAACGCTAAGGCTGAGGGAGGCCGCATAGGTCTTGATGTGTTTTTTGCCTGGGAATATTCCGGTGCTCATAGGGCGGATTTTCTTATCTACGGACTTGACAGGGAATGGCTTTTGGAGCACCCCGAACAAATCGAGCTTGATACCTGTGATTATCTTACTCTTGTGCGTCAGTCGGGCGGTACGGTTATTCATGCGCATCCGTTCAGACGTCCCGAAAAGCTGCTGCTTCCGGAATGGACAGATGGAGTTGAAGTGATAAACGCGTCTGCCGGCGATGCGGACAATGAACGGGCACAGTGGTATGCTGACAGCTACGGGCTTCCGAAAATAGGCGGCTCCGACAATCATGTGGGAGCACGCAAAAAGCTTGCAGGGGTGTATTTACCGGAGATGGTCACGAGCACTGCGGAGTTTGCCGAGCGCATAAAAGCCGGTGAGACGGTTGTGTTTTCTGATGTGTATGATGACGTCAGTAAATTATAATTTAAGGAATATTGCTTGATGAAACATGTTGATATTTATACGGACGGTGCCTGCAAGCACAATCCCGGACCGGGAGGTTGGGGTGCTGTAATCGTTTTCAAGGGCATCGAAAAAGAGCTGTCCGGCGGAGAGGCTCACACCACAAACAACAGAATGGAGCTCATGGCTGTAATCAGCGCACTTGAAGCACTGAAGGAGCCGTGCGAGGTTACACTCACA
This sequence comes from Candidatus Flemingiibacterium sp., assembly GCA_045636145.1. Classification (GTDB taxonomy): domain Bacteria; phylum Bacillota; class Clostridia; order Oscillospirales; family CAG-272; genus Flemingiibacterium. Next base: position 37,322 of record JAZTWV010000045.1, read on the forward strand.
TCCGATTCAAAATATGTAATTGATTCTATAGAAAAAAGATGGGTCTACGGATGGAAACAGCGAGGCTGGGTCAAGTCAGACAAGTCTCCGGCACTGAATCCCGATTTGTGGGAGCGGTTGCTTCAGCTTCTTGAAATTCATGAAGTAAAGCTTGTGTGGGTCAAGGGTCACGCGGGACATCCTTACAATGAGCGCTGTGATGAGCTTGCCTGTATGCAGGCAGAACGGTACAGATAAACAGTTCACGAATTATTTACATGAAATGTATATTCGGTATATTGAAATCCGCACTAAAATGGTATACAATATATGTGCAGTCATATATACTGCTAAAAATACAACTAATATCTTTCAAAAGCGAAAGGATGACTTAATATTATGGCAGACAGATTGGTTTATGCCGACAATGCGGCGACCACATCAATTTCTCCGGCAGTGCTTGAAGCTATGATGCCTTATTTCGGTGAGGTTTACGGTAATCCCTCGAGCCTTCATCAAAAGGGCAGAGCGGCAAAGGCAGCTATAACCGAGGCGAGAGAAAAAATAGCCGCGCTTCTTGGCGCGAAGCCAAACGAAATATATTTTACCGCCAGCGGCTCTGAAGCCGACAACTGGGCGATAAAGGGTGCGGCTCATGCAATGCAGCACAGAGGCAAGCATATAATATCTACTAAGATCGAGCACCATGCAGTTCTTCATGCTCTCGAATCACTTGAAAAAGAGGGCTTTGAGGTGACATATCTTGACACTGACGAGGTGGGCAGAGTTACACCTGAGGCGGTGGCATCTGCTATGCGCGAGGATACGATTCTTGTTGAGGTCATGTTTGCAAACAACGAGATCGGAACAATTGAGCCTATCCGTGAAATTGCCGCGGCCGTAAAGGCTAAAAATCCCAAGACCCTCGTGTTTACCGATGCTGTGCAGGCGGTGGGTGCTGTTGATATAAATGTAGCGGAGCTTGGTGTTGATATGCTGGCAATGTCCGGACACAAAATACATGCTCCCAAAGGAATCGGCGCGCTTTATATAAGAAACGGTGTGCGCATTCTCAATCTTATTGACGGCGGCGGTCAGGAAAGAAGCCGTCGCGGTGGTACCGAGAACGTTGCATATATAGTTGGCTTTGCAAAAGCGCTTGAGGATGCCGTTTCCGGAATATCCGAGGGCACTCGCGTTGAAAAAATGCGCGACAGACTCATTGACGAGATAATGAAGATACCGAATACCCGTCTTAACGGACCGCGAGAGGGAAGACTTCCCGGAAATGTGAATGTTTCCTTTGAATTTATTGAGGGGGAGAGCTTGCTCCTGCTTCTTGATATGGCGGGCATCTGCGCATCTACCGGATCGGCTTGCTCTTCTGCATCTTTGGAACCCTCACACGTTCTTCTGACTATCGGAGTGCCTGTGGAACAGGCACACGGTTCGCTGAGACTTTCGATCGGCAGAGATACCACGAATGAGGATGTGGATTATATCCTTGAAAAGCTGCCGGCTATAGTTGAACGCCTTCGAATGATGAGTCCGCTATATAATGCGTAAAAAATAACAATACCTATTAAGGAGATATACAATGTACAGCGAAAAAGTAATGGATCACTTTGCCAATCCGAGAAATGTTGGCGAGATTGAAAATGCAGATGCTGTAGGCGAGGTTGGAAACGCTACCTGCGGCGATATTATGAGAATGTACCTTAAAATCGACGAAAATGAGGTCATACAGGACGTAAAATTCAAGACCTTCGGCTGCGGCGCGGCTATTGCTACATCCTCTATGGCGACAGAGCTTATTAAGGGAAAAACTGTAGAGGAGGCACTTAAGCTTACCAATAAAGCTGTTATCGAGGCACTTGACGGCCTTCCGCCGCAGAAGATACACTGTTCAGTGCTTGCTGAGGAAGCGGTCAAAGAGGCGATTGCCAACTACTACGATAAAAAGGGGATAAAGCATGATTTGCGTAAGGGTTGCGCCGGACACTGCGCTACCTGCACCAAGCATCATTGATTATGATGGGGGTGTCTCAAATGCTCTGTTGTTTTGCGTTTGGGACACCCCCAATATGTTTACAAAACACGCGCCGTGGGTTTGTGTTCATCTGCGGACCGTACTGCGCGTTAGTTGTTTTCTATTAGGATAAATAAACGGTTTTGAATCGGTGATGCAATATGAAAATGTAAAAAACATCGAAATGGAGATATTTGTCAAAAAAACAGCAAATTTGTGTGTTTTGCATATGTGTAGAAAAAAGAGTGAAATTTTTGTGCAAAATGCCTTATAAAATGGAGCCTATATTGCATTATGAAAACTCTGTTAAAACGATAAAATGAGTAATTTTGAATTACCTGTGCAGGATAACCTTTAAATACGCCTTTAAAAATGCCGTGTTTTATGGAAAAACGGTAAATAATTATTACATATATAATACTACAAGTATAAAACAAGCGGCGCGGCAAAAAGAAAAATGAAAAAATGGAAATGTGAACAAATACTAAGTGTGCAATATCGAAGATTTGAAGCTGTAACTGAAAACATCGATATATAATACCGCTCTTGACTTTTTCTTGATGTTATGTTATTATATTGGTATGAAAAAATCGGCAGGTTCTCCGAAAAACAGGGGAACGGTCGGTTGGTTCAATGCTTTGTGCCGCCATTTTTCGCATCGGTACGCACCGTTTTTACATTTTTGCCACGCTTAAAACGGTTGCGGCAATGCAGATTGTGAGGGGGCACAGGGTTTTTATGCGATTCTATACCCTTCAAAAGTAATTCTTGGCAGGAGGAAAAGGTTGATGAGAAAAACCAGATTAACACGGTTAACTGCTGTTTTTTTATCATTGATTATGCTCGGCTCCGCATTCAGTACTACAACTGCTGCGGAAAAAACTGATGATAAGCTGTCGTCCACAGTCGGCTATGATATAGACGATGTGCGCGACCTGCTCAGTGCCGAAGAGTACGCTAAATATGCAGAAAGAAATGCTGATGTTGCGCGTGCACGAAAGACAATAGTGATAAACGCAGTTGATTACAACAAAGAGGAGACTGATGCCAATGTTGAGCTCCGCGACGGAGGTATTTATACTCCGGGAAGCGGAAGCGTAACATGGAATGTTGAGATTCCGTCTACGGCGAAATACGCGCTGAAAATAGAATACAACTTCCCGGAGGACGGAAAATCTACCTCCATTGAGCGCAGACTTCGCATCGACGGTGAATATCCGTTCAAAGGTGCGAGATACCTCTCAATAACAAAAGTGTGGCGCGACGAATATGTGATTGCCGACGATGGCAGCGTAGCCTTTGAGACAGACCTTGCAGGCAATGATATCAGACCTCACAAGTACATAACTCCCGAATGGAGTACCTATGTGGCGAGCGACTCTACAGGTTATGATATTCATCCTTACGAGTTCGTTCTTGAAGAGGGTGAGCATACCATTTCGCTTGAAGCTACCCGTGAGGATCTGATTATCAAATCAATCACACTTTATCCGTATGAGGAGCTTCCAACATACGCCGAGATAAAGGCGGAGTATGAGAAAAAGGGCTATAAGCCGGCCGATGGTGCTGAGCCTATAATTCTTCAGGCAGAGCTTGCGGATGCAACATCTGACAGTACCATCTATCCTGCCAATGACAGAAGCTCCGCGCTTACACAGCCGCAGCATCCCTCGCTTTCAAAGCTTAACTACATTGGCGGTACGAAATGGCAGAGCGTAGGTCAGTGGATAGAATATTCCTTTACTCCCGACGTATCCGGACTTTATGAGATCGTTCCGCGCTACAAGCAGGCTGATCTTTCGGGTATGTACACCTCCCGCCGTATTTACATAAACGGTGAAGTGCCTTTTGAAGATGCGAATTTCCTTCAGTTCAACTATTCCGATGTATGGCAGACAGCTCCCATCGGAGGTGAGGAAGGCTCTTTCGAATTTTACTTTGAGGCAGGCGAGAAATATACGATTCGCTTTGAAGTCGTTCTTGGTGATATGAGTGAAATCATCGGACGAGTACAGGCGGCTCTTGACGCTATCAACGCCGATTATCTGAAAATACTTCAGATTACCGGTGCAGACCCCGATGAATACCGTGACTACAATTTCAGAAATCTTATTCCAGATACCATCAGGAATTTGTATGAACAGTACATTGAGCTTACCAAGATTTCAGAGATTCTCGTTGAAATCAACGGCGAAAAGGGCAACAATACTGCAACCCTTGATAACATTGCACGTGTGCTCAAGACTATGGCTACGGACGAAGACCAGGTTGCAAGAAACCTTAGCTCTTTGAAGTCCTATATCGGTACTCTCGGTACATGGCTTAACAATGTAAGAAAGCAGCCGCTTTCCTTTGACTATATTTCCATTCAACCCTCCGGATCAAAGATGCCTAAGGCTGAGGCTAACTTCTTCGAAGCGGCAGGATTTGAAATCAGCGCGTTTGTAATGTCCTTCTTCACCGATTACTCCAACCTCGGTGCAACAATTGAGCTTGATGAGTCATCTGTAATTGATGTTTGGACACAGACTGATCGCGACTCCGCTCAGGTTATCCGCGCTCTTTGCGATAACTACTTTACATCCACTCAGAACATAGGCGTTAATCTTCGTCTTGTTGCCGCCGGTACTCTGCTTCCCGCAACTCTTGCGGGCATGGGTCCTGATGTAGCAATGGAGAATGCACAGACAATTCCCGTTCAGTACGCAATTCGTAACGCGGTACAGCCGCTTAACGACTTTGATACATTCGACGAGGTGGTTTCCAGATTCTCCGAGTCTGCTACTGTTCCGCTTTCACTGTACGGTACTACCTACGGTCTGCCCGAAACTCAGACCTTTAGCATGGTATTCTACCGTAAGGACGTATTTGCTGAGCTTGGTGTTGATATTCCCAAGACATGGGATGACCTTATGTCGATCGTTCCCGTACTTCAGTACAATAATATGCAGGTAGGTATTCCCGGAAACTACGGCGGACTCCAGCTGTTCCTCTATCAGATGGGCGGAGAGCTCTATGCGGATGATGGCATGAGAGTTAACCTTGACTCCAACCTGGCACTTGAAGCTTTTGATACTATGTGTTCGTACTTCACACAGTATTCCTTCCCGATCACCTATGATGCGGCTAACCGCTTCAGAACCGGTGAAATGCCTCTTATCTTCGCTGACTATATTACAATGTACAATCAGCTGACGGTATTCGCAACTGAAATACGCGATCGTTGGGAGTTCGTTCCCTCTATCGGTATGGAGGACGAAGAAGGCAACATCAATAACACAGCTATCTCCACTGTTACCGCTATTGTTATGATGAATGGTTGCGAGAAGCGTGAGAATGCTTGGAAGTACATGGATTGGTTTACTACTGCTGAGACACAGTCAAGCTACGCTAACGAAAAGATTGCTATCGTAGGTCCCGGTTCTATGTATGCAACGGCTAATAAGGAAGCACTTGCCTCCTTGCCGTGGTCAACTACCGACCTTGATAACATCCTTGCACAGTACAACAATCTGGCGACTATTCCTGAGATGCCCGGCGGATATATTATTTCCCGTTATGTAGGATTTGCATTCCTTGATGCTTACAACAACCATGCAGATCCCGTTGAAGGACTCCTCGGTTATATTGATGATATGAACAAGGAGATCACCAGAAAGCGTAAAGAGTTTGATCTTGATACGCTTGAGCTTGGTGAAACTCTTGCTGACAGAGAAGCTAAGAAAAATCAGCAGAGCGAATCCGATAAATAATCTTCCTGCAAAATCCGCATACCGCCCTGCATTACAGGGCGGTGGAGCGGGTGTAACGGGATAATCAAAATCTGTAAAGGAGACAACACACATGTCACAGAATGCAGCGGCTGTTAAAACGCCGAAGCCGACATCTCGTAAAGACATGACCAAATTTCAGTGGACTATCAAAGAGATTGCCCGTAATAAGACTGCGTATTTTATGATCGCACCTTTTATGATTCTCTTCCTTATCTTTACTGTGTTTCCGGTTATTCTTTCGATGATTCTCAGCTTCACAGAGTTTAACCTGCTTGAATTCCCCAAATTCATTTTCATGGACAACTATATAAGACTGTTCCTTGACGATGATATATTCCTGACCGCGTGCCAGAATACTCTTGTATTTGCTTCGATCACCGGTCCTGCGTCTTACCTTATTTCACTGCTTGTAGCATGGTTCATTAACGAGCTTGCTCCCAAGATCCGTGCGATAGTAACACTTATCTTCTATGCTCCGTCCATTGCAGGTTCGGTATACCTCATTTGGGCAACCCTTTTCTCCGGTGACTCATACGGTTATGTTAATGCATGGCTTATAGAATTTGGACTCATTACTGACCCGATCCTTTGGTTCAGCGATGCAAACTACGTTATGCCTCTTTGTATCGTGGTTGCTCTTTGGACATCGCTCGGTACTTCCTTCCTCTCATTTATTGCAGGTCTTCAGACTATTGATAAATCCCTTTATGAGGCGGGTGCCGTTGACGGCATAAAGAACAGATGGCAGGAGCTTTGGTATATCACCCTTCCGACCATGAAGCCTCAGCTTATGTTCGGTGCGGTCATGAGTATTACCAATTCATTCAGCTTTGGTGCAGTCGTTACAGCACTTGCGGGCTTCCCTTCAGTTGACTATGCGGCACACACTATCATGCATCACCTTGATGACTATGGCGGACAACGATTTGAGGTAGGTTATTCCTCCACAATTGCGGTTATCCTCTTTGTTATCATGGTAGGATGCAACTTGGTAATCAAGAAACTCTTATCGAAGGTGGGACAATAAAATGGCAAGATTAAGAACCAGAAAACATAAAGTTGTCCTCAACCGTTCGGTTGGAGGCGACATCGGAATCAATGTAATGCTTATTCTTCTTGGTGCTTTCATGTTCCTGCCTATGGTTTATGTTATCATGCAGTCGCTGAAGCCCCTTGATGAACTTTGGATGTTCCCCCCGCGTTTCTATGTAAAGAGCCCCACGCTTAAGAACTTTACCGACCTGTTTAAGCTTATGAGCACCTCGTGGGTACCTTTCTCAAGATACATATTCAACACGGTGTTTATTTCGGTTGCAGGTACAGCAGGTAATCTTATGTTCTCGTCGCTTGCGGCTTACGCTCTTGCAAAGATTAAATTCCCCGGACGTAAGTGGATATTCGAGGTTATCGTTCTCTCCCTTATGTTCCATACCACAGTTACTGCAATTGCCAACTATCTCACCATGAGTATGCTCCATTGGGTAGATACCTATCTTGCGATAGTCGTTCCCGCTTGGTGTACTTCGCTTGGTCTGTACCTTATGAAGCAGTTTATGGAGTCTTCGGTTTCCGATGCGGTGCTTGAATCTGCCCGTCTTGACGGTGCTTCCGAGTTCTATACATTCCTTAAGATTGCGATGCCAATGGTTAAGCCTGCTTGGCTTACCCTCATCATCTACTCCTTCCAGGGCCTTTGGAACTCCGGTAACTCCATCTACATTTATTCCGAGCAACTTAAGACCTTTAACTACGCAATTAACCAGATCGTAGCCGGCGGTATCGCTCGTGCGGGCGCGGCGGCAGCTTCTCAGGTAATTATGATGGCTGTGCCGATCTCCGTTTTTGTTATCTCGCAGAGTAACATTATCGAGACGATGGGTTCGTCGGGTATGAAGGACTAAGGAGGGTAATAATGAAGAAACTTACAAAGATTTTTGCCCTCGCAGCGTGTGTCATCCTCGTTCTCGGATGTATGCCGCTCGGTGCTATCACACCTTATTCCACCTACACCTATTCTATAGACGGATTTGCACTTATGTCTCCGGATGCTTATGTGCCCGACAGACAGGTTGACTCCGCTTATATGGGGCTTGAAACACCCATTGACGACCCCAGAGACATGGTTGTGGACGGCAGAAAGAATATTTATATTGCAGATGCCGCAAACAACCGTATAGTGGTGCTTGACAGATATTTCAAGGTTAAGTTTACCATTGACGAGTTTATTAACCAGAACGGTGTTCCGGATGCTCTTAAATCTCCTTCCGGTGTATATGTGACCGATGAGAAGATATACGTTGCTGATACGGATAATAACCGTATTGTAATGTTTGAGCTTGACGGTACTTTTTACAAGGTTATCAAGGAACCCGATGCGGACGTGTTCCCCGCAGGTTCCATCTATAAGCCGGTAGCTATTGCAGTTGATGAATACGGCCGTATTTACGTCGTATCTTCCACTACATACATGGGTGTTATTGCTATCAATGAGGATGGTGTATTCCAGGGCTTTATCGGTGCTCAGAAGGTTACAGTGGATCCCCTTCAGGTTATCTGGAGAAGATTCCAGACCGCTGACCAGAGAGCACGGTCTCAGCGGTACGTATCTACCGAATTCAACAATATTACTATTGATGAAAACGGATTTATTTACGTTACTACCTCATCTGTAAAAGAGGCCTCACAGCAGGCAGCACTTCGGGATAAGAGCGGCACATATGCTCCTGTTAAGAAGCTCAACACCGCAGGCTCGGATATCATGAAGCGTAACGGCTTTTTCGGTCCTGGCGGCGAGGTTAACGTAACTAACCTCTCTACCGCAGAGATCACAGGTCCTTCCAAGATCATCGACGCAGCTGTAGGACCGGAAAACACATGGTCAATAATCGACGAAAAGCGTTCCAAGATCTACACATACGATGAAGACGGAAATCTCCTCTTTATCTTTGGTGATAAGGGTCAGCAGCTCGGTAATATTCAGTCTGTTGAGGCTATCGCTTACCTTGACAATGATATTTTGATTCTTGACAAGACTGCCGACAATATTACGGTATTCAGACGCACCGAATACGGCGATTTGCTCCTCGATGCTATCAGAAATACCAATGAGCGCAACTACGACACAACTATTAACTATTGGACAGAGATTCTTAAGAGAAACAACAACTTCGATACTGCATATATCGGCATTGGTAAGAGCCTTTACAGAAGTGCCGAGTATGAGGAGTCTCTTTCGTACTACAAGTCCGCTTATGATACCGAAAACTATTCTGAATCCTTTAAGGAAATCAGAAAAGAGTGGATTTCCAACTATATTCTTCTTATTCCGCTCTTTGCAATAGTATTTATTGTACTTTTCGTGCTTTTCAACAAGTATGCTGCAAATCTCAACAAGAAAACTCAGCTTAAGAAAGGAAGAAAGACCTTCTGGGAAGAGATTATCTACGCTTTCCACCTCATCCTGCATCCGTTTGACGGATTCTGGGATCTGAAGCATGAGCAGCGCGGTTCAATGAGAGCTGCGTTTGTATGGCTGGCGATAGCTATCCTTACATTCTTCTATCAGGGCGTTGGAACCGGTTATATATTCAATCCTCGTCAGGCTTCAACAACTATTCTGGTGCAGATAACCGCAGTTGTAGTTCCTGTAATCCTTTGGGTTGTTGCTAACTGGTGTCTCACCACTCTGTTTGACGGTGAGGGCAGTCTTAAGGATATTTTCATAGCAACCTGCTATGCACTTGTTCCCCTGCCTATACTTATCATTCCTTCAGTTCTCATTTCCAATATCGCACTTTCATCTGAGGCAGCCATCATCAATCTTCTTGTAAGTTTTGCATTTGTATGGTGCGGACTTCTCCTCTTCTTCGGTATGATGGTAACTCATGACTACACATTCTCAAAGAACGTGCTCACATCGGTCGGTACTATAATCGGTATGGCGATCATCATGTTTATCGGTATTCTGTTCTCGACACTGCTTGCGAAGATCGTAAGCTTTGTTTCCAGCATCATTACCGAGATCGCGTTCCGTATGTAATAACAGGATAGGAGTTATAGTAATGAAAAAATTCAGATTATTATCGGCGTTCCTGTCTGTTGTTATGGCGATGGGAATCCTTACAGCCGCAATGCCGGTCACAGCGACTGCTTCAAATACCGAGGCCCTAGTTCCCGGTATTGATGATGAGACCGGCGAACCTACAATTGATTATCTGACTCAAATCTATGAAACTCCCGAGGAAAAGCTTGCTACAATGACAAAATACCTTGAAAAAGGTGATATGGCACTGTATGTTGAGCCTGTTTCCGGTGAGGTTGCATATGTAAACAACAAGACCGGTCAGATACTCTTCTCAAATCCTTATGATGTTTCACAGACCGGTGCTGCAAAGGCTACAAAGCAGGAGCTTCTCTCTCAGATCGCTGTTAAATACACCGATAATTCTTCAGAGATTGAAATGTTCAGCTTTGTTGAAGCTTGCCAGAGAGGTCAGATCAACGTAAAGAAGATCAAGAACGGTGTTCGCGTTGAGTACACGATGGGTCGTGAGGAGACCCGTAAGCTTGTACCAAAGCAGATTAAGCGAGAGCGTTTCGAAGAGCTTATTCTTGCGAACATTCCCGAGGGCGGTACAAAGCAGCGCCTTCTTGCATACTACACTCTTCAGGATCCGTATGATAATAGCCTTACAGAGCGTGGAAAGCGTGAGCTCGTTGCGGCTTTCCCGATATGTAGTCAGATGGCTATCTATGTATTTGATCCGGGTGCAACAGACCGTGAGCTTAACCTTGTTGAGGGTTGGATCAAGACTTACTGCCCCGAATATTCATGGAGTCATCTTGAAGAGGACCACACAATCACCGGCTATGTAGGTACAGACAAGGCACCGGTTCTGTTCAGACTTTCTCTTGAGTATAAGCTTGATGATGACGGAACTCTTGATGTGCGTCTTCCCGCAAACGGTATCCGTTTCGATGAAAGCGCATATCAGCTCACCTATATCAGTATGCTTCCTTGGTTCGGAGCAGGTTCTTCGGATTGGAAGGGTTACACCTTTATTCCTGACGGTTCCGGTACGTTAGTTCGCTTTGAGGATGTTAAAAACAAACCTCTTACCCTTACCGGTAAAATCTACGGTCAGGACTATGCTTATCAGGAAGTAGGCGGACAAAATAAGGAGGTTATGCGTCTCCCTGTATACGGTATAGTGGAGAGCGCGGAATTTAATCCTCCGGCACTTACCGCAGAGCAGATTGAGACCGGATTCGAGTATAAGGCTCCCGAAGGCAAGCAGAGCAACGGTTTTATTGCAATCATCGAGGAAGGTGACTCCCTCGCCGAGATCAGTACCGAGCACGGCGGAAACCTTCACAAGTACAATACGGTTTACACTACATTCTACCCGAGACCTAAGGATACATACAACCTGGCAGATGCTATTTCGGTAGGTGCGAATGCTACTTATACTGTTGTTTCCGAGCGTAAGTATACCGGAAGCTACCGCATAAAGTATATCATGCTTACAAGCGATGAGACTGCTGAGGCTGTTGGCCTTAAGAATTACTACGAGGACAGCTATGTAGGTATGGCAAAGGCATACAGAGATTATCTCATAGCCGAAGGCGTTCTTACCGAGATCGAAGATCCTAAGGACAGCATTCCGCTCTACATTGAGTCCTTCGGTGCTATAGAGACTATCGAAAAGGTGCTTTCCATTCCTGTTACTGTGCTTAAGCCTCTCACCACATTCGAAGACCTTAAGACAATGTATACCGCACTCACTGAGGCAGGCATTACCAACATCAATTACAAGTTGACAGGTTATGCTAACGGCGGTATGAATGACACTGCGCCTTACCATGTTAAGTTTGAAAAGGTAGTGGGCGGTAATGACGGATTTACTGATTTTGTTGCTTATGCAAATGAGAATGATATTGGCGTATATCCGGACTTCGATTTTGCAAACGTAACTAAGTTCGAGTCGTTTGACGGTATTTCCAATGGAAAACATCTTGTAAAGACTATGGATGGTCGTTATACCACCAAGCGTTTCTACGATTCTACTCTTCAGTCATTCCAGCGCGGATATTCCTTGGCGTTGTCTCCGGCGGTTTACGATTATCTTTTTGAGAATTTCAACAAGGAATTTGCTAAGCTTGTTCCGAACGGAATTTCGGTTTCTACACTTGGTACTGACCTTAACTCCGACTTCAACGATGATGAACCGTACAACCGCGAGGATACCAAGGCATTTACCAAAGACCTCCTTGCTGATATCGAAGAGGCTTACGGTGATGTTATGGTAGACGGCGGCAATATGTACGCTATCAAGTATGCAGATCATATTATTGGCGTATCTCTTGACTCCAGCCGTTATTCCAATGCAAGTGAGGCTGTTCCTTTCACAGGACTTGTGCTCCACGGATGCGTGGAATTTGCCGGAAATGCCATCAACATGGCAGGTGATATGCAGTATGAGCTTCTCAAGGCAATTGAGAACGGTGCGTCGCTGTATTTCACCCTTTCCATGCAGAACACTTCACTTCTTAAGGAAGATGTTGAATTCAACAAGTATTATTCTGTTGCATTTGACATCTGGAAGGATGAGGTTGTGAATGTATACACGACCCTTAACAATGCTCTTGCAGATCTTCAGGATAAGCAGATCGTTGACCATGAGTTCCTTATAGGCGAGCGAGTTCCTTCCGAAGAGGAAGCTGAGGCAGACAGAATTGCAGCCGAGGAGGCAGCACTACGTGCAGAGGAAGAAGAAAAGCTTGCAGCAGATAAGGCTGAAAAAGCACAGAAGCTTGCTGACCGTCTTGCAGCTCTCAAGGCAGCAGAGACAGGTGAAGCTGCTTCTGCAGGTCCTACCGTAGTAGGCGGCACTTCGGATGCTTTCAATAAGGAAGACGAAGTTGATTCCAATGCTTATGCCTATACCAAGTATACATCTGATGACGGACGTATCGTAAAGGTCACCTACGAGGGCGGCAAAGCATTTATCCTTAACTACAATAACTTTGAGATCACTGTCGAGGATGGCGGAAAGACTTACACCATCGGCGCTCTTGATTTCGTAAAGGTTAAATAAGAAAAGAGAGGTGTATTAAATGAATAGCGAAGCAAAGCTCACTAAGGCCGGCGCTGTAAAAAAGCGTAAGCGTATAGCCTCTCTTGATGCACGCAAGGCGCGTGCAGGTTGGGTGTTCGTACTTCCGTTCGTGCTCAGCTTTATCATCATCTATCTTCCCATAGTAATCGACTCTATAAAGTACAGCTTTAACAAGCTTAAGGTTGGACAGGGCGGCGGATATACGCTGCAGTTTGTAGGCTGGGAAAACTATCAGGATGCTCTCTTTGTAGACCCTAAGTTTGTACAGACTCTTACTTCCGGTATACAGCAGCTCATATTTGATATTCCTGCGATCGTAATTTTCTCGCTCTTCGTTGCGGTTCTTCTGAATCAGAAGATGGCAGGACGTGCAGCGTTCCGTGCGATCTTCTTCATTCCGGTTATTATTTCCACAGGTATTGTTGATAATATCGACCAGTCCAACACCATGCTCGACTACATGAACACTACCGAAGAGGGTATCAATGACGGTTCGGGACAGAATGCCACGGCAGAAATATTGTCAGCAGTGGATATTGAGCGGCTTTTCGAAAACATGAAGGTAGGTACTGAGCTGGTTCAATACGTTGTAAATATGGTTAACAACATTTACGACATTATTAACCGTTCAGGTGTACAGATGCTTATTTATCTTGCAGGTCTTCAGTCCATTTCTCCTGCTATCTACGAGTCTTGTTCCATAGACGGTGCAAGTGCTTGGGAGACATTCTGGAAAGTAACCTTCCCGATGATAAGCCCCATGATCCTCGTAAATGCTATCTACACGGTTATTGACTCGTTCACATCGCAGTCAAATACGGTTATGACTTACATCGCTGCCGTATATGATACTGCGGGCGGTAACGTACTCAGCTCGGCAATGTCTTGGATCTACTTCTTGATAGTTCTGGTCATTATCGGCTTGGTAGCGGCACTTCTCAGTGCATACGTCTTCTATCAGAAACGCGATTAAGGAGGGATAAGATATGAATTCTCAACAGACATCCAATGCTCCCCGCGTTATGAAGGAGAGCAAAAACAAAATCAGAGTTGAGTTTGAAAGAACCCCTCTGAAAGAGCGTCTCAAGGCGAAATTCCTCAACATGAACTTCTTTAAGAATGTTGTTGTAAGAGTTTTCACCTACGTTCTTCTTATCGGTATTTCCTATGTCATCCTTTTCCCGTTCTTCGCTAAGATCTCCGGCTCTTTCATGAGCAAAGAGGACTTCGTTGATGTAACGGTAAAGCTGATTCCGAAGTATCCCACACTTGATACCTATAAGGCTATCATAAATGAAAACGGTTATTTTACGGCATTGTTCAACACGTTCACCCTTTCGGTGCTCTGCGGACTGATTCAGACATTTGTATGCTGTGTTATCGGCTACGGTCTTGCAAAGTTTAAGTTCAAGGGTAATAAGCTGATATTCTTCCTCGTAATCTTTACGATGGTTATTCCTCACAGAACTCTTCAGCTTTCAATGTTCATGAAGTTCAGATACTTTGATATTCTCGGTATCTTCGACTTACTTGGCGGCGGCGTGTTTGAATGGCTCCGTATACTTCCGTTCTCCTCGCTTAACCTTAACAATACCTATTGGCCGCTTGCCCTTCTGTCATTTGGCGGACTTGCATTCAAGAACGGACTTTATATCTTCATGATGCGTCAGTTCTTCCACGGTGTGCCGGATGAACTTGAAGAGTCGGCTTACATCGACGGATCGGGCGTGTTCAGAACATTCCTTCAGATCATTCTTCCGCTTTCCGTTCCGATGATGATCACCATCTTCCTGTTTGCTTTCTCATGGCAGTGGACGGATAACTTCTATACTACCGTGTTCTTTACAAAGACAGGTATGACGCTTATGCCGGATATTGTCGGCGTGCCCACATCTCTTGATACCCAGTATGCAGCTCAGAATCTTTATGAGTCTGCTATCAGAAATACTTGCGGTCTGCTCATCCTGCTTCCTCTGCTTATTATGTATGTGTTCTTACAGAGATATCTTATCGGTGGTATCGAGCGTTCCGGTATCGTTGGTTAATCAAACAAAAATAACTGCTGTACATTGTACAGCAGTCCAGACTGTCGAAAAAAGTCACCCCGAGGGGTGGCTTTTTTGCATGAAATATGGTATAATAGAGGCTCTATATCAATAGTTGGGGTGAACCTACACGTTGGAGCCTGCTGACGGTTAATATACGACCGTAATATAGTAGATTAACCGGATTATTATTTTTAGCGATTTCATATAGTTCACGAAAGCCAAAATTCATGGAAGCTGCTATCAGAATTCACGCAGAAAATAATTTTTCAGATAACTATTGACATTTTGCTTTATATGTGGTATAATAAATAGCCGCTTGATTTGTACGGTCTTTTAATTTGCGCCTTTTTGCGCAAAACCGACATCAGCGAGTTCATGGCATAAGCCATTCAGAAAGTGAGGTGCTTTTCGTGTTTGCAGTTATCGTAACAGGCGGAAAGCAGTACAAGGTTAACGAAGGCGATGTTATCTTCATCGAGAAGCTCGATGTTGAAGCCGGAGAAAAGGTTACTTTTGACAAGGTGCTTGCAATCTCCAACGACGGCAAGTTCACCGCAGGCGCTCCTTATGTAGAGGGTGCAAGCGTTGAGGCTAGCGTTGTTAAGAACGGTAAGGGTCCCAAGATCCATATCCTTAAGTACAAGCCCAAGAAGGATTCCAAGAAGAAGATCGGTCACAGACAGCCTTACACAAAGGTTCAGATCGAAAAGATCGTTGGTTAATCCCTGAAAATGACAAAGATAGTTTTTTATAAGTGGGATAACGTATTTTACGGCTTCAGTGAGCAGGGTCATACCGGTTACGGTGAATCCGGAGACGATGTGCTTTGTGCCGCGCTCTCCGCAATGACTATGCTTATAATCAACACCATAGAGGTGGCATACGCCTCGGATGTTAATTATACCATTGATGAAAAAACAACCGATATCAAGGTCGTAGCACACGGTGCTCTCAAGGATTTTGAGGAGGACGAGTGCAAACGGTTTGCGATTTCGGGACTTATCCAGGCTTATTACTACCAGCTCAACGATATGCTTGAGGAATATTACGATTTCCTTGATGTTGATGTGGTGGAGGAACTAATCTGACCTTTAATCGGGAGTTCGAATTTCTCAAATAAGATAACGGAGGTAAGTTAACAATGTTAAAGCTTAGTTTACAGTTTTTTGCTCATAAGAAGGGCGTCGGCTCAACTAAGAACGGTCGCGACAGCGAAGCAAAGCGTCTCGGCGTTAAGAAGTCCGACGGTCAGGCTGTAAAGGCAGGCAATATCATCATCCGCCAGAGAGGCACTGCTGTACATCCCGGCAACAATGTGGGAATCGGCAAGGATGACACCCTGTTTGCTCTTATTGACGGTACTGTTAAGTTTGAGCACATCGCAGGCGGCAAGAAGGCTGTCAGCGTTTACGGCGCGTGAGTCACGCACGAGTAAGTACAATAAAAAATCTCCGCACAGCTTGTGTGCGGAGATTTTTTATTATTATTCGTCAGTAACATATACCGACACATTGTCGGGAAAATTATATCCAGATGGGGAAAGTCCCACAAATTCCACTGTTTCAAGATTTTCAAAATATCCGAAAGAGGATGCATCGAACTCGGTGGAGGAAAGTATCCAAGGCTCAAGCAGACCTGCCGCACCGAGATGTTCAATAAGCTTGTTTATTTCACGTTCTGTGGAAAATGGATCAAGCATATACACACATCCGTACTTTTCAAGATCGGGGATGTCAGCAAGCATCACATTTTTGTCGCTTTGTGTAAGTTCTTCGCTATTAAGATCCTTTAGGCAGTAGTACGCTGCAAAACGACCTGCGATTTTGTCATCCGGTACGGTGTCTGCATATTTTTCGATTCCGGGCATGATTATTTGCTCCATGTAGTTGACCTTTGCTAATGAAGGCAACGGGGAAGTGAAGCGGTTGTCGCCGTTTACTGTGAAATGTACCGCAGTCTGCCCGGTTGAAAGGGTCTTTGCTTCAAGTCGAACAGAGGTTATGCCGTCTACCATTTCCGGCGTTATGTAATCTTCAGAGTCAAGGCCGTAATATGCTCTGACCATTATATCTACGGGCGGTGAGAGCTTTATGGCTGTTCCGAGAGTGTTTGTATCAATCGCGGAACAGGAGGAAAGTGCAAGCATACTGCCTATTGCTGAAATAACCGTGAAAAGTGCAATAAGCGCAACGGTGGGATAATCTTTTTTGAAATTCTTCATATTCGCATATCTCCTTTTCAAAAATGTCATTCCGGACGGCTGATTTAAAAACAGACCGCCGCTTACCTTTTCACGAAAAACAGATTTGCAGTTATCGGAACAGCTTTGTGCCAAGTCTATAATAGCTTCCATATACAGCGAGCTTATGCCTGTGCCGTATCCCATGATTACGCTGTAATCGCAGGATAATTCACAGTCTTCAATGAATGTGTTCCTTACACGGTATGAAGTGGGATTGAACCAGTGCACACATACAACCAAAAAGCAGAACAGCCTTGATGCAGTATCGAAGCGTTTGATATGCGTAAGCTCGTGTGTAAGCACACATTCAAGCTTGCGGCTGTCAAGACCGGTACAGTTTTGGCTTATATACAGAGTCGGTTTCAGTATTCCGCCTGTACAGGGGGATGACAGAAGATCAATATCAAACATACGCACCTCGACCTTGCGACGAAGATGCATTTTTTCCTGAAGGCATTCAAATGTCTGAAGTATGTGCTTATCTTGACATACTGATGAATGGCATCTCATAAGCCGGTGTGTCTTTACGTGCTTTAAGACTGTACTTGCCACGCTGAACAGCGCACCTGACAACCATAGGATAAATAACACACCTGCGGCATCATCAGCGTATTCTGCGCTTGCCGCAGCCATGCGGCGAAGCTTCATTACGATTAAATTTTTGACAGTCAGTGCCTTGTTTTCAATCGGAGATGAACTTTTGTCCTGCGTAGTGTTGGCATCAGAATATTCGACCTGTCCGCTTATATTATTTGAGGCGGTGATGCCGGCGGTGTCAGTATAACTAAAGTGGTCAGTAATCGCAGGAACATGGAAACGGAGCGGAAGTATGGATATAATGAGAATTATTATCCAAAAGGGATACATAATGCCTTCCCGTCCGCGAAGCTTAGTACTGCGAATCAAAAATGCCGCACTGCTGATAAAAGTGAACATGGCGCTGAGCACAAGCAGGCTCAAAATGAAGCTGAACATTGCGCCTCACCGCCCTTAGTTGCTGTCATTCTCTATTTCACGGCGAAGCTCTGAAATATCTTCCTTGCTGAGTATGCCGTCATCAAAGAGTGCACAGATGAGTCCTTTGGTGTTGTTTTTATAGACCGTAGCAACGAAATCAGCCGCCGCCTTACGTTTATACTCTGTCTCGTCGGCAAGAACTATCGCACAGTTAGTTCGTCCATGCTTTTCGAGACGAATAAACCCCTTATTTTGAAGTCTTGTAATAAGCGTAAGCACGGTTGTGAGAGCCAGGTGTCCGATCTCATCCGGGAAAGCGGCAAGAAGTGCACCGGCGTGAATATCCTTCACTCCCTGCTTGTCTAAATCCCAGATAAGCTGCATGATCTGTAATTCCGATTCGGGAAGCTTTGTAAAGTTTTTCTTTGTGGGTTGCAGCATAATCTAATCTCCATTCCTTATCAGTCTGTACATCGGGATAAGGAGACCTTTGTACAGACTATGGTTTTAGCTTACGGTTATATTATACACTGTTATTCTACATTTGTCAAGTGCTTTTTGAGCGAAAGTGAAAATAAGCGGTAAACCGCGGAAAATGTGCGAAATCTTCGGGGGTATTGATTTTTCGTGGATTATGTGCTATAATCTTGATGCGGTGATGCATTAAAGTGGGAGGATTATATTTATGAATGACCATAAATTTATATATCATGTTGAGCCGAAGCTTGCTAAAAGAATAATAGCATTATTTGATAGTCTCGCATTGCCGGCCAATCTGCATGGATATGAGTATCTCGCCTCTGCTGTCGCTATCGCAGTGGAAAATCCGGATACTATATACGCAGTTACCAAAAAAATATATCCGGATATCGCAAAGCGTTATGATACCAATGTGGCCTGCGTGGAAGCCGCCATACGAAATGCTATAGATACATCATGGCTTATAGGTGATCCGGATATTTTGTACAGCATTTTCGGTCATACAGTTCGCCATTCCAGCGGAAGACCAAGTGATGCGGAATATATCGCCATGGTTTCAAGTAAGCTTCTTGTTGACGGCGACACACTGTGATAATTACTGTAGAAATTTGATATTCGCAAATAGAAAGCACCAAAATCAGTCATTTGGGTTGATTTTGGCGCTTTTTTGTTTATCTATATATTTATTTCTTCATGGTTTTGTCGCTAATGTTGCGTGCTACATTTGAGTTTACATTGCCGGCAGCTGAAGTGCCGTCGGAATATAAAGTTTTAAGCTGCTCCAAGGTTACAGTTGTGTGGGGCGTGAAGGAACTTCCGGACATATAGGAGAGCAGATTTGCGCGCTACCACTTTGACGCGGCATTGCCGCTTCCAAGATTGAATGTGGATAAATGATATCACATCAAAAACAGTTTGTCAATTGGAAATGGCGGTTTCGATATGTTTCGACAATATTTCAATATGCTCCATTAACCTTATGTAAAATATACCCAAAAACTATCTCCAAATTTTGGAAAAAATAATATAAGAAAAGTATTGCATTTTATGGAATTATATGGTAAAATAATATAGCAATGGAAAATGCCGCCGAACAAAGCGGAAAAATATAATTTTAAGGAGTAAACTATGATTACGGAAAAACAAAGCAGACTTTTGGTGTGCGGTGCTGATATTGAGAGAAGACGGGAATTGGCGTCTGTCCTTGAACGTATAGGATTTGCCGCTGTAGATGAATCACGTGATGCACGCGAAGCGGAACGGATACTTTGCGAACGCAGGTACTCATTGGTAGTGTGTGACAGTTCTATTGCGGGCGCCGAAGCGATGCAGCTTGCCTATAACGAGGGAAAGAGGCAAGAGCGCGGCGGATGCACAACGGCATTTCTGTTTATCGGAGAGCATAATTACGAGGATGTACTGCGCGAGGTCTGCCGGATGACAGATACACACTATCTTATCAGACCGTTTTCTGTATCAGAGTTTTGCGATGCTGTGTTCGGTGCGCTTTCCGGACGCAGAGCCGCCGGGGAAAATATGGGAAGTGAGCGCGTAAGGGGCAGTGTGTGTGATGCTACATCATTTTCCGGCGGCGATGTATCTGCGGATGAACCCCTTGAAACACAGATAACCTCTATACTCCATAACCTCGGTATACCGGCACATATTAAAGGATTTACTTATCTCAGGTGTGCAATCGGGATGACAGTAGCTGACCCCGATATGATAAACTATGTTACAAAATCCCTTTATCCCGGGGTTGCCAAGGCATACAACACCACTACATCCCGTGTTGAGCGTGCAATACGTCATGCCATTGAAGTAGCGTGGGACAGAGGTGAGCTTGAAACGCTTAACCGTTATTTCGGATATACCATAAGCCGCCAGCGCGGTAAGCCTACCAATTCGGAGATTATTGCAATGATATCGGATAAGCTGAGTCTTGGTGTAGGGATGTAACACCGAAAATCACTCAAAATGGACAGAAAAAGGGTTGTGCATACGTGAAAACGGCGTATGTACAGCCTTTTTTCTGATATTTATGCTAATATCTCCCTCATTGCGGCAGGTATCGCTCTCACCGTGTCGCCTGCCGTCATTGCCGCTTCCGGAATATCCCGTGAGGCGATCTCGCCTGCAAGACCTGCAAGATATGCACCTGCCGCAACTCCTAAAAGAAGCTCGCTGTCTTTCGCGTAACCGCAGATTCCGGCAAGTATGCCGCTCAGAACGTCACCGCTTCCTGCGGTCGCCATTCCGCCGCAGCCGCGGTCGGCAAGATATACGGTATCACCGTCGGTTATGACGGTTGTGGGACCTTTGAGAAGCAGAATAGTGCCGGTGTCCCCGGCGTAGGTCTTTGCCGCGGCTATTATATCATGTCTGAGATTTTCGATTTTCACACCGCACAGCCGCTCAAATTCCTTGGGATGAGGTGTGAGAATAACACGGCAGGATGCAGTCCTCAGTACCCGTCTGTCCATTCCGGAAAGCACATTTAATCCGTCGGCATCAATCACAAGATTTCCGCTGTATTCGCTGAGAAGATATCGCAGAAGATGGGCTATCTCCTCCGAGCGCCCCATTCCCATGCCTACCGCCGCAGAAGCGGTGTGAGTCATAAGCTCCGAGATTTCGGCTTTGGAAAAACGGTATTCGCCGTCTTTATCGTCGAGTGGGAACAGAGTGGATTCAAGAAGATAAGGAAGTACCGCAGAACATAGAGTTTTGGGGACTGCCAATTTTGATACCCCTGCTCCGGAGCGAAGCACCGCAAGGGAGAGATTCGACAGCTTTGCCGCGCCGCTGTACCTGAGTGAGCCGCCAATCAGTGCCACATATCCGTAGTCGCCCTTGTTTGAATTATGGGGGCGTTTTGCGAATAAGTGACGTATATCTTCCTTTTCGATAAGATAGGCAGGCTTGTCAATAAGCTCTATTCCTATATCGCAGTTTATTTTACTTTTTATATGATCCTTGGCGGAGTTAAGAAAAAGTCCGCTTTTGTATGAGCCGATGGAGACTGTAAGATCGGAGTTAACGCAGATCTCGCAGAGTCCACTGTCACCGTTAAGACCGGAGTTTATGTCCGCGCTGACAGTATATGCTCCGCTATGATTTATCCGCTCTATAGCGGTGCGGTATGGCTCGGTGACATCCCCTCTGAAGCCTGTGCCGAATATGCAGTCAAGTACCGTCCCAAACCCGTCAAGGCAGAGATTTTCGATGCCGCGGCGGATGTCGACTCCAAGAGACACGCATTTATTAAAGAAAAATTGGGAGGTTTCCGATATTTTATCTGACAGGAGAAATACTGTGCACGGGATTTTTGCATCTTTGAGCAGTGCCGCCACAGCAAAACCGTCGCCTGCATTGTTTCCCGCGCCGCATACGACAGCAACGGGCGGACGCCATTCCACAGCGGCGAAAATTGCACTGCCTGCCCGCGCCATAAGCTCGCGGAACGATACTGTGTGTTCTCCCGTATATGCATCGCTTTTTCTCATGTTTTCAACAGAAACGACTTTAATCATGAAACCGTCCTCCCAAAAGACCAAATCACTGTGTAATAATTATACTACAAAGATCGTGCTAATGCAATACAGGTGAGGAATTTTTAATCTTTAAGATCGTGCTGGGCGGGATCGTTTAAAAGTGTGCCGCATTCGTCGAATCTTGAGCCGTGACACGGGCAATCCCAGCTACGCTCGGCGGCGTTCCATTTAAGCGCACAGCCGAGATGCGGACAGCGGCGTGGGATGGGGAGAAGAAAGTTTCCGAGGGTTATACCTATATTCTTGAAAAGCTGTGGTGTCAGCATATTTTGTGACGGATCGAATACTTTAGCGGCAGGATTTTTCTTGCCGAATATAAGATCGCGCAGTATAAGTGCCGCCGTCATTGATCCTATAAATCCGTAGCCGCCAAAGCCTGTGGCTACGAAAAATTTGTCGCTTGCAGGCGTAAGCCGTCCGATGTACGGAAGACTGTCAAGGGATACTGTGTCCTGTGTTGCCCATGAGGTGACTATCTTTGAATCTTTAAAATTGTCAGCACGGTATTTTAGAACTGCATCATACCCACCGCCCTTTGTTCCTGTCCTGTGATCTCCGCCCCCAAGCAGAAGATACTTTTTGTACATACGCATATATACCCCGTCGTCTGCAATATCCTCATATGCGCCGCCGATATCTCCGACGCCTTCAAGTGCCAGCACATAGGATCGCTTTTGGTAGAGTTTAAGAGAAAACATCCCCCGAAGCTTGGGGAGAGGGAAATGTGTTGCGATAATCACGTGCTTTGCAGATATTTTGTGTTTTTCGGTTTTCGCACCGTAAGGGGTGATTTTTTGTATTCGTGTATTCTCGCGTATGCAGAGATTTTCCGCAAGTCTTGCACAGAAATCGGTAGGGTCGAGCATAAGCTGATTTGAAAATTTCAAGGCGGCGGAAATGCTTATATCAATGGGCAAATCTCTGTGCAGGGAAGCATGGATGCCAAAGCGCCGCATTCGGTCGTATTCCTGCTCTATTTTTAAGGGACTTCCAAGGGAGTAAAGATAAAAATCGTCCGTACGGCATACACAGCCAAGCTCACGGCATAGTATGCGGTATTCATTAAGCGCATCAAGCCGTGTTTTCATAACACTTCGTGCGGCGTCAAAGCCCCGTGATTTTTCGATGTCACCGCAGAGAATGTCCTGCCCAAGGGATATTACGGCAGTGGAGCGCGCACTTACAGCTCCTGCGATGCGTTCCGCCTCACAGACAAGCACGTTTACGCCTGCGCTTTGCAGATAATGGGCGCACAGCAGACCGCATAAGCCGCCGCCGATAACAAGTACGTCGCATTCCGCATCATCTGCAAGTGTGGAGAAATGCGGCATGAAATTTGTGCTGTAAATAAGATCGGATGACATATATATGACCTCGTTTTTGTGAATTTATTATTAATTTGCACCGCTTCAGCATAAATAAACGGATTGGGGGTTGAATTTAGTGTTAATTTTTAATGTAATCCCTTGAAATTTAACTGTAATAATGGTATCATTATAGATAATGAGATGTTTTTGCGAAAGGAACGGTTATGACTGCAACAAAAAAGCCGGAGCTTCTGTCTCCGGCAGGAAATTTTGATAAAATGAAAGCGGCGATTCTGTACGGTGCAGATGCGGTATATCTTGCCGGTGACGATTTCGGAATGCGTGCCGCCGCAGATAATTTTACAGTTGAGGAGCTTTATGAGGCGACAAAGTATGCCCACGAGCGCGGCGTGCGTGTAAATCTTACCCTGAATACCATGCCCCATACTGATGAATACCCCAAGCTTACGGAATTTGTCAAGGCTGTACGCGGTGCCGGCATTGATGCGGTTATTGCCGCAGACCTCGGCGTGATGGCACTTGTGAGAGAGCATTTGCCGGACACGGAGATACACGTTTCAACACAGCAAAGTACCGTCAGTGCGGCGGCGTGCCGTGAATGGTATCGGCTTGGTGCAAGCCGTGTGGTGCTGGCGCGTGAGCTGAATCTTGAGGAGATAAGGCAGATACGCGAAAATGTTCCGCCGGAGCTTGAGCTTGAGGCGTTTATACACGGCTCAATGTGCATATCCTACAGCGGTCGCTGTCTTCTTTCCCAGCATTTTGTTGGCAGAGATGCCAACCGCGGAAGATGCGCACAGCCATGCAGATGGAATATGTCCTATGCACCGTCAAGTGCGCCCGGATATGAAGGATGTGCGCAATATGAAGTGGCGGAAGAGAAGCGTCCCGACAACCGTGTACCGGTTATTGAAAATGAAATGGGAACATTCTTTCTATCGTCAAAGGATATGTGCATGATAGAGCATATTCCGGAGCTTATGGAAAGCGGTATTGACAGCTTCAAAATCGAGGGGCGCATGAAAAGCGAATACTATGCCGCTGTGGTGACTAACGTTTATCGAATGGCAATGGACCGCTATGCGGCTGACCCAAAAGGATATGAATACGATCCTGCGTGGCTTCGCGAGCTTGAATCGGTAAGCCACCGCGAGTACAATACCGGCTACTACTTTGCAAAGCCCATGGAGGATGCCAATACAGCAAAACAGCCGGGATATATGAAGGAAAAGGCATATCTGTGCCGAGTTACAGCATACGATAAAGACACCGGAATAGCGCATTTTGTTCAGCGCAATAAGGTGTTTGCAGACTCGGATGCGGAGATAATTACCCCCGGTAAGATAGGACGTCCGCTTCATCTTGGCGAGCTGTATGACAGAGAGGGCAATTCTATCCCGTCAGCGCCGCACCCCTATATGGAATTCAGCGCAAAAGTTCCCTTTCCGGTGAATCCCGGCGACATAATAAGAGCTGTGTGAGGTGATTTTTCATGGCTATGATTATTGAAATGTTAAAATCCCTGCTTTTCGGCATAGTCGAGGGCATTACCGAGTGGCTTCCCATATCGTCCACCGGTCATCTTATACTGCTTGAGGAGTTTGTAAGCTTCAAGGGCGTTTCGGAGGATTTTTCCGAGATGTTCAATGTAGTGATACAGCTTGGTGCAATACTTGCCGTTGCGGTGATATTCTTTAAAAAGATATGGCCCTTTTCAAAAAAAGAGGGGGAGATACTCGGCATCATTCGCCGCGACAAGCTTACTTTATGGCTTAAAATAATAGTGGCGTGCCTTCCTGCCGCTGTAGTTGGACTACTGTTCGATGATATTATTGACGCGGTGTTCTACAATCCCATAACCGTAGCAGTTATGCTTATTCTTGTGGGCGCGGCGTTTATAGTTGTGGAATTGCGCAAAAAGAGCAGAGAAGCAAAGGTGGATTCTCTTGACGGTATCACATGGATGCAGGCTGCGGGCATAGGAGTATTTCAGCTTGCGGCGGCTGTATTCCCCGGTACATCACGCTCCGGTTCAACCATTCTCGGCGGACTTATGCTTGGCGTTTCAAGGACAACAGCGGCGGAATTTACATTCTTCCTCGGTATTCCCGTAATGTTCGGTGCATCGCTTCTCAAAATTGTTAAATTCGGCTTTTCCTTTACCGTGACGGAAGCGATTATACTTCTTATCGGAATGGTATCGGCGTTTCTTGTATCTATGGCGTGCATCCGCTTCCTTATGGACTACATAAAGCGCCACGACTTCAAGATATTCGGCTGGTATCGCATTATTCTCGGTATAGCCGTGCTTGTATATTTCTTCTTAATAAAATAATAATTTCATGGCAGCACGCCGACGTTAAGTCGGCGTGTGGTTTTTTCTGTTAGAAGCTTAATTTTTTGCAAGAAACGCTGTGTGAATGTCAAAATATACATCAATTGGTAAAAGCATGCTGCAAAAATTGTGCTAAACCGAAAAAGTTTTTAAATTGACGAGAATTTCACAAATTTGTGTTGATAAAATTCCATAAATGTGGTAAAATATTCTTTGATTGCAGAGTGCTTTGCTTATGCGATCCACAATACACAGTAAAATTTTTTATAGGGGTGAAAATATATGTACAACAAGAAATCCGTAGAAGATATCGCGGTTGCAGGCAAGAGAGTTCTTTGCCGCTGCGATTTCAATGTGCCCGTAAAGGATGGTGTTATTACCGATGATAAGCGTATCGTCGGTGCTATGAAGACCATCAAATATCTCGTTGACAACGGAGCTAAGGTTATTCTCTGCTCTCATATGGGAAGACCTCACAATGTTCTTGACGCAGAGCTTAAGCTTGATAAGAAAGAAAAGAAGAAGATCGAAGCTCTTCCTGCTGAGGAGCAGGAGGCTGCAAAGGCGGCGGCTCTTGAAAAGGGCAAGGGCGACATCACAAAGCTTTCTCTTAAGATCGTTGCTGATGACCTTATTAAGAAGGGCATCAACGTAACTCTTGCAAAGGATGTTGTAGGTCCTGATGCACAGGCTAAGGCTGCGGCTCTTAAGGACGGCGAGGTTCTCCTTCTTGAAAATGTTCGTTTCCATGCGGCTGAGGAAAAGAATGAGCCTGAGTTTGCTAAGGCTCTCGCAAGTCTTGCTGACATTTACGTAAACGATGCATTCGGTACTGCTCACAGAGCACACGCATCTACTGCCGGTGTTGCAGATTATCTTGATACCGCAGTTTGCGGCTACCTTATTCAGAAGGAAATTGAGATAATGGGCAAGGCTCTTGAGGATCCGGTAAGACCTTTCGTTGCTATTCTCGGCGGTGCAAAGGTATCCGACAAGATCGGTGTTATCAACAATCTTCTCAACAAGTGCGATACTATCATCATCGGCGGCGGTATGGCATACACCTTCTTCAAGGCTATGGGTCTGCCGATCGGTACTTCCATTTGCGAGCACGACAAGCTTGATCTTGCAAAGGATCTTATAGCAAGAGCGAAGGAAAAGGGCGTAAACTTCCTTCTCCCTGTTGACAACAAGATCGGTCGCGAGTACAAGGAAGATACCGTTTGCATGGAAATCTACAGCGATTCCATTCCGGACGGTTGGATGGGTCTTGATATCGGTGAAAAGACCGAAGAGCTTTTCTCAAAGTCTCTCGTAGGCGCAGGCACTGTTATCTGGAACGGTCCTATGGGTGTTTCCGAGTGGGAAAACTTTGCGTCCGGTACTCGTTCTGTAGCTAAGGCTATTGCAGAGTCCGGTGCTATCTCCATCATCGGCGGCGGCGACTCCGCGGCGGCTGTAGAGACTCTCGGCTACGCTGACAAGATGACTCACGTTTCCACCGGTGGCGGTGCTTCCCTTGAATTCCTTGAGGGACTTGAGCTTCCCGGCATCGCGTGCCTCAACGAAAAATAATAATTATATATAAATACCGTAGGGGCGGATTCCATATCCGCCCACGGTTTTTGAACTACCGAAAGGAACATAAAAAATGAATAAGGCAACAAGAAAAACTGTTATCGCAGGCAATTGGAAGATGAATATGACTCCCGATGCGGCATCCGCGTTTATGAAGGAGCTTGCTCCTATGGTGGCTGGCAAAGACGAGTGCGATATCGTGCTCTGCGTACCTGCGGTTGATATTGCCGCGGCTGTTGAAGCTGTAAAGGGTACAAACATAAAGATCGGTGCACAGAATGTACATTTCAAGGCATCCGGTGCATACACAGGTGAGCTTTCCGCTGAGATGCTTACTGCGGCAGGCGTTAAGTACGTTGTTATCGGTCACTCCGAGCGCCGTCAGTATTTCGGCGAGACAGATCAGACCGTTAACCTCCGCACTCTCGCGGCTGTGAATGCGGGTCTCACCGCTATCGTTTGTGTTGGTGAAACTCTTGAGCAGAGAGAGCTTGGTTACACCGAGACACTTCTCAAGTTCCAGACCAAGATGGCTCTTACCAATGTAACAAAGGATCAGCTTAAGAATATTATAGTTGCATACGAGCCTGTATGGGCTATCGGAACAGGCGTTACCGCAACAGCAGATCAGGCTGACGAGGGCAACGGCTATGTTCGTGCGGCAATCGCAGAGATGTTCGGTGCTGATGTGGCAGAGACAGTTACCGTTCAGTACGGCGGCTCGATGAACGATGCCAATGCGGCAGAGCTTCTCTCCAAGGTAAATGTTGACGGCGGTCTCATCGGCGGCGCATCCCTTAAGACAGACAAGTTTACCGCTATTGTTGATGCGGCTCAGTAATCAGTAAAGATTTGAAAAACGCTGTGTGAAAACGCAGCGTTTTTTTGCGAGAAAAGCAAATAATTTCACGGATAGGAATATAATCATACAATTTAGGCGATAATCATTGACAAATCACGAATTTTGTGATAGAATGAAAATGCCAAACCAACTGAATAATGTCGCAAGAACTATCTCTGTTTATATGGGATAGTTGTGCATTTGTGCGTTTTTATCGAAATTTGATAAAATACAAATTCCGGCTGAAAACGCGCAATTGTTCTTGCTGTTTCAGTTGGTTTGGCGACTATCGGAGTTTGTGTTTTTGTGCGCTTACTGCGGTAGGCGCACTTTTTTATTTTATAATTACTTTTGGAGGAAATAGAAGATGAAAAAATTGGTGTTAGCTATTTTATTGATGTGTGTCATTTTTTTGAGTGTTCTCACAGGATGTGCTAAGGATAATGTAGGCGATAAAAATGGAGATATGTCTGTAGATAAGCAAGAATCAAATTTTGGAACAGATGCAGAAATAGAAAATATTGAAAACTCTGACTATATTGAAAAGATACCTTCTATTAAAAAAACAGTTACCGAGGTTGTCTACCAAGAGGTAACCCCGTATTTTGACAACAGAATCTTAGTGAAACAAGCGGGCAAATACGGAATTATTGACAATTTGGGTAATATCATTATGCCAATAGCTCAACCATATACTATAAAACCATTAAATATGAATGCGGTAGCATTTGTTGACAATAAAAAACTCGGTGTTTTATCACTAAGTGGCGAAGTACTGGTTCCGGCAATATATAATGATATTGACACTGTGAATGAGGATTTAATACGACTAAAGAAGACTAATATATATGAGAAAGACAGCTCTTCTTATGATGATATCAACAAGTTTTATTCTATAAAAAAAGGAGATTATTTAAATTTAGAAATCGTTGGTTATGTTGAAAATGTTGTTGCAGGTCAAGATTTCTTTATTATAACATATTCAACAAGAGAAAAACAAGACATGAGGAAAATAATCACATTTGAGGGCGAAATAGTTGATATTGATGCAAACATTCCATCTTCCTATATAAAGATGGATCTAACGGGAGGAGGATCACGTTTCAACTACGGTACAATATATAAGACTTCTAATAATAATGAGTATATAGTGTACCATAAACATTTAATAGATATTAACGGAAATACGGTAGTTGACCTTTCTGGTGAAGACTGTCATTTTGTTTTTGATGATAGCAGAGATTTTTGTTGTTCAGATGAAATAATAATATCAGAAAATATACAAGAAAGTGGAGAAAAAAATTACTATAACCATTATGTATTTAATTTAATGACGTACGAAAAGAAAAAGATTGACGTGCTTGACGAGAATGCTTTAGTAACAGATGTAATGTCGAATGGTTTTTTTGAAATCAACGTTTGGTATGAAGATATTTGGAATGATTATTATGGTTTGATGAACGACAAGTATGAAATTGTGCTAGAGCCAATATATGATGCTGTTGATGATTATGTTAATGGATATTGCCCCATAGAATTAAATGGATATATCGGTTTTGTTGATGAGAACGGAAACAGTTTCCCACCGCAAATACCAGAAGAAAATGTGGTAGAAGATGATATATTCACATACTTGTATACGCCTCCTTATGGTAGAGGATCTTTAATAAATCCTCGTACAGGAGAAATCCTCCCATATGAAGAGGCGGATTTGAAGGATGATTTTGATGGCGCAGAAAAACTTGGGATTTTTGAAGCAATTTTGTGGGACGAAGATACTGGCGCAAAATATAAGAGCTTTGTTACGTGGGATGGACCGATTGTTGAACACAAATTCCCTAACACAGAGATCAAGTTAAGCGATGACGGCAAAGTGGCGGTCTACAGTCAAGGTGCAGTATACACTATAGTAGAATTAGAATAAAGAGAATGGGTGTAAAACAACTGTTTAACACATTTTGGAGGGAATCAGAAATTAATAAAACAGTTCTCTGTATCTTGCTTATTATGACAGCTCGTTCAAACAGATTGTTTTGATGAATATATACGATTATTACTTTAAAATTCCTTAATCTCTCAAAATATGGCAAATGCAAAATGTTAAAGAAAGAGGATACCGTTAGGTATCCCCTTTTCTTTTACCTTGACACATTTGCGTAAATGTGGTATACTTATTACATCAAAATTCCGTGAAAGGGGTGTGCGAATGCCCGAAAAGATACTTGTAGCCATGAGCGGCGGAGTGGACAGCTCCGTTGCGGCTTATCTTATAAAAAAACAGGGACTTCCAACAGTGGGAGTCACCTTGAAGCTTTTTTCAAACGATGATATAAATATGGATGAAGAAAAGACCTGCTGTTCGCTTTCGGATGCAGAGGATGCCAGAAGCGTTGCAGTGAGACTCGGTATGGAGCACCATGTGTTTAATTTCAGAGATAATTTCAAAGAAAAGGTTATTGACAGATTTGTGTCTGCCTATGAATCGGGCGGCACTCCCAATCCGTGTATTGACTGTAATCGCTTTATTAAATGGCGTCAGCTTCTCGCAAGGGCGGATATTATGGAATGCGGCAAAATCGCAACAGGGCATTACGCAAGAATTGAGCGAGACACAGCCGGAGGTAGAATGCTCCTGAAGCGTGCGGTGGATACGAGCAAGGACCAGACATATGTGCTGTACGCACTGACGCAGGAGCAGCTTTCAAGAACTATCCTTCCCCTTGGCGGACTTCTTAAAAATGAAGTCCGCGCCATAGCGGATGACCTCGGATTCATTAACGCGGACAAGCCGGACAGCCAGGATATATGCTTTGTCCCCGATGGTGATTATGCCGGATTTATCGAAAAATATACGGGAAGAACATCGACTCCCGGCAATTTTGTGGATGTCTGCGGCAATCTGTTGGGACGGCATAAGGGAATAATTCGGTATACCGTAGGTCAGAGGAAGGGGCTTGGCATTTCCTTTGGCAAACCCGTGTATGTAAGCGAAATAAACCCTGCTTCAAATACGGTTACGCTTGCCGATGAGTCAGCGCTGTTTTCGCGAGTTCTCCATGCGAACGATATAAACCTTATTGCAGTTGACAGAATCAATCAGCCGCTTCGTGTTACAGCCAAGGTACGGTACAGCCATAAAGAATCCGCGGCGACTGTTTGGCAGACGGGTGATGATGAGATAAGGGTAGAGTTCGATGAGCCGCAGAGAGCCGTTACGCGCGGTCAGGCAGTTGTGCTGTATTCGGGCGACGTGGTCATTGGCGGCGGCACCATACGTTAGTTACGCAATGAGGTCGTAAATTATATCGTAAAGATGGCAGGGGTAGACATTGTGTGTACAAATAAGATTAAAAATATGCTCTGCCTCGTCGCGATTTACGGTCACATTCTCTACAGTTTCCGATTCCGCAGATGCGCCGTGTGAGAGACTCAAAGAAAAGGTATACGAGGTGCAGTGAAATTCTTTTTGCGGCATCAGTATCACCTCACAGCTAAGGCGTGCATTACAGCTTAAAGCTTTTGAACAGTAAAAAACGGGTGTTGGAGACGGATTGGGCGTATTTTTGTTCATTTTTACAGATACCTTTCGGTTATTCGTATCTGCATACCGGTATGTAATTACAACAATATAATATCATATTTTACAGATGATGTAAAGCACAATCGGCGGCGTATTTCGACAATAAAGTGTGAAACATTCCCAAAATATGTCGAATTTATTTGGGATATATGCAAAACCACTACCTTGCGGTGTAAAAATCACAAATAATACGTCGAAGTGACGATATTGTGCGCAGTGGTATTGCAAATTTATCATATATTTGATATAATATACAGTGTATTTTGAATTTTGAGGTAAAAACAATGTTGTTTACGGTGATACTTGATATAGACGTCTCCCTCACCGATTTTTGCAGAGCCTAAGCGTTATTTTACGTTTGTCGGCGGAGGGTAATATAAAGGCTCTTATATATAAAAATAACATTCAAAAACGAAAGTGAAGGATAACAATATGGGTGCACAACTTACAAAAAACGATAAGCGTACTTGCTATGTTGCGGAGCTTTCCGCAAAGAATATCGGCGAGCGTGTCTGCCTTATGGGCTGGGTACAGCGTCAGCGTGACCTTGGCGGTCTTATTTTCGTTGACCTTCGTGACCGTTCCGGTATTATTCAGCTTGCATTTGACGACAACACCGATAAGGCAATATTCGATACCGCATTTACCCTGCGCTCGGAGTTTTCCGTTTGCGCTAAGGGTATTGTCCGCGCACGCGGTGAGGGAGCTGTAAACAAGAACATCCCCACCGGTGAGATTGAGATTGCCGTAGACGAGCTTAAGGTATTCTCTGTTTCCCAGACACCTCCCTTTGAGATCGTTGAGAACAGCGATGTTAAGCCGGAGCTTCGTCTTAAGCACCGTTATCTTGACCTGCGCCGCCCCGATCTTGCAGGAAATATTATCGCACGCTCCAAAATTGCGAAGATCATGCGTGACTACTATGCAGAGAATGGATTCCTTGAAATTGAGACTCCCTGTCTCATAAAGCCTACACCTGAAGGAGCACGTGACTATCTTGTTCCCAGCCGTGTACATCCCGGCAAGTTCTATGCGCTTCCCCAGTCACCCCAGCTTTACAAGCAGCTTCTCATGCTGTCCGGCTTTGACCGCTATATGCAGCTTGCACGCTGCTTCCGCGACGAAGATCTTCGCGCTGACCGTCAGCCGGAATTTACACAGATCGACCTTGAAATGTCCTACGTTACCGAGGACGACGTAATGGAAATCAACGAAAAATTCGTTGTACGTCTTTTCAAGGAATTTCTCGGTGTTGATCTTCCCACGCCATTTCTGCGCATGACATATGCGGAGGCAATGGAGCGTTTCGGCTCAGATAAGCCGGATATGCGTTTCGGCTACGAGCTTTGCGACATTTCCGACGTTCTTGAAAACTGCGGATTCAAGGTATTCTCTGATGCTGTTGCAAACGGCGGCTCTGTACGCGCTATTGTAATAAACGGCGAGGCAGCTAAATTCTCCCGTAAGGAAATTGACTCCCTTACAAACTTCGTTAAGTCTTACAAGGCGAAGGGTCTTGCATGGTATAAGAATGTGAACGGTGAGGTGTCCTCATCCTATGCTAAGTTCCTTACAGACGAAGAAAATGCGGCAGTGCTTGAAAAGCTTGGCGCAGACGAGAACGATATCGTATTTATCGTTGCTGACAAGAACAGTGTTGTTTACGATTCTCTCGGTGCTCTGCGCTGTGAGATAGCAAAGCGTCTCGGTATTCTTCGCGCCGATGACTACAAGTTCCTGTGGGTTACAGAATTTCCACAGTTCGAATACGACGAAGAGGACGGAAGATACTATGCGAAGCATCATCCCTTCACCATGCCTATGGAGGAGGATCTTGCGAAATACGCAGACACCGACCCGTCAAAGATCCGTGCAAAGGCGTACGATATCGTACTTAACGGCTATGAGATAGGCGGCGGCTCTGTGCGTATACATGACGCGGAGATTCAGTCCAAGATGTTTGATCTTCTCGGTCTTACCAAGGAGGAGGCAAACGAGAAATTCGGATTCCTGCTTGAAGCGTTCAAGTACGGCGTACCGCCTCATGCAGGTATGGCATTTGGCTTCGACCGCCTTGTAATGCTTGTGCTTGGACTTGATGATATCCGTGATGTCATCGCATTCCCGAAGGTACAAAATGCTTCCGAGCTCATGACAGGCGCTCCGGCACTTCCCGATATGAAAGCTCTTTCCGAGCTCTCAATCGAGGTTGTAAAGGAAGAATCCGACCAATAATAAAAATGTAGGGATGCTTAAATGCAGGCATCCCTGCAATTTTCGAAGGAGCTTTATGAATATACAAAAGAGAAATACTGCTCTTGATATTACACGCATAGTTGCCGCATTTTCGGTTATAGGTGTGCATTTCTTTCTGAACAGCGGATATTATAACACGCCGATGCTGGGCGGAAGAATGGCTCTTATTACGGTGCTTCGTACCTGCTTTATGGTCTGCGTGCCGCTTTTTATAATGCTTACCGGATATCTTATGAGCCGCAAGGAATGGTCGGCAAAATATTACGGCGGAATTATAAAGACGTTGGCTGTGTATCTTATGGCATCGGCGGCGTGCCTTATCTACAGAAATGCGGTGTTAGGTGAGGGTATAACGATTCTCGGTGCCGGGGCGCACATACTAAATTATTCTGCCGCTCCATATGCGTGGTACATAGAAATGTACATCGGACTGTTTTTGCTTATACCGTTTCTCAATGCAATGTGGCGCGGTCTTGAGACGAAAAACGGACGCTGTGCGCTTGTTATTACTCTTACCTTGCTTACATCGCTTCCAAGTGTGTTCAATATATGGAATTTTCAGGTAGAGGGGTGGTTCAAGACTCCGTATCTCTCTACCGAATATACAAAGCTTCTGCCTGAATGGTGGGTGATGATATATCCACTCACATATTATTTTCTCGGTGCATACCTGAAGGAATACCCCATTAGGCTTAAAAAACGCTATAATCTGCCGATTATAGTGCTGGCATTTGCGGTGTTTGGCATTTTCAGCTATTACCGAAGCTGGGGCGGATTCTTTTCGTGGGGACCGTATGCGGATTGGTTTGGACTTCCCACGGTTATAATGACTGTGCTTGTGTTCATTTTTCTCGTGTACAGGGATACTTCACAGTTCCCGATATGGTCAAAAAAGCTGCTTGCATGGGTATCGGACACCTGCCTTGGGGCGTATCTTGTATCCTACATTTTTGATAATCTGATATATACAAGATTAAATGCCGCAGCGCCCGATGCGCTTGACCGCGTGTATTATTTTGTTCCCGTTACACTTGCGGTATTTGTACTGTCTGTGCTGTTGTCGGGGGGATTGAATATGATATACGGCGGTGTTTTTGCAGCTTCCACGCGGATGTTTTGCCGTAATATTAAGAAATAATGTATTTTGAGGTGGTAAAATGGAACCTATATACATAATTGCGCAGATATTTGGAGTTTGCTCCATGATTTCCTGCTTCCTCGTACCACTATTCATGAGAAAGTGGCAGATCATGACGGGAGCCATATTCAACAATCTTTTCATTGGCTTGAATTTACTTTTGCTTGGTCAGCTTTTTTCAGGACTTATGAGCTTATTCGGCATTGTACAGTGCCTGCTTGTAATTTTCCATGTTGTAAGAGAAAAGCCTGTTCCGCTTGCTGAAACCTTTGTGTTTGCGGCAATTTCCATAGCAACAGCCTGCGTCGGTCCTTTCCTGGCTATGCGCGATTTGCCGTTCGCCCAGATACTCATGAACTACTTTTTGAAGCAGTACGGTATACTTCCTATCATTGCGAGCTTGTCGTATAATGTTTCCGTGCTTGTTCGCAAGGAGCAGACAGTACGTTTGTTTTTACTTATAAACGCAGGAGCATGGGTACTCTATGATGGAATGATCCTGTCGACAGCCTTCTTCGGACACATGATAGGCTTGGTATCTACTGCGTTTGCTTTGTGGAAGTACAGAGAAAAGCGTAAGGCTGAATAAAGAACGGTTATGTGTGAATAATCTTTATGGCAATGTCTTGATTTGTTAATTTTTTTGTGTTATACTTATATGTACCCACTATGAAAGGACGTGATAACATGGCTGACACCAAAAGCGGCACTAAGCTTATTGCTCCCAACAAAAAAGCACGCCATGATTATTTCGTCATGGAGACATACGAAGCAGGCATTGAGCTTTTCGGTACTGAGGTGAAAAGCATACGCCGCGGACAGGTGAATCTTAAGGATTCATACTGTTTTGTGGAAAAAGGCGAGCTGTTTGTGTCGGGTATGCATATAAGTCCCTATGAGCAGGGAAACATATTCAATAAAGACCCCATGCGCATCCGCAGACTGCTTATGCACAAGAAGGAGATAAACAAACTGCTTGGTCTTGTAACACAGCAGGGTCTTACTCTTGTTCCGCTGTCTATGTATTTTCGAAGCTCTAGAGTAAAGCTTGAAATTGGTCTTTGCAAGGGTAAGAAGTTGTATGATAAGCGCGATACTGAGGCAAAGAAGCAGGCAGGACGCGATATTGAGCGCGCGATGAAATCGCGCGGGCACGACGATTATTAAGGAGTTTGATTTATGGAATTCAGTGAGCTTATATACAAGCGTCGTTCCGTGCGTACATTCACAAACCGGGCAGTGACAGATGAAGAAGTCGGTAAAATGCTTGAAGCGGCGACCAGAGCACCCAGTGCGTGCAATATGCAGTCGTGGCATTTTTATGTAGTACGAGATGCAGATACAAGGGCGAAATTCACAGAATTTTGCGCACCTTGGGTATCGACAGCACCGGTGATATTTGTGGTATGCACAGACGAAGCACAAATCGTTGCAAAGTTTGGCGAGAGGGCGAAAATATTCCCTATTCAAGACACCTCACTCGCTATTGAAAATTTGCTGCTTTCGGCGGCTGATATGGGTCTTAACGGATGCTTCATCGGAGCATTTGATGCCGACAAGTGCCGAGATACTCTTGGAATACCGGAAAAATA
The DNA here is from genome assembly GCA_045636145.1 of Candidatus Flemingiibacterium sp. Lineage (GTDB taxonomy): Bacteria > Bacillota > Clostridia > Oscillospirales > CAG-272 > Flemingiibacterium. The sequence continues at coordinate 74,150 of JAZTWV010000045.1, forward strand.
CGGGATTGTGGCATTAGTTCCTGTGGGAGAAGCGGCAACAGAGGTTTCTTTGCGTGAGCGCAAATCACTCGAGGACGTTGTGACATATATTTAAAAAATAACCGTCATCTTGCGATGGCGGCATCATGGGGGCGTAAAGGTTTCGACGGGGATTTTGACATACGGTAAGCGGGTAGAGACGCCTGATCTCTTTAAAATTGGCAAACTTTAAATTTAAACGCTAATACTGAATTAGCTGCTGCCTAAATGGCGGCTGTCCACCGGATGAGTACTGCGGCTTCCGCTTGGGCATCATTTAGCAGTGAACGTGAGCAGCCTTTTCGCACTTGAAGCTGCCATGCACTAAAGCGCTACCTACACGTGGGCCTGCCAATCGGCATGCGCGGTAGGGAATCTTAATAGATTGGCTGCACCCGGAGAAAGCTGTATTGATGGATTTTCGGACAGGGGTTCGATTCCCCTCGCCTCCACCATATGAATGGTATGAATAATTTCGAACCCTGATAACTCGGAATTATTCATACAACATCACGAAAAAAGAACTTACACATCTGACAGTTTTGGATATTGTGAATTGCAAACAAATTGGACACTGATTCGAGAAATACTTAAAAATCGCAAATAAAACAGTAAAAACTCTGATGATTTTCGAACTCCGATGTCTAATTTTATATAGAAGAATAAAAAGCGGCTTCTTTTGCGTTTGGCGTTTTGTTGCCAATTGCTGAATGAGGCCTTTTATTGTTGTACATTTCTATGTATTTGCCGACCGAGATTTTGAAATCCTTGACTGAACGGTAGTTTGTCCGATACAGTTCCTCGCTTTTCAAAGTAGAGAAGAAGGTTTCAATCATTGCATTGTCATGTGGAGTGTGCGTTCTGGAATACGACTGTGTGATATTCATCTCGCGTACGGCAGTACAAAATGTTTGAGATATATAATTGCTTCCGCGATCTGTGTGAAGAACAAGGTCACTTTCAGGTTGACGGGAACGGTATGCGTCTTTCAAGGTTGCCTTTGTGAGCTGTGTGCTGTTGTTTTGTGAGATGCGGTATGCTACGATTTTTCTCGAATACACGTCAAGTACTGCACAAATATAAAAAGAAGTTTCGCCCAAGCGGAAATATGTAACATCGCTTAACCACAATTCATTCGGTTTCGATGCAGTGAATTGTTGATTGGTTCGGTTTACATATTTTCGCAGTTGTCTTTCATACAGGGATTTTGCACCACTGCGTACGCTATGCAGGCCAAGTTCGTGCATTAACTCTGATACAAATTTTTCACTGACTCGAAAGCCACGTTCTCTGAGAATGGCTGCAATTTTCCGTGCGCCCAAAATCTGACGGTATTCATCGAAGATTTTCTGAATTTGCTCGCTTATCTCAACTCTTCGCTTAACAAACCACGAGTCGTCCTTCTTACTTCGGAATATGTGATTGTAAAACGTTCCGCGTGAGACATTTAACGCGTCACAGAGTGCGTGAACACTGTATTGACCGTAAAGCTTTTCGATCGCGTTTAGTTTTTCTCTGAGCGGCGCTTGTGCGGTACAGTCAACCACTTTTAGTATTTCTGTGATTTCGGTGAGCTTCTGCACTCGTTTTTGAAGAAGGTAGGTTTCACGCGGTGAAGCGGAGGATTCGTCGGTTTGCTTCTTAAGCCAAAGGTATAGTGTACTTTTGGATATACCGGTATCTTCCGCAATCTGGCGAATTGACTCGCCTCCGTTTACGTAGCGATCGATGATGGCTTGTTGGGTTTGGGGGGAATATTTTGAACTCATGGGAGTGTTCTCCTAATTATTTCGTTGTTTATCCATCGGAATAATATTTACTCTTGGCAATTGCATTAGTTATTTGTGCTTTTTGAGTACTTGGGGAAAATGATATCTAACAACTCCTTTGAGGATATTTTTCCTTGCTTGTATCTTTCCCATTCATTTTGATATTTAGGGAATGATACGGTTGTTTTGATAGTCCCCGATGCTTTTGTCAAATCACTAATATCGTTTATTCCTGTATTTATTTTCTTTAAAAATAGTGTTAGACATTTTAATTGAAATTCTCTTAACTTAATAAACCTAAAGAGAGAATAACTTTCGCTTAAATAAGAATTATTCCTGCCACTAAGCCATCCGATTTCTTGGGGATATTTAAGAATTAAGAAATCTTGTTTTTTTCTAAAATCACTAAATGAAAACTTGTTTTTTATCTTATCGTCCAACATAAATTTTGTAGAGGTAGCAATATTTATTTTTTTAAGCTGCTTGACAATTCGTTTTAAACAATTATTTCTTAACCCTAATTCTT
>JAZTWV010000046.1:0-19485 GCA_045636145.1 Candidatus Flemingiibacterium sp.
GCATACTACCGCAATGCCGCGTATGCGCGGCATGACCTGACCTACGGGCACAAGACCGTCAGAGGTAGTCACATACTCCACGCGCTCATCACTGTCATCTGGGCTTCTGGTGCTCTTCACATTACGGGCATAAAGCTGCTCCGCGCAGGTGTCAAGAGTTATCATCACTGCGGCATCGGACACCCCCTTCACTCGCTCGCATAGCTCCTTCACCTCCGCTTCAAGTGCGGCAGTATCAAGAAACTGTTCCGTTCCCCCCGAAGGTGCCCTCGATGCTCCGTCGTCGCCGCCGTACAGCATAAGGCATATTCCAAGTAAAAGTGCCGCCACAATAAGCCATATACTTTTCTTTTCACGCATGATATGCCCCATACGGCTAAGTGCACCTGACTCATTCATAAAAGCCCACCTCCGATTCCACACCGAAGTTATTTAAAATATACAGTACAATGTCCCCCTCGTACAGCCACGGTCTTTTTCTTGCCCTTACAACAATCCGCTCTCCGTCATATTTTGCCTCGATCTCCCCCTCACCGATTGAAAACTTCTCGCAAAGTGCCTTCTCTATGTGCATGGCAACAATGGAATTGGCACGTGCCAGCGCATCTACGCTGTCGTATGAAAATTCACCGGCATATGCAAGCGACGGCAGACGTTCAATAATATCACCAAGGGGGGCTAGCAGTACCGCCAATATAACAAGGGATGCCAGATATTTAACATATTTCTTCACTCCGCCGTCCGGCAAAAAACCTTCCACAAGCGAACACGCCGCCGCGGCACTTACAAGTGACAGTATAAATTCCCTTATTTCCACAGTATCCCCCCTACACAAGTGCAGACGTGGTTTTAGCAAACAGTGCGGCGGCATATACAAACATAAGCGCACAAATTACGCACACTGCCGCTAAAAAGCCAAGCAATCCGCACATATCGGAAAGAAGATTACTCTCCCGTTCAAGTCCGATAATATCCGCGGCAGTGCAGGATATATTCACACAAAGCCGCATTAAAATTATTTTGATGATAACAGGCAGAGTGAGCACGGCAATAATTATAACGCCAACCCATCCCACGGTTGTCCTGACAAGAGAAAGACTGCCTGCCACCGCCGAAACCGCGTCACTTGCTATCCCACCCACAACAGGCACCGCTTTAGATGCGGCAAATTTAACGGCACGCATTGACAGGCTGTCCGCACGTGAGGCAATTGATGTTTGGAAAGTCATGACCGCAGAGATGACAGCCGATATAAGTCCGAGTATCCATGTAAAAACGCCGCGCACAAGCTTCGATATGCCGCCAAGCCTAAGTCCTCCGAATCCGGAAGCTATTGAAAGTCCGAAGCTAAGCTGTAACACGGGGAACAAACCTCCGACGGCAAGTGATTCCACAAAGGCAATACCAAGCATCATGGCGTTTGCCGATACACCGGATGCGCTAAGATTCCCCCCTGCCGTTCCTATGGCTATCATTACGGGTATCATTGCGCCCACAATGCCGGTGAGCTGTGTAAGATATAACCTTACACCCTCCACAAGCGAGTATATGCTGTTATACAGCATAAGCATCAGGCATATGCAGGACAGAAATTCAAACAGTACCGTCAACGAATCAGAACGAAGCACCCCTTTCAGAGCAGACAGCGCGGATGCGGCAATTATAAGTCCCATGACCGAAGAAAGTGTGCCTACGCTATCGGATATAGCAGAAAAAAGCGTGTTTTTTATAAGAGTGAAAAAATATTCAAAGGAAAAGCTCTCGTAAATGTCCTCTGAGGAAAAAATGTCTCCCATGGGAAGCTTTTTTGCTGTTTCATCCGGAATCGCATCAATAATAGACTCCACATCAAACTCGTCGGTACTGTAAAGCTCAGCCGAAGGTTCATTCTCTCCCGTCGCTTTGAGCGCAAGAGAAAAACACAAAATAACCGTAATAAAAACACAGAATTTTATCGTATATCTCATATTTTAATAAGATGTGCCGCAAGCTCTAACAGTTCACTGATAAGAGGCAGGCAAAGAAGCAGTATTTCCGCCTTGCCGATAAGCTCCAGCCTTGCACCGAGTGCACCCTCTCCCAAGTCACGGCATATATCCGAGGCGACCTGCACGCACAGTGTTATTCCCAGTGCTTTTGTAAGCGTTTCAAGATAAGGTCCGAACTCCGTTTTTGACATTATGCCTTTTATGTACTCCATCATCGGCAAAAATGTTGTAAGTGCCGCACCGAGTAGTATTACCGATGCCGCAAGGCTGACATAACCGGCAAACTCACTTTTCTCGGCGCGCAGTATCAGTATAGCCGCAAGGGCGCACAGCGCTACTCCGCAGTATTTTATCATATCAGAACCCAAACACCGATCTAATGCTTGAAAACAACACGCCCAGCTTGTCAGTCAGCATAAGCATTATTATAATAATACCGGAAAGCGACACAAGCACAGCCTGTTCTTCACGTCCGTACTTTGATAAAAGCTGATATGCTATGCTGACCGTTAATCCTATTCCGGCTACCTTTAATATTAAGCTTACGTCCATATGTATCTCCACTATATTAAGATTACCGCCAGCATAATTCCAAGTAGAATACCGAATCCGCGGCACAGTCTTGTTTTGGCGGCAAGCTCATCTTTCGCCTTCCCTGCAATATCGCCTATTTGCCTTTCAAAATATGCGCAGTGACGAGCCTCCTCATTGGCACTGTGCCGTCCTAGTCCGCTAAAGAATGCTGCAAGCTCCGAAATGTCTGAATCGGAAATACAAAGACTCCTCCTGCATTCTTCAAGTGCCCTCTCGCCGCCATACTCCCGAAGCACCCCAAGAAAGCCGCACCGTGACAGCACCGCGCTGTCATACTCGGCGTATATTTTTTCAAGGGGCGTGAGGTATCCGTCAATCTGCCTTGCAATATGCACTATAAGCTCATGAAAAGCTTCAAGCTGTAAGACTCGCTTTTTCCACATACCGGCAGTAATAATTCCACCCATTGAAGACGCCGTAAGTATCAGTACCGCACCCATTAAACGAACAGTCATTCACCCTCCAAAGCCTCACAGTGAGGTGTATAATCGCAGGAAAAGCAGGTTGACAGACTGCCGTTTACATACTCACGCGACAGTCCGGCATACCCCTCAAATATGCGGTTATCGTGGAGCATCCTTATATTAGGTCTTGCCAGCAGCTCATGTATATTCGAAGCATGAGCGCTTGCTATTATGGGCACGCCTGCACCTGCACAGCTTAGAATCTGCAAGGCTTCCTCCGAGTCTCCAAGCTCATCGCAGATAATTACCTCCGGTGAAAGTGTGCGTGTCGCTATCTCAATTCCTGCGGCGCGGCTGTAGCCTGTCAGCACATCACATATGGTTTCCGAAAACATTTCCGGAATGTAAAGCTCTCCGCGTGTATCAATCAGTGCGACTCTTCGGGAAAGGGGACCGCCAAGCCGTGACGCTATCTCACGCAGTGCCGTGGTTTTTCCTACCCCCGGCGGTGAATAGATAAGCGTGGATTTTACCCTCTCCGGCTCACAGCATACTCCCATAAGCTGTTCGCAGACCCCACGTATAATATGGGGGATTCGTATGTTTATTGAGGTTATCTCGCGCACCGCACGTCCGTCTGCCGCAAGAGTTCCGCAGACTCCCACGCGGATTCCCTCCCCCGGCTGTATGTATCCGGCTCTGATGGTATCGCTGTGGGCATATACCGACCCGTGGCATAATTTTGTTACACATTCGCTAAGCTCAGCCGCAGTGATTTTTATACCTAGTACCGTATTTTTTCCACCGCAGGTAATAGATGTAGGACGCCAGGCGCGAAGCCGTATTTCATTTATACTCTCCCCAGATATTATCCCACGCTGTGCAAGCCCGTATAATTCATTAAGCACTCGCCACGGCAGACATTTTTCAAGAATCGGTACAAAAAGTGTTTTTTCCGTCATAGCGCATCCCCGTTTTTTTGGTATAGTAATATATACGGACAAGCAAACAAAAAAATGACAGAATAAAAAAATTCCCCTACGATATATATATCGCAGGAGAATTTTATAGAATACATATTATTTTTTCGCCGCAGTCTCACACATCATCACACACTCAATACGCTTCTTTTCAAGCTCGCACATGACATTTTGCGCAGAGGAAAGTGAGCACAGTCTGTTTGCCCAACAGTGTACACAGACATCGTCCGAATGCTCCGTTGGCGGAAGCCTTTTAAATGCGCAGAACGGCTTGCCGTCAACATCTCCCGCGGCGCGCTTTGCCTGCTCACGGGACAGCTTCTCAAGCTCCTTGTGGAGCGTGTGAAGCTCCTCTGCACAAAATGAAGAAACACCCCCGTCGGCAGGAATTATGCGTATGCAGGTGTCCTTCCCCTCGTCGGCAAGTGCCTTTGCGATATCAAGCACATGGGGATTATCTCTGGTACAGAGCACCTCACCGACAGCTATAACCGCGCCGCCAAGTTTCTTTTCCTCAGTCTCACCCTCGGCAAAAAGCTTACCGTCGCGATACAGAGAATAAAGCTCATCGTATGTAGCACTTATAGCGGCACTGTCGAATTTTGCAAGGTCATAGCGCAGTGCTGATGAGCACTCCTTAGCCATGGGAAGCTCAATGTAATCAAGCATTTTGTATGCAAGCTCACTAAGCGGCAAAACAAGTCCGCTTACACTGTCGTATGCGATTCGCTGACCGTCGAATTTGAATGTGTGTACCATTTTCCGTTCCTTTCATTTATCAAAAAGAACACGCCTCCCGCCGTCGGACGGGAGACACAGTTTTAAAGTCGTCCGAGCTGTTTTCGAACAATATCCGTGGGATTATTTTTTGAAGCACCTATCTTTCGCTTCTTGCCGCGTCCCATAAGACCGCCGAGCATTGACACCGCAATACATCCTGCGTACATAAGTGCCATAATAAGCGGTGATACTGCATTTTCGGCAGCAGCACGGAAAAAGAGGGAGATAAGCCACAAAATAAGTACATATCCGACTCCGCCAACAAGCGCGGCAAGTAAGCTCCGACCCGAATCAAGTTTTACGGAAACGATACCCGTGAGAGCAGCCCCCCAAAACAGTGCCGCGTATCCGAATACGCCCACAAGCTTATCGGGATCAGTCATAGCAAGTGCCGCCGCAGAAAAGATGAGCGCAAGCAGTACAGCCGCAAATGTACCTATGAGCGATGCACGAAGTGCCGCCCACAAAAATTCTGTCCCACCGCGGGACTCGTCCCTTGCAGTATTGCTTTTCAATCCGATTCCTCCTTAGCATACAGAAATTATCAGTAATCTATATGCTAAAGAAGCAGGGATTATGTCAGCAATCCTCCGCCTTTACGTCAACATTCTTGACAGCGTTCTTGAGAATACGGATCTTTGTACCGTCACGTCCTGTTTCGATCATGACAGTTTCCTCCTTGATGCTTACGATCTTGCCGATAATACCGCCGATGGTGGTAATTTCATCGCCAACCTGTAAGCCGTTACGCATAGCGTTGGTTTCGCGCTCCTGCTTCTTCTGGGGTCTGTACATAAAGAAGTAGAAAACAGCCACCATAACAACCAGCATAAGTATGGTCATAAGACTCTGACCTCCTGCTGCAGCCGCAGTTGCTGCACCTGCCTCAGCACTGAGAAACAAATTAAGCATAATAGCCTCCAAATGAAATTATATAGTTAAGATATTAAATCTTCTAATATTATAGCGCATCTGCGTTTGGATTTCAAGAGTAAATTGTAAATTCGGGGATTTTTATTTTAATTTTCCCCGTCGCCGCCGATGGCAGTAGCCTTGTCCGCCTTAGGCTCGGTAAATTCGATCTTTCCGGGAGCGGAAAACTGAATATACGCAAAAAGTCCCACCGATACAACAGCCGAAAGGATAATGAGCACGGGCGAGAGACTCTCAAAGTACCCAAGAACAAATCCGCACAGATTGAAACCGAAATGGAACAGTATGGCGGCGGTAAGCGAACGGTATTTTTCGTATATCCACGCAATCAGCATACCAAGCAGTGCCGCATATATCACCCATATCACCGCACCGTGAATAAGCCCGAATATCCATGAGGATATGAGCATGGCGGCAAACATAGGCATTCCGCGCTTAAGACGTCCGTAAAACAGTCCGCGAAGCACGATCTCCTCAACGATAGGCGCGGCAATGACCGTGCTGAGAACAGATATCCATGCCGCCGTCCCCGGAATTGTCGATGCCATAGAATTATATTGGTCCCACCAAGCCTCGGGAAACGGCACAGATGAAATTACAACCATAACAAATATATTCATCGCCGCGCCGAAAAGTATGCAAATGCCGCAGATAGCAGGACTCAGCTTCGTTAAGCTAACTTCATCGCGAAGCTTTCTTTTTCGCATACGGAACAGCACCGCAAAGGTTATAAGAGCCAGCACGTTTGAAAGAAGCGTCATATGCACGGCATATTTAAGCGAAAAATCAATGAGCATTGTCTGAATGTCCGCAGAAGCACCGTATACAGCCAAAACATATGCTTCATACGCAAGTCCGACCCAAAAGCCCACAACAAACTGCCATGCAAAATATATTCCGAAATACAGAAGAGCCGAGCCGATAGCCCCCGCCGCTTTTTTGAGTGTCACAAGCAGAATCTCCAATCAGTAATAAAGATACTTATAAGAAGATTATATACCACAAACAGGAAAAAGTAAACCCACAATTTGTGAATTATCCTGTGCGATGAAAATTTACAATAATATCTTGTACTTTGTCCTCGCTTTATGGTATAATTAAGGTAATCTATCAACAAGAGGTCAAATAAATGCCAAAGGAAAAGCTTAACGCTCTTATTGCAGACGCAACCCAGCGACGCATATTAAAAAAAGCCGTTTTTTCAAAGCCTGAGGACAAAAACACCATAAAAGAAGTCGCCGTTCTTACAAAGAAACCCGACGGAACGGTTTACATCGCCTCAGAGCTGTTTACAAAGGACAACAAAACCTATCGCCGAAATATTCCGGCAGATAATATCGCCGAGCTTGTGCGTATGGCACTTGAAGATTACAGACAGGTCAACATACTGACAACCGCAGGAGATGCGGAAATAAAACGCTCCAAGTCGGGAAGCATTCACATATCGGGAAAATTCTCCGAGGATGCCGCAGAGGCAAAAATTACCGACGGTGGGAAACAGTATATACTTGAGCGTTCCCGTGACATCGGATTCCTGCGTGAGCTTGGCATCTCAGATGCCGAGGGCAGAATCCACGACAAAAAGCAGGCGAAATTCCGTCAGATAAACCGTTTTCTCGAAATAGTCCGCGACGTTGAGGACAAGCTCCCCACCGATCGCCCTGCGGTCATATACGACCTGTGCTGCGGAAAAAGCTATCTTACCTTCGCCGTATACTATTACTTCACGGTAATAAAAAAGCGTCAGGTAACAATGTACGGCGTTGACCTTAAGCAGGATGTCATCGAATACTGCAATGCCGCGGCAAAAAGACAGGGCTTTGACTGCCTTAAATTTGTCAGCGGAAATATCAACGAATATATTCCGCCGGAGAAGCCGGACATGGTCATCTCACTCCATGCCTGCGATATCGCAACGGATATCGTGCTGGCAAATTCCGTAAAGTGGGGAGCAGGCATTATTCTTTCAACCCCCTGCTGTCACCATGAAATGTCAAAACAGCTTTCAAATGCGGCTGAGAACGCATCAATGCGTGACACACTCGCATTCATTCTTGAGCATCCTATCTTAAAGCAGAAGTTCTGCGACGCCGCAACGGATGCCCTCAGAGTAAAACGCCTTGAATCCGTAGGGTACAACGTTACGACCCTTGAGCTTATCGACCCGGACGACACACCGAAAAATTTGATGATACGCGCCGTGTACAATGGGAACAAATCGGCTTCAAGAAAAAAGGCCGCATATGACGAGTACAAAAAGATCTGCATGGAGCTTGGCGTATCACCGTACCTTGACAAACTTATTTGTGAAAATGAAAAATAAACTCAAAAATATCTCCCCTCTTTGCGCGATTACAATTGCGGCATCAGTGCTTGTATGCCTGTATTATTTTATATATCTTCTATTGTGCCTCTTCGGATTTGATTCGCGGCTCATGTCTTTCTTTGCCCTGTTCGTAATGTCCTGCGCCGCACTGCCCATTATATTTCACGAAAAGCTAAAAAAGCTTTTGGGGCGCGCATTCAAGCCTCTGCATATAATATTTACCTCGCTTCTGTGCTTATATCTCGCCAGCGTCGTCCTCTTTTGGTGCTATATCGGCTTTGCCCCCGGAAGAACACCTTCTGACTGCGTGGACGCCTTTGCAGAAGCTGACACAGGCGAAGACACTGTAATAATGGTGTTCGGATGCCGCACCTACGGATATACCCCAAGCCTTACACTGAGACTTCGCCTTGACACAGCATACGAACTGCTGACACTTCTTCCCGATGCCAAGTGCATCGTCAGCGGCGGACAGGGCTCAAATGAAACCGTCCCCGAAGCCGAGGCAATGCTCCGATATCTCACAGAACGGGGAATCTCGGAGGAACGTATAATTACTGAGTCAAACTCGCACTCCACAAGCGAAAACGTGCGGTTTACAAAAGAGCTTATAAATGAGCTTTCACTTGATGATAAAAAGCTCATCGGTGTTTCCACCGCCTTTCACCTGCCGCGCATTGAAGCCTTGGCTTCGCGCTACACACTTCCAATGGAGCTTTGCGCCTCGTCCTCTCCAAGCGCCGCCCACCATTATGTGAGCATGATACGGGAGTATCTTTCCTATATCAAAATGGTACTCTTCGATGAAGCTGTCATAATAACAAAAGTAACATAAACAATATCCGCCCATCTCGAAGATGGGCGGATATTGTTATCACTCGTCACGATTGTCGGGCTGTCTTGGATATGGCGGATATATTCCGCGATTCTGCTGCATTGCCTGCATCCTGAGCTGTTCGCGTCTGCGGCGAGCCGCTTCCTCGCGGCGCTTCTTTCTGATAAGGTATGCACGCAGATAAAGCACGCCGTAGCCTGCCACAGCACACAGTACAATTATAAGGAGTATTGTAAATACCCATCCTATAAATGACATACCGCTTTTTGTGTATATCTCCATAGTTTCAAGCCAGATGCCGTATTCGCCTGCGGCCGGACTACTGTCTGAGGTGCGCACCCACAGCTTAAGAATATCCACATTGCCGTCAGTAAGCTTGGTGAATTCCTTGATATTAAAGCTGATATCGTTCCACACATTAGGCTTTATCTGTGTCTCGCCGTCATAGAATACCGTGTCAGACTCGCTGTCACCAAGCTGTCCCAAGCGCAGAACAAGGCTGAGTGAATCCGCCTCCGCAGGTGCCGCCGCCATGACACGAAGCTTTATATAGTGGGTGTCCTTGAATGCCTCATCATCGGCAATGGAATTGCTGATACCCTTGTATTCCGTAGGAATATCGGTGATACGGCTGTAAAGCATGGTAGAAGTGCCGTCCCCGTGGGGGCGAAGCTCCACATATTCTGTTCCGTCAGATGGATAAAAGCTGCAAAGCGTACCGCCGGTAAGGTCAAAAAGCTTACGGCGGGTATAACCCTTGGCATAATCGGATGCCTCCGCGCGTACCGAAGACAGCACAGTGCGGTCATTGAATATTTTATACTTGGTCTCGGAATCAATAAACATACCGAAAGCACCGCTGCCTACCGTTGATCTTACAAAGGATGTGACCGTTTCGCTCTGCTCGGTATCAATAAGTGAGAACACGTTGTATATGGGTTTCTTTGCCGCAGGCTCAACAACGCTTCCCGCCGCATTTGTCCACAGTCCGTAGTACTGTCTCTCGCCTGCATGATCAACATGGCGGTGATAGACAAACGCGTCAATATCCTCGTTCTGAGCCGCACTGTAATAGGCAAGGGCATAAGCCGCCGCCTGTATCGTCATTGAAGCATCGTCAGAGGGATCACCGGAAATTCCGAACTCCCCGATTATTATACTGCGAGGCTCGGAATCATACAGATATTCCTCCTGGTTCATGTACCTTGTGAGCGTACCGATATTTTTCATGGTGATGTACGGGGTTTCAAAATTATCCTCCGCCAAGGTATCATTCCAAAAATCCACCATATCCGCCGAGGAGGAATAGGGATTAACGGAAAGTCCCCACTCTATATCACCGGAGCTTTTTATGGCTGTATTAAAGGTTGAAAGGAACTGCTTTGCAGGATAGTCACGCATATCGGCACTTCCGGCACTGAAGTTGTTTCCAAGGGAAATATAAACCCTACCCTCAGTGTAATGAGAACGCATTGCGGTATACGCCACACGAAAAGCGGTGCAGTACGAATAGACGTAGCTTGCCATATCGGTGTTTCCGGCGTTGTTCCACACATCTCCGGAATTAACCTCAAAGCCGAGTATTATTCCCGGCACAAATCCGTAGGTGTGCTCCGGATTTGTGTATCTCACGCAGATATAGTCCATAAACGCACGGAACGCTTTCATAGCAGTCTCGTTTCTGGTGTTAAGAGCATACAGGGATGCATCACTTGCAATTCCGTCGCAGTAGAAGCTGAGAATATTCTGATGTGTGCCTGCTTCCGGCGGGGTAAGAATTATGTTGAAATATACGTTTATTCCGGCTTCGGTATAGGTCTTGACACGGTGGTCAAGCACTGCTATCTTGTTCTTGTCAAGGTAGAATGTTTGTCCGTTGTAATGGAAGGACTGCGCAGAGGGAGAGTTTTCCCCAAGCATATACTCGTTTATGGCAACATTGACTACAGTATGCTGTACGCCAAGCTGCTGTGCATCCGAAAACATCTGCACCTGCAAGCCCTTTTTAGAGCTTCCCGTGGGGAAAGGTTCACTGTTTTCCGCAAGGATTTCAATATTTTCAATGAACTTCGCGCCTGTGATGATATTATATGAGCCGTCGGCTAACATCTCCGCCGCCACAAACTTTGAATACAGGCGATTCATATTTCCGTTGATGTACGGAATCTTCACGCTGACTTTCTCGTTTGCCTTGAAGCTCTTGACAGGCTCTAATTTGTTTATCTCTGTGGTTGACTGATGGGGCAGAATTTCAAAAACATACAGCGTTGAGGATTTGTTCTCTTTTACATACTCTTTTGTAAGGCGGATATCAATAGTAATATCCGTCATAGACTTATTAAGCGTTATTTTAGTTATCTCGTTTTTATTTTCATCTGCAAATACATTAACAGAAAGAAGGACAGCCGCAACAAGCACAACTGCAAGTACAGCTACGGCTCTTACTGCTCTAAAACCAGATTTCATCATAATCTATATCTCCGATACTCATGTGTTATCGCCATCAAAGCATTATTACACTTATATCATACCATAATATTAAACAAAAATCAATTGTTATTTTGAAAAATTTGCATTTTACACACTATTTTTTCGGCATTTTTGATGTAAGATGTAAAAGGACAGGCCTTTTTGATTTATTATTTACAAATTTTGCCTTATCGGGGGCATTTTATGCAGTCTGCCGCAACTATGAAGCCCCCGACAAAATTAAAAAGGATGCCAAAGGCATCCTTTTTAATATCTTGGTTGTTTTAAGATTAAAGCTGTTCCTTAACCTTAGAGCTCTTACCAACTCTGTCGCGGAGATAGTAAAGCTTAGCGCGTCTAACCTTACCGCGTCTGATAACTTCAACCTTTTCAACGTTAGGAGAATGTACGGGGAAAGTCTTCTCTACGCCAACGCCGTAAGAAACACGTCTTACAGTGAAGGTCTCGGAGATTCCGCCGCCGTTCTTGGCAATGATAGTGCCCTCGAAAAGCTGAATTCTCTCTCTGTTACCCTCTTTGATCTTGTTGTGAATACGAATAGTATCACCAATATTCAGTTCGGGTACGTTTTCCTTTAACTGCTCATTTGTCAAAGCCTTAATAAGATCCATTTTGGCTTCCTCCTTAAAAATATTAAGTGATTCGGAAACATTCATGCAGAGCATTGCAGCGGACTGCTTCCGTTATCCTCTGCCGGACGGCAGACGCATAACGAGTATATTATAACACAATATTTTTGAAATTGCAAGTGTTTTTTCATTTTTTTCGAAGTAATTATGCCGATATTTTGCTTTTTTTCGCTTTATTTTCCGTCACAGTGAAAAAAATTTGCTAGTTTGCTTTACATTTGGCATATTATATGTTAAAATATACTTATAGAGTCAATAATACTCTCACCGCTCAGGTATACCCCAAAAGAAGGAGGTAAGCACAAATGCCGAATATGCCTCAAAACAGCAGATACAGCACGGGAATGCAGTATGTGAACAAACAGCATAAAATTCCATCCACACCCCCGCCCCGTCAGGCAAAAGCACCCGTGCCGCCGGCACGGAAGCCGGCACAGCCACAGCGAAACGCCACCGTTGAGCGCATAAAACCGCTGAATCCGCAAAAGGCACGCGCAAGGGTAGCCGCACTGGATCACAAAACGCAAAAAAGCGTGTCTGCAAGCAAGAAAAAAAGGGCAAAAAATGCAATAAAGCTCCGCGATTTCCTGCTTGGATTTTTTGTAGGTCTTGTTATATTCGGTATTGCGGCAATAATCATTTGCAGTGTGCTTATGGGGATGTTAGGATGAGACTTGACAAGCTTCTTTCCGAGGTGGGGCTTTGCAGCCGCACCGAATCAAAAAAAGCCGCAAGGGCAGGAAAAATCACAGTTGACGGAATTACCGTAAAAACGACCGATATTCATGTCGACCCCGAAAAAAGTATTATAACCTACATGGGTATACCAGTAGAATACAAAAAATTCACCTATATCATGCTTAACAAGCCGGACGGCTATATCAGCGCAACTGATGATAAAAAAGAGCACACCGTGCTGGAGCTGCTTGATGAGCGAACACAGAAATTGGGACTTTTCCCCTGCGGCAGACTTGACAAGAACACCTTGGGGCTGCTTATTCTTACCAACAACGGTGAGCTGTGCCACAGACTGCTCTCACCGAAGCATCACGTGGAAAAGGTGTATTTTTTCCGTGCAGAAAGATGCATAACCGACGAGGACCAAAGCCGTCTCGAATCGGGAGTCAACCTTGACGGAGTTGTAACCAAGCCTGCAAAGCTTGAGCTTTGTGACGACAGAATGTCAGGCTATCTTACCATTACCGAGGGAAAATTCCATCAGGTGAAGCGTATGCTTGAAGCGGTATGCAACAAGGTTACATACCTTGAGCGTGTAAAGTTTGCGGGAATCCCCCTTGATACGTCCCTTTCGCGCGGAGAATGGCGCAGACTTACCGCCGATGAAGAAGCGCATCTGGAATCATTTTTAAAATAACAATAAACCAAACAGGAGTAACCAATGGATATCATAAAACAGCTGGCAGAAGAACTTTCACTCACCGTAGATCAGGTAGAAAAGACCGTTGCGCTTTTTGATGACGGAAACACCATCCCCTTTATAGCGCGTTACCGCAAGGAGGTCACAGGCTCTCTTGACGATGCACAGCTCCGCGATCTTTTCGACCGCCTTACATATCTGCGCTCGCTTGAAGCGCGCAAGGCAGAGGTACACACCCTTATTACGGAACAGGGCAAAATGACGCCCGAGATAGAAACCGCGCTGAAGCAGGCGAAAATCCTCACCGAGGTTGAGGATATATACCGTCCATTCCGTCCAAAGCGCAAGACGAGGGCATCTGTTGCAAGAGAGAGAGGACTTGAGCCGCTGGCACAGGCACTTCTGGCGCAGGAAGCCGAATACGCACCCACGCTTGACGAAATGGCTGAATCGCTTATAAATCCCGAGCTTGGCGTTGAAAGCGCCGAGGATGCATTTGCCGGCGCCTGCGATATTATCGCCGAGGACATTTCCGACAATGCGGACTACCGTAAATATATCCGCGCGCTGACCTTTGATCTGGGTGAGCTTAAGAGTACGGCGGCAAAGGAAGAAGATTCGGTGTACGCACTGTATTACGACTTTCACGAACGCCTCAAAAAACTGCCGGGACACCGCATCCTCGCCATAAATCGCGGAGAGAAAGAAGAATTTCTTAAGGTTTCCGTAACCATGCCGGACGATGTGGCTGTAAACAATCTTTTTGCGAAGATTCTGAAAAAAGGGACAAGTCCCGCAAAGCCTTACGTGGAGCGTGCCATTATTGACAGCTATGACCGTCTTATAGCTCCCTCAATTGAGCGCGAAATACGTTCATCCATATTTGACGATGCCTGCGAAGCCGCAATAAAGGTGTTTGAAGTAAACCTCAAAAATCTTCTCATGCAGCCGCCGCTTAAGGGCAAGACCGCACTGGGTTATGACCCCGGATACCGCAACGGCTGTAAGCTTGCGGTGGTAGATAAAACAGGCAAGGTGCTTGATACCGCGGTTATCTATCCCATGAAGCCGCAGGAGCGCATTGAAGAATCAAAGCGCATAGTAAAACGTCTCATCTCGGCGCACAACGTTGGCGTTATAGCCATCGGAAACGGCACAGCATCAAAGGAAAGCGAAATATTCATCGCAGGTCTTCTTAAAGAGATCGACGAGGACGTAAAATATGCAGTCATAAGCGAGGCCGGTGCATCTGTGTATTCGGCATCAAAGCTTGCCGCCGATGAATTTCCGGACTTTGATGTAATGCAGAGAAGTGCCATATCCATAGCGCGACGTTTACAGGACCCCCTTGCAGAGCTTGTAAAGATCGACCCGAAATCCATTGGTGTGGGACAGTATCAGCACGATATGAAGCCTGCACGCCTCGATGAGGCTCTGGGCGGTGTGGTTGAGGACTGTGTAAACACCGTGGGAGTTGATATAAACACCGCTTCCCATTCCCTGCTCTCTTATGTAGCTGGAATCAACTCCACATCCGCCAAAAATATTGTTAAATACAGAGAGGAAAACGGCGAGTTTAAGTCCCGCGCCGAGATAAAGAAGGTTCCTCGTATCGGCGACAAGGCGTTTGAGCAATGTGCAGGATTCCTGCGCGTTTCCGGATCTTCGGAAATACTCGACTGCACGGGCGTGCATCCCGAAAGCTATGCCGCGGCTCGCAGTCTTCTCAAAAAGTTCGAATACTCCTCCGATGACGTGCGCCAAAACCGTCTCGCCGGGCTTCGCGACAAGGTGAAAAAGCACGGCTTTGCAAACATATGCGCGGAGCTTCAAATAGGCGAGCCTACTCTTATGGACATAATCGGCGAGCTTGAAAAGCCGGGACGCGATGTGCGCGACACGCTGCCTCAGACGGTGCTTAGAGACGATATTCTCGATATCGCGGACTTAAAGCCGGATATGATAGTTACGGGTACTGTAAGAAACGTTATCGACTTCGGCGCATTTGTGGATATCGGCGTACACCACGACGGACTTGTGCACATCTCGGAAATATGCGACCGTTTTATAAAGCATCCCGGCGAGGTGCTTTCTGTTGGCGATGTCGTGGAGGTCAAGATAAAATCCGTTGATCTTCAGAAACACAGAATTGCGCTTACAATGAAATTTTAATCATGCCAAAGCCAACCGCACGAAAGAGAATATCCGCGTTTATAACCGCCTGTCTTACCGTAGCGGCAATTTTAGTCTGTCTTAGATTCGGTGAAGAAATACTTTCTGTGGCAGGAAAGTTTACGGGAATTCAATTTTTATCATTCGGAATGTACAATCCGCCTGCCGACGGAGAGCTTTTGATGCGTATCATTGATGTAGGTCAGGCTGACAGCACGCTTATACAAACAACCGATGCAGTTATTCTTATTGATGCCGGCTCAGAAGAATCGGAAGCTACGCTCAAAGCACACCTTGATGCTTACAAAATAGAGAGCATAGACTATCTGATATGCACTCATCCCCACGATGACCACATAGGCGGAGCAGATATGGTAATAAAGGAATACGGCGTTAAAAATCTGCTTACTACGCATAAATTCTCAGAGGAAGCTTCGTTCAAAAAGCTGTTGAATGCAGCTATAAACGGCGATGTATCTGTGTCCGTCCCCTATACAGGTCAAACTTTCAGCGTCGGAACAGTAAATTTCACCGTGCTCGGTCCTCTTTCAGAATACGACGACGAAAATGACACGAGTCTCATTATAAAGCTTGTATTCGGTGAGACATCGTTTCTGTTTACAGGTGATGCAAGCAGTAAGGTGGAGAATGACCTGCTTTCGTATTACGGTGAAGATGTGCTGGACTGTGATTTTTACAAGATCGCGCATCACGGCGCCAATACATCATCATGCTCGGAATTTCTGACTGCTGTGTCGCCAACTGTTGCTGCGGCATCCTCCGGAAGAAACAACGAATTCGGTCATCCGAGAGGAGAAGTTCTGAGTCGACTTGAAAAGGTAGGCTGCAAAACAATCCTGCGTACCGATCTTTCCGGCACAATGACCCTGCAATCCGACGGCAAAGTGCTCACTGCACTGTCAAAGTATGTGGAGTGATTATTGCACCTCGCCAAAATTTCAGGCAGCTATTGACATACGGGGAAATACAAGGTATAATAGTATTATTCGATAAAAAACACTTGAAAGGATATATCACCAAAATGGCAAACGACAAAAAACTCGTTGAAGCGATAACCTCAATGGACGTGGATTTCGCTCAATGGTACACCGATATTTGCAAAAAAGCGGATCTTATTGACTATTCAAGCGTAAAGGGCTGTCTTATTATCCGTCCCTACGGCTATGCTATCTGGGAAAACATCCAGAAGAACCTTGACTCGCGCTTTAAGGCATTGGGACACGAAAACGTATGTATGCCTATGTTCATTCCCGAGTCACTCCTTAACAAAGAAAAAGATCACGTTGCCGGCTTTGCTCCCGAGGTTGCATGGGTAACACACGGCGGAAGCGAGAAGCTTACCGAGCGTCTTTGCGTACGCCCCACTTCCGAAACACTTTTCTGCGAGCATTATGCCAACATCATTCGCTCCTACCGCGATCTTCCCAAGCTCTACAACCAGTGGTGCTCGGTAGTACGCTGGGAAAAGACCACCCGTCCGTTCCTGCGTTCACGCGAATTCCTCTGGCAGGAGGGTCACACCATGCACGCAACCGCCGAGGAAGCACGTGCTGAAACCGTACAGATGCTCAATGTTTACGCAGATTTCCACGAGCAGGATCTTGCAATCCCGGTAATCAAGGGTGCTAAGACTCCCTCCGATAAATTTGCAGGTGCTGTAGATACCTACGCTATCGAAGCACTTATGCACGACGGTAAGGCACTTCAGGCAGGTACATCTCACTATTTCGGCGATGGTTTTGCCAAGGCATTCGATATCACATATACCGACAAGGAAAACAAGCTTGTGCATCCTTTCCAGACCTCGTGGGGCGTTTCCACCCGTATGATCGGCGGTATCATTATGACTCACGGTGACGATAACGGTCTCGTTCTTCCTCCCGCAGTTGCTCCCATTCAGGTAGTCATCATCCCCGTTGCGGCTCACAAGCCCGGCGTTATCGAGGCTGCAAATGCGATTGCAGACAGACTTAAGGGCGACTTCAGAGTTAAGGTCGACGATTCCGACAACTCTCCCGGATGGAAATATTCCGAATATGAGATGAAGGGCGTTCCGGTACGAATTGAGATCGGTCCTCGCGACATCGAGGCTAACCAGTGCGTTATCGTAACCCGTCACGACAGAGAAAAGACTATTGTATCCCTTGACAATCTGGAAGCGGCTGTTCGTGAAAGACTTCAGGCAGTACGCGACGGTCTGTACGCAAAGGCGCTTGCAAACCGCGAAAAGCGCACCTACGACTGCAAGACCATGGACGAGATCACAGCAAAGCTGGCTGAGAGCGGCGATGGATTTGTTCGCGCAATGTGGTGCGGCGATCCCGAGTGCGAGGATAAGGTTAAGGAAACAACAGGTGTTGGCTCAAGATGTATCCCCCTTGACCAGACACAGATTTCCGACACCTGCGTATGCTGCGGCAAGCCTGTAAAGCATATGGTATATTGGGGCAAGGCATATTGATTCCATATTCCGGAATCAGTTCCAACCCATATATTGTGCGTTGAAAATCTCCCTCATTTATGATAAAATATACGCAGACGGCAGTCAGTGCCGCCTGCGTTTTTTAATACCTGGAGGAGGAATGAAATGAAGAAACTAAAAATAATATTCGCGTCGCTTATTACACTTTCCCTGCTTGCTTCGGGAATGTCAGCCCATGAATCAATTGATATCCGCATTAACGGAGCAGATACCAAAATCGGCGCTCTGCTGATAGGTACAACTACATACGTCCCATTCGATACTGCAAATGATGCCCTCTCTTTCGGCGCGGCACAGATAAGCGGAACTGCCGAAGAAATGCACGCCTCAACGCCGTTTGCATCAATAACCGCACGCGCCGACGGATGTTATCTTGAAGCCGAGGGACGTTATATCGGTGGAAGCAAAAGCATTGTTGTCAGCGGTATGCTGTATGTACCGATCCGCTCCCTTGCAAAAGCATACAATGCTGACGTAGAATGGCATGATGCCACCCGTTCCGTCGATCTTTACGCACGTGAAGGCGACAGCATCATAAACGGTGATGAATACTACAGCTCGGATGAAGTATATTGGCTGTCTCGAATAATAAACGCCGAGGCACTGGGCGAACCCCTTGAAGGTAAGATAATGGTAGGAAATGTCATAATGAACCGCGTGAGAAGCAATGAGTTCCCAAGCACCATATACGGGGTCATCTTTGACCGCGAGCACGGAGTGCAGTTCACCCCCACCGCAAACGGCACTATATACAACACACCAACTGAGGAAAGCATTATTGCGGCAAAGCTTTGCCTTGATTCATACTATCTCTCACGCTCGGCAATGTATTTTCTTAACCCTGCCCTTGCAACAAGCTTTTGGATTCCTGCCAACCGTCCATACCTGACAACAATAGGAAGTCACGACTTTTACTCCTAAAAAAACGTCCTTCGGGACGTTTTTTCATTTAAGTTTCGTATTTGACAGGATACAGCCACAAAAATCACGATTGTCGAAATCCGCCTGCGGATTATGTGCGTTTTTTCCCGTATCTACTTGATTTTTAGCATTATTTGTATTATAATATATATATTCCCATAATTACTATTATTTAGGAGATTTATATGAGATACGAATACCGAATCAAGGCAGACATAATACGTGATGAACAGGATACAGAGCATGAGGTTTACGGAATTGCGGCATACGATATCACTACAAATACACCCATAAGGATCATCGGAGATATATTTTGCGAGCGTGAAGCCGCCGAGTGGTTTATTTCCCTCTGCAACAGGCTGGGACTGTCCATAGAACAGCTTGACGAAGCTGTGGAGGACGTTATCTGCGCATAATAAACATCCACCCGCCAAGCGGGTGGTTTTTCACATGCGGGCATAGCCCTATTATCCTCGCGATGCGTAGAACGCACTTGTACGGTCTGCCAGCTGCGCGGAGACTGTTACTTGCTGCCCGTGAACGGGCCTACAT
>JAZTWV010000047.1:0-152355 GCA_045636145.1 Candidatus Flemingiibacterium sp.
ATATTTTCTAAATCATCTTTGTTATAATAGTCACTCCAATTATGCAGATAACAGTGGGTTCCGTTAATCAGGTCATAACTGCAGTCGGATATACCGCTGTACCAGCCAAAATCCGGTACTTGAGGTACTTGCGTGTAATACTGTGGTTTTAATTCTGCATATATACAAATTGCAAAATCGGAATTCAGGTCTGTTGTTACAGTAACGGTTTCTGTGGCAGATTCATAATATCTTGTATAATCATCAAGATCGGTGTAAGTAAAACCGTTTTGGGTAAGCGCAGCATTGTATAGCGTAAGACAAGTTGAGTAAACTTGGGCACGAGCAGTTGTGAGGTCTGCATCATTTGATTTTATTTCGTATATATCGTTGATGTCATATCTTGTAAAGATACCAAGCGGTGTATCTTCTTTACTCAAAACATCAATGCCGGTAAAAGCGCCAAAATCGTAGACTTTGGAAAATCCGGGATAAAAAATATCATTCCACGGGTAAAAATCTGCCTGGCTATTCACATCAAGTGTAGCAGCGCGCTCTATTGGTACTGCAAGATTAAGATCAGCTGTGTTACCGGTAATCCCTGCGGATGTTATTGCTATAACCTTACCGTATTCGTCAATCAAGGCACCGCCGCTGCTTCCGTGATCTATCGGAACAGATATTTGTATATAGTCGATTCCGTCAATGTTGCGCATGGGATTGGAAATAATACCTTGAGATAATGTATTTTCAAGTCCGTAAGGGCTTCCAATTGCGAAAACATTCTGACCTTGTTTGATTCCGGCAGAGCTGCCAATTTCAAGGTATGGGAAGGTATCAGTGGTACTCTTTACCTTTAAAAGTGCTAAGTCATTATTTTTGTCATGATCAATAACTATTACATTGTCGTACTTTTTTCCGTTGATGGTTGTTATTTTTATGGAATAACTGTTTGCCGCAACATGAAAATTGGTTATAGCATGACCGTCTGCAGTGATGAAAAATCCACTGCCGGTGCCGGCAAGTTCGCCATTATATCCGTAAACCTCTACGTAGAACACCGCAGGAGAGCATTTTTCGGATATTTGCACTGCGGTCAGCTTTTCCTCGCTGGAAACGGGTGCATCCGGTGTGGTCGTGGAGGTTGTTCCTGCTGGTTTCGAGTTCATTGCCGCGCCGTATTGCTCTACTGTAAACACATTTGCAGATATAAGCCTGTCTGATAGTGTATCGGCAGAGTTCTTTAGCTTTGTTGAAAGTGCAAGGTAAGATATTGTTGCTACGTCTGCTCTCCAGAAATTATCTATATCAACACTATCGGTCAAAATACCAACGTCTTTAGCGAGAGTATAGGGATCATTCCATGTGAAGTCTGCTCCGTTAGTATCAGAATAACCAAGTGCACGCAGAACAAATGTCAAATAAGTTGCCGCTGTTGCGTCGCCGCTTCCGAATTTAGTATCTGACACACCATTAGTCAGTCCATTTACATAGGCATATCCAACGTACGCATTAGCCCACGCAGGCACATCGTCGAATGGATGCTGCCATGTTCCTTCAAGTGCCTCCTGCTCTTTACCAAGCACGCGTATCAGCATAACAAGCGCTTCAACTCTTGTCGGTGCACGGTCAAGGTCAAAATCTGTGTCTGACACTCCTTTAAAAAGGCCGAGCTGCTTCAAAGTTACCGCATAGCCTTCTTCCACTGAGATGTCACGCTCTACTGCGGATATAGGCATAATTGTAATGCATATGCACATTACAAAACAAAGAAATAATGATATTTGCCGTTTCATATAATTGCCTCCAAACATTTGTTTTGCAAACACAATTATACCATATTTACAAACAAAAGTCAATATATATTGTGTCTAAGGTATTATTGCAATAAATTACGAAGGCATATTTTTATAGTATTTAGGTGGAATATCATCATATAATGATCACTCAATGTGCATTGTGCACAAAAAATGCTCGTTGATTTCTATACTTCGGTGGTGATTATTTTTTTCAAACCCCTTGAAAAAATACCTCGCATAATGTATAATGGAAAGTGTACTAAGCTAACGAATATTATAGTTTATCACCAAAACGCGATGATTTATCATGTTCGAATGACTTAAATGTGTCCCGCACAAAGTGCAAGTGGACGGTACATTCCCTATAATACATTAGAAAAGGAGTAATTAACAATGGACAAGATCACCACAAAAAGTATAAGAAACGTTGCCCTGCTCGGCCACGGCGGAAGCGGAAAGACTTCACTTTGTGAAGCTATGCTGTATCTGGCAAAAGAGACCGACCGTCTCGGCAGAACTCCTGAGGGAAACACCGTAAGTGACTATGACCCCGAAGAAATTCGCAGAGGCTTCTCACTTTCGACTACAGTCGATCCGCTTACATGGCAGGAAAGTAAGATAAATATACTTGATACTCCCGGCTATCTTGATTTCACGGGAGAGGTTCTTGAGGGAATGAGAGTTGCGGACAGCGCGCTGATCGTTGTTGACGGTCGAAACGGCGTCGAGGTCGGCACTGAGCTTGCATGGGATATGGCTGAAAAGGAAGGCATCCCGAAGGCATTCTTTATCAACCGTTTTGATGACGGTGAAGCTCGTTTTAAGAGAGTGTTTGACGCTCTCCGTGAAAAATTCGGCGTTACCGTATGTCCTCTGCTTATACCGATGATCGAGGGCGACAAGGTAATCGGCTTCCTTAACCTTATTGATATGAAGGCTGAGGTATATGACAAGAGCGGTGCTAACATGGTTTCGCAGATCCCTGATGAGTTCAAGGAAATTGCTGAAGAATACCGCAATATGCTGTACGAATCCATAGCACAGACAAGTGATGATCTTATGGATAAGTTCTTCAACGAAGAACCCATTACATATAACGAAGCAATGAACGCTGTTCACGACGGTATCATAAACGGCGATATTATTCCCGTATTCTGCGGCTCTGCTACCAAGATGTGGGGCGTTACCGCGGTACTTGATACCATCGCTAATTCCTTCCCGCGTCCGACAGCACGCAAGACCGAGATTATTGTAACTCCTGACGGAGAGGATGAAATTGCCATTGATCCCGAGGGCGAAGCTTCGCTGTTCGTATTCAAGACTGTTGCTGACCCGTTTGTAGGTAAGATGTCCTTCTTCAAGGTTATGAACGGAAATCTTACGAAAGATATGACTCTGCGCAATACAACAACCGGCGGAAATGAAAAGCTTGCCCGCATCTATACCATCCGTGGCAAGAAGCAGACCGAGGTTGACGCGCTCTGCTGCGGCGATATCGGTATGACCGCAAAGCTCAATGCTACCAACACAGGCGATACACTTACCGCATCATCCAAAGATATCAAATACAAGGGAATCGCGTTCCCCGAGCCTTTCCTTACTCAGGCTATCAAGCCTCTCGCAAAGGGCGACGAAGACAAGATATCCTCGGGTATTGCAAAGCTGCTTGAGGAGGATCTTACCACTCGCTACGAGAATAATGCGGAGACAAAGCAGCTTCTTATCTCCGGTGTGGGCGATATTCACCTTGACGTGCTTGTAGCAAAGCTTAAGAACCGTTTCGGTACATCCGTACTTCTTGAAAAGCCCAAGATCGCTTACCGCGAGACAATCAAGAAGACTGTTGAGGCTGAAGGAAAGCATAAGAAGCAGTCCGGCGGTCACGGTCAGTACGGTCATGTTCGCATTAAGTTCGCACCCGGCGAGGGCGACGGTCTTACATTCACAGAGAGCGTTGTAGGCGGCGCTGTACCGAAGGGCTTCTTCCCGGCGGTAGAAAAGGGTCTGATCGAAGCAATGCAGAAGGGTGTTCTTGCAGGCTATCCTGTTGTAGGTCTTGCGGCTGATCTTTACGACGGCTCATACCATGATGTAGACTCCTCGGAAATGTCCTTTAAGATGGCGGCAAGCCTTGCATATAAGGAAGGTCTTCCTAAGGCAAATCCCATACTTCTTGAGCCTGTGGGCGCACTTAACTGCGTTGTGCCAGACAATATGGTGGGTGACGTTATAGGCGATCTCAACAAGCGCCGCGGTCGTGTGCTTGGTATGGAAGCTTCTCATGAAAAGAAGGGATATACCGTAGTTCAGGCGGAGGTTCCGAAGGCTGAGATGATGGATTATCCCATTGCGCTCCGTGCAACCACTCAGGGTCGCGGAAGCTTCACCTTCTATTTTGAACGCTATGAGGAAGTACCTGCCAATGTTGCGCAGAAGATCATAGCGGATGCACAGAAAGAAGCATAAAAGAATATATTAGCATGGGCGTCTTTGCTAAAATTTAATATTATTTATAGTTAAAAGAAGCACACGGACAGTAAGATTTGATATCTTACTCTGTGTGCTTCTTTTGTTGTAATTATTTTGCCGCTTTTAAGCTCTTTTGTGTAAGTGTAGCGAGTTCGGTGATATAATCTGCCGATGATTTTTTGTTAACAACATCCTCGGTGATAATTACCTTAGCAACATCGCCTCTTGACGGTACATCATACATAATATCTGTCATGATATCCTCGATAATGGCGCGAAGTCCGCGTGCTCCCGTGTTTCGCTCGATAGCAAGCTTAGCGATGGCACGTACTGCACTTTCGTCAAATACAAGCTCAGCGCCGTCCATGCCCACAAGCTTCTGATACTGCTTAACAAGCGCATTCTTCGGCTCGGTAAGTATACGGACAAGAGCTGTTTCATCAAGACTGTCAAGTGATACTATAACGGGAAGTCTTCCCACAAGCTCGGGGATAAGACCGTACTTTACAATATCGTGGGGGGTAACATCTCTGAAAATGCCCTGCTTAAGCTTCTCGTCCTGCTTCTTAACATCGCTGGTAAAGCCCACAAGCTGACTGCCTTTGCGTTCTGCGATGAGGTCTTCCAATTTATCAAACGCACCGCCGCAGATAAACAGAATGTTCTCTGTATTTATCTGAATAAACTCCTGATTGGGATGCTTGCGTCCGCCCTGAGGGGGAACATTTGATGTAGTACCCTCAAGAATCTTTAAAAGAGCCTGCTGTACACCCTCGCCCGATACATCACGGGTGATGGAGCGGTTTTCGCTCTTTCTTGATATCTTGTCGATCTCGTCGATGTATATAATACCGTGCTCGGCGCGCTCAATATCGTAATCCGCCGCCTGAATGAGCCTGAGAAGTATGTTTTCAACATCCTCACCAACATAGCCGGCTTCGGTAAGCGTAGTAGCATCGGCTATTGCAAAGGGCACTTTCAGAGCTTTAGCAAGCGTCTGCGCGAGATAGGTCTTGCCCACACCTGTAGAACCGAGAAGGAGTACGTTGCTCTTCTGTATTTCTACATCGTCGGAGTTCTGCGTTTCTGCGGACTTTCTGCCGCGGCGTTGGGATTTTGGGGCGTTCAGTATGCGCTTGTAATGATTGTATACTGCAACCGACAACACTTTTTTTGCCGCATCCTGTCCGATAACGTATTCATCCAGCATAGATTTGATCTGTGCAGGCTTTGGGAGTGTGGCAAGAGAAAGCTCCTCTGTCCCGCTCATCATCTGTTCGTGATCGAATATTATCTGATTGCAGGCTTCGATGCAGTTATCGCATATTGTTGCACCTGTAGGAGAGGGAATAAGAAATTCAACCTGCGTTTCGCTTCTTCCGCAAAAGGAGCAATGCTTCATCTGATTGTTAGACTTCTGATTGTTAGCCATTTTAACTTCCTTTATCAGTTTTCTCTTTTTGCGATCACCTTGTCGATAAGACCGTATGCCATTGCGGCATCGGCTGTTAAGAAGTTGTCGCGGTTTGTATCCTTTTCGATCTGCTCTACAGTCTGACCTGTGCGCTCAGCGAGAATCGTATTCATGCGCTCGCGGATGCGGATGATATGGTCAGCGTGGATCTTGATGTCGGACGCCTGACCTTGCAGACCGCCGAGAAGGGGCTGATGGATCATTATTTCACTGTTGGGAAGTGCAAAACGCTTGCCCTTTGTGCCAGCGGCAAGGAGAAAAGCACCCATGCTTGCCGCCATACCGATACAGATGGTAGAAACATCACACTTGATGAAATTCATGGTGTCATAGATCGCCATACCTGCGGATATAGAGCCGCCAGGACTGTTGATGTAGAGATTTATATCCTTGTCGGGGTCCTGTGCTTCAAGGAAAAGAAGCTGTGCTACAACAAGGGAGGCGGTCTGATCGTTTACTTCATCCGCCAAAAATACGATACGGTCATTGAGAAGTCTTGAAAAAATATCGTAGGAGCGTTCACCTCGAACGGTCTGCTCCACGACCATTGGTACAAGTGCCATATTAGTTTACCTTTCTTCTGCGAAAAAACGCAAATAATGTATTTTTGCTTTTAATAATCACACGGGCGACCGAAGCCGCCCGCTATGCTATTATATTTACAGGCGAAATTATTCAGCCTTAGGAGCCTCGTATGCCTTTTCGGTAACTTTTGCCTTTTCCTTAACAAGCTCAACAGCCTTCTTAACGGATACGTCTGCAGTAACCATAGCAGCGTCAACCATTTCACGAAGCTTGTCGATCTCCATGTTGTAAGCCTTGGACATACGCTCGTATTCCTCGTTCACCTCAGCGTCGGTGGGAACGATTTTTTCAAGCTCAACGATCTTCTCAAGAGCGAGTCTGGTCTTTACCTGACGCTCTGCCTGAGGTGCCATCTGAGTTCTGAGGGCGTCAAGATTAAGGCCTGTGTACTGGAAGTAGGTCTTGAGGTCAAGTCCCTGCATACGGAGTCTGCTGTCGAAATCGCGAACAAAGTTCTCGGTCTCAGCATCAAACATAGGCTTAGGAATCTCAGCTTCAAGCTTTTCGATAAGAGCACCGATTATCTGCTCCTCTATCTCGCCGTCAGCGGTCTTGTTGTATCTGTCCTGGATTTTTGCCTTAACATCTGCTTTATATTCAGCAAATGTATCAAATTCGGAAACATCCTTTGCAAACTCGTCATCAAGCTCGGGAAGCTCATTGAACTTTATCTCATGAAGCTTGCACTTGAATACGGCAGGCTTACCTGCAAGCTCTTTTGCATGATATTCTTCGGGGAAAGTAACGTTTACGTCGAACTCGTCGCCGATGTTCTTGCCAACGATCTGCTCCTCAAAGCCGGGGATAAAGGAGCCGGAACCGAGAGTGAGAGTATACTTCTCAGCCTTGCCGCCGTCAAAAGCAACGCCGTCAACATAGCCGTCGAAGTCGATAACGGTGATGTCGCCGTCCTGTGCGGCACGGTCAGAAATCTCGATCTGACGGGAGTTGCGTGCACGAATCTGCTCGATCTCTGCATCAGCGTCAGCGTCGGACGCCTCGCGTACAGTCTTGGTAACTTCAATTCCGAGATAGTCGGAAATCTTAACCTCAGGCTTTGTATAGAATCTTGCCTTGAAGGTAACGCCGTCGTCGTCAATGGAAACAACGTCAAATTCAGGCTGGCTTACGATATCAAACTTCTGATCCTTCATAGCATCGTCGTAAGCAGGTCCAACGATCTCGTTGAGTGCTTCATCATAGAACACGCCCTTGCCGTACATCTTTTCGATGATGTGCTTCGGTGCTTTACCCTTGCGGAAGCCGGGAACGCTGATGTTCTTTACATTCTTCTTGAATGCCTTGTCGCAAGCTGCATCGAAAGCTGCCTTATCAGCAGTAAATTCAATTTCAACGACATTGGTTTCGGGTTTGTTTACATTTTTTAAGCTCATTGTTTTTTATTCCTCCATGAGATATGTGCCGCTTCATGCGGGCAGCACATATACTCAAAATGCTGCGCGATACACAGTCTGCGACCATTATAAATTTTTACCTAAATTATATTATACTATAAATTCTCGTAATGTCAATAACCTTGAGGATAAATTTTAAATTATTTCAGAATTTTGTTAAAAATTATCATCGGGAAGTATGATAAGCGGGGTGAAATCAAGAAAATCTGCCGATGTAAGGGTATATCTTATGCCGCCGGACACTTCGCTTCGCGGAATGTCGTAAACTCCGTGGATGTGACCGTAGTAGCATCGCTTTATGTCAAACTTCTGAAGCACAGCCACTATCTCCCGGCATACATATCCGCGAAAATCCGCAGGGAAGTGAAGAAATACCAAGATTTCCCTATTGATACCGTCCTCGGCATATTTTTCATCGCGGAGCTTCACCGCTTCGGTAAGACTGAGCTCAAGTCTGATAGCCTCTCTTGCCACGATTTTCTGATAATCAGCCTCCTGCGGCATTTTTCGGTTGGACTCGTCAATATACCATCCGCGTGAACCGCAGATTATAAATTCCTCGGCGCAGTATGCGTTGTTGTAGAGAAATTTCAGCGTTCTAAGTCCGTTTTCCTCGCAGAGCTTATTAAGCTTTGTTAGCGATGTCCACCAATAGTCGTGATTGCCGCGTCCGATTATTTTATTGCCGTTCAGAGCATCAAGAAATTTCAAGTCCTCAAGTGCCGCTGTGTGGCTCATGGACCAGGAAATATCACCGGCTATCACAACCGTATCATTTTCCCCCACAAGCTTATTCCATCTTGTGCGGAGCTTATCGGTATATCCCGACCATCTTGCTCCGAAAATATCCATGGGTTTGTTTTCAGTTGTAGAAAGATGCGTGTCGGACAAAACATACAGTGACATAAATTTCTCCTGTCTTTACTTCGCGGAATAATCCTCTGCCGTGGGGAAATACTGATACCGTAAAGTCTTGCTTTACCGAAAGGAGCGGAAATATGGGACTTTTTGCCGATAATCTCGCCCTCGGTTCAAACACTGTTCCGCGTCATATAAGGGGCATTACCTGCGACGTCAAGAACTGTGCATATCATGACGGTGACAACTTCTGTACTGCCGAGCGTGTGACAATAGGAAGTGTAATTGCCACAAGCAGAGAAGCAACACGCTGTGCCACATTTGAGCCGCGGGGAGATATAACTAAAAAATATTAGTCAGGCGTCAATACCGAGAGTCTTAAGCACCTCAGAGGGCATATCCTGCTTTTCAATTACAGTCTTGAAGCGGATCTCGCGCTTGTCAATATCACAAAGCGGATAGGGGATTTCGGTACCGGTGAGCGCCTTAAGCTCGCCGAGTGCCGACAGCTCGTCCGCGGGAGCTTTGCCTGCGATAGACTTATATACATCTGCGGCGAATTTATAGGGGCTGGCAGTAGATGCCACGACCATCTTAAGTCCGTCGCTCTTTTTAGCCATATACTGTTTTGCGCAGTTAAGACCAACGGCGGTATGGGTGTCAATAAGATAACCGTTTTCATTAAAGGTGCGCTTTATTTCAAGTGAGGTGTTTTCCTCGTCGCAGAAAAGACCGGTGAAATGCTCGTCAAGCTTTGCTTTAAGTGCGGCATCTATTGTATAACAGCCATCGGTGTTAAGCTTCTTCATAAGCTCTGCGGTATTCTCAGCTCCGCTCATTACATAGAGAAGACGCTCCAGATTGCTGGATATAAGAATATCCATTGATGGCGACATGGTGGTGTGGAAGCCGCGGTTTCTGTCGTATGTGCCTGTGGTGAGGAAATCGGTGAGGATATTATTCTTGTTGGAAGCACATACAAGGCGGTTTATGGGAAGTCCCATCATCTTTGCAATATATGCGGCGAATATGTTGCCGAAGTTGCCCGTAGGAACGGTAACGTCGATCATTTCGTCTGCTATTATCTCGCCTCTGTTGATAAGATCGCAGTATGCCGACACATAGTATACGATCTGAGGAGCGAGTCTGCCCCAGTTTATGGAGTTTGCACTTGAGAAGAATACGTTATTCTTGTCAAGAAGCTCAGCCATTTCCGTGTCGGAGAAAATCTTTTTAACGCCTGTCTGAGCATCGTCGAAGTTGCCTTCAATAGCGCACACATATACATTTTCACCCAGCTGTGTCGCCATCTGCAGCTTCTGCACGCGGCTGACACCGTCAACGGGATAGAATACCATGATCTTCACTCCGTCAACGTCGCGGTAGCCTTCAAGTGCCGCCTTACCTGTGTCGCCGCTTGTGGCAACCAGAATAAATGCGGTGCGGCTTTCCTCGGTCTTTTTAAGTGCCGCAGAAAGAAGACGGGGCATGATCTGAAGTGCCATATCCTTAAACGCGGACGTTGGACCATGCCAAAGCTCAAGAACAAAGGTGTCGTCGTTAAGCTTATGAAGCGGTGCGGCACCGCCTACGAAACGGTCGGGAGAGTAAGCCTTCTCACAGTCGGAGAGCAGCTCATCATATGTATAATCGGTAAGGAAAAGGGAAAGTATGTATGCCGCACGCTCAGGGTAAGACATGGCACAGAGCTTTGCTATGTCGCCTTTCCCAAATGTGGGGATTTTATCGGGCATGAAAAGACCGCCGTCTGATGCAAGACCTTGCTTGATAGCTCCTGCGGCACCCACAAAGTCCTTGCCGCCTCTTGTGCTGATATAATTCATCGGAACCTCCGTTTTATTATATAATTTCCGCCATATGGCGTTTTAGAGAACTCTTAAACCTAATATCACAGCATAATTATACCACAAAAAAATCATTTTAGCCATAGGGAAATGAAATTTCGGGCGTTTGCATAAAATATCTTTTCTATTAAATCGTCCGTATAGTTAATTCTTCCGAGAGCATCGGCGATTTTTTCGATATCTGACACGGTTTTGATGCCGGAGGGCAGAATATCCACTCCGTCAAGATCGCATCCGAGGCAGACGGTATTCTCTCCGCCAAGCTCCATATAATGCTCTATATGAAGAAGTATATCGTCAACGGTGCATATTTCATTTTTTGTCAAATGCATGGGAGCGAGGCTTATTCCAACAATTCCGCCGAGCTTCGCAATTTTTGAAAAATGCGAATCGGTGAGATTTCGCCTGTGCTCACACACAACCCTTGAATTTGAGTGAGTTGCTATGCACACAGCGGAATTTTCCTGTGCCAGCGAAATAACCTCTTCGGTCATTTTGTCGGATGCGTGTGACACATCCGGTATGATACCCAGCTTGAAGCAACGCTGTACTACATCGTATCCAAATTCGGTAAGTCCTTCATCGGTAAGATTTGAGCCGCCGATTCTGCATGGGTCGTTCCACACAAGGGTGAGAAAACGCACACCGCACTCATAAAGCCTGTTAAGCCGCGATATATCGTCGGCAATCAGCTTGCCGCCTTCAACTGCCAAAAATATGGCACCGTCCCCGTTTTTTTCGCACTCTGCAAGCTGTTTTTCGCAGGTGCAGAGCTTCACATTTTTATGCGCTTCAAGCTCCGTTTCAAGTCTGTTTCGCGCATCAAAAAAATTTGAATATGCCTCCTCCTCACCGATGCGGTGGTCGCTCCACATTGCAAGTATCTGGCAGAATTTCTTGTATTTCGCAAGACGCGCAAGTGAGAGACAGAGGTCGTTTTCAAAGATGCTTTTGTTTTGTTTTCGGCATTCGTAAAGTGTATCGCAGTGAAGATCGAAAATTGGCAGATTATTCAAAGCCGTGCTTCCTTTCGCCTAATAATGTACCGCGTTTCGCAGATGCTTGATATCAAGTGCGGGGGTATCTTCCGGCGTGACGGGATTCCCCTCGCGTATGGGAGGAAAATAAACCTCAATTACATCAATGCGCGGCTGTTTGTTTGGCTTGTAACGCCTAAGATATCCTTCGGCGGCACGGAGCAGTTTTTTCTTCTTTTCATAATTAACAGCCAGGCAAGGACGCCCAAATCGCTTGTTTGATTCTGTCTGCGCGCGGGTTTTCACTTCTACGAATACAATATATTTTTCATCCTCGGCGATTATGTCGAACTCGTCGCGGAAAATGCGGAAATTGCGAGCTTTGATGCTGTATCCGGCATCCTCAAGAAAACGAGCTGCCAATTCTTCGCCGCGAGCGCCGATTGTAGCTTTATAGGTCATTTTTCATCAAGGTTTTTAAGGAAACACCGCCTGTAAATCGGGGGAATTTCTCCGTTTTCGGCGATAAACTCCTTAAGTGCGGCATAGTGAGCCTTGGTGGGGTATCCCTTGTGAGCGGCAAGACCAAGCGTGGGATATATCTTATCA
Source organism: Candidatus Flemingiibacterium sp. (assembly GCA_045636145.1). Taxonomy (GTDB): domain Bacteria; phylum Bacillota; class Clostridia; order Oscillospirales; family CAG-272; genus Flemingiibacterium. The sequence goes on from JAZTWV010000047.1 coordinate 12,031, forward strand.
AGCTCATAAAGCTGACGGTCACGGGTCACTTTGGCAAGTATGGATGCCGCGGCAATTGACGGGGAGAGGGCATCTCCGCCAACGAGAGGAATTGCATGTATGGGAAATTCCCTCGCCACGTTTCCGTCCACAAGCACAAGGTCGGGCGTAGGGCTGAGCTTTGCCACAGCACGCCGCATAGCAAGCTGTGATGCATTCAGAATGTTGTATTCATCAATCTCCGCCGGAGTAGCCTGTGCAACTGCCCATGAGATAGCATTTTCCACTATAAGCTCATACAGGGCATCGCGGCGCTTCTCGGTAAGCTTTTTTGAGTCGTTGAGACGCTCAAGCACAATTCCGGCAGGAAGTATGCAGGCACCTGCCACAACATTTCCGCAAAGCGGACCTCTGCCGGCTTCATCTGTGCCGCATATGATGTGAAAGCCCTTTTCGGTATAGCTGTTTTCAATATTCCAATCCATTATACGTCCGCTCCCTGTTAAAGTGTGGGCGGAAGCTCAAGGGTTATGCGACCTATCTTTGCTCCGCGGAATTCGTCAAGCAGCATATTGGCGGTGCGCTCGTAGTTTATCTCACCGCCTGATATAAGGAAGCCGCGCTTTTTGCCTATAACCTCAAACAGCTCATAGTCCTGAAGCTCCTCATACTGTGACATCTCACCGAGCTTATAACGCTCTGAGAGCTTGTCCGGAGCATTTCTTCTGAGCCTGCCCACAAGCAGTATTGCTATGTGTTCAATGTCAAGTATGTCGTCTTTGATAGCACCCGTCATAGCGAGGTTTTCACCAACGGTGCGGTCTTCGAATTTCGGCCACAGCACGCCCGGCATATCAAGAAGGTCAATACCGATAGTGGTGGGAATCCACTGCTTTGTGCGAGTTACGCCGGGGCGATCCTCCACCTTGGCTTTGCCCGAACCTGCAATTTTATTTATAAGCGAGGATTTTCCGACGTTGGGTATACCGACCATCATGGCTTTAAGCCGTCTGCCGGTCATACCCTTCGACTCGTAGCGTTCAAGCTTTTCCTCAAGCACCTTTTTTATGGCAGGCGCGATGGCGTTCATATTTTCGCCTGCACGGCAGTCATAGAATATGGCTTCACGTCCGATACTGCGGTAATATTCCTGCCATTTTTTGCTGATATCCGGATCGGCAAGGCTTGCCTTGCTCAGCACTGTAAGATGTGGTTTATCCTTTGTCAGCCTTTCAAGGTCCGGGTTTTTTGAGCTGTGGGGTATGCGCGCGTCAAGTATTTCGATTACGATATCCACAAGCGGCAGACATTCAGTAATAAGCCGCTTGGTCTTTGCCATATGACCCGGAAACCACTGTATTATTTCTGAGGGCATAGCTTTGCCTCCTTTCGTGTATCAGTTGACTTTGCCGAATCTTGATAGTGGGGTAATTCTGAACAGCACACGGCCGAATATAAAGCGTGTGTCCACGCATCCTATCTGACTGCCGCGGCTGTCATTGGAGTAGTTGCGGTTGTCTCCAAGTACAAATATCTGTCCGTCCGGAACGGTTATGGGGAATTTCACATCGTAGGAACGCATATCGTAGCCGTCGATATAGTTTACATATGGCTCGTCAAGAGCTTCGCCGTCAACATATACGGTCCAAGTTTCAAAGTCGATGTCAACCTCCTGACCCTCGGTGGCAATGACGCGCTTAACTATTCCGCCGTCAATTCTGCTGTCAGGGGATTGGAAAACCACAATATCACCCTGAGCCGGGGTGTAGAACAGATTGCTGACACACAGCACCTCGCGGTCATGAAGGGTATTATTCATGGAGGGACCGTCAACAAAAGCGATTCTTACCACAAATGTGAAAATTAAAAGCACCGCCGAGATCGTAATGACGAAAATCTCTATCCAATCGTATATTTCCCGTGCCGCTTTGAAGCCGGCAGTGGCTTTTTTAGAATTGGCGGAGGTATTGTTTTCATTAGGAGTATTATTCACGGTGATATCTCCTTTCGGCAGGATAGTTATTTTTCGATCATGTAAGAGAGCAGGTCATAACCGTGCTCAAGATATAATCCCTTTGCCTCACAGCTTTCCTCGGTGAAGCAGTCAACGCCGTCCTGTTCCTTTTTAGAAGAATATATGATGAACGGAACGGGATCCATGGAGTGAGTGCGCATACACAGAGGTGTAGGATGATCCGGCAGAATCATAATCTTGAAATCCTCACCTGTTGATACAAGATAATCGTAAACGGGACGGAGGATAAGCTCGTCGATCTTTTCAACTGAGAGTATTTTGTTTTCAAGCTCGGCGCGATGACCGCATTCGTCGGGTGCCTCAACGTGTATGTATACAAAATCCTTTTCGTTTTCGAATGCCTCAATAGCGGCATCCGCCTTTCCGGAAAAGTTGGTATGAACATTTCCAGTAGCGCCTTCAACGTCAATAGACTGAAGTCCTGCGCAAAGTCCGATACCCTTTATAAGGTCAACGGCGGAAATTACAGCACCGCGAAGTCCCCATTTCTCATAGAAGTTGGGGAGCGCAGGCTTTTTGCCGGGACTCCAGAGCCAGATTGAGTTGGCAGGGCGCAGACCTCTAGCGCGGCGTGCTTCGTTTATGGGATGATGGTTGAGAATATCGTAGCTCTCACGCATAAGCTCATAGAACGGCTTGCCTGCATCACCCGTCGGGAGATGATCTTTTATGTTCTGACCGAGGATGTCATGAGGACGCATGAAATTGTATTCGGATGGAGTATTATTCCATATCATGCAGTGGCGGTAGCTTACGCCTGTGTAGAAATGACGGAAATCAGTACCGAAATGCTCCTCCATTGCCTTAATAAGCTCACTTGCTTCAGCAGTTGTGATCTCATCCGCAGAATGGTCTAACATTATCTTGTCATCATAGTTTTCTTCTTCCTCGCTGAGCGTAACAACATTGCAGCGGTAAGCGGTATCCTCGGGGCGCATGGTGAGTCCCATTGAAACAGCTTCAAGGGGAGAGCGTCCCTTCGAGTATATTTTGGGGTCGTAGGAAAGAACTGCTATATTTGCTGTATCTGATTCGGGAACCATTCCTTCGGGAACGTTTGAAACAGTGCCGCAGAGTGATTTTTTTGCAAGCTCATCCATCATAGGCTTGTTGGCGGCTGCCATGGGAGTTTTGTTTCCCAGCTCTTCGATTTTATAGTCTGCCATACCGTCGCAGAGTAAAACAAGGTATTTCATAAGAGTTATATCCTTTATCAGTCATTTTGTTTCGAGTATATATGCAAACATAAATACTCAGAATATATTATACCACAAATAAACGGCGCATACAAGTGCGAATAGGTCAAATTTTCATGAAAAAAACAGGCGCGAAGTGTTTATTTTCACTTCAATCACCTGTTTTTCATCTCTCTTAGCCGTTTAAAGAAGGATTTAAGCTGCATTACGGCATCTTTTTCCAAAACACCGAATACAATCTCCGGTTTATGGTTCAGGGGATAAAAATTAAGATTTATAAGACTGCCAAATGCGCCTGCTTTGGCATCCTTTGCGCCAATCACTACACGTTTTATCCGCGAATTTACAATAGCACCGGCACACATGGGACAAGGCTCAAGAGTTACATACAGTTCGCATTTGTGAAGTCTCCAGCCGCCAAGCTTCCTGCATGCTTCATTGATGGCAATAAGCTCTGCGTGCGCTGTGGCGTTTTTGTCGATTTCCCTGCGATTGTATGCTTCGGATACTATCTCATCGCCCATTACCACAACTGCTCCTACCGGAACTTCTCCGATAGCGGCGGCTTCATCGGCAAGTGCAAGTGCACGGCGCATGAATTTTTCGTCACGCTCATTCATCGGTGTAAGCCTCCGTTTCGGCGGTATCCTCGGTAATTTTCGGCGCAACCAGCCATGCGTTGGGAAGCCGTCTTCCGTATGTAGGATTAAGAGAGCTGTTCTTGGTTATAACCTCACCCTTGTAGGCAAGCACGGAGCTTGATCCGCCGTCACAGCAGGCGGCATTAACGATGCCGTATTTCTGAAGTATTTCGACAAGATCACCCATGGTGCATCCGATGCTCCATGTGGGCTGTCTTCCGTCGATTATAAGAAACGCGATAACTCCGTCCTCTCGCTGTCCAATGGCGGTGCGCGGCTGTATGCCGTATCCGCCGGAGCCTTCTATCTGCGCTTCTCCGTCGGCTATCAGGACAGGTCCGAACTGTATGCCTGCGCGAATATCGTAATACTGCCAATCTTTAACGTTGCCCACAACAAGCTTGTCGTTTGAGGTTATAAGCACCGAGCCGTAGTAGCTGACTGCCGTTCCCCAATATTCACCCTCTGAATAAGAAAGACCGATAATATCTCCGCCGTGACCGGAATCGCCGGGATCATTGAAGCCGCTGGCGTTTATTCCGGCTATAGCACCGTGATGTGCCATCATGGCTTTTATGCGAAGTCCCTCCTTATGCTTGTATGGAGTAGAGCCGAGATATACACGGGACGGATCGTCTATAAGCATTATTTTGCCGCGGTAGGATGTGCCGACTATCTCGGATATTACAATCCCTTCTTCAATATCGTTTACAAGTACGGTGTAACCTGCGTAATCGGTGTCACCGACACTAAGCTCGTTTTGGCACAGAATATCCGATGGAACTTCGGGTAAAATCGTAGCTTCCGCATCGGATGTATCGGTGTCCTCAGCATCCGACTTCGAGAGATGCTCACCTCCGCCTATAACGTCGGATGTATCGGTTTTATTTGCCGTAACCTCATCTATGATATACGAGGGGATAAAGGCAGTGGCGAGCCACTGATGATCGCCTGTGGTCATAGCTGTTTCTATGTATATATCACGCCAATATTTGATAAAGGGGATATTTGAGAAAACAAACAGCAAATACATTGTGACTGCCAGAATTATGGCGGCGCAGGGGATTATAACCCGTTTTTTCTTAAGCATATCAGATAGTCTTAAATTCTTTTTAGGAGTTCTTATGTGATTCTGCATTTATTATCTCCACTCAGAAATTTATATTTTCACGGTGACGTGGTTAAATAAAAGCCGGCATTCTTAGCACGACTACTTAATTATAAATAATAATGAAAGATATGGTGTTAATAATGTGTAAATTTTGTCTTTGCTTCGCACAAATTCGTTTTAATCTCACTACAGGTACACGGCACAAATATTGTTACTCATACAATTCCCCACGGTGCGCAAATTAGTTTCACGGCGATTTCGAATATGCCGTAACAATGTAAAACTAAAGAGGGATGTCAATGAGATCAAACAGATATAGAATAGTAATGCGTGCCGTATTGCTGATCTTATGTACCGCCATACTCTCTTTCGGAATTTTTGCGGCTGAATCGGGAGCGTCGGACGTAAAAATGCTTATACCGGGCGGAGTTCCTTTTGGTGTAAAGCTTTATTCCGAAGGTGTACTTGTTGTAGGTGTTGACAGTGTGATGTGCGGCGGAAAAAGTATCAGTCCGGCAGGAAATGCCGGAATCAGAGAAAGGGATATGATAATTTCCGTAAACGGTCAGAGTGTTATTGAAGCGGCTCAGGTGTCCGAGCTTGTAAATGCCTCCGGCGGTGAGGCTGTTGAGGTCGCCGTAAAGCGCGGAGACGCGGAGCTTGTATTTTCTGTGACTCCCGTTATTTCGGAGGAGGACGGAAAATACAGGACAGGACTTTGGATAAGAGACAGCACAGCAGGAATCGGTACTGTAACATATATTGATCCGAAATACGGAAGCTTTGCAGGACTTGGTCACGGAATATGTGACGTTGATACGGGTGAGCTTGTGCCGCTTTCACGAGGGAGCGTTGTTAATGTGGAAATAAGCGGTGTCGTAAAGGGGCGCTCGGGCACGCCGGGAGAGCTTAAAGGATATTTCAGCTCGGGCAAGATAGGTACACTATTCGGAAACAGGGAATGCGGCGTGTACGGCATATTTGCGCAGTATCCTGAGGGGGTAGACAGCAAAACTGTACCGGTATCCTTGCCGGGGGAGATATGTGACGGTGAGGCAGAGATGCTGTGTACTGTGGACAGTGGAGGTGTGAGTCCGTATAAGGTGGAGATATCTCATATAGATCACTCCGGACGAAGTGTGAAAAATTTTGTTGTCAATGTTACCGATCCGGCACTTCTTGAAAAAACAGGCGGTATTGTGCAAGGCATGAGCGGCTCTCCAATAATCCAAAACGGCAAGCTTGTTGGAGCGGTGACTCACGTCTTTATTAACGATCCTACAAAGGGGTACGGGATATTTATTGAAAATATGCTCTCTGAGGCAAGCTGAATATAAAGGATGGAGCGGTCCTGTAAAGTCCGCTTCATCCTAAATTTATGCTTTTGATTTTCAATAAAATTCAAAATTCGACAAATTTCGAAGCTTTTTCGACCACTGCTAATAAATCTGCCTGTATGGGTTTATGTGTAATGCCAATTGAAATATTCTGCGGTTTATGATACAATAAATATATGAGCAAAGCTTATAGTAATAAAACAGCTATGTTTAAGACGGAAAGGCATACCGTATGAATAACTTTGATGAAAAAAACGACGTAACTAATCTTTTTACCGCGGCTGAAATCTCAAGAAAACTGTTTTCTTTGTTTCCGCTTCTCGGAATATCGGCAAATCTCAGGGGATTTAAATATCTTTGTGACGCTGTTTGCGAAGTGTATTATGATCCAGTTGTAGGAGAGCGTGTGGTGAAAGGCTTGTACCGCTTTATAGCGCAAAAGAATAACACCACGCCTGACTGCGTGGAGCATTCTATCAGAACGGCACTTGGAAGATTGGAGCGCCCCGGAAACAAAGCGAAATATTTTGAATTTGTCGGCAAAGAGGTTGGATATACGGCAAAGAAATTTATAAATGCGGTTGCAGGCAAGCTTAGAGCGGAAAGCATGACGGAAAATACAAAAGTACAAATATAAAAAATAAGTTCCCCTGTAAAAGCTTTGAAAATCCAAGGCTTTTACGGGGGATTATGTATTTAAGGTTGACTTTTGAATGTCTGTGTGTTACAATGTACCTATAGCTTTTGAATTTGCTAACCTACACCGGTCTGCACTACAGTATTATCAAGATTGAGCTTAAAAAACAGAACTATTGCCTGCTGTCAAATTCTGCTGATATTTCATGCAGACGTCTTGCAATAGCGGAAATAAACTGTGCGCAGGTGGGATGGCGGTGTGTAATGTCACAGTCAAAATACCTGCCAAACTCAAAAATACGACCGATGCGGCAGGCGCGCTCAACTGCATGACGGCAGTTCCGCTCAACGCCGGCGGCATCGGAAGCATGGCATAATCGTGCTACCTTGGGGTACAACGTTTTTGTTATGTATTCGGTTATGTCGGGCGAATGATATGCAAGTATTATTGAGCATCTTAAGTAGTCATAACCCTTACAGCTTACCGGAATCCCAAGGTATATCAGAATATCGGTAATTTGAATGTCAAGAGCTTCATCACTCATAGGTTGGTCCTTCCGGTATTTATCAGATTACGTCTCAGCTTATCCGCAAGAAGTGCTGTGAATTCTCGTACAGATGGAGTGCTTTCAGCATTGCTTTTTAAAAAGTGTTCGCCAAGCTTCAATTTATCGCCGTTTTTAAAAAGGAGCTTTATTGCGGTTCGGCAGTTTCGTTCCACGCAGGATACGGTGGTGCAGTTTTCTTCCGCTATCTGCCGATACAGTCCAACGATAACATTTCTGATAGCGATTTTGTCCATATATACGATCTCTATAGCGCGGCAGAGGTACGAAAATCCCTTAAGGTGTGTGGACATTCCCATCTCCGTAAGCAGGGTGCGTATTTGCCGGATCAATTCTTCTTCTGTATATTCCGTGAACTCAAGGGGGCGGTAGGGGTGTGCTTGCATAGTCTTGCTCCTGTGGTGTATTATTTGCCGATATCTGCATTGAATGTTAACATATATAATTATACCACATAAGTGCGCAGGTTTCAATTAGGATAATTCCCGAACATTCAGACTGTGTTTTTTGCATAATATACTATAAATTTTCGAAATTTGTCGAAAAGTGAAAGATTCGGTAAAATAAGTAAAAAAATATTAGTCTGTCACCGCGTTGCGATGACGGACAGCTAATGAAAGGAAGCATATGAACATATACAGATCTTTTGGAGAACTTATAGGAAAAACGCCTCTTTTTGAGACAGTGCATTACGGTACAGAACATAATCTTACGGCAAAAATATTCGCAAAGCTTGAATATTTTAATCCGGCAGGCAGTGTTAAGGACAGAGCGGCTCTTTATATGATAAATGACGCCGAAAAAAGCGGCAGACTTAAGCCGGGTGGGACGATAATAGAGCCTACAAGCGGAAATACGGGCATAGGACTTGCGGCAGTTGCCGCTTCACGCGGATACAGGGTCATACTTACCATGCCCGATACCATGAGCGTGGAACGCCGGACTCTGCTTGGCGCTTACGGAGCCGAGCTGATCCTTACAGACGGCAAACTCGGTATGTCGGGTGCCATAGAGAAGGCGAGGGAGCTTGCGGCGCAGATTGACGGAAGCATAATAGCGGGACAGTTTGAAAATCCGGCAAATGCTATGGCGCATTATGAGACCACAGGTCCTGAGATATGGGAGGATATGGACGGCAAGGTCGACATATTCGTTGCCGGCGTTGGAACGGGCGGCACTATCACGGGAATCGGCAGATATCTTAAAGAGAAAAATCCGAATGTAAAAATAGTTGCCGTAGAGCCTGCTTCCTCACCTATGCTTTCCAAGGGAAAGAGCGGAGCACACGGGCTTCAAGGCATCGGAGCGAATTTTGTGCCGGATATACTCGATGTATCGCTTCTTGACGAAATTATAACCGTAAACGAGAAAGAGGCATACGGTGCCGCAAGGGCACTTGCAGGGAGCGAGGGAATCCTTGTGGGAATTTCTTCCGGTGCGGCTCTCCATGCCGCAGCCTTGCTTGCAAAGCGTCCGGAGAATGCAGGACTAAGTATCGTGGTACTGCTTCCGGATACGGGCGACAGATATTTGTCAACACCCCTTTTTGACGGTAAATAAATGCGGTAAATGAGCGCGGTCAGCATAAAGTGCGGCCGCGCTTTTAAAAATATGTTAATATCACTGCGTACAGTGATATTTTGTCTAATTTCACTATTGACAAAATTGCGGTTTAGGTCTAATATATTATAGGTCGTGTAAGTACACGGCAAATCTAATTTAGATAGGGAAGTATGTTATGACTTTGCTTCTTTCAATTTCACTTGCAATGCTTGTTGGCTTGATGCTTTCACGCCTTGCAAAGCTTGTATCTCTTCCGGCAGTTACCGCTTATCTTGTGGCGGGAATTTTAGTCGGACCTTACTGCATAGGTGCTCTCGGAATAGACGGACTTGGATTCCCGTCTCTTGAAAGTCTTGAGCATCTGTCCATTATTTCGAGTGCAGCTCTCGGATTTATCGCTTTTTCCATAGGAAACGAGTTCCGCCTTTCACAGCTCAGAAAAACCGGCAAGGCGGCTACCTTCATTGGTATATTCCAGGCGGTTGCGGCGGCTGTAGTTGTTGATATTGCGCTTATCGCTGTACATTTTGCAATGCCTGATGTGCTGACATTGTCTGCCGCTATTGTACTTGGCGCTGTAGCTACCGCCACAGCACCTGCGGCAACCTTGATGGTTGTACGTCAGTATAAAGCCAAGGGTGAGCTTACAGAACTGCTTCTTCCTATCGTTGCAATTGACGATGCGGTGGGACTTGTGGTGTTTGCCATATCTCTCGGTGTGGCACGTGCCCTTGAGCAGGGACATATCGACGTTATCTCAATTATACTTAACCCCATTATTGAAATCGTGGGATCACTGCTCCTTGGTGCACTTATGGGTGCGGTTCTTACCTTTATCGAGCGTTTCTTCCATTCGCGCTCCAAGCGTATGTCCATGGCAATAGCGTTTGTGTTCCTTACTGTTGCGCTGTCTATGCTGAAGTTCCATATAGGTCAGATTGAAATCGGTTTCTCATCGCTTCTCGTATGCATGATGCTGGGAACAGTGTTCTGCAACCTGTGTGACTATTCGGAAGAGCTTATGGAGCGTGTTGACGGTTGGACAACACCGCTGTTCATACTGTTCTTTGTTCTTTCCGGTGCAGAGCTTAATATTTCCGTGTTTGGAAATATTATGATTGTGCTGATAGGCGTTGCATTCCTTGCGGCGCGTGCTGTCGGAAAGTGCGGCGGAGCGTATATAAGCGCAAAATGGATGAAATGTCCGCCCAAGGTGTGCAAGTATCTTGGTATCACACTTCTCCCTCAGGCAGGTGTGGCACTTGGTATGTCACTGCTTGTAAGCGATCTCTCACAGGGCGGACTTATCAGGAATATTGTTCTGTTCTCTGTGCTTGTTCTTGAGCTTGTAGGTCCGCTTGCGACCAAGATTGCCCTTACCAAGGCAGGCGATATCATTCCGGAAGGAAAAACATCGGCGCGCGGCGTTATTCCCAGCAAACATGTTGGTCCTCATCCGAAGCAAAAATAACTTATACGAAAAAATATCCTCGGATTTGCTCCGAGGATATTTTTTATGCTATTTGTAAGTCTTTACTGCGTACGCAAGCTCAGTGCCGTCGTCGGCAATCTGAACCACATCCGGCTTGCTGTTGGAGAAAAGTACATTTTCTACAGCTAAGGTGTTGGAGTCAATAAAGAGAGTGTTACGCTTCACGCCGTCAAGCTTGACGGTGCTGTACTTGTTGAAACCGGTTCCCTTTACATACAATGTGCCGTCTGACACCGAGTAGGATTCCACCGTAATTGGTTGTGTACCGAATGTCATTTGCGCCTGAGCATATTTGCTTCCGCGCTCATCGTAAAGCTGAGCGTATTCAAGCGTATGAAGCGCATCGTCATAAGGCTCTCCTGTCTTGAAGCCGTTCTGATGAAGCAGCGTGATATCTCCCACATGGATGCCGCACAGTTGTCCGACATACGCTGAAAGCATATAAGCTTCAAGATCGCGGTCATATGTATTGGGGTCAACAGAGTTATCAATACCCTGAAGCTCCGTGTTGCTCCATATCACATACTCGGTTTCGTATGCACTGCCGTTTTTCATCATATCGTCGGTAAGCGAAAGTGCCGGGAGATGATCTCCGTAGAATACCACAACGCAGGGCTCACCGCGCGACTCAAGAGAATCGCAGAGGTCGCCTATGAATTTGTCTATATCGTGGATCTCATTTACATAGAAATCATACTGATAATACATCTTTTCATCGGTGATGTTGTATACGTCAATTGGACCTTTTTCCACAAAGATTCCCTGATTTGACAGCGGCTCATCGGGATATCTTCCGTGTGCCTGCACGCTGACTGCAAAAACAAAGTCGGGAGTGTTGGTTGAGTCGAGTGCGGAGTTTATCTCTTTTATAAGATTTCTGTCGTGAACCCAGCTTAGTACATTCTTCGTTACGTCAGACATCATCTCAATCGACGTAAATGTATCAAATCCAAGATTCGGATAGACCTTATGGCGGTCATAGAAGGTTGCAATGTAAGTATGGATAGCGTGGGCTGAATATCCAAGCGTTTTAAGATTTGCGGCAAGGCTTTCACAGGCGCGGTCCTGAAGGACGGTGGTATACGGAAATTCACCGAATCCGAAGTGATCCAGATTCATTCCCGTAAGGACTTCAAATTCAATATTTGCCGTTCCGCCGCCTATATGAGGCACGCGCATGAAGCCGGATATGTTGTTTTCCTTAAGTGCTGTAAAATTGGGTGTGGGGTCCTCTGAAAATTCAACATCCTTTACGTATTTTACGTCAAAGAAGGATTCAAGCTGAACGTATATTACATTGGGAAGCTTGTCCGATACAGTAGAATCGGAGGTGTTCTTCAGCGCATCAATTATCTCGTTTGCCTTGTCCGAGGAATATCCGCCCGGACGTTTGACTCCCTGAGAAAGGATACTGCGTGTAAAGCAGTAAACAAAGCCGTAGGAGTCGTATGAGTCGGATAGCTCAGCCGTTTCATAATCCGATGCATTGACAGGTACGGCAAGTGCGCCGAGTCCCACCGTCAGGATCGCTGTAAGCACCACGCATACGATGGATTTCTTATAGTTTACATGACAGCGTGGGCATTTGATGAACATAACCACTCCGAGCGCAATAACTGCGACAATTCCTACTATTATAAGCACAATTTGAATTGTGGATAAATACAGATCCATAATGTCAAGAGCCGATTTGACAATAAGGAAGTCGATTGCGGAGAGAGGGGATGAACGGTATGTCAGTACCACGGCATTTGTTATGCCGAGAATCAGCCATAAAAGGCAGGCGAAAAAGAGAAATGTAAGCCTTCGCCGCAAAAGCAGAGAAATCGACAGAGTGAATAAAATAATAAGGGTATTTGCGGCGAAGATGTGCGGAGACGATATTAAAAATGTCAACGCACCCATTAGGGAGCGGCGTCCCAAAATTTCAAGGATAAATTCCAAAACAAATGCCAACCCTACAAGAATTGGGATGGTAATGTGAAGCGGTGCGAAAATAAAGCGTTTTATACAGCCGCGAATGTTACTTATAATAGTCTGCGTGGTAAGTCCACTCCTTTCTGATGCAATTCATAGTATATCATATCACGATAGTATGAACTCCTAAATATGAAAATGTAAACAGAATTTTATTATTGATTAAATTCCTTTAAAAACCATATTTTGCTCTTTTGCGCCGAAAAGCTTTTTTTATCGAGGTAATCAAGCACGGTGCCGTGGGTTTTGAACTTAAATTCCAGCTTGTATGCGTATAACGCCTGAAATTTGTATCCATGCTTTCTATCGTCCCTGTTTATGCCGTATTTTCCGTCTCCAAGGAGCGGATGACCGATTGATGCAAAGTGTGCACGTATTTGATGTGTTCGCCCTGTAACAAGCTCCACTTCAACAAGCGAAAGGTCACGGGTTTCTTCAAGCACACGGTATTTTGTGATTATTTCCTTGTAACCCGGACGGGGAGACGTTGAAATATCCACCATGTTGCTGGCGGAGTCCTTTTTTAAGTATCCTCTCAGCGTGTCGGTTTTCTTCTTTGTAATACCGTGAATCGCGGCAAGGTAAAACTTTGACAGCTCGTCGTTTTTAATCTTTTCGTTCATTACGCGAAGCGCTTCCGCATTTTTTGCCGCGATGACAATGCCGCCGGTGTTTCTGTCGATGCGGTTGCACAGCGCGGGAGCGAATGACTGCTCGTCCTCGGGCTTATATTCACCTTTTCTGTAGAGGTAAGCTTTGACATGACCTATAAGGGTATTAACCTCTTCCTCGTCATCGGAATGAACAATAAGCCCCGGCTGTTTTTCAAGGAGCATTATGTTTTCATCCTCGTATACGATGTCAAGATGAGGTGTCAGCTTCATAAAAGCCTGTTCCGTTGCGGTATCCGAGAAAAATTCCTCAGATACGAACATCTCGACTGTATCGCCCTCATTTAGAATATACCCGATGTCGGTACGCTTGCGATTTACCTTTATCTTTTTGGTGCGTATGCATTTGTACATAAGCGATTTTGGCATTGCCTTGACCGCTTTTGAAAGAAATTTATCAAGACGCTGTCCTGCGTCATTCTGTTTTATATATAATGTGCGCATTGATTACTCCTGTGACTTGTATCGGTGTTGTTTGACGTTGTAACGCGCCGAAATGTTCCCGAAATTCATATATTTATAAAATAACATATATAGGTTTTGAGGTATACTTTTCTGAGGAGCATATGCACACCGCATAATCCTCATACAAAAAGTGCGAGAAGCACAGCTCCGAATCAAATACCGAAAATGAACTCATCGGACGGGAAAAGCCTTCTCCCGTATATTTCATATAACTTTCCTTTGCACACCAGACCTCATAAAAATTCATCGCCGGTGCTGTTATCACATAATCGGCTTCGGACGGCGTGAAATACCGTTTTGCCAAGCGCATAAGCCGCTCCTCGGTGCCGTCTGTATGTTCTACGTCGACTCCGATTTCATGATCGGATATTGCCACCGCGCAAAGAGTGTTTGAATGTGATATGCTGACATGGATCTTATCCTCATCTTTGAATCGCGGTCTGCCATTTTGATCATGACACAGCATGGCAGATCTTTTAAATATGTCACGAAACGCATATTCCGAAAGCTTTCGTGCCACCTCGTGCTCATCTGATTTTGTACATCCTGTAAGATACAGCCATATCACGGTATGCGCCTCCTTTCGGCATAAAGCGACAAAACGAGGCACCGTGCACGGCACCTCGTGTATTTGTCAGGCTTCTTCGATGTGTTCGGGATTTATTGTGATGTTTACACGCTGGGATTTATCCGACCAGATAATCTTTCTCGGACACTTCTCGACGCACGCACCGCACTGAACGCATTTTTCGTAGTCGATGGATGCAACATAGTCGGTAACGTGTATAGCGCCCTCGGCGCAAGCTTTCTCGCAAAGGCGGCAGCTTATGCAGCCCACCTCGCAGTATTTTTTGGTAACAGCGCCTTTGTCAACGGACATACATCCAACCCAATGGGTAGAATCGTAGGGGATAAGCTTAATAATATGCTTCGGACACGTTGTAACGCACTTGCCGCACGCCTGACATTTTTCGTAGTCAACTACAGCAACGCCGTTTACTACTTCAATAGCGTCAAACACGCACGCCTTAACGCAGTTTCCAAGACCGATGCATCCGTTGGGGCAAAGCTTGTCGCCGCCGCCAAGCTTTGAAGCGGCATAGCAGTCAACAGCACCCTCGTAAACGTATTTTTTGTTGGCAAACTCAGATGTGCCGGAGCACATAACCTGTGCACGCATACGGACAGGCTTTTCAGCCGCAACACCCATTATGGCGGCTATTTTTGCGGCAAGCGCTTCGTCACCTGCAACACAGGCTGATGTTTTCGCTTCGCCTTTTGCAATAGCCTCGGCTAGTGCCGCACAGCCTGCGTAGCCGCATCCTCCGCAGTTAGCGCCCGGAAGCAGTTCGGATATCTCCTCCACACGCTCGTCCGATTTCACATAGAAAATTTTTGAAGCTATGGCAAGAAGTACACCCATTGCGCCGCCGAGAATTGCAAACCACAGGGCGGCAAAAAGAATATTTTGAATGTTTTCCATCTGTGTGTCCCCCTTAGAAGCTCATTCCGGAGAATCCGGAGAAAGCCATGGCGATAAGTCCCGCCGCGATAAGTGCAATGGGAGTGCCGCGGAAGCTTTTTGGCGGCTCAGCAAAGGAAATGCGCACGCGGACTCCTGCGAAGATAACTATAGCCAAGGTGAAGCCAACCGCAGATGCGAAGCCGTATGCTAAGGATTCAATGAAATTGTACCCGTTCTGAATATTAAGAAGTGCAGAACCGAGCACGGCACAGTTGGTTGTGATAAGCGGCAGGTAGATACCCAGCGCACCGTAAAGAGCCGGTACGAATTTGCGAAGGAACATTTCGATAAGCTGAACGAAAGATGCAATTATCAAAATGAACGCGATGGTTTCAAGATATTCAAGTCTAAACGGAACAAGTATCAGGTGATATACCGCCCATGTTGCCGCGCTTGAGAGGGTCATTACAAATACCACGGCAAATCCCATGCCAAGCGCAGTATCCGGCTTTTCGGATACACCGAGGAAAGGGCAGATACCGAGGAATTTTGAGAAAATGTAGTTTTCCACAAGCACCGCACCCAGCATCAAAAGGAGAATTTCAACAAGATAGTCCATGTCAGATTACCTCCTTTACTTCCGCGCTTTCAGTCACGGTGATATCTTCTTTGGCAGTAAGCTCTGCTTCATTTTCAGCGGCTTTGATTTCGAGCGCCTTCTTCTTATCGTTTTCCTTTTTGGCGTTCATGATCTTATTCATAAGTGCAATGAGGAATCCGAGAGACAAAAATGCACCGGAGGGCAGAATGAAAATGATTGCCGGCTCAAAAAAGTCGGGCATTATCCGGAATCCGCAGAAAGTACCCGATCCGATGATCTCACGAACAGATGCAAGAAGTGAGAGCGCAAATGTGAATCCAAGACCCATCGCAAGACCGTCAATGGCGGAAGGCAGTACGGGATTTTTTGATGCGAATGATTCAGCACGTGCCAAAATGATACAGTTTACTACTATGAGCGGAATGAAAAGTCCAAGGGACTTGTCAAGGTCGGGAAGATATGCCTTGATAAGCAGCTGTATCGCCGTTACAAATCCGGAAATAATAACTATGTAAGATGCTATACGTATCTGCTTTGGTATGAACTTGCGAAGGAGCGAAATGAAAATATTGGAGCAGATAAGCACGGCAGTGGTCGAAAGTCCCATTCCAAGTGCGTTTGTTACCGATGTGGTTACAGCAAGTGTGGCGCACATACCGAGAAGCTGCATAAGAACGGGATTCTTATAGAACAGACCGTCAAGGAACTGCTCACAGACGTTTTTTACTGTATACTTGCTCATTGTGCACCTCCGTTTGCCGCAAAGAAGGTGTGGTGCGCAGTAAGCGCGGTGTTTACCGCTTCAAGGATGGCATTTGATGAGATGGTAGAACCGGTGATTATGTCGATTCCGCCATTTAATGACTCAGCACCCTTGCCGATATACTGCGAGAGGTATACGGAATCGCCCACACGGCTTCCAAGACCGGGGGTCTCCGAATGAGACACCAATTTGACGCCTGCAAGCGTGCCGTCGACATTTACGCCTACCATTACGGTCATAGTGCCGCCGAATCCCAGAGGTTCAACCTGTGCCGCGTATCCTATGGCATTGCCGCTCTCTTTTACCACATAAAGCTCTGCTATTCCGCCAATGGGGGATTCGAAAAGCTCGCTTTCGATATCTCCCGAAAAAATCTCGGCAATAGCCGCCGCCTTTTCGGCACGGGAATTTTCCGCGATCCTGTCAACTGTGAGCGCGTTTACTCCCGAAAGCAGAATTGCGGTAATTGTACTTATGAGAAAAAGCTTAAACGTGATGCCGAGGATGGTTTTGACATCTCCGGTGTTTGCGGATGAAGATATTTCATTTTTTTGCTTTGCCAACCTTAGCACCTCCGAATCTTGTGGGTTTGGTGTAGCGGTCGAGATACCATACAAGAAGATTCATAATGAGTATCGCGAAGGAAACACCCTCGTTATAGCCTCCGAAGTATCGGATGAAAACGGTGAGCGCACCGCATCCTATACCGTATATGACACGTCCCTTATTGGTTATAGGTGAAGTTACATAGTCTGTTGCCATGAAAATTGCACCGAGGAACAGTCCGCCCGAAAGGATCTCGTAAAGCGCAAAATCAAGGGTAGGCGTGCTTTGCGGGAAAATATAGGAGAGCAGAAATACAGTTCCTATGAATGACACAGGAATGTGCCATGTAATGACACGGCGTACCAGGAGATATATAAATCCTGCGGTGAGCAGCAGAGCTGAGGTTTCACCAAGACATCCGCCCTCATAGCCGAGTGCGGCATTGAAAAGCGACGTGCTTGTAGGAAGAATCCCATTTTTCAGTGCAACAAGGGGCGTTGCACTTGCTACTGCATCGGGGACAGATATAGCTATGGGTGAAAGCTGTGTATCGGGGGACACAAAGGTGTTAAGATGTGCCGGCCATGCAAACAGGAATACACGTGCCGCGAGAGCCGGATTGACAAAGTTTTTGCCAAGACCGCCGAAGAGCTGTTTTACCACGATTATTGCAAATACCGAGCCTACCGCAGGTATCCAGAGCGGTACGGATACAGGCATATTCATACCGATAAGAAGTCCTGTAACCACTGCGGAAAAGTCAAGCACCGTAACCGGCTTTTTCATAAGCTTTTCCCATATGAACTCGGACAGCATGGCGAATATTACGGCAATCGCCGTTACTGTGAGTGCACGCAGACCGAATATGTATATGCCGAAAATAAGCGCCGGAAGAAGCGCGATGCACACATCAAGCATTATGGTGCGTGTTGTATCGGCGGCGCGGATGTGCGGTGAGGGTGTTACCGTGAGAAGCTCAGGGACAAACGCATTTTTGTCTGTATCTTCAGTTACGCTAATATTGTCAGCTACTGCTGAGGGAGCGGCAGTATTGGCGGTTATATCACTTTGAATATTGTTCTGTTCAGTCGTCATTTTTCTGCCCCTCCTTTACTTGTTTTGGCTTTTTTCGCGTGCAATAAGCATTGCACGGCTGCGCTCAATTACCTTTATCTTGGTAGCGCGTATATATTGCGATATCGGAACGTGCGCAGGACAGCTGTAGGAACAGCTTCCGCACTCAACACAGCTTGTAATGTCGAACTGCTCCGCCATATCAAGCTTATCCTGCATAGAAAACATAGCAAGATAGTTCGGCATAAGCTTCATCGGGCATCCGCGCACACAGCGTCCGCATCTTATGCAGGCTATAGGCTGCTCATAAGGGTGCTCGATATCCTCGGACAACGCCAAAATAGCGGATGTGCCTTTGGTTACAGGAGAATCGATGTCCCACTGTGCAAAGCCCATCATAGGTCCGCCGTTTACGATCTTTTTCGGCTCGCGGGTAAGTCCGCCGCAGAAAGCGATAAGGTCGCGGTATGATGTTCCGATGGGAACAAGCACATTTTTGGGATTTTTGATGCAGTCACCGTCAACGGTTACAATACGCTCTACAAGCGGCATACCGGTTGCAAATGCGTTGTATATTGCGGCGCAGGTTTCGGCGTTGAAGATACAGCATCCCACATCTGCCGGGAGCTTGCCCATAGGAAGCTCCTTGCCTGTCAGTGCATAGATGATCTGACGCTCGTCGCCTTGCGGATATTTTGTTTTAAGTACATGAATTTTTACAAGCTCGCTGTCCGCTGTAAGCTCTTTTAGCTTTTTTATTGCGTCGGGCTTGTTGTCCTCAATTGCAATCTCGCCCTGTCTTATGCCGAAGGCTTTCAGAAGTATTTTGAGTCCGCCAATAACAGCACCGGGATTTTCAAGGAGTAAACGGTGGTTTGCGGTTATGAACGGTTCGCATTCAGCGCAGTTTACAATGATATGCTCGACCTTGCCAAGAGCCGAATTTATTTTAGCATATGTAGGAAATGTGGCACCGCCCATACCTGAGATTCCGGCGTTCCTGACGACCTCAACGATCTCCTCTGTTGTGGTATCGGCAAGCGTTTTGCCCCACGGTGCAATATCCGGGTGGACCTCCATGCGTCCGTCGTTTTCTATTACTACGTTTCGTATTCTTGCTCCTGTGGCTGTGCTGCGCTCGTCAATTCTTATAACCTTACCCGAAATGCTTGAGTGCACGGGGCATCCGAGACCTGCTTCAACCTCGCCGATACGCTGTCCGCGAAGCACCGTGTCGCCAACACCCACACAAGGCTCTGCATGGATGCCTATATGCTGTGACATAGGTATTGATACCCAAGCCGGCGGTGTCATCGCTTCAACGGCACATCCGCGTGTATTTTTATGTTCTTCAACATGAATACCGCCATTAAAGGTTAATGCCAAATGAGTCACCTCTTTGCTCAAAAATGATAAAATAATTGTATGATTACATTATACTACATTTCAGGCAATAAAACAAGAGCAAAAATGACGAAATTAACAAAAATATTCGCTTTAAACTATGATTTTATGCAAATTGTCAACAAAATAACAAGCCTGATATTTGTTTGACAAACATTTAAATGGGAATAGCGGCAAAAAGCGGCATGAGAATAACGGTAATAATTCCGCAAACTGCAATGGACAGACCGCTCATGGCTTCCTCTATTTCTCCAAATTCCCGCGCACGGGATGTGCCGATAGCGTGCGCCGCCGTACCGCAGGCGACTCCCACTGCAATCGGATGCTTGATGCGAAACAGCCGCACAACGCCCGATGCGATTATATTTCCCACAATACCTGTCAGAACGATTACAGCAACAGTTACGGGGACGATTCCGCCAAACTCTTCGGAAACGCCCATGCCTATGGCGGTGGTAATTGATTTCGGAAGGAGCGTTACATATTGCTCGCGGCTGAGACTGAAGATGC
The DNA here is from genome assembly GCA_045636145.1 of Candidatus Flemingiibacterium sp. Lineage (GTDB taxonomy): Bacteria > Bacillota > Clostridia > Oscillospirales > CAG-272 > Flemingiibacterium. The sequence goes on from JAZTWV010000047.1 coordinate 32,063, forward strand.
GGCTGATAGCAAATACACTTCCTATGCTGACTATCGCTCCCGATGCTATGCCGCCCAGTATTGCCAGCGGATATTTCTTTAAATATGAGAGCTTTTCGTAAAGCGGTATTGCAAGGCATACGGTTGTTGGGGTGAGCATTACCTGAAACAGCGCCGCACCCGTGCCGTCATATTTGCCATCGGCGGTAAGTCTTCCGTATATGAATATATCGGGATCAATTCCGGCGGCAATGAGAAAAACGATTATTACCGTGCAGGATATGAGAAGTGGATTTAATATCGCAAGCCGGAACTTTTTTTGAAGCTTCAGGGCTATAAGGAAAACGGCGGCGGTTAAAAAAGCACCGAAAAACGAGGTGTTTGAAGCTATATTATTTAACATTATCCACTTGCTCCTTCTTACTTTGGAATTTTATAAGTGCGCCCGTCACGCATCCGCTTACTGCCATTACAACAAAGGTAGACAGCGTAGCCGTTATCAGAATGGGCACAAGAAATTCTGTGCAGGCGTCGAATTTTTTAATAAGTCCCACGCCGGGGGCTACGAACATTATGGGCATAAGCGAAAGGAGCAGATCGCCGGTTTTTTTGACCTGCGACAGCTTTATAACTCCCGCAAGCAGCAGAATAAACATAATTGTAAGACCGTATATGCTTCCGGGAATTGGCAGAGGGATAAGGTATCCAAGCAGCTCGCCGAGAAAGGATACGGCGAGGATAAGCGTGATTTGCGACAGGTATTTCATGGCTTTTATATCTCCGTATGTGTGATTTATGGACAGTGTATACATTTTACCATTTTATTATGTATATGTCAATAATAAGCGGTGTTTCGGGAAGAAATCCTCATATGAGAAAGCCACGAAGCCATCAATTGGTTTAAAGTGCACCAAAATGGTCGTGTTTCTTTGTATACAACGCCAAAAAATAAATAATATTGGCTGCGCTATTGACAAGAACCACAATATATGGTATCATTTAAGAACAACGCATACTATATATAGTGGTGCGACTATGAAAAATACAAAATGTGCGATATGGACGATTTTTATAAAATACGGTAATTCAGGAGATGAAAAAATGAAGATAATTAAAAGAAACGGCTCAGAGGCAGAGTTTGACAAGCAAAAAATTGCGGTTGCCATAAGCAAGGCAAACAACGCGGTGGAGGAAAGCTTCCGCATAACACCGCTTCAGATTGATCGGATAGTGGAAAGTGTGGTTATATCCTGCGAAACACTTGGAAGATCTCCCGGAGTTGAAGAAGTACAGGATATGGTAGAGCATCAGCTCATGGCGCACGGTGCATTTGAGCTTGCGAAGATATATATAACCTACCGCTATACCAGAAGCCTTGTCCGTCAGTCCAATACAACGGACGACAAGATACTTTCGCTCATTGAGTGCAACAATGAGGAAGCAAAGCAGGAAAATTCCAACAAGAATCCTGTGATAAATTCCACACAGCGCGATTATATGGCAGGCGAGGTGTCCCGCGATATAACCAACCGTATTCTTCTTCCCGAGGATATTGTAAAGGCTCACAACGAGGGTATTATTCATTTCCACGATTCGGATTACTTTGCTCAGCATATGCATAACTGCGATCTCGTGAATCTTGAAGATATGCTGCAAAACGGAACTGTTATTACAGGCACTTTGATCGAACGCCCTCACAGCTTTTCCACCGCTTGCAATATCGCAACGCAGATCATCGCGCAGGTAGCATCCAATCAGTACGGCGGTCAGTCCATTTCGCTTACCCACCTTGCACCGTTTGTGGCGGTGAGCCGTGAGAAGATCACACGGGACGTTAAGGGCGAGATGGCGGATATCGGCACGGAGCTGTCGGAGGATAAGATAAGCGAGCTTGTTGAGCGCAGACTGCGCGAGGAGATACGCCGCGGTGTGCAGACCATACAGTATCAGGTGGTAACGCTTCTTACAACCAACGGACAGGCTCCCTTTGTTACGGTGTTCATGTATCTTAACGAGGCAAAGAGTGAGCAGGAAAAGCGTGACCTTGCGCTTATTATAGAGGAAGTGCTTGAACAACGCTTGCAGGGCGTTAAAAACGAGAAGGGCGTTTGGGTAACGCCTGCCTTCCCGAAGCTTGTCTATGTGCTTGAAGAGGATAATATTAACGAGGGTGCTCCTTACTATTATCTCACAAGGCTTGCGGCGAAATGTACCGCAAAGCGCATGGTGCCGGACTATATTTCGGAAAAGAAGATGCTTGAGCTGAAAATCGACAAAAACGGTGAGGGTCACTGCTACACCTGCATGGGATGTCGCAGCTTCTTAACTCCGTATGTTGACGAAAACGGCGAGCCGAAATATTACGGCAGATTCAATCAGGGCGTTGTGACTCTCAATCTTGTAGATATCGCGCTGTCCTCCGAAAAAGACCGTGACGCGTTCTATAAGATATTCGATGAGCGTCTTGAGCTTTGTCACCGTGCGCTCATGTGCCGTCATAACCGCCTTAAGGGCACACTTTCCGATGCCGCGCCAATACTTTGGCAGTACGGTGCTCTGGCACGTCTTGAAAAGGGTGAAACCATAGATAAACTGCTTTACGGCGGATATTCAACCATATCCCTCGGTTATGCGGGACTTTATGAGTGCGTGCGCTATATGACGGGCAAATCTCATACCGACCCCGAAGCAACTCCATTTGCTCTTGAGGTGATGGAATATCTCAACGCCGCCTGCCGCCGCTGGAAAGCCGAGCATAATATCGACTTCTCGCTTTACGGCACTCCCCTTGAATCCACAACCTACAAATTTGCAAAATGTCTCCAGCGCCGTTTCGGAATCATCAAGGGCGTTACTGACAAGTCATATGTAACAAACTCCTATCACGTTCATGTTACCGAGGAGATAAACGCTTTTGACAAGCTTATATTTGAAGCGAAGTTCCAGGCTCTTTCTCCCGGTGGTGCTATCAGCTATGTTGAAGTGCCCAATATGCAGAACAATCTGGAAGCGGTCATGCAGGTCATCCGCTGTATCTATGACAATATCATGTACGCGGAGCTTAACACCAAGAGCGACTACTGCCAGGTGTGCGGATTCGACGGCGAGATCGAAATAAGGGAGACTGACGGCAAGCTTGTGTGGACTTGTCCTCAGTGCGGCAATAACGATCAGGACAAAATGAATGTTGCGCGCCGCACCTGCGGTTATATCGGTACGCAGTATTGGAATCAGGGTCGTACACAGGAAATAAAGGAAAGGGTACTTCATCTGTAAGCCATGTATTACGGAAACATAAAAAACTGCGACGTGGCAAACGGTGTTGGCGTGCGTGTGACGCTGTTTGTGTCGGGGTGCACCAACAGATGCGAGCATTGCTTTCAGCCGGAGACGTGGGATTTTTCCTTCGGTGAGGAATTTACCAGCACAGTGGAGGACAAAATTCTCGATATGCTGAAGCCGTCGTATATAAACGGACTCACGGTGCTTGGCGGCGAGCCTTTTGAGCCGCAAAACCAGCGTGCGCTTCTGCCGTTTCTCAGACGTGTGCGTGAGGCGTATCCGGAGAAGGACATATGGGCATTTTCCGGCTTTACATACGAGGAACTTCGACATGACGGCTCACATCCGAGATGCGAGGCGACGGACGAAATACTCTCGCTTATTGATGTGTTGGTGGACGGACGGTATGTTCACGAAAAGCGCAATCTTATGCTGAAATTCCGCGGATCGTCCAATCAGCGTTTAATTGACATGAATGCCACACGCTTGACGGGACAGATCGTTTTGTGGGACGAGTAATAAAATGTAACTGCGAGCAAAGTTTGCAAAAACAGAAACGCTTTTGTAAAATAAACGGCAGGAGCAAGCCCCTGCCCTACAGAATACCATAAATCTCGGTTGTAGGGCGGGGGCTTGCTCCCGCCGTTTTATTTTATATCAGATTCACTATTGCAAAATCTTAAAGTACAACCTTGCCTTCGTAGATCTTGGTGGCATCGCCTGAGAGGTATACCGCTTCATCGGTGTAGCGAATCTTGAGATCGCCGCCCTTTAATTTAACGGTGATTTCCTCATTCTTGGGGCAGTATCCGTTTTCAACCGCCGCCACTACAGCCGCACACGCACCGCTTCCACAGGCGAAGGTTTCGCCGGAGCCGCGCTCCCATACACGCATTTTAAGTGTGTGGGAATTGAGAACCTTGACAAATTCGGTGTTCACACGCTCGGGGAACAGCGGATCGTTTTCAAACTTCGGACCAAGCTCCTGCAAATTAAGATTGTCAAGCACATCCTCAAACTCATCATTGAACACAACGCAGTGAGGATTGCCCATAGACACGCAGGTGATACGGTAACGGTCGCCGGCAACCTGGGTAGGAACGCCGATCACGTTTCGAAGAGCCATCTTCACGGGGATAAGGGAGGGATTAAGCTCCGCCTTGCCCATGTTGACGGTAACGTTGCTGACCTCGCCGCTTACCTTTTCATATGTGGTCTCGCGGATTCCGCTCAGCGTTTCGATGGTAACGGTTTCGCCGTTTGCCATCTTATTGTCTACCATATACTTTACAATGCAGCGTGCCGCATTGCCGCACATCTTGCCCTCTGTACCGTCAAGATTGAACATACGCATCTTAACGTCAGCCACGTCGGATGGGTACATCAGCACTACTCCGTCGCCGCCGATGCCGAAGTGACGGTCTGCAAGGCGGATGGAAAGTCCTTCGGGATTGTCGATCTTCTGGTTAAAGCAGTTGAAGTAGATATAGTCGTTTCCGCAGGCTTCCATCTTGGTAAATTCAAGAGTTGCCTTTGAGTCGCGCATATCGTTGATATCAACAAGCTCGGTACAGCTCTGAGAATAACGGCTCTTAAGGCAGTCTGCAACCGCATTTGCCGTATCTATAGAGGTAAGGCAGGGGATTGCGCGCTCAACCGTCTTGCGGCGTATCTTAACGCTGTCACGGGTAGGAATACGTCCCTTAGCGGATGTGGAGATAACATAGTCGATACGTCCGGATTCGATAAGCTTAAGGGTGTTGTTTTCGCCCTCGTGAATCTTATCTACGGTCTTGACCTTCATTCCGTAGTCTGCGATTACTTCTGCAGTGCCGCGAGTCGCGTAAAGCTCAAAGCCAAGGTCATAGAATCTCTTTGCGGTTTCGCCGATCTCGGACTTGTCGGAATCGCGGACGGTTATGAATATGCCGCCCTGCTTCTTCAGCTTGTAGCCTGCCGCAACGAGACCCTTGAACAGTGCTTCCTCGCGTGTGCTTGCAAGACCCAGAACCTCACCTGTGGACTTCATTTCCGGACCGAGGTGGTTGTCAACGTTCATCAGCTTTTCAAAGGAGAATACAGGCACCTTTACAGCAACATAAGGAGATGTCTTGTAAAGTCCTGTGCCGTAGCCCATATCCTTAAGTTTTTCGCCAAGCATACAGCGTGTGGCAAGGTCTACCATAGGAACGCCTGTAACCTTGCTGATATAGGGGATCGTACGGGAAGAACGGGGGTTGACCTCGATAACATACAGTCTGTGGTCCTGATTGCTTATAAGGTACTGTATGTTTACAAGACCCATTATCTTAAGAGATGTGGAAAGGTTCTTTGTTACTTCAATAATCTCCTCGCGGAGCTTATCGGTGATGTTCCATGCCGGATATACCGCAATAGAGTCGCCGGAGTGGATACCGGTACGCTCAACGTGCTCCATGATACCGGGGATGAGGATATCATCGCCGTCACAGATAGCGTCAACCTCAAGCTCGATACCCATGAGGTATTTGTCTATAAGAACGGGGTTTTCGATGTTGTTTGCAAGGATTATCTTCATGTATTCCTTGATATCGTCCTCAGTAAAGGCGATGATCATATTCTGACCGCCGAGAACGTATGAGGGACGCATGAGAACGGGATATCCTATACGGGAAGCAACAGTAAGTGCTTCCTCTGTTGTCATTACGGTGAAGCCCTCGGGACGTGCTACGTGATTTGCTTCAAGCAGTGCATCAAAGCGTTCTCTGTCCTCTGCCGCGTCGATTGAATCGGCGGAGGTGCCGAGGATGTTTACGCCGTGCTCGGACATAAACTTTGTGAGCTTGATAGCGGTCTGACCGCCGAATGCTACTACAACGCCATAAGGCTTCTCGGTTTCGATGATGTTCATTACATCCTCGGGAGTAAGCGGCTCGAAGTAGAGTCTGTCGGCAGTGTCGAAGTCGGTGGAAACGGTTTCGGGGTTGTTGTTTACGATAACAACATCGTAGCCTGCCTGCTTCAGCGACCATACGCAGTGCACGGATGCATAGTCAAACTCGATACCCTGACCGATTCGGATAGGACCTGAACCGAAAACGATTACAGTCTTCTTTGAGGGATATTTCTTCTTCTCAATAAACTCTGCCGCCTCGTTTTCATCGTCGTAGGTGGAGTAGAAATAGGGGGTGTTTGCGGAGAATTCTGCCGCGCAGGTGTCAACCACCTTATAAACGGCACTCTTGTGCATACCATCGGGAAGTGCCTTGCCGCAGTATTCTTCGATAAGCTTGTCGGGGAAGCCCATTACCTTGGCTTCATGGTAAAGCTCCTTTGTCAGAGCTTCATCTTTGAGGCTGTGCTCCATTTTGATAAGATTGAGGAATTTATTTAAGAACCATTCGTCGATCATGGTGATCTCGTGAATCTTATCCACGGTAGTTCCGCGGCGAAGTGCCTCGTAAACGATAAACAGACGCTCATCGTCCACGTTGTAAAGTCTTGACGCTACATCCTCATCGGACAGCTCGCGGTATTTCTTGTGCGAGAGGCAGTTCATGCCGATCTCAACACCGCGTACCGCTTTCATTATAGCCTGCTCAAAGGAAGTACCGATAGCCATGACCTCACCGGTTGCCTTCATCTGAGTGCCGAGGGTTCTCTTGGCGTAAACGAATTTATCAAAGGGCCACTTGGGGAATTTTACAACAATATAGTCGATAGTAGGCTCAAAGCAAGCATAGGTCGTGCCTGTTACCGCGTTGAGAATTTCGGGAAGTGTGTAGCCTATAGCGATCTTTGCCGCAACCTTTGCAATGGGATAACCTGTTGCCTTGGATGCAAGGGCGGAGGAACGGGATACGCGGGGGTTTACCTCGATAACAGCGTATTCCTTGCTTTCGGGATGAAGTGCGAACTGACAGTTACATCCGCCCTCGATTTCAAGCTCTTGGATAATGTCAAGAGCCGCGCCGCGGAGCATCTGATATTCGTCATCGGAGAGAGTTACCGCAGGGGCAACAACCACGGAGTCGCCGGTGTGAACGCCTACAGGGTCCACGTTTTCCATGGAGCAGATGGTGATAACGTTGCCTGCGCTGTCGCGCATAACCTCAAATTCGATCTCTTTCCAGCCGGATACGCACTTTTCAACAAGCACCTGGTGAATAGGAGAAGCGTTGAGACCGCCGTTTGTGATCTCGATAAACTCATCCTCGTTGTATGCGATGCCGCCGCCTGTTCCGCCGAGGGTGAATGCGGGGCGGATAATAAGCGGATAGCCGTTTGCATGGGCAAATTCAAGTGCCGCGTGAAGATCGTTTACAACGAGAGAGGGAATGCAGGGCTGACCTATTTTCATCATGGTGTCCTTGAACATCTGACGGTCCTCAGCCTTGTCGATGGTTTCGGGACGTGCACCGAGAAGCTTTACGCCCATTTTGTCAAGGAAGCCTTCCTTTGCAAGCTGCATTGACAGGGTAAGACCTGTCTGACCGCCAAGGGTGGACAGCAGGCTGTCGGGGCGTTCCTTTTCGATTATACGCTTGATCGTGGGCAGTGTAAGAGGCTCAATGTAAACCTCGTCTGCCATAGCGTTGTCTGTCATTATGGTCGCAGGGTTGGAGTTTACAAGAACGACCTCAAGACCGTCCTCTTTAAGCGCACGGCACGCCTGTGTGCCTGCGTAGTCAAATTCGGCTGCCTGACCGATAACAATAGGACCTGAGCCGATAACCATTACTTTTTTTATATCTTTTCTGAGCGGCATATGTGTTCCTCCATTCTGCTTATTTCATTAAACCTATAAACTCGTCATAGATAAAGTCGGTGGCGTTGGGACCTCCTGCAGTGCCGGGACGGAACTGCACTCCGAGTGCGGGGATGTTCTTGTATTTTACTCCCTCAACCGTACCGTCGTTGCCGTTTTTGTAGGTTACGGTGATGCTTTCGGGAAGCGTTGCCTCGTCAAGCGTATAACCCTGATTCTGAGATGTGATAAACACGCGCTTGTCGGAAAGTCTGATAGAGGGCATACCGCCGCGGTGCCCGTGGGGGAGCTTTACGGATTTTGCACCCTCTGATACTGCCAGCATAAGGTGTCCGAGGCAGATTCCGAGAATCGGAATGTTTTTCTTTGCGATCTTTGCAATCTCGGCGATGATATCAGGGTGCGACATAGGATCGGAAGGTCCGTTTGAAAGCACGATTCCGTCGGGATTCAGCGCCGCGATATCCTCGGCCTTAGTTCCGGCAGGAACGGTGATAACCTCGCATCCCCGTGCCATAAGTGCGGTCTTTATGGAGTCTGAAACACCAAAATCCCACAAAACTACCTTTTTCGTGGCATTTTCGGGCTTTTCGGAGGTTACTTCTCCGCAGGTAACAGCCGAAACGGCATCCGGTGCGGTATATGCTTTAATTTCCGCTGTCACAGCGCCGATATCGCTCGGAAGCTCATATGCTATCTTGGCTTTCATCGAGCCGTGATCGCGAAGGATGCGTGTAAGCTTTCTCGTGTCGATGCCGGAGATGCCCACTATCTTATTTTCCCTCAAAAAAACGTCAAGAGCACCCTCACATCTGAAATTGGAAGGCTCTTGACATAATTCTCTGACAATATAAGCACAAACAGATGTGCCCTTACTTTCACATTCATGGGAAACAACACCATAATTACCGATAAGAGGGAACGTCTGGACAACGAGCTGTCCCTTGTAGCCTGTATCGGTAAGTGTTGACATATAGCCGGTCATTGCGGTGGTAAAAACAGTTTCACCCATTACCTCGGCTTCATAGCCAAAGGATTTTCCGCAAAAAACCATACCGTTTTCAAGTATCAGGTATGTCGGTTTAGTCTGCATATATATACCTCCATAATCAAGTCTTTGTATCTCATATTATTATACCATTTTATCGGCTTTATGTCAAGGGTTTAATATGTATAAATGTTGAGGCAAATGGGTGCCGATTGTTGTGAAAAGGAATAAAGTGGGAAAAATCACCATAAATCAGATAGAAAATTTGGTCATATTTTCACTGTTCTCTGATTGGAACTTTTTTTGGGAAATCTCGTCTTATTTGGTGATAAGATTATTATATTACGGGAGGCGTTTTTGTATGAAAAAATATATTGCTGTTTTAACCCTGTTGGCGGCACTGCTTGGTGGATGCGTTGCAGGCGGTGGAAATGAAACAAACGAAACCAATACGGACTACGGCGCAGAGATATCGGATACCGTGACAGAGGTGTCAGATACGGACGGCACTGCCGATGACGGTATCCTCTACTCCGAGGGGGACTTAGCGTTTCTTGATATCGGCGGCGAGATTGCCGTGATGTGCCGCGGCGAGCTTGCGGGAATATACGACGGATATTTTCTGCTTACCGACAGCGCGGACTGCATAAATCCATACGTACTTGAAAAAACAGAGGACGGGGTCAGAATACACTGGCTTGATGAAAACGGTAAGAGCGATGGATACGCTTCTGCTGAAACTGCGGTGCAGTACGGAGATTTTATTGTAACCGAAGAGCGTGTATATGATGCGCAGATGAAGCAGACTATTCATTTCCCGTCACATTCTTACAGATTCTCTGTAGGCAATGTTACAGCAGACGGCGAGGAAATAACGGTGGAGGGTACTGACGGAAACGGTGAGCCGGTTATATTCCGCTATTTTACCCGAGCAATGGATATGGATGCGGTAAGTGAGCTTCCCATACCGGAGCTAACGGTGACGGACGGGAAAATAAGGATATTTGATACGAGACCTGTTTGGGGAAATGACGGAAACGCCATAGGTGTGCTTGAAATTGACGCGCCTGCTGACCCCGAACAGATCGGTTCCTTCGGTGAATATGTTACCTATAATACACATACACATATGTTTTTCATAAGTGACGACACGGTTGTACACATCAGCAAGGGCGACGGACTTCAGCATAATGTATATGATGACTTTTTCACTGTAGGCTATGAATTTTATATGCCGTATACGGTATACGATAAAAATTTTGAGCGTGCTTTTGACGAAGAATTTCGAATATTCTCCCAGCTTAGCGACGGGAATTACATAGCCGTTCCAATACCGGCTGCACTTCCCTCAGATGGGATAGAGTATACAGTCTACAACTCCGAAAAAGAGATAGTATATACAGGAAAAAACGATGACAGCGGTGGTATCATGGATGTCGGCGCGGATTATGTTCTGCGAGTAAAAGACGGTACACTTTTGCTGTATACTCCTTACGGCGAGCTTATGTGTGAGTTTGGGTATATCTCAGATACAATGGGATTCCACGATATGCTGTCCGGAGTGGGAGCTAAGGACGGTGTCCCATGCTACTATTTTATATTTGAGGACAGTGCCGACACGGATAAGGACGGCAATACCCGACACATCGAATACTACTACGTCCCCGAAACAAACGAAGTCGGATTTGTAGACGGCGGATATTCTTCCTTTGCCTACGCAAAACCGGTGCTGTATCTCTATCCCACAGAGAAAACGGATGTTACGGTTACATTCGAGCATCCGGAGCGACTGACCACCGTATATCCTGCGTACAGCGACGGCTGGAGCGTTTCTGCCGCTCCGGACGGCACGCTTACGGACTCTCGCGGCAGAAGCTACTACGCCCTTTATTGGGAGGAAACAAGCGGTGTGTCTTTCTACAGCTTTGATGAGGGATTCTGCGTGGCAGGCGAAGATTCAGCGGTGTTCCTTGAAGAAAAGCTTGCCTACATGGGATTTTCTGAAAGAGAAGCAAACGAATTTATCATATATTGGCTTCCCATAATGGAAGCAAGCGAGTACAATCTTGTAAGCTTTGAGCTGACAGGTGAGCGTGAAGCGTCAAATGCACTTCACATCACACCTGCACCCGATTCTATGCTTCGCATGGCTATGCACATAAAGACGATGGACGCTCCGGTTACAATTGCCGAGCAGAAATTGCCGTCCTTTGAGCGAAGCGGATTTTGCGCCGTTGAATGGGGCGGATGCGTGCATTGATGGCGTGTGATAGTTAAAAAGCGGCGTGAGCAAGCCACGCCCTGCAATCCGTGTTTAACAGTTTGTAGGGCAGGGGCTTGCTCCTGCCGTTTCTTGGCGGACGTTTATCTGTAGTAAAAAAAACGGCGCTGTCTCGCATGACAGCGCTGATTTGTTATATTTTTCTAAAGCAATCGCAGGCAGCTCCGAACATATGGGAATATTCCAGCCTTGCGGAGCGGACTATCCTCTTCAGTGTCGGTACATCTGACAGAGCCTCACGAAGCTCGGCTTCGAATAACGGAAGTGCGCGGCTTATCTGTCCGCCGAGAATGAATATTTCAGCACCTACCTTTTTAAGATACGGTGCCGCCGCACGACCGAGAATCGTTCCGGTATCGCGGTAGACCTTCAGAGCATCTTCATCGCCTGTTGTGGCAAGCAGCTCTATCTCTTTAGCATTTCTTCCGCCGGGGGCATATCTTGCGGCAATACCCCGTCCGGAGACGAAATCCTCTGCAATATGCTCTTTGCCGTCACCGATATCGTACGGTTCGCACCATATATCATACAGCGGATCACCGTCAGGCTTTCTCAGGACCACACCGTCCATCATGGTGGCAAAACCCAGACCCGTGCCAATCATTGCACCTGCGGCGTTTTTGTATTCGCCATAAGGTGAATTCCACATCTCGCCTGTCAGAAAGGCGGCGGAATCATGGATAAATGTCACAGGCACATCGCCTGCATATTCATTTATCCAGGGACGGAGCGGAAGATTGTATATAGCCTTGAATTTGTGCTTCATAAGGCTTATTCCGCCCTCGTAGTCGAAAGGGCCGGGGGTGTCGATTGCTACGGCGGATATTTCTATCTCTGCTTTTTGTGCTGTGCGAAACTGTGTGGTGATTGTACGGCGATAGCCTTCCTTCACTATCTCCGGCGAGCCGTCATTGTTTGCCGGAACGGTGAGAAATGAGCCGGGCAGAACTTCAGCACTTTCTGAAATAATAGCAGATTTGAAAAATGTTCCGCCTGCATCTATTGCGATAACGTATCTTTGCATTGTTTCCTCCGGGGGACTGCGTGTGGTTATTTCTTTTCTGCGGTAAGCTTTGTAAGTGCCGGAATGATGAGACCGCCTACGGCGTTGCCCAGTGTCATAACGGCGAGATATATGTAGGTTTTTCCGACAAGAACGCCTGCAAGGGAGAAGTAGTACATATTGGCGATGCAGTGCTCAAATGAGCAGAGAATGAACACCATTACAGGGAATATAACAAAAAGTGCGCGAACCATACTTGTGCGCTTCTTGTACTGGTCAACTGCGATGAACATACACATACCGCAGCCGATTGCAAGAAACAGTATGCTTAAAAGATCGTCGTTTAACTTTGCTTCGACTATGCCCTTAACCTTTGGCGCAAGCTTCTCATACACTCTTGTGAATCTTACGAGCATTGCCATTGCCCAAGTACCCACAAAATTTCCCAGCCAGATGACCAAAAGAGTCCATATGTAGGACGGGGGATTGTCAAGGGCATATCCGACCTTGCCTGTAAACAGGTTAAAGCCGAAAGCGAGGATGGTGAGAAGACCGATGGAGAACAGTGCCGCACCAACGACAGGGTTATCCACCGACAGGTAGACTGTGCCGCCAAGTCCGATACAAAAACCGGCAAGGATAGCGAGAATAAATGTGTTTTTCATTGATTTTGGTACTCCTTCGAGAGATTTTAGAACATATGCATATATTGTACCACAAATTTTTACAATTTGCAACAGAATTATTTAATTTTTGCAAAACTTCCGTAAGCTTCATCATTTTGTTATATAAAAGTACTTTTCGGTTTCTTTTTTTATTTCTTTCACCGAAAGAAGCAAGGCTGTTATGTTCAGAGCACTCATAATGCTTATGGTAAGGTCTGACAGACTCCACACTGCGTCGGGCGGCATTACAGAGCCTATAACTGCAATGGCGGAATATGCCGCAAGATAAAATTTCTGATAAATTCCGCAATGTTTGCCGTTTTGCAGATATCCGAGTGCTTCCGTGCCGTAGAAGAACCAGCAGATAATGGTGCAGAATGCAAATACCACCACTGCGGCACACAGGATCATGTCGGCAAATGGGATAAAATTGCCGAAAGAGGAGATTGCTGTGCTCATTCCGTCAAGTGTTGGCGGTATTCCTTTCTTTTCGGCTATCAGCACGCACAGCGCGGTCAGAGTACAGATCACGGCGGTGTCGATGAACACCTCGAACATACCCCAAACGCCCTGAGCGGCGGGTGAGCCGGTTTCCGCGCCTGCATGGGCTATGGGTGCTGTGCCGCATCCGGCTTCGTTTGATACGATGCCGCGCGTGACCCCGATACGCAGAGCGCGATTTGTGAGTATTCCCACGATCCCGCCGCCGAATGCGCGGATGTCAAAAGCTTCTCTGACAATATCGCAGACTACCTCTGCGGCTGTGGGGAGATTTGTGAAAATTATGAAGAACGACATCAGAATGTATATTCCGCTCATAAGCGGTATTAAACGGGAGGTAAGAAAAGAGATTCGTTCAAGTCCGCCGGATGCGGCGGACAGTGTAACTGCGGCTAAGAGAAATCCGCATATGATCGGCGGAACGCCTACGGTGCTGTTAAGTGAGACCGCAAAGGCGTTTGCCTGAGCGGCACAGCCCATGGTAAACGATGTTCCAAGGCAAAGTGCGGCAAACAGCACCGCCATAGCGTATGCGAATTTTGTTTTGTGATCGGCAATGTAAAAATATGCACCGCCGTGTGCTGTGCCATTTTTGTCATATCTTCGATGACGCACTGCCAGAACTATCTCGGCGTATTTTATGGGAAGTGCCGCAACGGAGCTTGCAAGCATCCAAAATACCGCACCTGCTCCGCCGATTGCAATAGCAGATGCAACGCCGGCGATGTTTCCCACACCAAGTGTGCCTGCTAATGCCACGAGCATGGCTTTTACGGGTGACATTGTACCGGTGCCGCCGGACATAAGTGCCGCCTTGATGCGGCGCGGCTTGGTAATAAAAAACGGGCGGAGCCTAAGTATCAGAAATATTCCGCATATAAATACGGTGATACACAGCCCCGGTCCGAATATGTAACTGTTTATACGGTCGATAAAGGATAAGATCATAGCACGGCTCCCATAGACCGAGACTTATCGCAAACCAAAGCTCAGTCACGCCGAAATTCCGCAGGAGTTCTTCTCGTATGCTTTTTGAAGGTTTTTGTAAGCTGAGGTGTAGTGAAATGCTTCGGCGATGGTTTCGTTTGTGATGTTGTCCCGATAATTATTTTCTATATATTGTATGAGAGCGCGGACGGTATTAGACCCGTCCTTTTTGTTGTCGGGTTTGCTGTCCTTTTGACGTATCAGCATTATTATAGCGGCGTTTGGATTTTTAGCACTCTCCCTGTCCGCGTGATAAAAAGGCGTAAAATGATGGTTTTTGGCATAATTATATATTGTGGAAATAAGTTGTAACGAAAGTGTAAACTATAGAAAAAACCCTTGATTTTTGGAAATCGTGGGTGTACAATATATTCGTAAGTTAGCACTCGCACTCTTTGAGTGCTAAAAATACGAAAATAAGCACGTCACACGACGGCTGAAATATTCAGGAGGAATTTATTATGACTATCAAACCGCTTGGCGACAGAGTTGTCGTTAAAATGGTAGAAGCAGAGGAGACCACAAAGAGTGGTATCATCCTTGCAGGCGCCGCAAAGGAAAAGCCCCAGGTAGCTGAGGTTGTGGCTGTAGGCCCCGAGGGACTTGTTGAGGGCAAGGAAGTTGTTATGACCGTTGAGGTTGGACAGAAGGTTATCACCGGCAAGTATGCAGGTACAGAGGTTAAGTGCGACGGAAACGAGTACATCATTGTCCGTCAGAGCGATATTCTCGCAGTTGTAGAATAATAAAGTACCAACGAAGCAATACACAATTATTTGAAAGGATAATGTATTAAAATGGCAAAGAATATTATTTACGGAATCGAAGCAAGAAACGCACTTCTTGCAGGTGTTGATAAGCTTGCTAATACTGTTAAGATCACCATGGGCCCCAAGGGCAGAAACGTAGTGCTTGACAAGAAGTTCGGCGCTCCCCTCATCACCAATGACGGTGTTACCATTGCAAAGGAGATCGAGCTTGAGGATGCTGCCGAGAACATGGGCGCTCAGCTCGTAAAGGAAGTTGCAACCAAGACCAACGATGCGGCAGGCGACGGTACAACCACCGCAACTCTGCTTGCTCAGGCTTTCATTAACGAGGGCATGAAGAACGTTGCCGCAGGTGCAAACCCCATCGTTATCCGCAAGGGTATCCAGAAGGCGGTTGACAAGGCTGTTGCAGGTCTTGTGGCAAACTCCGCTAAGGTAAAGGGCACCGCAGACATCGCTCGCGTTGGTACTGTTTCCTCCGGCGACGAGGTTATCGGTAATCTTATCGCTGATGCTATGGAAAAGGTTACTTCCGACGGCGTTATCACCGTTGAGGAGTCCAAGTCTGCCGAGACCTACTGCGAGGTAGTTGAGGGTATGCAGTTTGACCGCGGCTATCTCTCTCCCTACATGGCAACCGATACAGATAAGATGGAAGCTGTTATCGACGACGCATTCATCCTTATCACCGAAAAGAAGATCTCCAACATCCAGGAAATCCTTCCCCTTCTTGAGCAGATCGTTCAGGCAGGCAAGAAGCTCCTTATCATCGCTGAGGATGTTGAGGGCGAGGCTCTTACCACTCTCGTTCTGAACAAGCTCCGCGGCACATTCATGTGCGTTGCTGTTAAGGCTCCCGGCTTTGGTGACAGAAGAAAAGAAATGCTCCGCGACATTGCGGCTCTCACCGGCGGTGAGGTTATTTCCGACGAGCTCGGTCTTGAGCTTAAGGATACCCAGATTACCCAGCTCGGTCGCGCAAGACAGGTTAAGGTAAATAAGGAAAACACCATTATCGTAGGCGGCGCAGGCAATGCTGACGAGATCAAGTCCAGAATCGCTCAGATCAAGAACGGTATTGAGACCACTACTTCCGATTTCGACCGCGAGAAGCTCCAGGAAAGACTTGCAAAGCTTTCCGGCGGGGTTGCTGTTATCAAGGTTGGTGCGGCTACCGAGACCGAAATGAAGGAAAAGAAGCTCCGCATCGAGGATGCTCTCAACGCTACCAAGGCGGCTGTTGAGGAAGGCATCGTAGCAGGCGGCGGTACTGCTTACCTTAATGTTATCGACGATGTTAAGGCTCTTCTTGACACCGTTGACGGCGACGAAAAGACCGGTGTAAAGATCGTTCTTAAGTCCCTTGAGGCTCCTGTTCGTCAGATCGCTGAGAACGCAGGCTTCGAAGGCTCTATTATCGTTGACAAGATCATGTCAAGCGGTAAGAAGGGCTACGGCTTTGACGCTTACAACGAAAAGTATGTTGATATGATGGAAACCGGTATCGTTGACCCGACTAAGGTTACACGTTCCGCTCTCCAGAACGCGGCAAGTGTTGCGGCAACCGTTCTCACCACCGAGGCAGTCGTTGCAGACATTAAGGAACCCGAACCCGCAATGCCCGCAGGTGGCATGGGCGGCGGTATGGGCGGTATGTATTGATATCGTGCATATAAGCGAATATGCAGATCCCCTCGGCGTTATGCCGAGGGGATTTTTTCACAAAAACATACGGGACTGAAAAATCAGTCCCGTAATTTATCATTTCCCGTGATACAGGCTGTTTACCTGATAGCGCGGCTCACAAGTGAGGTTTACGCCAAGCTTCTTGAACGTCTTTGCATCTATTTCCGCCAGAATAACGGAGGAATGCACCTCGCAGCCTGCAAGCTTGTCAAGCTGCTCCAGCGATCTTGCCGCAAGAGGAGATGTGGCGGCGCAAATGGAGAGGACTATCAGCACCTCATCGGTGTGAAGTCTCGGGTTGCGGTTGTGGAGATAGTCAACTTTAAGATGCTGTACCGGCTCAATAATTGATGGTGGAATAAGCTGAACGTCATCGTCTATATCCGCAAGCTTTTTTAAGGCATTGAGAAGCAGTGCCGCAGATGCGCCAAGCAGGGAGGATGTCTTGCCCGTTACAATAGTGCCGTCGGGAAGCTCGATTGCCGCGGCGGGGGAATTTGTAGCTTCCGCTTTTTTGTTTGCGGCATCAATTACAGGGCGGACGGCAGGTGAAAGGTTCGCCTGCTTCATTAAAATGTCCAGCTTGTGCACCGTGTCGCCGGTTGCCATGTTTTCTTTCTGATCGCACAGAGCGGTGTAGTATCTGCGCACGATTTCACGGTAGGATGCCTCGCAGACCGCATCGTTGTCGATAATACAGTTTCCAACCATGTTAACGCCCATATCTGTTGGGGATTTGTAGGGCGAAGCACCGAAAATACGCTTGAACATTGCATCAACCACGGGGAAAATCTCAACGTCGCGGTTGTAGTTGACGGCGGTCTTTCCGTAGGCTTCAAGGTGGAACGGGTCGATCATATTTATATCGTTAAGGTCGGCAGTAGCCGCCTCGTATGCCATGTTTACAGGGTGCTTCAGCGGTATATTCCATATGGGGAAGGTTTCAAACTTTGCATATCCGGCTTTTATGCCGCGCTTGTTCTCATGATAGAGCTGAGAGAGGCATACAGCCATTTTTCCGCTTCCCGGACCGGGTGCGGTGACTACAACAAGGCGTCTGGTGGTCTCAACAAAGTCATTTTTACCGTATCCGCTGTCACTGACGATGGTTTCAACGTTATAGGGGTATCCGTCGATGGAATAATGGTGATACACCTTTATTCCAAGCTCCAGGAGCTTGTTTTCGAACTTTACGGCGTTGCTTTGGGAGTCAAAACGGGTGAGAACCACGCTTCCGACATACAGACCGATACTTCCGAAAGCGTCGATAAGGCGGAGCACGTCAAGATCGTATGTGATACCGAGATCGCCTCTTACCTTGTTCTTTTCGATATCGTCTGCACTTATGGCGATTACAATTTCGGCGTCATCCTTTAATTGGAGAAGCATTTGCAGCTTACTGTCAGGGCGGAATCCCGGAAGTACGCGGGATGCATGATAATCGTCAAACAGCTTGCCTCCGAATTCAAGATACAGCTTGCCTCCGAATTGAGCTATGCGCTCACGTATATGCTTTGACTGCATTTCAAGATATTTGTCGTTATCAAAACCTATCCTTGCCATGTATCGGTCCCCCCGTCAATAAAACTCACATATTATTATATCACATCTTAAGTTCTTTTTCAACACAATTTTGAAAAAAATGCAAATTTATCTGGGGCGTCACCGAAGCCTTGACATATCTATTTGTTTGTGATATACTTTACTATAGATATTTATGCTCGAAAATGAGCTTTTTTATATGGAGTAACTAATATTATGGAACTGAAAAATCTAAACGGACGTGGAGCTCGTATGCTCCTTGTTTATCCCGATTATACGGACCGTGACTGCCAGAGAAGAGTCAGCGGCGGAAATTACAGTGAGGGACTTGCCTCCATTTCCGCTGTTCTTAAAGAGGGCGGACACCATGTGGAGCTTCTGCATCTTCTGAATCTTCACACCGAGGCGGATTACAAAAGCCGCCTTGCGGAAAAATCCGAAAACGGTGAATTTGATATTATCGGCTTTTCCATCCGTACCACGGCGTTTCCGGACTGTGTGGACTATATAAAGTGGACAAAGGAGCTTTATCCCAATGCACTTGTAGTCTGCGGAAGCTATCACTGCACGCTTGTACCCGATGAGGTTATGGCGGTTGACGGCGTGGACTGCGTATGCGTTGGTGACGGCGAGTATGCGGAGCTTGAGCTGTGCGACAAGATGCGCGACGGCGAGGATTATACGGGTGTTGAGAGCCTTTACTTTAAAATGCCCGACGGAAGCGTAAAAAAGAATCCCATCCGTCCCCTTTTTGCCGATCTTGACCGCATTCCAATACCGGACTTTGATCTTTTTGATTACGACAATCTGGAATCCTCCAAGGTTGGCACGGCTATA
The DNA here is from genome assembly GCA_045636145.1 of Candidatus Flemingiibacterium sp. Classification (GTDB taxonomy): domain Bacteria; phylum Bacillota; class Clostridia; order Oscillospirales; family CAG-272; genus Flemingiibacterium. The sequence goes on from JAZTWV010000047.1 coordinate 51,331, forward strand.
GTTGTTGTCAGCCGCGGATGCTTCTATAACTGCACCTACTGCGGAAACGGCAACTTCCGCAAGGTGTATCCCAACAAAAAGATATACGCTCGCTTCCGCTCACCAGAAAATGCCATACTTTATTTAAAAACATTGCTTAGCAAGCATCCTCAGATCAAGTTTATCAACTTCCGTGATGCCATATTCAATATGTTCCCCGATTGGTTCGACAAATTCATTGATATGTACACAAAAGAGATAGGTCTTCCGTGTACGGGCAACATACGCTTTGACATTCTTACCGAGGAAACGGTTAAAAAGATGAAAGCGGCAGGATTCTATACCATTGATATGGGGCTTGAGAGCGGCGACCCCGAAATGCGCTTCAAATATCTCCGCCGCTATCAGACGGATGAGATGATAATACGCTGTTCCGGATGGTTCCACAAGTACGGCATAGCACAGCTTACCTACAACATAATCGGTCTGCCCTTTGAGGATATTCATCGTGCGCTTAAAACTATAAAGCTCAACGCGCGTATCAAGAGCGACCGCACCATACCGAATATTTTTTACCCCTATGAGGGTACGGCTCTTTACGAGATATCCAAGGAGGCAGGATTTATACCCGAAGGCGACCTTACAAAGCGCCGTGTGCCGCTCGTACAGCCGCAGTTCCCTGAGGAGCAGGTGCTTTTCATTGAAGCGTATTTCATGCACTTCGTGAAGCGCTACAAACGTGCCTATGCCATGCCTGAGTGGCTTGGCAAACCCTATGAGCGGTGGCTTGACAAGCGCGTTACGGGCAAACACGTGCCCTACAAGCTTCTTGTGAAGCTTCACGATATTTACGCGGCAGGACGCAACAGGCTGAAAGACTTTCTTGTAAACAAGATGCCGAAGGTGTATGTGAAGCTTCGTATGCTTAAGCATCACAAGAGAGCAAAGGTAAAGTAAAAGGAGAATAAGAATGGCACATTATATAGACAGAGAAAAGTGCATATGCTGTGCAACCTGCGATGTGGAATGTCCGTTCCATGCGGTAATAATCAGTCCGGAGGGAAAGTTCAGCATTGACGAGGAAAAATGCCGCGACTGCAAAAAGTGCGCCGAGGCGTGCCCCATGGACGCTATAAGCAAAAAATAAGCGCGGCGGATAAAAAAATGACAAAATCCCCTTAGAGGAAGCTTGAAAACATAAAGACAAGCTTCTTTCAGGGGGATTTGCTGTTTTGCAGACTTTTTTGGGGCGTGATTCGCGCTTCCGTAGGGCAGGGGCTTGCTCCTGCCGTTTGTGTAGATGAAAGTGATATTAGACGGCGGGAGTAACCCCCCGCCCTACGGTGTGGAGAGGTGTAATCTTTTTTTCGGGTATTTGACGTGCCCATGGATGCGGATACATATCCGCACATTGCGAATAAAAAAGATGCGGTACGCCGCTGGCGTACCGCATCTGAGGATGAATTATTCTACAGTAAAGTCAGAGGTGAATTTCACGCCGTTTACCTTGAAGCTGAGTCTGTAGCTGCCTGCCTCAAGAGTTGTGCCGGTGGTTATCTCAAAGGAGAAGGTATCGGTGTCAAGGAGAGCGGTCTCAAAGCCTTCGCTGTCAACTGTGGTGTACTCCTTGGTGTCGGCATCGTACAGCTTCAGTGAGGTGAACTCATAGGAGTCAGCACTGCGGAGATCCTCTGCCGCCGCCACGGTGATCTTGCCCTCTGCATATTCTGCGGTGAAGGTTGCATCGCCGAGAAGGATAACAGACTTAACAGCGCCGTTTTCGGTAATTACCTCAACGTTACCCATGAATACGTCCTTGATAGAGAGGCTGTCAACAGTCTCGTCGTTGTTAAGAACGGTAAACTTAACGCCGCTTGCAAGCTTGTAGGTCTCGCCGCCTACTGTTATAGTAGTGGGAGTGTAGCCGGATACGATACCGCTTGCTACCTCAGCCGCAGTGGTGGAGATAAGACCGTCAATGCCGGTGAGATAATTTGTACCCTCTGCAAGCTCAGCGCTTCTTGACTTCATGGTTTCAATCTTGCCGGTGGAGAGATCAAGTACGATGTAGAGGTTGTAAACAGTGCCGTCAACAAGCTCCTTGCCTGCATGGCGGATTACCTTTACAGCGGTAGATGCAGAGTCTACACTGCCGAGGCTTCCGTCAGAAATATACATGTAGCGGAGAGTTTCAACAGAGCCTACCTCGTTGTCGAAAATTGCGGTTACGGATGCGCCGTCATTTATGGTAATTGTTGAAGTGTATGCGCCTGTTACCTTTGTAAAGGTGTCGCCGATCTTCACGATTATCACGGTATTGTCATTCATGACAAACTTAACGGACGATGCGCCGTCCGCAGTTGAGATAAGGGATTCTGCGCTTCCTGCGGAGATGGTGTGATAGGATGTGCCGGAGGTTACGGTGCTGGAGCTTGCCTCGTCTATAGCGAACGCGATCTCATCGTTGCGGCTGCTTGACTGAACGAACTTGTCATCGCCGGAAACGATGGTGCCGCCGCTTACAGTACGGGGGATAAGGGTGTACTCACCCTCTGCATCAACGGTGTAGCGATATACTTCACCGGGAGTTACGGTGCGGTTGGAAACCATGATGGTCTCCTCCTTGCCGTCGATTACAGCTTCCATTACATAACCAAACTTGCCGTCGGCGAATACGGGAGTGGTCTCGCTCTCTGCAATAAGGTACTTGGAGGGAGCCTTTACAGTGGTAGAAGAGGTTTCTACCGCGAGTATCTGATCTCCGTATACTACAATGCTTACGGTTTCACCTACGCCAAGCTGTGCATAGATGTCCTCGGCATCAATACCAAGCATCTCGTTTCCGAGAGTGTAGCGAGTGCCGCCGATGGTAGCGGTAGTTCTTGTGAGGCGTGTAACCTTTGCAGGATCACTTACGGGAAGGACAGCCGCGATTTCAAGAGTTTCGTTGCCCTCATTGAAGTAGTAGAGAACATAATCGCCGCTCTGGGCCTTGTGGGGATTGATTACGGTAAGCTCTTCTTCCTCGATGCCGCCTGCAATGTTTATCTCGCCGTCCTCGATTTCAAGCATATCGAAAGCGAAGGGCTTTATGATAAGACGGCTTGCGGTGGTGCTTTCCTTAGAGTCAAAGATAAGATGTGCGTCGAATGCTCCGGTGAGCTCGGAAAGGTCTTCGTTTGTTGTAATCTGAACGAGGGTATCATCATCTGCGTGTGCATAAACGAGAAGCTCGTTGGAGTTGGTGGACAGTGCATCGGAAAGCTCCTCAACTACCTGATACTTAACTCCCTCGATGAGTACATACTCATAGTCCTCGTCAACCTCAATCTTTTCTGCCGCAACGCTCTTGCCAAGCTCGGTGCAGCCGATAACGCTTACAAGACCGGACTTGTCGTCGCGCTTGTAAACAAGCTTATAGCTTCTGCCGAGGTGCGCATCTGCGTCGCCCTCAAGCTCAAGCTCGTCATACTTTACGGTAATAAGACCGTCATCGGTATGAACTGTGATGTAGCCTTCCTTGGTAACGGAAGAAACGCCTTCAAGTGCGTAGCTGTTGGTTGCAACAATAACGCTTTCGCTTATCTCGTAACCAAATACACGCTCTGCAATGGTGGTGGACTCATAGAATGTAGAGCCGTTAGCCGCGGTTTTGGGGATGAGGTACTCTGCGGTTACAGCGTTGTAAAGAAGTCCCGCGATTTCCGCACGGGTGAGCACCTTGGTGTAATCAACATCCTCCATACCGTCGTCAAGCCCAAGCTTAAGCGCGGTGTCGATGTAGGTCCAAGGATAGCCTGCATTCATTTTTGCGGTGTCGTGACCGAGTGCACGCACCAGCATGGTCATGGCATCCTGCATGGTGATTCCCTCGGTAGGCTCGAATGTGGTTGCGGATGTACCGAGGATGTAGCCGGAAGCGTTTGCCCAGGAGATAGCACCGTGGTAGGTGTCGTCGTAGAGGTCGGTGAACGCAGTAGAGTTGATTCTGCCTGCGCTGTCCTTGCCGATCATAAGTCTGAACAGAAGCATTGCCATCTGCTCACGGGTAACTTTTTCATCGGGTGAAAATTCGGTGTCGCTTGTACCCTTAATGACTCCTATATCGGAAAGGATCTCGATCTGCTCAGCGTAGCGGTCACTAGGTGTAATATCATCGTAGGACTTCGCCTGAGCGCCGGTCATAAGTGCGGTCACTATCATGAGTGTCGCAAGAGAGCCGGACATGATTCTTTTGAGATTTCTCATAGTCTTGGATATCCTCCATATATTTATGATTCACAGACGAGCCGCATCCGTTTGTCAGATGCCCTCGCCGTGTGAATATATGATAACATACGGCAGGCGAGAAATCAAGATTTTTGGTGCATATGTTATAAAACTGTCATTGTTATTTATAGAAAATCTATAAATAATGAATAATTTTCCAATCCTCCAGATAATACTTGATAGAGTATGAAAAATATCCCCACGCAGTCATATCATGCGTGGGGATATTGATATATTTATGAATTCCGATCATTCGGGAAGTTCCGTTTTGCCAAGAAGATAGTTTTCAACTGCGTCGAACACATCGTCCTTTACGTCCTCGGAGAGTATGCAGTACATTACATACTGCCCCATTATCTTAACGGTTGCCGACTGAAGCTTAGGCTTCTCCTCGGGCATATATTCTTCCATCCAGGTATCAAGACGCATGGCGAGATATCCGCCAACGGTGTCCTTGACACCTGTCACAGCCTCTTCGGATGGGGCTTTGAATATGCCGTATTCGTCGATGTTTATTCCGCTTGACTGAATTTTTACTACATGACCGCCGGAGTTTGACAGGTCAATTTTCATCATACCTTCGATATAATCGTCGGGGACGGCAGTCATACTGCTTCCTTCGGGAAGTGCGGCATCAGCCACAGCCGCAAGCTCGGAGGGAGCGATAGAATTGCTGTAATGAACGGTCTCTGTACCGCAGGATGCAGTGAGTACGCATCCGAGAGCAAGGGTTATTACAAAAACAAAGGATAAAAATCTTTTTTGTGACATTTTTCCAGATCCTTTCAAAAAATTATTCGGTTATATATGCGTGTGTGCGAAGATTGTCAAGCTCAAGTGTAAATGATGTTGAATTGAGGTGCATTCCGTCGCCGTTGTGATACTCCTCCGGAAGCCACCCTTCGGAATCACAGAGCACGGAATAGGTGTCCACAAATTTAACGCCCGTCTCGTTTGCCACTTCAACAATCCAATGGTTAGCGGCGCGTATCTTATCATTGTTTATCGAATTAAGATGTTCATAGGTGCGTGCCACGGGGAACATGGACTGACAGATTATTTTGGTGTCCGGGCTTGCTTCGGCAATGCTTGTAAGCATTTTTTTGTATTCGGACTTGAAATATTCCTCATCCATAAATGAAACACCGTTAACACCAAGGGTTATTACAAGGTATTCCGGCTGTTTTGCTGCGGCGGCTTCCTTAATGGTAAGCTCAGCACCCGTTTCTGGATAAACGATTTTTGCAAAAGAAACCTGAGAGAGGGTCAGTGTACCGCTTGCAGGAGTCCACACCTGAGTTGTATCACGTCCGCCCTCAAGCATTTTGTAGGCGCGCAGTCCGTATGTGGTGGAGTCGCCGAGAAATACGATTTTACCGATATAGTCCGGTCCTGCATCATCTGTTGAGCCAAGAACCGTGTCCGGATACTCCGAAAGGAATTTTTCCCACTCATCGGTGGAATTTTTTGTGGGTTCAGCTACCGGAGTGTAGTCGGCAGGAGCCACAGTCACCGCCGGAGATGTAACAACGGGTGCGGTATCGTGGGTATCAACGCTTTCCGTCTGTACATCAGAAACTGCCGCTGTGTCAGCCGCAGTTTCGGCGGAATCTTCATCATTTCCGGCACCGTGCTCCGCGAAGAGCGGAGTCGTATCGGCGGTAGTTTCGTCCGCACCTGTGGCGTGGCGTATTGTAGATACCGACACGAGAATTATGAGCGCGGCTATAATTACGAATATTATTCCCGCGGCGGCTTTATACATGAGTCCTTCATTGTTGCTGGTGTTCACTTTTTATGTTCCTCCGATATGGGTTGGTAATCTTATTTACTGTAATGGTTCCCGAATTTAGCCTCGTATTCAAGCTCTTCTGTAGCGCGGTTTTTCTTGATACTGTGTACTATCAGAGCAATAAATGCGATGATAAGATACAGAACCGCGAAGATGAGAGAGCGGACAATTATCTGCGATATATCGGTATACACACCGGGGATTATGATAGCCACAATTGCCCATACAAAAAGGCATCCGAGAAAATGAAAAAGCAGTCGCAGGGACAGAGAATAGTCAAGCCGCCATACGAGATTCAGTGCGGCAACGGCGATACAGGCGAGAAAAATAAGTGCCGCCGAGCCGAGACTTAAAAATTTTCCGGCAGTGCCGCCGTTTGTGGGAGCGAGCTGATTAAATGCTGTGGCAATTATGAGAATGATAAATTCCGATGCGGTAAAGTACAGGCAAGCACTGTACAGGATCTGTTTAAGCTTTTTCAATATGTTCATGCATAATTTCCTTTTTGATCGTTTACGTAAAATTACCCGTATTGTATATCATACCACTTTACTTAAGATTTTTCAACCTCACGCAGAAAATATTTATAAATCCGTAATCGTTTCATAACAATTTAGGTGCTTTTTGGTCGAAAAAACTCGATTTGTCGGCTCATTCGCGAAATCGGTGAAAATAAGTAAAAAATATTCGCTGGGATGATGCATAAATTTGCGTATAATGATTGACTTTTGCACCAAAAAAATGTATAATATATTATGTGTAGCTATTTCTATGTATAATCATGCGGTGATCCTCCAAAAAAGAGGGCACAGCATATATGAAAGATGGTCTGAAAGGAAGCTTTCGCTTCGCGAAAGCATTGGTTATTTGCAATGGAAGAAAACATCAAAGCTCCGATAACACGTCATACGGCGCGCGAGTATGTATTTGCGCTCCTGTTTGCAAGGGCGTTCTCTCCGGATGAGCCGGCAGATGAATTTTACGCCCTTGAGCTTGAAAATGCCGAGATAGAGTTCGGAGATCAGATAGATTATGTTCACGACGTATTTTTCGGTATCACGGACAACCTTACCGAGATAGACGAGAAAATTTCCGCGGCGGCAGAGGGATGGGCACTCAGCCGTATTGCCAAGGTTACACTTGCAATTATGCGCGTGTGCGTTTTTGAAATGATGAACGTCTCCGATGTCCCGAAGCGCGTTGCTCTTAACGAAGCGGTGGAGCTTGCAAAGAAATATGACGACGATAATGCTCCGGCGTTCATAAACGGTGTACTTAACACAATTTCACACGCTTTGCCTGACCGTCCCTGCGATATTGATTCATGAAACGCTTTTACATCGGTATAGACACATCGAATTATACCACCTCGTGTGCTCTTTTCGATACTGACGAATGCAGGTTTCATTCAAACGTAAAGCGGCTCCTCGGCGTTTTGGATGGGGAGCGCGGACTGCGTCAAAGCGATGCGGTGTTTGCGCATATAAAGAATTTGCCGTCGGTTACTGCCGAAGCATTTTGTGATATTGTCCCCGAAGCACTGTGCGCCGTTGGCGTATCTTATGCTCCGAGAGATGCGGAAGGCTCCTATATGCCATGCTTTCTTTCCGGTGTGGCGGCGGCTTCCACACTTGCAAATGCCGTGAAAAAGCCTCTCCACCGATTTTCTCATCAGGCAGGGCACATTATGGCGGCGGTTTGGTCTGCAAATGCCAAAGATTTGCTGAACCGTGAATTTATCGCTTTCCACGTATCGGGAGGCACTACGGAAATCCTTCGGGTCACTCCAAAGGCGGTTGGCTTTGACATAGCGAAGCTTGGCGGAACGGCTGACCTTAACGCAGGTCAGTGCATTGACCGTGTGGGCGTTGCCATGGGGCTTAGTTTTCCCTGCGGACCGAAGCTTGAGACGCTTGCCCTTGAAAACACGGAGAAGCTTCCAAAGCCGAAGCTTTCGGTAAAAGGATGCGAGTGCAACCTTTCAGGCGTTGAAAACACGGCGGTAAGACTGCTTGGGGAGGGCAAATCTCCGGAATATGTGTCAGCGTATGTGCTTGATTTTATCGGGCGCACACTTATAGAGCTTACCAAAAACGCCCTTGACGGCACGGATATGCCTGTACTGTATGCAGGCGGTGTTATGAGTAATTCCATTATCAAAAGCATGATATCAGAGTGCGGATTTGACGCAAGATTTGCAAAACCCGAATATTCAAGCGACAATGCCGCAGGCTGTGCGCTTCTGTGCGCGGCGGCGGAGGAGGGATGGGAGTTTTGGACGAAATAAACGAAAATGCTCCCGTGGCGGAGGATAAAGGCAGAGCGGTGCTGACTATTGCACAGCTTAACGCCTATGTAAAACAGCTTATTGACGGTGACGGACTGCTTGCAAACGTCTTTGTCAAGGGCGAGATATCGAATTTCACAAATCACTATAAAACGGGGCATTTTTATTTTACCCTTAAAGACCCGGACAGCCTTATCCGTGCCGTTATGTTTAAAAGTGCCGCGGCAAGGCTTAAATTTCTCCCCGAAAACGGCATGAAAGTCATTGTCAGAGGCCGTGTTTCAGCATTTGTACGTGACGGACAGTATCAGATATATGTGGAGAGCATGGAGCCGGACGGAGTTGGCAGTCTTTACATTGCATTTGAGCAGCTTAAGCGCAAGCTTGAAGCGGAGGGACTGTTTTCGCCTGCGAGAAAACGTCCGATTCCCAAAATACCCACACGAATAGGCATAATTACCTCGCCCACAGGCGCGGCGGTCAGAGACATGATAAATATAACGCGAAGGAGATTCCCCTATGCCAAGCTTACCTTGTTTCCTTCGCTGGTACAGGGACCGGGGGCGGCGGCACAGCTTATCTCCGGTGTAAATCATTTTAACGCCGCAAAAAGCGTTGATGTAATCATTATCGGACGGGGCGGCGGCTCTATTGAGGATTTGTGGGCGTTCAATGACGAGACGCTCGCAAGAACGGTTGCCGCAAGCGAAATACCGGTAATAAGCGCAGTGGGACACGAAACGGATTTCACCATCTGCGATTTTGCGGCAGATGTGCGCGCTCCCACCCCCTCGGCGGCGGCAGAGCTTGCTGTGCCGGATACGGAAGAGCTGCTTCGTAAGATAAACAACATTGTGGGGCATATGGAGCTGGCACTGACCAAGAATATCGGTATGCAGAGAACAAGACTTGAACAGCTTGCAAAGAGTAGGGCACTTACTTCCCCGCAGAATTTTATTGATGACAAGCGTATGGCGGTGCTGTCGCTTGCCGGACGTATGGAGCAGGGAATCAAGCTGTCGCTTACAAACAAGCGCGGCAGATTTGCCTCGCTCACGGCATCTCTTGAAGCTCTTAATCCTATGTCTGTAATCTCCCGCGGATATTCTGCGGTCTTTGACGATTCGGGCAAGCTTGTAAAGAGCACTAAACAGATAAAAAAAGGCGACCGTTTCAAATTCCGTACAACTGACGGAAGCGTCATTGGAGAAGCGGTTGAGGTCATAACCGATAAAAAGGTGTGAAGACAGAAAGGAATGGTCGTAACCATGGAAAATAATAAGGAGCTTGCTTTTGAGGAAGCACTTGCAAGACTTGAGGAGATCGTTCGCGCCCTTGACGGCGGTGCCGCACCTCTTGATGAGTCTTTGGCACTGTTTGAAGAGGGTGTTCGGCTTGTTAAGCTGTGCTCCGCAAAGCTTGACGGCGCAGAGCAGAGAGTAAAGATACTTGTACGCGGTGAGGACGGAACGGTTTCGGAAGAAGATCTTCCCCCCATGCAGGAGGGCGGCAGATGACCGGCTTTGAGATTGAAAAACTGCTTTCTGTTGGTGCGGATGCGGTTGAATCGGTGCTTTCGGAATATGCGGCAGGCGATGATGAAAAGTTCGGCGTTATTTACGAAGCGGTACGCTACAGTCTGCTTGGCGGCGGAAAACGGCTTAGACCGTTTATAGTTCTTCAGTTTGCGCTTCTTGCGGCGGCAGAGAGCGGTGCTGACCCGGAGCGTGCTTATATGGCAGCGCTTCCGTATGCATCGGCACTTGAAATGATACACACATATTCACTTATACACGACGACCTGCCGTGTATGGATAACGACGACCTTCGCCGCGGAAAGCCTACAAGCCACATAAAATTCGGCGAGGCGAATGCACTGCTTGCAGGCGATGCGCTTCTCACCCGTTCTTTCGGTGTTGCGGTGTCAAATGCCTACGCGTCTCCCGAAACAAACTGCCTTGCGGCGGCACTGCTTTCGGAATGTGCAGGTATGGGCGGCATGATCGGCGGTCAGGTGCTTGATCTTATAGGTGAGAGTGAGCACTTCGACATGGAAACTCTTGAGCGGCTTCAGTCGCTTAAGACCGGCGAGCTTATAAGATGTGCGGCTCTTCTCGGATGCTATGCAGGTGGTGCTTCGGAAAAAATGTGCGAGGCGGCGGAAAAATACGCGATGGGAATCGGAAGAGCATTCCAGGTTATAGATGATATTCTTGATGCCACCGGAGACGAAAAACTGCTGGGTAAGCCTATCGGAAGTGACAGGGAAAGCGGTAAAACCACATTTCTCACGTTTATGACCATCGACGAAGCGCGTGCTTATGCCGCGAGTCTTACAGAGAATGCAAAGGCGGCGGTAGAAAGCTTCTGCGGCTCGGAAATACTGTGTGCCCTTGCAGATTATTTGTTGACAAGGAAGAAATAAATGGAGTACGTTACAGGCTTTTTTACAAACTATATTTTGGTATGCGCACTTATCGGTTGGTTTGGTGCGCAGTTTATAAAGTGTGTCAGATACATAGCAAGACACAAAAGTTTCAGTTTTGCTGTGATCATGTCTTCGGGTGGGATGCCAAGCTCACACTCCGCCACAGTAAGTGCCCTTGTGGTTTCTGCGGCAAAGCTGTGCGGTACATCGTCACCTGAATTTGCTCTTGCGTTTATACTTGCCTTTATTGTTATGTATGATGCGGCAGGCGTAAGGAGAGCGGCAGGAGAGCAGGCTAAAGTGCTTAACCGAATTGCACACGATATTTCGCTTGGCGATACAAAATACCTTGATAAGAATCTTAAGGAGCTTATCGGTCATACACCTCTGCAGGTGGTAATGGGAGCTTTGCTTGGTATTGCCATAGGCGTGATCGTGCCCGTATTTTGATAATGCGTATCGATAAATATTTATTTGAGCACGGATTTGCCAAAAGCCGAGAGGCGGCAAAGCGAATGATCGGCGAGGGAATCGTTGAGCTTGACGGCAGAATCGTAAGTAAGGCTTCCGAGGATGCCGGAGATGAAAGCAGTGTCCGTATTGTTGGAGAAACCCTGCGGTATGTGAGCCGCGGAGGACTTAAGCTTGAGCGTGCACTTGAGGCATTTTCGCTTGATGCTTCTGGACTTGACTGCGTTGACATCGGTGCTTCCACGGGAGGATTCACAGACTGTCTTCTAAAAAACGGTGCGGCGCGTGTTCGCTGTGTTGATGTGGGGCGTTCCCAACTTGACGAAAGTCTTGCCAAGGACTGCCGCGTTGTGTCCTTTGAAGGAATGAACGCACGGTACATTACAGCCGATGATATCGGAGGCAGGTGTGATCTTGCGGTGTGCGACGTGTCCTTTATCTCGCTGACGCTTATTATGCCGGCTGTTGCAGGACTTTTGCGTGAGGGCGGAAAATTTGTGGCACTTATAAAGCCGCAGTTTGAAGCAGGGCGTGCAAATATCGAAAAAAACGGTATTGTCAAAGACAGAAACGTCCATACGGAGGTTATTTTACGGGTCCTTGATTTTGCCGAGACGTTGGGACTTTACTGCGGTGATCTTACGGTGTCCCCCATATACGGCGGTGACGGAAACCGTGAGTATCTTGCCTATTTTGACGGTATTGGCGGCTTTGACAAGGCTAATATAAAAAACATCGTGTATGATACATGATTTTACATTCAAACACAGATGAGGTTGTGATTTTTTGAAAGCTATCGGAATATATCAGGATCCCAAAAACGATGTGGATTTTCTCGGAACACTCAGGGTAATAAACGCGCTTGGCGGCAGGTGGCAGGTGATTATGCACCGCTCTCTTCGGGATAAGCTGTGTGCCGCACTCAGTGATGATGTGTGCCGTGCCATATACTTTGCGGATGATGCGGAGCTGTTCAGTGCACCCGACATGATGATCGTGCTCGGCGGCGACGGAACAATACTCAAAGCCGCGCGAAGCTGTGCCGCAGGAAATATACCGATTCTCGGAATAAATCTCGGGCGTATCGGCTACATGGCGGAGCTTGAGCTTGACGAGCTTTCAGCTTTTGACAGGCTCCAGAGCGGTGATTATAAAGTAGAGCGCCGCATGATGCTTGAAGCGGATATAGGCGGTGAGCGTCTGTTTGCACTTAACGAAGCCGTGGTTGGCGGCGCGTCAATTTTCCGCATTGTGGAAATTGAGCTTTACTGCGACGGCAAGCCGGTGAACTCCTACAGAGCGGACGGACTTATCGCATCCACCCCAACAGGCTCTACCGCATACTCAATGTCCGCAGGCGGTGCGGTGGTTGACCCGCGCATGGAGGCACTTCTCATAACGCCAATATGTTCCCACTCTCTTAATGCTACGCCGCTTGTGTTTTCCGCAGAGTCGGAGCTTCGTATGAAAAACATTACGGTGCGTGAGGAAAAGCTCTATATAAATATTGACGGCTGTGAGACTAGGACGCTTTCTTTCGGAGAATCGGTGACATTTCGCCGCTCTGCTGAGACAGTAAGCTTTATACGACTTAAGGACGGCGGATTTTATGATGTGCTCCGTCACAAAATGGCGGACAGACACTAAAGGGGAATTAGCATGAAATACAATCGTCAGGCTGAGATAATATCTATAATCAGTGAAAATCAAATAGAGACCCAGGAAGAATTGTCAGAATGCCTCAGACAAAGAGGCTTTATGGTTACACAAGCTACGATTTCAAGAGATATCCGCGAAATGAAGCTTGTTAAGGTTGCCGGTGGTGGCAAGTATGTGTATGCACTGCCGCAGACTGAGGAGCGCGGTATCAGCCAAAAGGCACGAAATCTTCTTGTGGAGACTGTGGAAAATGTAGACCGTGCCAACAATATTGCGGTTGTAAAAACCTATGCCGGTATGGCACAGGGCGCGGCGGCTGCCATTGATTCCATGGGTCGCTCGGATATTGTGGGAAGCGTTGCGGGGGATGACACGATCATTATCGTAATGCGTACAAACGATGCGGCGCAGTCACTTTGCGATGAGCTTTGTGAAATAGTAAACGGCGGAAGATGATTTTTCCACGGACGAAAGGCGGTGAGGTCTTTGCTGTACTCACTTCATATTGAAAACATAGCGGTCATAAAGTCCGCGAGTATTGATTTTAGCGGCGGTTTCAGCGTGCTTACAGGTGAGACCGGTGCAGGTAAATCCATAATAATTGATAGTATAAATCTTATATGCGGCGCAAAGCAGTCACGCGAGCTTATAAGAAACGGCGAGGACAGTGCACGGGTTTCCGCAGTGTTCGGTGAGCTTTCGGGTCACGCGGCACGCGCCCTTGATGAGCTTGGCATTCCTGCCGACGAAGACGGTATGATAATGTTCGAGCGCACACTTACCACTCAGGGCAAATCCGTATCACGTGCCAACGGACGGACAATACCGCAGTCGCTTCAGCGTGAGGCTATGAAATATCTTATCGGTATACACGGTCAGCACGATAATATGGCACTGCTTATGCCGGAAAATCATATTATTTATCTTGATGAGTTCGCGGATATAGAACAGCCCCTCTTAAAATATCAGGAGAGCTACGAGCGGTACTGCGAATTAAAACGAAAGATTGCGGAGCTTCGCTCAGGCGAGCGTGAAAAGGCGCAGAAGCTGGAATTTCTTCGGTATCAGATCGAGGAGATCGAGGCGGTTAAGCTGAAGCCCGACGAGGAAGAAAAGCTTCTTGCAAGGCGCGCCAAGCTTCAGAACAGCGAGCGGATAACAATGCTTTCCGATACGGTATATTCACTTCTTTACCGCAACGAAAAGGGGACGGCGGCACTTGATAAGGTTAAAAAGGCGGAGCGTGCCTTGGAGGCACTTGCACCTATAATGGATGATGCCGATTCGCTCATATCGAGACTTGATTCCATAACGTATGAGCTTGAAGATATAGCCCTTACCATTGACGCGCTTCGGGACGACGAATATGATGACCCAACGGCAGAGCTTGACAGAGTCGAGACCCGTCTTGATAAAATATCGAGAATTGAGCGCAAATACGGAGATACGGTCCCCGAAGTGCTGGCGTTTCTTGATAAAGCCAAGGCGGAGCTTGAAGAAACAGAGCTTTCCGAGGAGAATTTAGCTTCTGCGGAGGCAGAGCTTGCAGCTTTACTTGCCGAAATGGCGAAGATGGCAGATGAGCTATCCGAAAAACGCCTTGGTGCGGCAAAAAAGCTTGAGACGGAAATAATACGTGAGCTTTCCTATCTTGAAATGGGCGGTGTTAGCTTCTCTGTCTCGGTAAAGCGGCGGGTTGAATCCGACGGCGGTGTGGCGTATGCAAAACGGGGGGCTGACGACGTTGAATTTATGATATCCACAAACAAGGGCGAGCCACTGAAGCCTCTTGCGAGGATTGCATCGGGCGGTGAGCTTTCAAGAATAATGCTTACGGTTAAGACCGTGCTTGCGGAGAAGGATTCCCCGGGTACGCTGATATTCGATGAGGTTGACACGGGTGTGTCGGGAAAGACCTCGGAGAAGATCGGCATAAAGCTTCGAGAGCTTGCAGGACTTGGCGGACAGGTTTTGTGTGTTACCCATTCCGCGCAGATAGCGGCGAGGGCAGAAAATCACTACCTTATTGAAAAACGCGAGGTTGACGGCAGGGTGCACACATCGGTAACACCGCTTGACGGTGACGGAAGAGTCAGAGAAACTGCGCGCATCATGGGCGGTATAAACATTACCGATAAGCTTATTGAAACAGCGCGTGAAATGATAAATCAAAAATAAATCTTAAAAGGATGGTAAATAAAAATGCAGTTGTACGAAGAACTTATTGAACGCGGTCTTATCGCGCAGGTGACAGACGAGGAGCATATCCGTGAGATGATAAACAACGGTAAAGCTACCTTTTACATCGGCTTTGACTGTACTGCGGATTCACTTACAGCAGGTCACTTTATGGCGCTCACTCTTATGAAGCGTCTCCAGATGGCAGGCAACAAGCCTATCGCGCTTATCGGCGGTGGTACTACCATGATAGGAGACCCCTCCGGCAGAACCGATATGAGAAAGATGCTCACCAAGGAAGATATTGACCACAATGCGGAATGCTTCAAGCGTCAGATGGAGAGATTTATCGAGTTTGGCGAGGGCAAGGCTATGATGGTAAACAATGCTGAGTGGCTTCTTAACCTCAACTATGTAGACCTGCTCCGTGAGGTTGGTGCTTGCTTCTCCGTTAATAATATGCTTAGAGCGGAGTGCTACAAGCAGAGAATGGAAAAGGGCCTTTCTTTCCTTGAATTCAACTACATGATAATGCAGTCCTACGACTTCTACTATATGTTCCAGAAATACGGCTGTAACATGGAATTCGGCGGAGACGACCAGTGGTCCAATATGCTTGGCGGTACTGAGCTTATCAGAAAGAAGCTTGGCAAGGATGCTTATGCTATGACCATTACCCTGCTTACCGACTCCAACGGCAAGAAGATGGGTAAGACTGCCGGTAACGCAGTATGGCTCGATCCTAACAAGACCTCTCCTTTCGATTTCTTCCAGTATTGGCGCAACGTAGGAGATGCTGACGTTCTTAAATGTATCCGTATGCTTACATTCCTGCCTATGGAGCAGATCCGCGAGATGAACACATGGGAGGGCGCACAGCTTAACCGTGCCAAGGAAATACTCGCTTATGAGCTTACAAATATGGTTCACGGCAAGGAAGAAGCCGACAAGGCACTTGAAGCGGCTCGTGCTGTATTCCAGGGCGGCGGTTCAAGCGAAAATATGCCCACCACCGAGGTTGAAGCTGTTGACACAAGCGTTGTGGATCTTCTTGTTGCAGGCAAGCTTGCTCCCTCAAAGGGTGAGGCTAAGCGC
This sequence comes from Candidatus Flemingiibacterium sp., assembly GCA_045636145.1. Lineage (GTDB taxonomy): Bacteria > Bacillota > Clostridia > Oscillospirales > CAG-272 > Flemingiibacterium. The sequence goes on from JAZTWV010000047.1 coordinate 67,489, forward strand.
CTTATTCAGCAGGGCGGAATTTCCGTTGATGACGTTAAGGTGGAGCGCTTTGATGCGGTAGTTGAGGGCGCAAAGCTTAAGGACGGCGTTATCATAAAGAAGGGCAAGAAGGTATTCCATAAGTTTATAGCAAGATGAGTAGATACAAAACCCTGCTTTTTGATGCCGATATGACGCTCTTTGATTTCGATGCCGCAGAAAAGGCGGCTTTCGGTATAGTGATGGGTTCTTTTGGCATACAATATGATGAAGCGGGATTCGAACGGTATAAAAAAATAAATAAGGACCTTTGGGACGAATACGGGCGCGGTGAGATAACAAAAGGGTTTCTCCAAAGTGAGAGATTCAGCCGTTTTCTTGCCACGCTTGAGGCTGCATCGGATGCGGACGGCAGTACACTGAACAGTGCCTATCTTGATGCCCTTGCGGATTCGTCGGAGCTTTTCGACGGAGCTATGGAGCTTTGCCGTGAGCTGTCCGCACAGTTTGAAATGTATATTGTGACAAACGGTGTATCGTACACACAGAAAAAACGCTTTTTCGCATCCCCCATACGGGAATATTTTAGAGATATTTTCGTTTCCGAGGATGCAGGTGCACCGAAGCCGCAAAAAGAGTATTTTGACTACGTTTTTTCGAAAATAGGCGAGGGAAAACGGAGCGGTGCCGTGATAATCGGCGATTCGCTTGCAAGTGACATCGCCGGTGGCATCTGTGCCGGCATTGACACTGTATGGTACAATCCGAAAAGGCTTATAAACACCACAGATACTGTTCCAACTCATGAGGTGCACGATTACAGAGAGCTTTACAACCTGCTTACCCGATAACAGCCATAAAGGAGACCGTATGGATTATAAATCCTTGATTACAAGCCTTAAAAATCTTAAAATTGAATATAGCGAGAATGTGCCGCTTGCTCCTTATACCACGTTTCGTATAGGCGGAGCGGCGAGGCTGGCGGTGTTCCCGAAAAACTCCGACGAAGCGGTGTCTGTGTTTGAGTTGCTTGCGAACCGGACTCGCATACTCGTTCTTGGCAACGGCTCAAATGTTCTTGTATCAGATAACGGCTTTGACGGTGTGGCAGTAATTCTGTCGGGAATGAAAAATATCCGCTTTGACGGAGACCGTATCACGGCAGATGCCGGTGTGTCGCTGACACACCTTGCCGCGGAAGCCGCCAAGATGTCGCTTTCCGGATTGGAGTTTGCCTACGGCATTCCCGGAACGGTGGGCGGTGGGATTTACATGAACGCAGGTGCATACGGCGGCGATATGTCGCAGGTGGTGGTGAAAAGCCGTTACTTTGATCCATCAAGCGGCACTGTCGGTGAGCTTTGCGGCGAGGAGCATGAGTTTGCTTACCGTCACAGTGCTTATATGAATCGCGACTATGTGATACTGTCGGCAGAGCTTCAGCTTTCAAACGGGTGTAGGGAAGAAATATTCGAAAAGATGAACGACTATATGTCAAGACGCCGTGAAAAACAGCCTCTTGAATATCCAAGTGCCGGCAGTGTGTTCAAGCGTGGGGACGGATTCATTACCGCGCAGGTTATAGATATGGCAGGACTTAAGGGAAGAAGCGTTGGCGGAGCACAGGTGTCTTGTAAGCACGCGGGATTCATTATCAACCGCGGCGGTGCAACTGCCGCTGATGTGCTGGAGCTTATTGAAATCATAAAAGCAGAAATCAAAGAAAAATTCGGATACGATATAGAATGCGAAGTCAGATATATAGGCGGCTGACGCCATGTGGGTGATAAAACGGTGGAAATTTTAATTATAACAGGTATGTCCGGTGCCGGAAAATCCCAAGCGGCAAATACACTTGAGGACCTTGGCTGGTACTGTATTGACAATATGCCTGCAAGGCTTATTGTCAAGTTTGCGGAGCTTTACCGCGCCGCATCGGAAAAAATTGAAAAAGTAGCGTTTGTTATGGATATCCGCGGCGAGGCGGAGTTTGAGACTTTGTTTTCGGAGCTTGATGCGCTGAAGGGACAGGGGGTCAATTGCCGTACTGTATTTCTCGACTGCTCGGATGAAGTAATAATAAGCCGCTATAAATTTACACGCCGCACCCATCCTCTTGTTACGGCGAAAAACATCAGCATTTCGGATGCACTTAAAGCCGAGCGCGACATACTGTCTGTTGCCGCGATGCGTGCCGATTACACGATTGATACCACCAAGCTTACTCCGGCGCAGTTAAAGGATAAAATCTGCGGTGTGGTAAGTGCGGCAGTAAGAAACGGTATACTTGTAACCTGTATGTCATTCGGATTCAAGCACGGTGCCGCAAACGAAGCGGATCTTGTGTTTGATGTGAGATGCTTCCCGAATCCCTATTATTACGATGAGCTTAAGGAGCATACCGGTCTTGAAGCCTGCGTGAGAGATTTTGTGTTCTCACACGAGGAGACTGTGACGTTCACAAGCAAGCTTTACGACATGGTGGACTACCTGCTTCCTTTGTATTCAAAAGAGGGCAAGGCACAGCTTATTATCGGTATTGGCTGTACAGGCGGAAAGCACCGCTCGGTAGCTATCACAGAGGCACTTTCCGCACATATCAAAAATAGTGGCTACAATACGGTGACTATCCACCGTGATATTACTAAATGATCTGTCGGGACTACCCGATACTGTGGGAGAAAGTCTGAAAAATAAATTTTTCAGACAGTGTTTTGTGGCTTACATCGCCGTTCCGGCAATGTTTTGCTTCGCAAATCAGCCCCGAACTCCATGCGATGCTTTGCATCGCTTTGAAAGGAAACTTTCGCTACGCGAAAGCTATGGTTATAAAATGTCATTTGCACAGGAAACCAAGGTCAGCCTTATCGCACATTCCGAGAGTGTGAAGCACGAGTGCTGCCGAAAGGCTGAGCTTTACGGTATACTGTACACCGCAGGAATATTTTCCCGTGACCGTCTGAAGCTTGTTACCTCCTGCGAGGAGCTTGCGGAGCTTACGGTGAAAAAACTGCGGGATCAGTACCGTATTGAGGGTAATTTATATATAACGGAAAAAAAGAGCGGGGATGCGGATGAGCGCAGAAGCTGTAAAATAACCGTCCCCCAGAAAAAAGAGCTTTCAAGACTGTTTCACGGTCTTAAATATACAGAGGACGAGCCTGAACAGAATCTTAAAGAGGAGATGCTTAGGTGCGGTAACTGTCGGGCGGCGTTTTTGAGAGGCGTATTCTTATCCTCGGGTACGGTTACAGACCCGGGTAAGAGCTATCATCTGGAGCTTGACTTTACCTGTTCGCAAACAGCGGATAATATTCATAGCCTGCTTTCAGAGTGTGGTCTTGAACCAAAGCACACCTCCCGTAAGACTGAGCACGTGCTCTACTACAAGGACAGCGAGAGTATTGAAAGCTTTCTCGCGTTTATAGGAGCTACGGGTGCCGCATTTACCATAATGAACAAGAAGATTGAGCGTGAGCTTCGAAGTGATGCCAACCGTCTTGCAAACAGTGAGCTTGCCAATATCGGCAAGACTATTGCGGCGGCAGGGGATCAGCTTGCGGCTATAAATACGCTTAAGGCGGCAGGCGCACTGGAGCTCATGCCGGACGAGCTTAGGATAACCGCTTATCTGCGGCTGGAAAATGCGGATGCAACGCTGGCACAGCTTGCGGCACTGCATGATCCGCCCATAACCAAATCGGGTGTAAATCACCGTCTTAAGAGAATAATGGCATGGAAGCCGTGATGCGGCTTTTTGCCTTTTCAAAATAAAGGAAGAAGTATATGTCGGATTTTGTTCACCTCCATTTGCACAGTGAATATAGCCTGCTTGACGGAGCTTGCCGTATTGATGAAATACCAAGGCGCGCCAAGGAATGCGGTCACAGTGCCGCGGCTATTACCGACCACGGCGTTATGTACGGCGCTGTGGCGTTTTACAACGCCTGCAAAAAAGAGGGTATCAAGCCCATAATCGGATGCGAGGTGTATCTTGCCCGCCGCACGCGCTTTGACCGCGACCACGGTGAGGACAGCGGGAGCTATCACCTTGTGCTTCTTTGCAAAAATGAAGTAGGCTACAAAAATCTCATTTCCATGGTCACAAGTGCCTTTGTGGAAGGCTTTTATTCAAAGCCGCGCATCGATATGGAACTCCTTCGCACACACTGTGAGGGTCTTATAGCGCTGTCAGCGTGTCTTGCAGGATATATTCCCCGTGCAATTGCCGAGGGCAATTATGAGGCGGCGGCAGAGCACGCAAGAGAAATGAAATCGCTTTTCGGGGAAGATTATTACCTTGAATTGCAGGATCACGGTCTTGCAGAGCAAAAGGCAGTAAACCGCGCTATAGTAAAGCTGTCTCACGAGCTTTCCATTCCCCTTGTGGCGACAAACGATGCCCACTATCTGCGCCGTGAGGATGCGGACAGTCAGGCAATACTTATGTGCATCCAGACGAACAATGTTATTACCGACGGACGCCCTATCGGCTTTGAAACGGACGAGTTTTACTATAAAACTACCCAGGAAATGGAAGAGCTGTTCGGATATCTTGACAGCGAGGCACTTGGCAGTCCCATTGAAAATACCGCTAAAGTAGCGGATAAATGTAACTTCGACTTCGATTTTTCGAATATATATCTTCCGGCATTTACTCCGCCGGATGGAACTACATCTGATATATACCTAAGACAGCTTGCAAAGGACGGTCTCGAACGGCGCGTATCCGCCGGGCGTATAGTATACACGGACAAGCATCCTGAGAGTGAGTATCTTGAGCGGATCGAGTACGAGCTTGATGTGATAATACGCATGGGATATGCGGACTATTTCTTAATAGTACAGGATTTTGTGGGATACGCCAAGAAAAACGGAATACCCGTAGGGCCGGGACGCGGCTCAGGTGCAGGAAGCCTTGTGGCGTTCCTTCTGGGAATCACCGACCTTGATCCCCTTCATTTTGAGCTTCTGTTTGAACGCTTTCTTAATCCCGAGCGTGTAAGCATGCCCGATTTCGATATTGATTTCTGCTACAACAGACGCGACGAGGTAATCGAATACGTCCGCCGTCGATATGGAAACGACCATGTGGCACAGATCATCACATTCGGTACTATGGCGGCTCGCGCGGTGGTGCGCGATGTGGGACGTGCGCTTGGAATGTCCTACGCTGACACAGATGCGGTTGCCAAAAATATTCCTCACGCTATGGATATGACCCTTGACGGTGCGCTTTCGGCAAGCAGGGAGCTTCGTGAGATGTACGAGGACTCCCCACAGGTAAAGCGACTTATAGATACCGCACGTGCCCTTGAGGGAATGCCGAGACATTCTTCAACCCATGCGGCAGGTGTGGTTATCACCGACCGACCTGTCAGTGAATATGTTCCCCTTTCACTTAACGGCGATATTCCCGTAACACAGTTTGACATGGATACCGTGGCAAAGCTGGGACTTCTGAAATTTGATTTCCTTGCCCTTCGGTATCTTACCATAATATCCGATACCGAGAAGCAGATACGGGAGAGAGTGCCCGATTTTGATATTGAATCGGTGCCGCTTGACGATAAAAAGGCGTATGATCTCATATCCTCGGGAAATACCGACGGTATATTTCAGCTTGAATCCGGCGGTATGCGTCAAATGCTGACACAGCTTCGCCCCGACTGTATTGAGGATATTATCGCCGCAATCTCCCTTTACCGTCCCGGACCTATGGATTCTATACCGAAGTATATAGAAAACCGAAAAAACAGGGATAAGATAACCTACAAGACACCTTTGCTTGCTCCGATCCTTGATGTGACATACGGATGCATGGTTTATCAGGAACAGGTAATGCAGGTTTGCCGAAGCGTGGCAGGCTATTCTTACGGACGTGCGGATCTTGTGCGCCGCATGATGGCTAAGAAAAAAGCAGAGGAAATGGAAAAGGAACGTGCGGTGTTCGTTGAGGGTGCCGCCAAAAACGGTATTCCGTCACAAGATGCAAACGAGCTTTTTGACGAGATGTCGGGATTTGCTTCTTATGCGTTCAACAAGAGCCATGCGGCGGCATATGCCATAATTTCCTACCGCACCGCATATCTTAAGAGCCATTATCCCTGCGAGTACCTTGCGGCTCTTATGACATCGGTTATGGGAAATGCCGCAAAGACGGCGGAATATGTTGCGGAGTGCACGAGATACGGAATACGTATTCTTCCGCCGGATATAAATGAGTCCACCGCAGATTTCCGTGCCATAGTTAACGGAAAAGAGCGTTATATACGTTTTGGACTCTTAGCACTGAAAAATCTGGGAGTGGGCTTTATTGAGCGAATCGTTTCGGAGCGGCGCGGAAGTCCCTTTGCATCCTTTGAAGATTTTGTAGAGCGTATGTATGCAAAGGATATGAACAAGCGTCAGGCAGAGGCACTTATAAAGAGCGGCTCGTTTGACGGACTCGGCATATACAGAAGCCGTCTTCTTTTGTCATATGAGCGCATTATAGACCATTATCAGGAGCGCACCCGTGCCAATGTGGCAGGTCAGCTTGATATGTTTTCCATGGGGCTTTCTGAGGATAATGTGAAAAAAGATAGCTTTGTTTATCCCGATATTGAAGATCTGTCGCTAAGAGAAAAGCTGAAGCTTGAAAAAGAATGCTCCGGAATATATTTTTCGGGACATATGATCGAAGATTACTCACGCCATGTAGAAATGATATCTCCAACACCCATAAACGAGATAATCGCCTCGTTTTCGGAGGATGAGGAGCGTGAGGCTTCATTTTCCGACAAACAGACGGTTACTCTTTGCGGTATTATAACCAGACGTCAGACAAAAATGACCAAAAACGGTGCTCAGATGGCATTTATAAGCTTGGAGGATCGCTTCGGTGAGCTTGAAGTCATCGTATTTCCGAAAACCTTTGAGGCGGTGTCTCATTTGCTTACAAATGAAGCGGCGGTCTGTGTTGTGGGACAGCTTTCTCTTCGCGACGATGAAGACCCAAAGGTGCTTGCCCAGAATGTGTTCAGACTTGACGATAACGCCCATTTCAATGAATCTTCTAAGTCTCCCGGAACAGGTCATTCGAGAGTACAGCCGCCGAGGGAAACTGTGCGGCAGCCTGTGCCCGAGACACCTGCTAAAGCTGATATCGGTAAGCTTGACGGCATGAAATTTTATCATGTGAGCGGTGTTTCTGCACCGCCGGCGGCAGTGCCCATGTACGCACCTCCCACGGGGCGCACGGCACAGAGTGAATCGGTAAAAGTGCCGCAGCAGCCGAGCAAGGTATATCTGAGAGTTGAGCACACCGATGAGCGCGACAGGCTGTTTAAAAAAGCGGAGAATCTTGTTTATATCTTCTGCGACGGCACGGCAGAGGTGATTTTTTACGACAAGTCCACGTCAGAGTACAAGCGTCTTTCCGGAATAAAGCTTGCGGCATCTCCGTTTGTCCTTGCGGAGCTGAAAGCACTTCTCGGAGATGACAATGTGGTCATAAAATAAGGGGGATTTCTGAAATGTTCAAAAGAAACAGGGAAAAGAAGCCGAAGCTTACCTATGGAAAAATTTGCGGCATATCCAAAATAGCATCTCCGATACTTAAAGGGCTTTATTATGCGGCTATTGTTGCCGCGGTGCTTGTGGGCATAGTTGCTCTTATAATGCTTTTTGTAAATGTGCCTGTAGACGAGATGCTGCTCCCTCCTTATATGAGCGAGACGGACAGCGGATATTCCATAGCTATCGGGAACGGCATACGCATTGATACACCGAAAGAGGACGTTACTCTAGGGGATATTAAAACCGTGGTTTATGCCGAACTCATGCTTTTTACCGCTTCGCTTTGTATATTTGCACCTATATGCCTGTTTTTATCAAAGATTTCAAAGAATCTGGCATCAGGTGAGCTTTACCACATGAAAAACGGCAGATATATGATGTATGTGGGCATTACCGTTGCGGTAGGGTACAGCTTTGTCAGTGTAGTCAGAGATTTTTACAACTACCTGCTTGTAAAGACATATACCCCTGTGCCTGAAGCGGTGCATCTTTCTCTTCGTCCCGAACTTGGTGGTATTTTTGCAGGACTTGTTATCATAATCATAGCGTTGGTATATTCTGCCGCCTGTGAGAGACATTTGCTTGATGAGAGTATCCCCGAAAAAGGCAGTACCGATATTACAAGTGTATAATCTGTTTTAGTGAAGCTTTGATATGTCCCCGCTTTAAAAATAAATGCATTTTGACAAAATGCAGAGAACAAATTCGCGGTTTGTGCGTCTAATGAACTATACCGCTGTATCTCGGAAAGGAATGGGAAATTGAACAGTAATAAGCGAAATCAAAATCCGCAGAAAAAGGTTAATTGGTCACGTGAGGTGGCAGGCTCCGGCAAGTTTGCCGGAAAGGTAGTCGGAAAAATATTTTCCTACATTTTTAATATTCTTCTGACTCTGCTGCTTGTCTGCTTTATTACGGGCATTATTGTGGCTACCGTATTTGCGGTGTATGTGAAAAATCATATAGACCCTGAGATAGATCCGGCGATTTTTAGGATGAATTCCAGCCAGACCACCAAGATATTCTATATGGATTATACCGACCGTGAAAACCGCATCGGTACAATGGTGGAAATAAAGGACGAACAGCTTTACGGCTCGGAAAACAGTGTGTGGGTATCCTACACGCAGATACCGGAAAATCTTGTAAACGCCTTTGTTGCCATAGAGGACCACCGTTTCTGGAGTCATAACGGTATTGACTGGATAAGAACTGCCGGAGCGGTGCTCAACTACTTTATCCCCTTTGAAAAGGATCAGGGCGGCGGTTCTACCATAACTCAGCAAACTATTAAAAATCTTACCGAGGATAAGGACTATACCCCTCAGCGTAAGATTCAGGAGATACTCCGCGCTATAAATCTTGAAAAAAAGCTTGACAAAACTGAAATACTTGAGCTTTATCTTAACAACATCTACCTGTCACAGAACTGCTACGGAGTGCAGGCGGCGGCGTATACTTACTTCAATAAGGATGTCAGTGAACTGACTCTTGTTGAATGTGCGTCTATTGCATCAATCACAAATTCTCCCACAAGATTTGACCCGGTTCAGAATCCGGATGAGCATATCGGGCGTCGTAATCTCATTCTCAAGCGTATGTACGAGCTTGGATATATAACCGAGACCGAGTATAATCAAGGGACTGTGGCTGAATTGATTCTTGACTATCAGGGAAGAGCTAAGGATGCTTCGATCATTTCTAACTCATGGTATACGGACCAGGTTATGGTTGAGGTTGCAAATGCGCTTTGCGAGGAAAAAGGCTATAGCCTTGAAATGGCGTACAACCTTATATACACCGGCGGATTGCAGATAATCACGCTTCAGGACCCTGAAGTTCAGGCAACACTTGAAGCTATATATGCAAACGAATCAAGCTTCCCCAGAACAAATAATGCGGTACAGCCGGAGTCTTCGGGTGTGGTAATCGACCCTGCCACGGGCGACGTGCTGGGACTTGTAGGCGGGCGCGGTCAAAAGGACGCGAACCTTCTTCTTAACAAGGCGACGCAGACTACACGTTCTCCCGGTTCATCAATTAAACCCCTTTCAATCTATGCGCCCGCACTTGAATACGGTCTTCTTGGTTACGGAAGCGTATATGACGATGTGCCGGTCATATTCAACTATGCAGACGATGATGTTGATAAGCTGAATCCCTCTGCATGGCCGAAGAACCTGCCTGAGGTGTACGGCGGTCTTACAACCGTAAACGATGCGGTAACACGCTCGGTCAATACGATTGCGGTACGAATATTACAGGATCTTACCACAGATGTGTCCTTTGATTTTGTAAAAAACAAGCTTCAGATGAAGAGCTATATTGAGTACGCCACCCTTTCCGGCGGAATGTCTATAACCGACAAGGACGTTTCGGCTTTGGCACTTGGCGGCATGAACTATGGTGTTACCAATCTTGAAATTACGGCGGCGTATCAGATATTTGCCAACGGCGGTGTGTACAACAAACCTCGTACATGGCTGAGAGTTCTTGATGCCGAGGGAGAGGTGCTCCTTGAAAATGAGCCTGAGAGCTATGTTGTAATAAGCGAGCAGACCGCGTCTATTATGACAAAGATGCTCCAGAATGTAGTCAGCCGCGGTACGGCTACCGCAGTCACACTTGACAATACCGTGAACTGCGCCGGAAAGACCGGTACTACCTCAAATGACGTTGACCGTTGGTTTATCGGCTATACGCCGTACTATGTATGCGGCATATGGTTTGGATACGATATTCCTCAGTCTCTCGGTACGCTTGCATGGAGTCCCTGTACCGTTGCTTGGGATAAAATAATGATACAGCTTCACCACAAGTATATAAACAGCGGAACTCCCCTTAAAACCTTCGAGCTTGCGGACGGTATCGTTACCGCAAACTACTGCAAGGATTCCGGTAAGCTTATGAGCGCGGCGTGCTACGCCGACCCAAGAGGAAACCGCGCGGAATCCGGCTATTTCACGGCGGCGACTGTTCCAACAGAGTACTGTGACCGTCATATTATGGTTCCCTATGACACTGTGACGGGAGCTGTAGCCTGTGAAAAATGTCCGCCTGAGAATGTTAAGAACGTAGGTCTTATCAAAGTTGACAGAGTATTCCCTATGAACGTGAAGGTTACTGATACTCAGTACACTTACCGCGAGATTCACGAGGAAACCGCGTTGTCTGACAACTTTAGCGTTCCGTTCTATATAGGACTTTACGGCGAGGGTGAATACCCAGGATTTACCGACACACAAAAGCGCTATTACAACAGTGCTTGTTATGAGCACTATTCTCTGCCTGATCCCGAGCCTGAACCTGAGCCTGTTCCGGAGGATACGGATACAGGCGACGATACAGGGGATGACTCCGATTTTACGGAGAGCGGAGATGACAGCAAAGACACTTCGTATGATATTTCAGAGGAGGAAACCGAGGATACAGAGGAAGATGCCTCTTCTGATGACTCGGAATCCGATGAAAATTACGAGGAATAATCCTGTATACGAATTAAACAAGAAATCACCTCATACATTTGTGTGAGGTGATTTTTATGGCATTTTTTAAAAAGACAAAGCACAAATTATCCTGCGTTGTCAGATCAGAGCTGTGCCGCATGGATTTTCGCTGTATTATTGCCGGGGCGGTAATAATTTTACTTTGCGGCTTTCTCAGCGCCCTTGCCGGAGGGTCAACAGACAGCTACCGTGAGCTTATAAAACCCAAATGTGCGCCGCCGGCGTTTCTTTTTCCGATAGTCTGGACAGTTTTATACATACTTATAGGTGGGGCGGCAGGTGCTGTGGCGTGTGTATGTGACCGCTCCTTGGAATCTGATAAACTTAAGGGACTTTTATTCTTTGTTATCATGATGGTGTTCAATTTTATATGGTCTCCGCTGTTTTTTGGAGCGGGAGCATTTTTTGCGGCGTTTGTTGCTATTATCATGATGATAATTCTTACCTTTTTCATAATTTGCTTTTTCGGGAGGATATATAAGAGTGCCGCCGCGGTAATGGTGCTGTATCTCATTTGGCTTTTTTATGCCGCATATCTGAATCTTGCAATAATTATTCTAAGTTAGAGCAGTATGTAAAAAATGTGTTGTTTCTATTGACAAAATAAGCAAACAGTAGTATAATATACACATAAGGCAGACACGCAAAGCTGCCAAAATTCGCAGTGTGATCTCACGCTGTTATCAAAATTCAGGAGGAATACCAAAATGAAAATTTCACGCATTCTCGCACTTGCACTTGCAGGTATCATGCTTATTTTTACTCTTGCTTCCTGCAGCGCGGCTGCACAGCCTATCACCGTTACCGTTAAGATCACTCCTGACGTGAATGATCCGGACTCCACTATCCTTGATATGGCCGTTGAGCTTCAGAGCAACAACCCCACGGTGCTTGATGCATTTATCGAGGGATGCACCATCGCTGAGTTTGACTTTACTCTTGATGCCGCAGGCGAATCTGTAGTTGATATTGACGAGTACAAGGATTACACCGATGCTGAGACCAACACCACCTACTATTGGTACTACACCGTAAACGGTGTTGAGCCCGAATCCGGCAAGGCGTATGACAACGCTGTTGCAGACGGCGATGTTATCGAGTACATCTACACTTCGTTTGTACCCGAAACCAACTGATAAGTAAAAAACACGGCTTATGCCGTGTTTTTTTATGCGTTTGTGTAATAAATACCGTGTCTTCAAAATATAATGTAACAGCTTGATAAAACACAGGAGGGCTGTTATGTTTGTATATTCACTGAGGGCGAGTACCATTAAATTTTTCGGAGTAACCACCGTTGCGCTTGCCGCACTTGTGGCACTGCTTATTTTTATTCCCGCCGCTGAGCCGGCAGTATCCGACGGGGTACTTGAAGCTGTGGAAAATGTTCGCTTTGATAAAATAAAGACTGCCGAGGATAGAATAGAATTTCTGCGCCAATTCGGATGGGAGGTTGATGCCGTGCCAACCGAGGAAGCAGAGGTAACTATTCCCGCAGAATTTGACAAGGTATATCAAAGCTACAACGAGCTTCAAAAAAAGCAGGGCTTCGATCTTACAAAATATTTAAAGAAAGATGTAATGCGCTATACCTACAAGGTTACAAACTATCCCGATTATGACGGCGAGGTTTATGTAAACATACTTGTATACAAGAAAAAGGTTATCGGCGGTGACGTTTGTTCAGCGGACGTCAACGGATTTATCCACGGTCTTGACCGAAGCATTGAGTACTAAATATAATGAAAGGAACGGCACTGAAATATGCCGTTCCTGCTTTTATTTGTTAAGCAACCTTGTCTTAATGGAAACTATTTATCATTCTTCATAGTAAATTGGTGCCAAGATATCATATATATTTGTACTCGATCTGCTCATATAGGTGCCACAGATTATTTATCATGTAAACGAACCATATACCCATGGCAAGCAGAGGAATAATATAATACTGCGGTGCAATATCCGCACGCATTACAGAATAAACGATATTTATAATAAGAGCAATCACGAATCCAACAAATCCTGCTATAACTCCCATGTCAGCCTCGCGACGGTGGGTCTCATAGATATCACAAAGCCGCTTGTCCGTAACGTCGGGATCAGGGGCGAGGTGCATCCTTATGAGGCGGCGTATTTCTCTGTATATCATGTAAACAGCCACACCCATTGCGCCGTATTCGACTATTGCCAAAGCTCTTGTTATGTTATAGAGATCGTATGCCTCAAAGGAGTGCTGTATCATTGCGATTCCGTAGTAGAGTTCAAATATCAGTGAAGCCGCATATGAAATGAGCGATACTAACGCGAAAATTATCTGTGCAGTGATCGTCCCCTTTGACACGGGGGACATTTTTGCGAGTTTAACCATTGCCGCAGTAAGGAATATCGCGCCTATGAAGGTGGGGATTACATTTACCCCGTCAATCCACAGATTGGGGAAGAACACAAATCCGGCAATTATTAGAGTCACTGCCGAATGCAGAGTGCGGCGAAAAGCGAGCCCCACATTTTCTGTTATTTCAAGGTCATAGTCGTGAAGAACCCTTTCCAAAAAGGGCGTGTCCCTCGAAATGCGTATAATATATGGTAAAATATTTACAAGCCACAGCACGGCAATAAGAGACCAGATAAAAATATTAAATACAGTGAGAGGTGCTTTATATGCGCCGAAATCTATCTGAGGGGTGCTTGTGACATAACCCGAATATTCAAAGCTTGACAGTGAGCAAAGCTCCGGAAGCACGCAGAACAGCGATTTTAAGACAAAAAAGAGATTTGTCACGGTGCGGAGCGTTTTTATATTCAAAAATACAGAGTTTCCGCTAAAGCGTGTTCCGAAATATTCAAATCCGTCAAAAATGCGCCACGCGGCAGAAAGCGCGTACATAAGCTCGATGACTGCAAAACCGAAAGTGAACACAAGCACGTAGGTGTCGTCAACAATTGGAACAAGCAGGGAAACAAACAGCTTTATAAGCATAAACCAGCGCAGTTTTTTTAGCCCCAACACTGCATCCGAGACGTTTGGGCAGAGGTCAGCCCATTTGGAAAGTCCTGCAATCAGAAAAATGTATCCGAAGAAGTCGGGCAGAATATCAATTACATTGATACAGGGATTTGCTAAAAATATTACGGCGGCGATAAAATATCCGAAGCCGAGTCGCTTTTTTGGCGTGGCGGATTTTGCCGCGCCGCTGTTTTTTGATGAACTTACCATATGTAACACCCTTTATTTTTTGTTTCGTTTCTTGCCTTCTGCCAGCTTATCGAAAATATCCTCGTGATAAGGCATATCCTCGTCTCCCTCAAGACAGATTCGTGCGTAGCAGGCAAAAAGCAGTGCAAGATTCAAAAAAATGCTTAAATAAGCCAAAAGGAAGGTGAAAAGTCCCATATAAGCCGTAATGGCGATAAATGCGTCAGAGGGATATTCGGACAGGCTGAGTACCACAGAGCATCCGCAGGACACGACCTCGAATATGGAATACAGTACCGTTATACTCATCATCCAAACGGTACGCTTTGCAAGAGAGGGGAGTCCCACGTCCCGTGACAGCTTACAGATGCCTTTAAAAAGAGGCAGCAAAAACAAGCAGCTTGCGGCGGCATATGCTACGTTAAACGCCGGATCTGCATTTTTAATAACGCCGCACATTTCGGCAATATCAAATGCCAGCGCGGCGGCGCTTACTCCGCACAGAGGGAGAAGTGACACAGCAGCCCACTTGAAGCCGTATTTTGCATCACAGTAATGCATAAGTCTGGAAATACCCATAAACATGAGCACACATCCGATTATAGAAAGATTCGGGAGAACGTCAACACGGCTTAAGGGAAAGAATATCAGGAAAAAGTATCCCACAAAAATATAACCGAAACCCATTTTACATAATTCCTTTTTACATCATGGCACCGCTTTCGCAGTGCCATGATGTGTTGTATTTTTTCGATTACTGCGCAGTATCGTTACCGCTGCCGCAGCATTTCTTGTATTTTTTGCCGCTTCCGCAGGGGCAGGGATCGTTTCTGCCGACCTTCACATTCTGGCGTGCGGTGGCACTGACGATTCCACTCTTGGCCGCAGAGGATGCGGGTGTGGGACGGGACTGTGCTCCGCCCTCAAAGCCCTCTCCGGTGATCTTAGCTACGGCAACACGCTTGATCTCCTGCTCTTTTCTCGGAGCAACTGCAAGTACCATACGTGTGGTATCCTCGCGTATCTGAGCTACCATATCGTCAAACATATCGGCACCGGTGAAGCGGTATTCGTTAATAGGACTGCGCTGTGCATATGCCTGAAGTCCAACAGAGCCGCGCAGGTCGTCCATGGCGTCGATGTGGTTCATCCAGTTCTGGTCAACGGCACGGAGGAGCACAACGCGTTCGATTTCGCGCATCTGCTCGCCGAATACCTCTTCTTTTTCGGCATACAGTGCATCCGCACGCTCGTGGAGCACCTTTTTGATGTCCTCGCGGTCAAGATTCTTAAGCTCATCCTCGGTGTACTTGAAATCGTCCTCACGGCAGAGTAAACCGAAGAAATGAGTGCGGATCGCATCAATGTTCCAATCGGAGTGATCCTCGTCGGAAACGGTGTGACCGTTTACCACAGTTTCGACGGTTTCGTTTACCATGCCGCGCACCGTTTCGCGAAGGTCTGCACCGTCAAGCACGGAGCGGCGCTGAGTGTAGATGATATTTCTCTGCTGATTCATAACGTCATCGTATTCAAGGACGGTCTTACGACGCTGGAAGTTGGTGTCCTCAAGACGCTTCTGTGCGCCCTCGATTGCGTTTGAAAGAATGCCGGCGTCGATAGGCTGATTTTCCTCAAGACCAAGTCTTTCTACCATGCCCATCACACGCTCGCTTCCGAAGAGACGCATAAGGTCATCTTCAAGAGAGAGGAAGAACTTGGATTCACCGGGGTCGCCCTGACGTCCGGAACGGCCGCGGAGCTGATTGTCAATACGGCGGCTCTCGTGACGCTCTGTACCGATTATAAACAGACCGCCTGCCGCGCGTACTTTTTCAGCCTCAGGCTCAATTGCGATTTTGTGCTTTTCAAGAGACTCGTGGTACTTTTCGCGCGCTTCAAGCACGATCTCGTCAACCTCGTTTGACATACCAACAGCAAGTACAATGACGGACTCATCGTAGCCCAGCTTACGAAGATCGTTTTTAGCGAGAAATTCCGCGTTACCGCCAAGCATGATATCCGTACCGCGTCCTGCCATGTTGGTGGAGATGGTAACAGCGCCAAGCTTACCTGCCTGCGCAACTATCTCCGCCTCTTTTTCGTGATATTTCGCGTTAAGCACAACATGAGGAATGCCGTTAAGCTTTAATTTCTTTGACAGCTCCTCGGATTTTTCGATGGATACAGTACCTACAAGCACAGGCTGTCCCTTTTCGTGGCAGGCCTTGATCTGCTCAACGATAGCGTTGTACTTTCCGCGTATGGTTTTGTAAACAGCATCGCTATGGTCACGCCTTATCATAGGCTTGTTTGTGGGAACCTCCACAACGTCCAGGGAGTAGATCTCACGGAACTCGTTTTCCTCGGTGAGCGCAGTACCCGTCATACCCGACAGCTTCCTGTAAAGACGGAAGAAATTCTGGAATGTGATAGTAGCGAGAGTCTTTGACTCTTTCTGAATATCGACGTGCTCCTTCGCCTCAATTGCCTGGTGGAGACCGTCGGAGTAACGGCGTCCGGGCATTACACGTCCGGTAAATTCGTCAACGATAAGCACCTCGCCGTCCTTGACGATGTAGTTGACGTCCTTCTGCATAGAGCCGTGAGCTTTTATTGCCTGATTTATATGGTGGGAGAGGGTAGAGTTTTCGGGATCGGAGAGATTCTCAACCTCAAAATATTCCTCTGCCTTTTTAATGCCGCTTCCCGTCAGGGTAACATTCTTTGCCTTTTCGTCAACGATATAATCGGCGTCGATGTTGTCGTCGTGTTCCTTTGCGTCAAGCTCCTTTATAACGAATTTTTTAAGGGTGCGAACAAACTTGTCCGCGCGGTCATAAAGGTCGGTGGATTTCTCACCTGCACCGGAGATGATAAGCGGAGTTCTTGCCTCGTCGATAAGTATGGAGTCAACCTCGTCGACGATTGCAAAAGCGTGTCCGCGCTGTACAAGCTGTTCCTTGTAGTTCACCATGTTGTCGCGCAGATAGTCGAAGCCGAACTCGTTGTTTGTACCGTAGGTGATGTCCGCATTGTATGCGTTTTTCTTGGCTTCCTTTGTCTGGTCGTGGATAATAAGACCGGTGGTAAGACCGAGATAGCCGTACACCTTGCTCATTTCCTCGCTTCCGGTCTTGGCAAGGTATTCGTTTACGGTAACGATGTGCACACCCTCGCCTGCAAGCGCGTTAAGATATGCCGGAAGGGTTGCAACAAGAGTCTTACCCTCACCGGTTTTCATTTCGGCAATACGGCCCTGATGGAGGATGATACCGCCGAGGAGCTGTACTCTGAATGGACGTTTGCCAAGCACACGGTCTGCCGCTTCACGGACGGTTGCAAAAGCGTCAACCAGAATATCGTCAAGGGTTTCGCCATTTGCAAGTCTGCCTTTGAGCACGGCGGTCATACCGCGAAGCTCGGAATCACTCATAGCCTTATATTTATCGGTGAGCGCATCTATGCTGTCAACCATAGGCAGGAGCTTTTTAACCTGTCTTTCACTGTAAGTGCCAAATACCTTATCAAGAAGTTTCATATGTTCATCTCCGTATTATTACGAGTATTTTTGTCATTTTAAAGGTCTTTTTTGCAAAATGCGCACCAAAAACACCGCGCAAGTGCATACATATAATTAGTATACTACATTTTTTAGAAAATTGCTATAAGTAATTGTAAATTTTCAAGCGTTTTTTTATTTTATTGAAGATTTTATGCACACTTTCAAAATTACAGCGGTGATTTTACGGTTAGAGCCGAAAAATGCCGCACGTTTTTAGCGTGCGGCACAAAAATTACATTTTTGCAAGAGCCTGTTCAAGGTCCTCGATAATATCGGAAACATCCTCAATACCAACGGAGAGTCTGATAAGGTCCGGAAGAACACCTGCTTCAACAAGCTGTTCATCGGTCATCTGACGGTGAGTTGTGCTTGCAGGATGCAGGAGGCAAGTGCGTGCATCCGCAACGTGGGTGACTATTGCACCAAGCTTCAGGCTGTCCATGAACTTGGTAGCCGCCGCACGTCCGCCCTTGACACCGAAGGAGATAACACCGGAGGAGCCGCCCGGCAGATACTTCTCTGCAAGAGCGTGATACTTGTTTGATGCAAGTCCGGGGTAGTTTACCCATGTCACCTTGTCGGAAGCTTCCAGATACTCTGCCACTGCCTGTGCGTTCTCGCAGTGACGCTTAACGCGCAGATGAAGTGTTTCAAGACCCAGATTCAGAAGAAACGCGTTCTGGGGAGACTGAATAGAACCGAGGTCGCGCATAAGCTGTGCCGTTGCCTTGGTAATATATCCGCCCTTACCGAAATCCTTGGCGTAGGTTACGCCGTGGTAGGAATCGTCGGGAGTGCATAGTCCGGGATACTTGTCTGCGTGTGCAAGCCAATCGAAGTTGCCGGAGTCAACAATGCATCCGCCAACCGCAGTTGCATGACCGTCCATATACTTGGTGGTGGAGTGGATAACGATATCCGCACCGAATTTGAAAGGATTGCAGTTTATGGGGGTGGGGAATGTGTTGTCGATTATAAGCGGAACACCGTGTGCGTGAGCCTGACGGGAGAATTTCTCGATATCAAGCACGATAAGCGCAGGGTTTGCAAGAGTTTCCGCGAACACACCCTTGGTGTTGGGCTTGAAGGTCGCCGCAAGCTCTTCCTCGGTAATATCGGGGTGAACGAATGTTGCGTCGATACCCATACGCTTCATGGTAACAGCAATGAGGTTGAAGCTTCCGCCGTAGATTGCGGAGGAGGCTACGATGTGGTCGCCGGCCCCAAGGATAGTGAATAGAGAGAAGAAGGTAGCCGCCTGACCGGAGGAGGTGAGCATAGCCGCCGCACCGCCCTCAAGGGCGCATATTTTAGCCGCAACCGCATCATTGGTGGGATTCTGGAGTCTTGTGTAGAAATATCCGCTTTCGGAGAGGTCGAAAAGACGTCCCATCTGCTCGCTGGACTCATATTTGAATGTGGTGGACTGATAGATGGGAAGCACGCGAGCCTCGCCGTTTCCGGGGGTGTATCCTGCCTGAACGCAGTTTGTATTTATTTTGTATGCCATTGGTTAATTACTCCTTCAGTGTTATTTGTCAATAGTAATTGATCGTGTTTCGCCGTGCCAAGCAACTGTTGCCTTCATGGCTTCGGAAACGGCACGAAGCGGAATATATGTGGTGGAGTTGATGAGTCGCGCCGGAACGAGGAGAGTTGATGTCTCGCCGTTTGTTACCATGTCATAGCTTCCTATGCGAAGATTTATTTCGGTGGAATCATCGGTGATAATGATCTCGCGTGTCTCATTTATCCATTCAACATTTCCGCCAAGCTTTTCAACAATAGCACGGAGCGGAACAAGGGTTGTACCTTCAACAATGACCGGCTTCTGCGCAAGCTCAAGCAGCTCGCCGTTAACGTACACGTCTGCCGCCTTTGCAAGGGACATTGTGTAGTTTCGCTCACCGAGAACAGCACCGTTTGCCGTTGCACGAATTGTCAGGGTGTGGTTGCCAACGGAGTATTTTGACAGGTCAACGCTTACGGTGTAGGGAAGCGTTGCGCTTGTCGCAACGGTATTTCCGTCAATAAGATAGGTTACGGTAACATTATCCTTGCCGTAGTATATTGCCATTGTACGAAGCTCTGTGATACCCTGCTCGGCGAGGAACACATCGGGGAGCTTTTCGTAGGTGGCATTTGCCTCATCGTCGTAGGAATTCTGAATGAACGCATCGTCCTTTACGAGATTCAGGTATGACGTCTGAAGCGCTGGGTTTATATCAAGGGCGAAATAGCAGTTTTCGTTAGGCATTATCTTGTCGAAGTAAGCGATAGCCTTGATCTGGGGATATGCCATGGGCAGGTACTTGAACATCGCTGTGAGTCTGTGTATTGCCCAGGATGTGGTATCAATCTTTACCGGCTGACCGTTAAGCTTGTTCCACTGATGTGATGCGCCGGACTCCGATATGATAAAGGGCTTTCTGTCACCATAGGTGGAGATAAGGTCTTCCATTATCTTAACCGGAATTGCCGCATCTCCGCCAAAGAAGCAGGGGAGTGCTATTCTTTCCTGCTTTGACCAATTGTCGCGTGCGTTGAAATATGTCTGGAGATACAGCGAAACGCCGATCCAGTCCACATACTCATCGCCGGGGTAAAAATCGTGCTTGTTGATGTTCCAGCCGGAAGCATAGGTGGGACTCCATACCATAGCCACGTGATCGGTGTTGGCATGAACGAGGTCAGCAACATATCTGAATGCGGCAATATAATCAGCCGGTGCACACTGTGTTGTCCATACGTCCATCTCAGCGGCGAAACGGAGGAATATGGGGGTGTCCACCCCGTTTAACATCTCGATGACCTGCATGATATAGTCGGTACTGTTCAGCACCTTCTTAACATCTGCACCCTCACCGGGAAGGTTGAGCGCGAATTCCACGGCACATCCCTCATCCGCTGCCTTTGCAAGCTGAATCTTGTTAAAGGGGATTATATTGGTGTCGCCGAAGTTCTGGTATATGAGAACAAGAGAATCACCGGTCATCTTTTCCTGTGTGCCGCCGTCATGGTTGACGCCGTAGAGGACACCCATTCTCTTTTCGTTTATTGCGCCGTAGTAGGTCTGATAACCGTATGTGGTGCGGTAAAGATCGAGAACGCTCTCATAAAGCTTTGCCTTGGTGGAGGCGATCTTTATGTTTTCGCTTCCGTCAATACCGTAGTTTGAGAGAAGCTCAAAATAGGGGATAGACTTTTCGTAAGCTTCGCCGGATGCCTCGTAGTTTCCAAGGCGATCATGAGCGTTGGCAAGCTCGTAGTAACGGGAGCTTAATATGCTGACGGCGATCTCATCGGTGCGGCCTTCGAAAAGCGCACATATCTGAGTGGCATAGGTGACAATGTCAGCATCGTTTCCTGCGTTTTGTGCGGCAATATACTTGTCGTTAAGGCTCCAGAATGCCTGCGGATAAGGATTTGCGGATGCAGACATGGGAATTACCGACAGAAGAATCAGTGTGCACAGAAATATTGCAATTTTTTTCATGAGTCAGTCTCCTTTTTTTGATACGTTGTTTATTTTGCAGGCTTGTAGCCGTCTTTAAGTGTTACAACGCGGTTGAATACGCCGGGATTCTTGGTGTCAACACAGAAATAACCGGTGCGGACGAATTGGAACTTGTCGCCGGGCTTTGCATCTGCAAGAGAAGGCTCGAGTTTAGCATTTTTTAAAACTGTTTTGCTGTTTTGGTTGATATAGTCGGTATACTGCTTGTCTTCGGGAAGCTTTGAGGGGTCCTCCAAGGTCAGGAGGTTTTCGTAAAGGATAACCTCTGCATCTATGGTGTTGTCAGCACTCAGCCAGTGGATAGTACCCTTGATCTTGCGTCCGTCAACGGGATTTCCGTTGCCTGTTTCAAGATCGGCGGTGGCGTGAATCTCTTTAATGCTTCCGTCAGCATTTTTTACGATATCGCCGCACTTTATGATATACGCACCCATAAGACGACCCTCTCCGTCCGGCTTCAGACGGAAGAATTTCGGAGGCGGAACCTCGGCAAAGTCCTCGGCATCAATATAAAGCTCACGGGTGAATTTCACCTTGCGAGTGCCCATTTCGGGGTTCTGAGGATGGTTGGGAAGCTCAAATTCCTCGGTTTTATCCTCAGGATAGTTGTCGATTATAACCTTGATTGGATCAAGCACGGCAACACGGCGTGGAGCGGTTTCGTTAAGCTCGTCGCGGATGCAGGCCTCAAGCAGACGAAGATCAACAAGGCTGTCGGATTTCGCAACGCCAATACGTCCGCAGAAATCAACAATGGATGCTCCGGTGTAGCCGCGGCGGCGGAGTCCGCAGAGGGTGGGCATACGGGGGTCGTCCCAGCCGTCAACCTGACCGCTCTCAACAAGTCCGCGCAGGAAACGCTTTGAGAGCACGGTGTTTGTTATGTTAAGACGTGCAAATTCGATCTGACGGGGAGTGTGTGGTACGCTTACATTTTCGATTACCCAATTGTAAAGCGGACGGTGTATTTCAAATTCAAGGGAGCAGAGTGAATGGGTGATTCCCTCAAGTGCGTCCTGAATGGGGTGTGCGAAGTCGTAGGTGGGATAAATGCACCACTTGTCGCCGTGACGGTGATGGTGCATATGCTTGATTCTGTAGATAACGGGGTCGCGCATCCAGAAGTTTCCGGAAGCGAGATCTATTTTTGCACGGAGAGTATATTTGCCGTCCGGGAACTCGCCGTTCTTCATGCGCTCAAACAGATCAAGGCTTTCTTCCATGGGACGGTCACGCCAAGGAGATTTTGCAGGATTCTGCAAGTCGCCGCGGTATTCATCCATCTGGTCTGCGCTAAGCTCGCAGACATATGCAAGTCCCTTTTTAATAAGCTCAACTGCATATTCGTAGTCCTTGTCGAAATAGTCAGAGCCGTAGAAGAAGCGGTCTTCCCAATCGAATCCCAGCCAATGAATATCTTCCTTGATAGCATCAACATACTCGGTATCTTCCTTGGCAGGGTTGGTGTCGTCCATGCGAAGATTGCACATACCGCCATACTTTTTCGCTGTTCCGAAGTCGATTGCAAGTGCCTTGCAGTGACCTATGTGGAGGTATCCGTTAGGCTCGGGCGGAAAACGTGTGTGGACTGTTGTTACCTTACCCTCGGCAAGGTCCTCGTTTATAAATTCTTCGATAAAGTTTGAAGCTTCGATAGCCATTTTTGTGTCTCCTTAATATCTATTTTGTGTGCTATGCACCGAGGACGGTAATCATAGCGTTTATTCTTGAAAGTGTCTTTTCTTTTCCGATTATCTGCATTACTGTGTAGAGATCGGGAGCGTTCATCTTGCCTGTCACGGCAACGCGGATGAACATACTGATATCGGCAACACTGCCCTTGAAGGCGGTGGGATCGGCTTTGTACGCCTTCATATCGGAGGCATAGCCAAGCTGGTCGGCAATTGCCTTTACCTTGTCGAACCATACGTTCATATCGTCAGACTCATCATAGGTTGAGGTGAATTTTTCAAGCGCGGACTTTATGTCAGCCTTCATGAAGTTTTCGGGGTATGCATCCTCTATAGCATAAAAAGCATCGTAGAAGAAGCCCATGTACGGCTTGGCATCCGCCCATGTGGAAAGGTCCTTACTCGGCTTCTTTCCGCCTCTGCCGATAGCGAATATCTTTTCGGCAAATGCAGGGTCTGCCGCAAGCACCTTGCCGAAAGCCGGATCAAATTCCAGTGCCCATTCGGTAACTTTCTTTGTAACATCCTCAGCGCTCATACGGGATATGACATTCTTTGATACGTCGTTAAGCTTGTCAAAATCAAAGAGGCATCCGGAGGTGGACATTTTCTTGATGTTGAACGGGAAGTCGGTGTAAGACTTGTCCGGATTCTGGGCGTGCCATTCCTCGTAGTTGGAGTTGAGAAGAGTCATGATATACTCGCACACCGCCTCGGGGCAGTATCCCATACGGGTGTAGTCGTCCATGTTTGCGCCCATGTCGCGCTTGGAAAGCTTCTTTTTGTTGCCTGCTTCGTCAAGCTTCATTATTTGTGCTATGTGCATATACTTGGGGAGTCTGAATCCGAGATAGCGGAACAGCATAATGTGCTTAGGAAGGCTGGGGAGCCATTCCTCGCCGCGGATTACGTGGGTGGTGCCCATAAGGTGATCGTCCACGGCATGAGCAAAGTGATATGTGGGGATTCCGTCGGATTTTAAGAGCACAAAGTCCTCGTCATTTTCGGGAACTTCGATGTTGCCCTTAATAAGATCGGTGAATTTTGTTTTCTTTTCGGGATCGCCGTCAGCAAGGATGCGTACAACAAAGGGATGACCTGCCTTTATGTGCTCCTCGGCTTCTTCAACGGTGAAATTGCGGCGTGCCAGCATTTCAGCGCGTCTTGCCTCAGCTTCAGCCTGCCAATCGGTGTTTTTTAGCTCTTCTTTCTTGTTTACCTGCGCAAGCTCCTCAAGCTCTTCTTCGGTGGTGAAGCAGGGATAAGCTTTTCCCTCGCGGATAAGCTGTTTTGCATAGGTCTGATATATTTCACCGCGCATACTCTGCTTGTAAGGGCCGTATGCTCCGTGGTCGGAGATTTTGCCGGATTCATCGAGAATAGCACCCTCGTCGAAATTGATTCCGTATGTGGAAAGGGTCTTTATAAGTCCCTCTGCCGCACCCTCAACCTCACGTTTTGCATCGGTGTCCTCAATGCGAAGAATAAACACGCCGCCGCTTTGGTGAGCAAGTCTCTCGCCTACTGTGGAGGGGAAAAGTCCGCCGAAGTGAACAAATCCGGTAGGGCTTGGCGCGAAACGCGTTACTTTTGCGCCTTCCGGAAGATTTCGTGCAGGAAAGCGTGCTTCCATATCCACGGGAAGCGTTTTTATATTGGGGAAAAGAAGCTCGGCTAAATAGTTGTTGTCCATATTTTTAATTCCTTTCGTAAGAGCTTTTATGTTAAATGCTTTATATATACGTTTGCGGTGCGCTCACGGGAGAGCGTTGTGGTGGAGCCGTGACCGGGGAAGAGCTTGTAATCTCCAGCAAGGTCTGAAAGCCTTTTTAGTGAATCCTTTATCGCCATTTCATCACCGCCGTAAAGGTCGCACCGACCGATACCGCCGGAAAACAGCGTATCTCCGGTAAGTAAGATTCCGTCTGTCTTGTAGCATACCGAGCCCATTGTGTGACCGGGAGTATGCATCACCGTTAGTACGGTGTTGCCAAGCTCAAGCGTATCTCCGTCCGAAAGCAGTATCTCCGCAGGCTTGCATCCAACATGGATTCCTGCGAACTGTGCCATATAGGTAAGATTCGGGTCGAGAATTGAATCGGCGTCATGTGCGTGCAGGGCGAGTGGAGCACCGGTCGCCTCACGAAGTGCTTCGAGGGACAGCATATGATCGAAATGTGCATGAGTCAGAAGGATACATTTTACTTTGATTCCGTCTGCCTCACACCGAGATAAAATCTTGCTGTGGCAGTCCTCGCCGCCGGGGTCAACCACGGCACCGATGCGAGTATCCTCGTCGTATACAATAAGGCAGTTAACGCGCATTGTGCCAAGCGGTAAAACTAAAACTTTCATAAATTCCGACATCCGCCCTTAATTAAAGTGTACAAAATATTATACCATCCTACATTATACCACATTTGACCTCGCTTGTCTATATTTACAGAAGAATTTCTGTAAAATTTTCTTGTGACAATATTCGAAAAAATAAGTGCTTTTTTTGTTGGGATTGCACATTTTTAAGGATAGCTCAAAAAAAGCCGATTTTGTTTGCGGATTTATTACGGAGACAGGTGATATTTTGTAAAACTTTTTTAGAAAGGATTGAAATATCTGAGTGATTATGATATAATATCTACGGTTTTGCAAAAATGTACTGAATGGCATTTTTTGCTTCATAGTATTTTAAAAAGTGTAATGAAAGGAATAATTACGATAATGAGAAAAAGAGCAATATCATTATTACTTACAGCGGCTTTGTTTGCGGCATCTGCCTGCAATGCGAATATTGGCGATAAGCTGAGAGCAGGAACTGCGGCATCTACCGAGAACATAACTGTGAACGGCGCTATGATGAGCTACTATTATAACGATGTTTACAATACTTTTGTGGACTACTACGGAAGCTATGTTGAGTATTTCGGACTTGATACCGAAAAATCCCTGCGTGATCAGAAGAGCGAGGAAAATCAAAGCTGGTATGACTATTTTATGGGCGGTGCCAAGCTTGTGGTGGAGGATATCCTTGTTCTTAATGAAGCTGCGGCGGCAAGCGGCGTTTCGCTTAGCGAGGCGGAAAAGGCGGCGATTAAAAGCCGCTCCGACAGAATGGATACCGGTCTCTACGGCGACGGCATAACAAAAGAAGATATTAACGATGCCAAGCTCCTTGAGGCTCTTGCATACAAGTATCAGTTCATGAAAAAAGCGGAGTTTGTGCCCGATGCTGACGTACTTCGTGCCGTGAGGGACGAGAATGCCAATAAGTACAGGTATGTGGACTATTGCTCCTTTGAGATATACTACGCTAAGGACGGACAAAGCTCAAAGGGAACATTTACCGAGGCCCGTGCAGCAGAGCTTGCAAATGAGCTTGCACGCTCGTCCGACAAAGCGGAGTTCGAAAAGACCGCAGAAAAAATACTCCTTGCGGAAGACTCCGGAATGAGTGAAAAAGACATCGAGGCAAAGCTTTCGAAGCTTGAAACCAAAGGTGCGCTGTTTGAAGAAAACAGTAAGGTGTCCGAGTGGGCATTCGGCGAGGATTCCAAAGACACGCTGGTGCTTTCCGATCCCTCTAAGACTATGTATACCGTATATCTTCGCACATCTGAGCCGTATTACAACGAGTCGAAGACGGTAAATGTCCGTCACGTACTGCTTTCCGAGGAAAATTGGGGCGGCTGTGATGCGACAAAAGCGAAAGCTGAGGAGCTTTTTGAAAAGTTCACCGAGAATGGCGGCAATGCCGAGGCTCTGGGACTGCTGGCGCTTGAGTATTCTGATGATGAGAGCACCTATTACAATGGCGGACTTTACGAAAATCTCACCGAGGGAAGAACAGTCGAAGCGTTTAATGATTGGTGCTTTGACCCTGCACGAAAGGCAGGCGATGCGGAGATTATCGAAAGTCAGTACGGATGGCATCTGATGTTTTTCGAGGGAGAGGGACTTTCCGTTTGGCAGACAGAGGCCGCAGAGGGTATAACCTCGGAGGCACTCAGTAAGTATCTTGCAGAAATAACGGAAGCATATAAGGTCACATTCTATGATGATGTGATATATTCCATTCCCGATTGATGGTATAAGAGCGATGACGCGCTGAAAATCACATCAGCGCGTCATTATTTTTTGCCTTTTTCTGTATCCTATATCACAGGGAGAGACAGAGCCTGTCAGCATCAGAAGAAGAATGTATATCCCCACCGACACAGCTCCTCCGAGTATCAGCGCTGCCCATGTACAGGGGAGTTTGAAAATTCCGGAAAGCCTCAGAAGCAAGAAAGCTCCGGACGCACAAATTATGGGTTTTATGAGAAGCTTTCGGATATTTACTTCGAATGGACAGGTTTTGTAAAGCTTATGTATACTGAGGGAAGCGTTCATGATCTCCGCCGCATACAGAGTTACAATGTATCCGTATATGCCTATTCGCGGACAGAGAAACCATACAAGAAAAGTGCACAGCGCGGCATCCGCGATATTTATTTTCATGCAGTAAAGCTGTTCTCCAAGTCCTTTCAGCATGGCGTCAACCGCATGGTCGAGGTACATTACGGGAATCAGCGGTGCCATTATGCCGATAAATCTTCCGGCTTCGTTATTTGCATATATCAGCACACCAAGCTCGTTTGAAAAAACGGTCATTACATATGCGCATCCAACGGAGAAAATAAGTGTAAGTCGCAGGGAACGAGTTACCATACTGCGAAGCCGCACTCTATCGCCCTCTGCATCGGACTGTGCAAATTCCGGGACTAAAAGTCCGGTGAACGAGTAGAGAATGGCAGTTGGAAACATTATAACAGGAATTACCATGCCGCAAAGGACACCGTATGCCGCCATAGCCGTATTGGCTGTAAGCGGATTTTTTTCAAGTCCGCGCGGGATCAGGATGTGTTCGACGGTGGTGAGTGCCGATCTTATGAGAGCGGCACCTGCAACGGGGAGAGTTATTCCGAAAAGCTCATATGTAAGCTTTTTGCTGTCTTTTTTTGAAACACTGCCGGATTTTCTCTTTTGTCTGTCTGCAAGATACAGAATAAGTGCCATAAGAAATGAAGCTATCTCTGCCAGCGCACCGCCGCCGACGATTGCCATGCAGGCATATTCAATTCCGTCGGGGACGATGTATAGGAGTGCAAATGCGGTTATGAAAAATTTGAAAAGCTGTTCGAATATCTGCACCGCGGCACTTTTTGATACCTTCCTCACCGCGGTAAAATATCCGTGAAGCACATTGGATGCGGCAATAAACGGCAGACTCAGCGCAAGAAGCCGCAGAGAGAGGGTACAGCGTATATCGGAAAGCCAAGCCGATGCTACATATTCCGCACCAAAAAACAAAAGAGTGCACGCCAAAGTGCCGCAGACCACAGAATAAGTAAGACACTTTTTCAGTGATGCGTTCAGTGCGGAAACATCGTTTCTTCCAAGTGCCTCGGCGCACATCCTTGTGGAAGCCAGGTTCACACCTGCCGCCGCCGCAGTGACGGCAAGTCCGTACACGCTCATAATAAGCGTGAAAAGCCCCATGCCGTCAGCTCCAAGCACTCTTGAAACAAACGCACCGAATCCTACTCCAAGACCGCGCAAAAATAAAGATGTTGCACCGAGTATTATGCCGTTAACCATAAATCTCCGCAGCTTTTGCACAACATACCCTCCGTGACAAAGCAATTTTAGTAATATATATTTAATTTGCCGCGTAAACATTACTTCTGGTTGTACAAATGCTATAAAGCTTTATATTTTCAAAAAATTAACAATAATTTTTCGGATTTTTTTGCCGAAATATATTGCAAAATGAAAAATATTGTAGTATAATGAAAAAGTACATTTTAGCACGTTAATATGTGTGAATTTTATAACAAAAGAGGTATGTATAATGGCACTTAAGAATTCTTATCTCGCAAGTGTTTACGAGAATGTGTGCAAGAGAAACCCCGGCGAGACCGAGTTTCATCAGACTGTAGAAGAGGTTCTTGAATCTCTTGAGCCTGTTGCTGAAAAGCGCCCCGATCTTATCGAGGCAGGCGTATTTGAGCGTATGGTAGAGCCTGAGCGTCAGATTCAGTTCAGAGTAAGCTGGGTTGACGACAACGGCAAGGTTCAGGTAAACCGCGGATACCGTGTACAGTTCAACTCTGCTATCGGTCCTTACAAGGGCGGCCTTCGCTTCCATCCCACAGTTAACGCTTCCATCATGAAGTTCCTCGGTTTCGAGCAGACCTTCAAGAACTCTCTTACCGGTCTTCCCATGGGCGGCGGTAAGGGCGGCTCCGACTTCGATCCTACCGGCAAGTCCGACGGAGAGGTTATGCGCTTCTGCCAGAGCTTTATGACCGAGCTTGCTAAGCACATCGGTGCTGATACCGACGTTCCCGCAGGTGATATCGGTGTTGGTGCACGTGAGGTTGGCTATCTCTTCGGTCAGTACAAGAGACTTCGCAACGAGTTTACCGGCGTTCTTACCGGTAAGGGCTTCTCCTACGGCGGATCTCACATCCGTCCTGAGGCTACAGGCTTCGGTGCTGTATATTACACCCAGAACATGCTCGCTTCCTTCGGTGAGGAAGTTAAGGGCAAGACCTTCGCTGTATCCGGCTTCGGTAACGTTGCTTGGGGTACTGTTCAGAAGGTTACAGAGCTTGGCGGTAAGGTAGTTACCATTTCCGGACCCGACGGCTATATCTACGATAAGGACGGCATTAACACTCCCGAAAAGATCGAGTTCATGATCGAAATGCGTGCTTCCTGCCGTAACAAGGTTCAGGACTACGCAGATAAGTTCGGCGTTCCTTTCTTCGCAGGCAAGAAGCCTTGGGGCGAAAAGGTTGACGTTATTATGCCCTGCGCTACACAGAACGAGGTTAATCTCGATGACGCTAAGGCTATGGTTGCAAACGGTCTTAAGTACTACGTTGAGGTTTCCAATATGCCTACCACCAACGAGGCTGTTGCATACCTTAAGGCAAACGGCGTAGTAGTTGCTCCTTCCAAGGCAGTAAATGCCGGCGGTGTTGCAGTTTCCGGTCTCGAAATGAGCCAGGACTCCATGCGTTACAGCTGGACCGCAGAGGAAGTTGATGCAAAGCTTAAGCAGATCATGAAGAACATCTACGACAGCTCTGTTAAGGCAGCTAAGGAATACGGCATGGAAGGCGACCTTGTTGCAGGTGCTAACATTGCAGGCTTCCTTAAGGTTGCTGATGCGATGAAGGCTCAGGGTATCGCGTACTAATAATTTCATACATAAAAGTAAGCAGTTCACAGGATTTTGTGAACTGCTTGTTTTTTTATAGCTTTTCAGGGAGCTTTGTTACAAGCTCACCCATAAATGAGGCATCTCCGATTATATTCGGGATGATTTTGTGTGACTTTACATCGTAGTCAACGATGGAGACAGAGGCATTGGGGACCCAAGTGAGGGTGTTTATGGCTGAGAGCGGCAGTCCGCGCCATTCGCACTCAAGAGCGCGTATGGGTGTGGCGTGAGTTGCTATGAGCAGCGTCTTTCCGTCATTTTCGGCGGCAAGCTTCCATACCGTATCTGACACCCTCGCGGCAAGCTCAGCCACACTCTCTCCGCCGTCGGGGCGTGAGGCGGCAAGATCAGTGAGCCAGACACCGAAGCTTTCGGAGAATTTGCTGGCAAGCGTTTCAAAAGGGCAGTCTTCCCATTCTCCGGCATATATTTCCCGAAGTCCTGCGCACGGAATCGGTACAAGACCGTGAGGGGCGGATATTATTCTGCCGGTTTCATAGGCTCTTACAAGATCGCTTGCATAGGCGGCATCAATGTGCGTATCTTTAAGATATTTGGCAGTCAATTTTGCCTGTTCCACGCCGCGGTCAGTCAAAACACCGTCTGTGTGACCGTAGAATCGCTTCCACAAATTGCCCGTGCTTTCTCCGTGCCTGACAAATATCATTCGCGTCATTTGTCATCATCCCCCTTGCATTTGTTCAATAGTATTTTAGCATACTTGTCAGGTTAAGTCAAGGGCAGCGCAGGATAATTTTATCTGCGCTTGTTTTTCATATACCGATATTTTTCGCCCGAATGTACGCAAATTTTTTCATTTTATCCGGAAAATATGGTGACAAACGGAAAAATATCTGATATAATAAAGCTATAAGTGTAAAAACACGTTTTAAAGGAGTATGACAATGTATCAGAAGAATATTCATAAAATCTGGCTTGCTACGGGCAGCGAAAAGGTATACCTTGAACCGTCCATGGCGAACCGTCACGGTCTTATTGCCGGTGCGACGGGTACAGGTAAGACAGTGACCTTGAAGGTGCTGGCGGAATCGTTCAGTGATATGGGAGTTCCCGTATTTGTAGCCGATATCAAGGGCGACCTTTCGGGAATGTGTGCGCCCGGTGCTGAAAACAAGCATATACGCCGCAGTATTGATACCATGGGTATTACCGACTTTAATTATACTTCGTATCCTGTGCAGTTTTGGGATGTATACGGAAAGCAGGGACTCCCTGTGCGTACTACAATATCGGAAATGGGACCGGAGCTGCTTGCAAGACTTCTGGGACTTAACGATACTCAAAGCGGTGTGCTTCGCATAGTGTTCCGTGTTGCCGATGACAAGGGTCTTATGCTTATTGACCTTAAAGACCTCAGAGCAATGGTACAGTATGTGGGCGACAATGCAAAGGAATACAAGCTGACCTACGGCAACATTTCACCGCAGTCTGTAGGAGCAATACAGCGTGCGCTTCTTACGCTTGAGGATGAGGGCGGAGAAATATTTTTCGGTGAGCCGTCCCTTGAGCTTGCCGATTGGGTAGACCTTGCGGAGGACGGCCGCGGAATGATGAATATTCTTGAGTGCTCCGAGCTGTTCCAGCATCCTCTGCTTTACGGCACATTCCTTTTGTGGATGCTTTCCGAAATATACGAGATGCTCCCCGAAGCCGGTGATCTTGAAAAGCCGAAGCTTGCATTTTTCTTTGATGAAGCACATCTTCTCTTTGACGATGCTCCAAAGGCACTTGTAGAAAAGGTGGAGCAGGTTACAAGACTTATACGCTCCAAGGGCGTCAGTGTGTGGTATATAACTCAGAATCCTACGGATATTCCCGACAGCGTTCTCGGTCAGATAGGCAACCGCGTACAGCACGCTCTTCGCGCATACACGCCAAACGATCAAAAGGCACTTAATGCCGCGGCGAAATCATTCAGAACCAATCCGAACTTCAATACCGCCGAAGCTATACAGGCACTTGGAGTGGGCGAAGCACTTGTGTCTGTGCTTGACTCTGACGGTGTGCCGTCTGTTGTTGAGAGGGCGAATATTCTTCCGCCGAAAAGCAGTATGAAAGCAGTTGACGGAATACTTCTGCAAAGCGTGGTGCTTGCAAGCTCGCTTAAAGACAAATATGCTGCCGAGGAGGACCGCGAATCCGCATTCGAACAGTTAAACGAGGAGCGTGAGGAAGCGGCTAAAGCAGAGGCTGAGGCTAAGGCAAAGGAAGAAAAAGAAAAGGAAAAAGAAAAAGCCGAAAAGGCAAAAGCCGCCAAGAAAAAGACAAGCAGCGGCAGAAAAAAGACCACGGCGTTTGAACGGGCGGTAAACAGTACAGCCAATACTATAGGGCGAGAAGTAGGCAAAAAGATAGTTCGCGGAATTTTCGATACTTTTTTCAAATAAGCGGAATTTTCTTTATGCAAAGTGCGGATAAAAATTTTGATGTAGAAAAAAGTCTGCAATTTTTGGTGAAATTGCAGAAAAAATCTCATAGTTTCGCCGATTATTAAGAAACTGTTGACAAATTCTGTCGAATATGATATATTATATGTGGCAAAAAATATTTCCGACTCTAAAATAAAAAAACGGAGGTACATTCAAAATGAAACTCGTCTATGGAGTCAAGGACAAACCTAAATTCGGTCAGCTGATCGTTTTTGCGATTCAGCAGCTTCTCGCAATTATGGCGGCGACTATTGCTGTTCCCGCTATTGTCGGAAACGGTATGACTGCTTCCGCCGCACTTTTCGGTGCCGGTGCAGGTACGATCATTTATCAGCTGTTTACCAAATTCCGCAGTCCCGTATTTCTCGGCTCATCCTTTGCTTTCATCGGTTCGATGTCAGCTGCATTTGCCGGCGCGGCGTCCATGTCCCTTGGATATCTCGGACTTCTCATCGGTGCACTTTTGGCAGCTCTTGTATATGTAGTCATTGCGCTTGTGGTTAAGATTGCAGGTGTTAATTGGATCAATAAGCTTATGCCGCCTGTTGTTATCGGTCCTACGGTTGCACTTATCGGTCTGTCTCTTGCAGGCGCGGCTGTTAAGGATGTATTCTCCTACGGTCCTCAGGACGGCAACGGCGCATTTATCATGAGCACCAATATCTGGGCATCGTTTGTATGTGCGCTTGTTACACTGATAGTTGTTATCCTTTGCTCTGTTTACGGTAAGAAGATGACAAAGCTTATTCCGTTCATTATCGGTATTCTCGCCGGATATGCGGCAGGTCTCGTATTCACACTTATCGGAGTGGCTACTGACAATGCAGCACTTCAGGTTATTGATTTTGCTCCATTTAAGGCACTTGTTGCAGATGGTGTAACTCTTAAGACCTTCCTTGCTGTTCCCGAATTTACATTCCTTGAGGCCATTAAGGGTGCTGATACCTTTGAGTGGTCTTATGTTGCAACTGTTGCGGTTGCGTATGTTCCTGTTGCTTTCGTTGTGTTTGCAGAGCATATTGCAGACCACAAGAACCTTTCTTCCATCATTGAGCAGGATCTTCTTGAAGAACCCGGTCTCCACCGCACACTTCTCGGTGACGGTATCGGTTCTTTTGTAGGAGCAATTTTCGGCGGATGCCCCAACACCACATACGGTGAGTCTGTAGGCTGTGTGGCTATTACCAGAAATGCTTCTGTTGTTACCATCACCACCACTGCGATCATGAGCATACTTATCGCATTTGTCTCTCCTTTTGTTGCATTCCTTGATTCTATTCCGGGATGCGTAATGGGTGGCGTATGCATTACCCTTTACGGATTTATCGCAGTATCCGGTCTTAAGATGATCCAGAAAGTAAATCTTGAAAATAACGCAAATCTTTTCACCGTTTCGGTTATACTTATTTGCGGTATCGGCGGTATGACCATGGCTATCGGTAAGGTAACTATTACCGCAATTGCCTGCGCTCTTATCCTCGGTATTATCGTGAACCGTATTGTTTCCAAAGCAAAGGACAGTGAGGAATAATGAAAAACGTAACAATTTTCGATCATCCGCTGATACAGCATAAAACTACTATCATGCGTATGAAATCTACATCCAACAAGGAATTCCGCGAGAATGTTGAAGAGATCACCATGCTCATGTGCTACGAAGCACTTCGCGATCTTCCGCTTTGTGATGTGGAGATCGAAACTCCCATTAAAAAGACCACTCAGAAGATGATAAAGGGCAAGAAGCTTGCTGTTGTGCCGATCCTGCGTGCAGGACTCGGTATGGTTAACGGTCTTCTTAATCTTGTCCCCTCTGCTAAAGTAGGTCATATCGGTATGTACCGCGACGAGGAGACCTTGCAGCCTCATCCCTATTACTGCAAGCTTCCTGCGGATATTGAGGAAAGACTCATCGTAGTCGTCGACCCCATGCTTGCAACCGGCGGCTCTGCGTGCGACGCTATTGCGCAGATCAAGGAGAAGGGCGGACGGCATATCAAATTCCTTTGCCTTATTGCGGCTCCTGAGGGTATTGAGGCTCTCTCGAAGGCTCATCCCGATGTTGAAATCTACTGTGCAAACGTTGACGAGTGCCTTAATGAGAACGGATATATCGTACCCGGCCTTGGAGATGCGGGCGACCGTATTTTCGGAACAAAATAAGAAATAAGTATCGGCAATCGCCGGGAGCAAATCTCCCGGCGATTCTTGTCATTTATAATTGTGGGTATGCTGTTTAGTTGTTTATTCTAACTAATTACATTGTTACATTATTGTAAAAAATACACTATGAATATTGAAATAACACCTAATTTAGGGTATAATGTTTAGGTTCCAACTGATTTGTATATTTTTCCATAGAAGGGGTGTTACATTTGATAAAACGTCTTGCGGCCTGTGTCAGAGAGTATAAGCTGCCGACGGTGCTTACGCTGATTTTTATTGTCTGTGAGGCAATAATCGAAACATTTATCCCATTTATTACCGTGGATCTTGTGAATAGCATAAAAGACGGTGCTATGATGGATACGATTATAAAAACGGGACTTCTGCTTGTTTTGATGGCAGGTCTCTCACTTACCTGCGGCGGCGTGGCAGGCTTTACCTGTGCCAAGGCATCGGCGGGATTTGCAAAAAATCTGCGCCATGATATTTTTCGCCGCATCCAAACCTATTCGTTTGAGAACGTGGACAAATTCTCCGCTACATCGCTTGTTACCCGAATGACAACCGACGTATCAAACGTACAGATGGCATATATGATGCTTATCAGAACTGCTATACGCAGTCCGCTTATGTTTATATTCTCCATTGTTATGGCGTATGTAATGGGCGGTGCGCTTGCAACCACCTTTGTGGTTGTTGTTCCGTTTCTTATATGCGGTCTCCTTTTTGTCAGCCGCAAGGCAATGCCTGCTTTCAGACGAGTCTTTCGCAAATATGACCGTCTTAACGAGTCAATCGAAGAAAATGTGCGTGCTATGCGTGTTGTAAAGGGATTTTCCAGAGAAGAACACGAAAAGAGCAAATTTTTAACTGCCGCAGACGATATACGCCGCGACTTTACAAAAGCTGAGCGTATTGTTGCACTTAATACGCCTATCATGCAGATATGCCTGTATTTCAACATGATTTTTGTGCTTTTTGTAGGCTCAAAAATGATCATAACAAGCGGCGGAACGGAAATATATGTGGGTCAGATATCCGCAATGCTGACATACGGTATGCAGATACTTATGTCGCTTATGATGCTCTCCATGATCTACGTAATGCTCACCATGTCGTCAGAGTCCATCAAGCGTATATATGAGGTGCTTTCCGAGGAGCCGGCACTGAAAAATCCGAAGAATGCCGTTACGCAGGTGAAGGACGGCTCGGTAGAATTTACGGATGTGCGATTCAAGTATTCCAAAAAAGCCGAGAGATTTGCACTTGACGATATAGATTTAAAGATCGAATCGGGCATGACTGTCGGTATTCTCGGCGGTACGGGCTCAAGTAAATCCACCCTTGTTCAGCTTATTCCGCGCCTTTACGACACTACCGAGGGATGTGTTCGTGTGGGCGGCATTGATGTCCGCGATTACGATCTCGACACACTTCGCGGCGCAGTTGCAATGGTGCTTCAGAAGAATCTTCTGTTCTCCGGCACGATCAAAGAAAATCTTAAATGGGGCAATGCCGATGCCACTGACGAGGAGATCGCCGAGGCTTGCCGTCTTGCGCAGGCAGAGGAATTTATCCTCTCTTTCCCGGACGGCTACGATACGAAGATCGAACAGGGCGGCTCCAACGTTTCGGGCGGTCAGAAACAGCGTTTGTGTATTGCACGCGCGCTTCTTAAGAAGCCCAAAATACTCATCCTTGACGACTCCACAAGTGCCGTTGATACAAAAACGGATATGCTTATACGTGAGGGCTTCAAACGCTATATTCCCGAAACCACAAAAATTATAATTGCTCAGCGCGTGGCATCTGTAGAGGATGCAGATATGATAATTGTTATGGACAACGGTAAGATATCCGCTCTCGGACGTCATGACGAGCTTCTCAGGACAAGCGATATCTACCGCGAGGTATATACTCAGCAGACGAAAGGAGGGGACAGCAATGAATAACCCGAAGGAAAATGTTAAGCCCCCCAAGCGAAAGCTTGATATGGGTGCGCTTGGGCGTATCCTTAAGCTGCTTATAGAGTGTTATCCGAGGCTCGTTCCCCTAACGGCGGTATGTATTCTGTTTGCCGCAGTGGTAGCTTCAATTCCGTCGCTTTTTATACAGCGCGTTCTTGCGTCAATTGAAAAATGGTATCCTACACGTGATTTTGCAAGTGCCAGCACCGAGATACTTCCGCTTATATTCACACTTGGCGGCATATATGTGGTATCTCTCATTGCTGTGGCTGTCCATTCTCAGCTTATGGCATATATCACTCAGGGCTTTCTCAGTAAGATGAGAATAAAAATGTTTGAGGGAATGCAGAATCTTCCCATCAGTTATTTTGACACAAACAAGCATGGCGATATCATGAGTCACTATACCAATGATATTGATACGCTCCGTCAGCTTGTATCACAGTCACTTCCCGCACTTCTTCAGTCGGCTGTAATAGTTGCGGTTGTGTTTTTCATTATGCTTTGGTACAGCATTCCCATGACGCTTGTTGTAGTTTTGGGAGTGTTTGCCATGATGCTCGTTTCGAAAAAGGTTGGCGGCGGTTCGGCAAAATATTTCATCCGTCAGCAGCAGGCAATAGGCAAGACCGAAGGCTTTATACAGGAAATGATGAACGGTCAAAAGGTCATTAAGGTGTTCTGCCATGAGGACGAGGCAAACCGCGATTTTGACAAGATAAACGACGCGCTTTATGAGGACAGCTACCGCGCCAATGCCTATGCAAATTCCCTTGGTCCCATTATCATGAATATCGGAAACGTGCTGTATGTGCTTATTGCAACCATCGGTGCGCTGTTTATAGTAGCCGGACTGCCGAATTTCAGCATTTCCGGTATGGTGTTTGGCATAAGCTTGCTTGTACCGTTTCTTAATATGACAAAGCAGTTTACAGGAAATATCAACAGCGTGTCTCAGCAGTTTAACGCTATAATTATGGCAATCGCCGGTGCTAAGCGCATATTTGCACTTATGGATCAGGAGCCTGAGACTGACGAGGGCTATGTTACCCTTGTAAACGCAAAGATTGATGAGAACGGCAATATTACGGAAACCGCAGAGCGTACAGGAAAATGGGCGTGGAAGCATCCTCACGGTGACGGAACGCTGACCTATACGGAGCTTCGCGGTGACGTAAGACTAAATGAAGTTGATTTCGGTTATGTCGAGGATAAATTGGTGCTCCACGATATTTCCGTATACGCCGAGCCGGGACAAAAGGTTGCATTTGTAGGTGCTACAGGTGCCGGAAAGACCACTATTACCAATCTTATAAACCGTTTCTATGATATAGACGACGGAAAGATACGCTACGACGGCATCAATATAAACAAGATAAAGAAATCCGACCTTCGCCGTTCTCTCGGCATAGTTCTCCAGGAAACAAACCTGTTTACCGGTACGGTAATGGATAATATCCGATACGGCAGGCTTGACGTTTCCGACGAGGACTGCATAGCGGCGGCAAAGCTTGCAGGTGCAGATGATTTTATCACCCGCCTGCCCAGCGGATACAACACCGAGCTTACAAACAACGGTGCAAATCTCTCACAGGGACAGCGTCAGCTTATTGCCATTGCCCGTGCGGCTGTGGCAGACCCGCCTGTCATGATACTTGACGAAGCCACGTCAAGTATAGACACCCGCACCGAGGCGATAGTACAGCGCGGCATGGATAAGCTTATGGAGGGCAGAACGGTATTTGTTATCGCTCACAGACTCTCTACTGTCATGAATTCCGATGTTATAATGGTTCTTGACCACGGACGCATAATTGAACGCGGAAGTCACGAAAAACTCATCGAAGAGAAGGGCACATATTACCGTCTCTACACCGGCGCATTTGAGCTTGAATAATAGAAAAGACCGCCTGCAGGCTTTATAGCTTGGCAGACGGTCTCTTTTTTTGCGTAAAAACCGAAAATTTACGCTTTAGTCGGAATACTGAGGCGGCTTTATGTAATAATATACCGTGAGTATAATTTTCGAAAATAACCTTGGAGCGGCTATGGAGAAAAAGAAAAAATTTCTTATTTCTGCGGTATATTATCTGACGATTTCCGCTATTGTGTTTCTTTTTTTAAAGTATGCAGTATTTGTCATAATGCCATTTGTTATAGGCTTTGCCGTGGCGGCGGTACTTAATCCGGCGGTACGCTTTTTCTGCGGAAAATTTGATATGAAGCGTAAACCCACAGCTCTGCTTATTCTGCTTCTTTTTTATGCTACGATAGGTATGCTTGCAACTGTGCTTGTGGTACGTATGACGGTAACGGTGGGGGCGGTATCGGAAAAGCTTCCGGGACTTTATGCGGATACGGTAGAGCCCGCTCTTGGCAGAGCCTTTGAATATGTTAACCGTCTGATAGCGAGATTTGACAGAGTGCCGGATAATGAGCTTGCCGATGCCTTAACGTCGTTTTTTAACTCCCTTAAAAGCTCTATCGGAGAAACCGTGTCAAACATATCGGTTCGAGCCATAACAGCACTTTCAGGACTTGCGGCGGCAGTTCCGAAGTTTATTATAGAGCTTCTTTTTGCGGTGATATCAAGCTTTTTCTTTATTATCGACTATGAAAAGATTGTAGGATATATAAAATCCCGACTGCCCACAAGGGCAATCGGGATAATGACGGATCTCAGAGACAAGTTTTTTGTCACCGTCATAAAATATATTCGCTCCTACGCGCTCATAATGCTCATAACCTTTGCGGAGCTGTTTTTCGGACTGATTTTACTTGGATGTGAAAACGCGGCACTGTATGCATTCCTGATTGCCTTATTTGACGTCCTTCCCGTGGTTGGGACTGGAGCGATCATGATACCGTGGGCTATTATTGAGCTTATACGGGGCAATCTGCGATACGGAATAGGACTCATTGTGCTCTGGGCAATAATAACCGTAGTCAGAAACATTATTGAGCCGAAAATTGTAGGTACGCAGGTGGGACTCCCTCCGCTTCTGACGCTTATATCAATGTTCGTCGGAAGCAAGCTGTTCGGCTTTTTCGGCCTTATCGCACTGCCTCTTGGAATGTCAATAGCTCTGTCGGTAATAAGGGAACGAAATCAGCTAACGTCAGGGACAAAATAAGGATTTCCCATTCTTACTACCGTGGAATTACCGGCATAGTCGAATATGTCAATATACAGGTATTCGCCCATAAGCTCTGATATGTCGTACAGATCCTTGTCAATAGGGTATGCCTCTTCGGAATCGCTGTCAACGACGGAAGCTCGCATAACGAGGTGATTGTCCTCGGTTTTGATGAAAAGTGCCGGTTTGTCGTCAACAGTCAGAAAATCTGCGGATATAAGCTTTGGAGCTTCGGTGTCAAGACGGATGTCATAAGAAAATGAGTCCTTTGTAAGGGATATGGGTTTTGTGTAGCTTACGGTTATTTTGTACACGCCGTCGGGATAAATATAGGACACATTATCGGCGGCACGACCGTTCCAAAGCGGTAGTGATTCCGAGGTCGCCATGCCTGTTGAGCGGCTGATATAGGTGCGCGGAACTGTGCTGAAGTGGCGTTCTTCAATAACAGCACCATTAGAATAGGTGACAGTTACGCTTACATCACTGACAGTGCGAAGAAGACCGAAGTTGAGCATAAGCTCACTGTTATTTCTGTCAATTACAGGGGAGAATGCCATGGCGTTTTTGTCAAATTCCGTTTTGCTGTTTCGCTCACCGTGGGTGTCAGCACCGAGAATAAGCCTGTTTGATGGGGAAATATCCCGATTGCTGATTTTTCTGTATACGTAAACTCCGTCAAGAACCGCAGGCTTTCCGTCATATAAGGATGCTTCAACATATGGAGCCGCGGCGAAGCTGCCGGAGAATCCCGCAAAGGGAACTTTTGATGTCTCATCGCCGCTTGTGAGGCGTACAAAGCCTTCGATGAAGAATCCGTTTTTCCATGCGCTTTTGTATTTATGGTATGTTGCCGCGTCAAGCTCTGCCACGATTTCAAAGGTTTCACTGCCGCCGGCAGGAAGCGTGAAAGAATAGGGGGAATAATCGGGAGAGGCAGAATTCAGCTCATATGAGGAGCTGCCAAGCATTACTTTTGCGCCTGTAAACTCACAAAAACCAGTGGAAAATGCCAGCGTATCGGATGGATTCTTACCAAGCCTTATATGGAGCGAATCACGCGGATTTTCCGCATCAAGCTCGGCATAGGTGTATTCGCTAAAGCCGTCAGAGCCGATAATGGCATCAAGTGTGCACTCCTTCGGTGTATCTGAAAGATTTCTTGCAGTCACTTTAAACTGGAGTATGCGTGTGTGACCGTCGCCAAGCTCTGCTTTGTGTGTACCGTTTGATGTAAGAAGCAGTTCTGCTGAAAGTGCTGATGTCAGATTGGCGTTTCCGCCGCCCTGTGTTCGCGGTGAGAAGACAGTATCTTTGGGGTACTGAGCCATAAGCTCGGCTGAACTAACAAGGAGTGACTTCACAGTGCCCGCAATATCCGCGCTGTCGGTAAGCTTCGTTTCGCATAGAAGCTTCTGCTTTATAACCGCACACATTCCTGCTACCTTTGCCGCAGAAGCTGTGGTGGAGCTTATGCTGGCGTAGCTTCCGTCGGGGGAGGCGCACTGCACATTTTCACCCACTGCGGTAAGGTCGGGCTTCAGACCAAGCTCAGGAGTTGTGCCGCCTGCCGAATATGACGAGGGTGAGGGAGTAGGGCGTTTCTTCGTTGAAAACAGCTTACTTGCATCAAGAGATATACGCTGATCCTCGGCGTTTTTCAAGTGTCTGCCGTTCTCGCCGGAGATTATGACAGCAGGTATGGTTGACTCTGAAATGTCTATTTTCGTGTTGAGGGCAGAGAGGGAATCCGGCTGATTGTCAGTTACTATCATTCCCACAGCTCCCCTAGCGGCGGCATTTTTTGCTTTTTCGTTAAAGCTTATCTCGCCGCGAGACACTACCGCAATTTTACCTGTAATGTCGCCTGCTTTAATAAAATCATCGGGTGTTCCGAAACCGTCGATGATCGCATATTGGAGAGTCCTGCCGTCAAAAAACGAAGCAAATGTTTTGCCGTCTGTTGCGGTTCTGTATAGATAGTTTGAGTCTCCGTAAGGGATTGATTTTCCGTCAGACAGCGTGAAAAACTCCGATTCCACAATATTGCTCTCGGATGAGCCTACAGTGAGGACCTCAGGAATCGTACCGGGCCATGCTACCGTGCCTGTGTCCGGGAAGTCGGTTGGAATATCGGCGGTTTCATACTCAAGCTCGTAAATTGTTTTTTTGCCGTATTCGATCACATCTCCTGCCGGAGCAACAACAATGACACCTGCCTCGGAGGCGGCTTTTACTGCTTCGGTAAGCGCCACTGATGCAGGGTCAAATTCAACGCCGCATGGGTCTGCAAGCGTTATCAGTATTACATCCGCACCAAGTGCCACGGCATCTTCTATGGCACATACCATGGCGCGCTCGCTTACGCTGTCCGTGCTGTCGGAATATACCTTCATGGCAAGTACCTGCGCTTCAGGGGCGGCACCGCCGGCGGCAGGATTTTTTTCTTTTAACCCCGATGCGTTACCGGCGGCAACGGATATCATTGCCGTTCCGTGATCGCTGTACCGCTCATTTGTCACATCGGCATCTCCGTCACCGTAATCGTAGGCAAAGGGGATTTTTTCGCTTACATAAAAAGATGTTGCATCCGATTCGCCTTTTTTTGCGTATGTATTCCCGATAAGTTCATCGCTTGTCTCTTTGGTAAGGGCGTTTTCGGTGTCTGTTATAATAAAGCTTTCGTGGGTCAGCGAAAATCCGTTATCAAGCACCGCAATGCGCATTCCGGCACCGTTATATGTGGCGGTGGGGGGATTTTCCGCCGGCGCACTTGCAAAAACGGGCGATGTGCCGACAGCAAGGGTGCATATCAGTGCCAGAGCTGTGATTTTATGTGATTTCATAGATGTTCTCCTTAATTCAGGCGGAAAGCTCTGAAAGATCAAGTTTGCCGACCGTGATATTGTAGGCGAAGTCGATTATTTCATAATACAGCGTGTCACCGCTGTATGCGCCAATATCAAATTCTGCCGATTCGCCGTGAGCGAGCACGGAAAATGCGTTGTTAGCGTCATTTTCATAGATATTTATGATTCTCACTCCAAGGTCATCGTGTGCGCTTATGGAAAGCTTGTCTCCCAAAAGTGACGCCGATACGAGGGTGGGAGCATTTGTATCTATTTTTACATCATAGGTGTAGGTCTGCTTTGGTTCGCCTTTGTAATCGAGTACATATTCAAGTGCCACGCGGTATGTGCCGTCGGGGAGCTTGTAACGGCTGTACATACCGTCACTTCCGTCCCATGTGAACCTGAAAACAGTAACCTCATCCGCGCCCTTGATTTTGCTGAAATAGGGGAAGCTTGACGAGAATACAGTATTTCCGTCTTTATCCGTGACGGTCATTTTGGAGCTTTTTGCGTTGCGCA
The DNA here is from genome assembly GCA_045636145.1 of Candidatus Flemingiibacterium sp. GTDB lineage: Bacteria > Bacillota > Clostridia > Oscillospirales > CAG-272 > Flemingiibacterium. The sequence goes on from JAZTWV010000047.1 coordinate 110,858, forward strand.
GAGCGGAAGCACCAAAGCTTATATCGTCCGCATTTTCGTCACCGTTTGGGGAAAATGCGATGGTGGTGCGGTCGTATGTAGCGGTGTCTGAGAAAATATCGGCTCCTGCCGGAACATATTTGCCGTTTACCTTTACATAGAATTTCGAGCCGTCAAACATTTCGGTCTCGCCGGCGTAGGCATCGCCGTCAAGAATGGGAGCGGATGCCCAATCGCCCACATAGCCCATGTAGGGCATGGAAACCGCTGTTCCGTCTGCTTCGCAGAAGACAAACCCTTCGGCGAAATAACCGTTTGTGAACACGCCTGCAAGCCTGTCATGGTAAGCTTTATCGAGGGTGATACGGAGACCGATGATTTGCTCTGCACCGCCTTCAAGCGTGAAGCAAAGTGGGGTGTAATCTTTGGCGTATTTGTTGAGGTTTCCGCCCATATCGGATGTTATATGTGATACGCTGTCCGCTTCTGCGGTGAGAGTGCTGTAATATTCCGATTTGCCGTTGTAGGAAAGCCTTGTAAATCCGTCGTTTGTAAGCGACACGCCGAGGCTTACATCAAGGGGCGCGTCGGTGAGATTTTTTACCGTTACATTAAAACTAACATAATCGGCGAGCTTGTCGTAAAGCTCGGCTTTTGCCACGCCCGTATCTGTGAGGGTGAGCGAGATTTTTTGACTTAGTGCGGCATCAATATTTATAAGTCCCGCACCCTGTGCTCTGGGAGAATATTCCGTTCCGTTTTTCTGTATGACAGGTACAGCGGTATTCATGAGCGCATTTTTAACCTTCAGCGCGATAGCGGCACTGTCCGATGCTCCGCGGTCACGCTCACGCTCAAGGAGCAGAGCACCGACGGCGGAAAGCTGAGGTGCCGCCATGGAGGTTCCGGAGCTTGCACCGTATCCGCCCCCAACGATAGTGCTGAGCACACCGCCGCCAACTGCGGATATATCGGGCTTCAGCGTAAGGGACGGAGTTGTTCCGTATGATGAGTAGGCGGATATGCGGCCTGCCGCGTCCCCGATTTCGCGTGTAGTATAGTTTATCGGGAAGGTAACGGTGTGCACCGCTTCATCAATGAGTGCCTGTCCGTCGGCTTTGCGTATAGCAACAGCAGGAATGGGCGCACCCGTAAGCTCCATGTTGATATAATCTTCGTCGGTGTTGTTGTAAACTATAACTCCAATAGCACCGAAGCTTTCGGCAACGGCGGCTTTTTCTGTAAATGGAATCGTTCCGCGTGACACGAGTGCCATCTTTTCGGCAACGTCTATACCCTCGTAATCTGCCGCTTCACCTATGCCCGGGATGACCGCGTATTCCACGGTTTTGCCGCCGAAATATTTTCCGAACGGGGTATCAAGAACTCCGCCCACTATATTTGTGTCGGTATATTCAACATAAAGCTCGCTGTTTTGCCCATGTTTAAAATGCATGGAATAGTACACGCTGTTATCGACACTTGCGGTGGACATAACAGAGCCTGCGGAAGCAGGGGAGCTTAATGTTCCGTAGTCGGTATAGCTTGCAAGGGGCAGGCGGATATCGGCGTTTTCATAAATGGTGCTTCTATCGGCAGTGGTGCTGTCGTTTCCCACTGCGGCTACGATAATACAGCCGTTCTTTTCGGCTTCGTCAAGAAGCGCGGAAAGCCCTATTATTTCCGACGGGGAAGCAGAGCCGGAGTAGTGACCTATGCTTAAATTTATAACATCAGCACCAAGCTTCAGCGCATCTTCAAGGGCGGCGATGAGAGCCTTGTCCGAAGCCGCTGTTCCCTCGTCGTTGAATATCTTCATAAGGAGAAGCTGGCATCCGGGGGCAATTCCGTGCATAGCACTGATATCCGTCTTGCCGGCACCGATGATACCTGCCACATGAGTGCCGTGATTTGATGTGGCTGTGTATACGTCCGTGTCCTTGTAGGCATAGTCGTACATGAACGGTATTTTTGAATTGTAATAGAGAGGGGCGATGTTTGTGGAATTTTGCAGGGCATTCAGCCGTCCCGGACCGATTACCGTGGCAAATGCGGACAGGTCGAGGGTGTTTGTAACATCACATGAGAATGCAGGGTGAGTTATATCGAATCCGCTGTCAAGCACAGCCACTTTAACGCCGTCACCGTCGAGACCGGCGGCTTCTGCGGCAGAGTATCCTATAAGTGTGGCGGCACTCATGTCGCTCTCGGTGATTTTTGCATCAAGTGCCTCATATTCAACACTGCGGTATACTTTTTTAACAAAATCGAAGCTTTCAATACGCCAAAGGGCGTTTTCCGGTATCTCTCCGGAAAATCCGCAGAGCAGAGTGTCGTATATGTAATCATATTTAAAGTCCGGAAGCTTTGCGCTTATCATTTCGGCGCAGTTTTTTGCATATTCGGAGACATTTTCGTGATTTTTAGGTACAAGCTCAACTATTACGTCCTGTGTCGCGTTAGCAGGAGCAGACACAGCGGCACAGGGGACTATAGCTTGTGCCAGAAGCAGTATGAGAGTGATAATCTTTTTCATTTTTTAAATTCCTTGGTCATTTTTGCAGTATACAACAATTATAACATGGGACGCCTCTAAAATCAATGTAATATTTGTGTATAGTATGAAAATATTGAACGCCAAGTAAAAATCCCCCCGATTTGCGAGCACAAATCGGGGGAATGTTTTTATTTTGCTGACTGTTTGCCGTGACGTTTCAGATTCTTTTTGTATATTTCAAAAAGCCCCGTTAAAAGAAGTGTGTCATCACGGTGTATATGCCGCTCACACAGGGGCAGGATTATGTCGGCAGTTCCGCCGGATGCAACTGTCATGGCGGATTCGCCCGTTTCGGCTTCTATTCGTCCTATCATACCGTCGATCATTGCGGCACTTCCGAAAATGCATCCGCTCTGCATACTTTCCATGGTGTTTGTTCCAACGCACTTTTTCGGGATTGCCCTTGCAAATGAAGGAAGCAGGCTTGCTCCGTTTGTAAGAGCTTTTTCCGACATAGACACACCGGGAGCAATTGCACATCCCACAAAAGCACCGTTTTTGTCGATCACCGAAAATGTAGTGGCTGTGCCGAAGTCAATAAGAATAAGCGGCGGCGTATATTTTGCCAGTGCTCCAACTGCAAACGCCACGAGGTCAGCCCCAAGCTGGGTGGGATCGTCGGTGAGTATATTGAGTCCTGTTTTCGTGCCTGCACCTAAAATGTGGGGACGAATTGAAAGGAGTTTTTCAAATGCGTCGCGGACAGTTTCGGTAAGCTGTGGGACTACGGATGCGCCGATAGCACCCTCGATTGATTCTATGGAGATTTCGCGAAAATCAAAGAGAGACTTGAATATGAAAGCATATTCATCGGCCGTGCGGCGCGTATCGGTTGATACGGATGCCGTGCCGCAAAGGCTGCCGTCCTCAATAAAGCCGATGGAAATATCATCGTTTCCGATGCTGTATGTAAGGATCATATGTGCTCTTTATTTGAAGCGTTGCTTCATTGCGGAGAAAAGTCCTACGGAAATTGCGCCGCCCACAACAGTTGTGACTATAGCTTCGATAATTCCGTTAGTTCCCACTATAAAGATGAGCAGATTAAGGAGACTGCTGATTCCGAAGGAAGCACCAACGGCAGTTTCCATTTCTGAAACAATGCCTTGCCACTGCCCTCCGAACAGGAGTGCAAAGGCAGACACAAAGAACAGCGTATTCAGCAATGCGCCGGAGAGGGCAGAAACCATAGATGACAGTACCTTCTTAGGTCCGACATTTGAAAGTGCTTTGGCAACGAAGCCGGGAATAAGACCTGCGAGAATTCTTGTGGGAATGCACATAATAAACGTAAAAAACGGATTAAGTGAAAGAAGAATTGCTCCGAACATACTGTATCCGCCGATTCCGAAGCACTGAAGAAAGCTTGTGATGCCGAAAATCCCGCCAACGATTGCTCCGGATAAGGGACCTACTACCACAGAAGCAATTACTACGGGAATCATCATAAATGTGATTTCAAGTACGGGTGTCTTTAAATAACCGAGAGGGGTTATTGAGAGCAAGATTACAATTGCCGAGAGCATGGCGGTTTCTACAAGCCATAAAGTCTTTTTTCGGCGTGCTGCGATTGGGGATGGTGTGTTATTCATAATTTTCCTCCTGCTGCCGCTCACGCTTTGCGTGATACAGCGCATATTATTTCCGGATTTAATCATCCGGATGAGCTAATTATAGCACCTTGTCAAAGGCTTGTCAACGGCAATTTTGCACAATTATCGGGACTTTGCAGCGCAAATGCATTCATGCCTCGCATATAGAGGGCGTTTTTTGCAAAAAAGGTTTTAGAAACGGTGCTTTTTTGGTTGACAAATTAAAAAAAGTGCGGTATAATAAATATATATGCCCAAAATTGGGTGTATCTGATATTGAAAGGAATTATGATAACATGATACGCAGTATGACCGCGTTTGGACGAGCTGTGAGAACAGGCACTCCGGACGGTAAGAATATTACGGTGGAATTAAAAAGTGTCAACAACAGATATCTTGACTGTACGGTTAAAATATCAAGGATGTACGGCTTCCTTGAGGACAGAATACGCCAATATGTGCAGGCAAACGGCATCTCACGCGGAAAGCTTGATGTGTATGTTGGCGTAGAGGTGGTCGAAAATGTGGGAATGACCGTAGACATCGACCGTGCCCTTGCAAAAAGCTACATTGATGCACTTAAGGCACTTCGGGATGAGTTCGGACTTGCAGACGATATCTCCGTTATGAGCGTGGCGCAGAACCGCGACATCTTCAACATCACAAAGCCCGAAGAGGATGCAGAGCGTGATTGGCTTGTTATAAAGCCTGTGATTGACGAAGCTATTGCGGCTTTCCTTAAAGTCCGCGAGGCAGAGGGTGAGCGTCTGAAGAACGATATTTTCGAAAAGCTTGTTAAGATAGAGGGTATTGTGGCAGAGATAAAAACTCACTCCGAGGATGATATTTCAAGCTACAGGACAAAATTTGAGACGAGACTTAAGACTTTACTTGCGGATAATGCCGTTGAGCTTAATCCCAACATGGTTCTCACCGAATGCGCCATATATGCCGACCGTGTGGCAATAGATGAGGAGATTGTTCGTCTCGGATGCCATTTCAAGGCGATGCGTGAGATATTCACATCAGACGAGCCTGTTGGAAGAAAGCTTGACTTCCTAATGCAGGAGATGAACCGCGAGACCAACACTATCGGCTCAAAGGCAAGCAATCCCGACATTGCCGCTATGGTAGTTGAAGTTAAGAGCGAGCTTGAAAAGATCCGTGAACAGCTCCAGAATATAGAATAACGGAGGTGCTGCATGAAATTCATAAACATAGGATTTGGAAACATGGTAGCCGCAGAACGTGTCGTGGCGGTGGTAAGTCCCGACAGCGCGCCTATCAAGCGTCTTATACAGGATGCAAAGGACAGCGGACGTGCCATTGACGTTACCTGCGGTAAGCGCACCCGTGCCGCTATCATAACCGACAGCGAACACGTTATTTTATCCGCGTTCCAATCGGAGACGATCTCCAACCGTCTCTCCGACCGTGACGAGGGTGAGGATGAGGAGGAAACGGAAGATCCGGACTAACCGGAATTTCGTACAAGGAATATGAAAAAAGGTATACTTATAGTTATTTCCGGTCCCTCCGGCAGCGGCAAGGGAACTGTGATAAAGCGTCTCATGGAGCTTGACCGAAGCTTTGTTTACTCGGTGTCGGCGACAACAAGAGCACCGCGCGAGGGCGAAAAGAACGGTGTAAATTACTATTTCATCGACAAAGACGATTTTAGACGCCGTATTGATGCGGATATGATGCTTGAATATGCAGAATACTGCGGAAACTATTACGGCACTCCAAAAAAAGAGGTAAACGAGAATCTTGCCAAGGGACGCAGTGTTATTCTTGAAATCGAGGTTGCGGGTGCTATGCAGATAAAGAAAAAATGCCCCGACGCGGTGCTCCTTATGATAACACCGCCGGATTATGCTACCCTTGAAGCAAGACTTCGCGGCAGAGGCGACGATGTGCCGGAGGAGGTTATAAGAAAGCGGCTTGATACGGCTAAGGTTGAGCTTTCGCATCTTTCGGAGTATGACTATGTGGTGGTCAACGGCGACAACATGGTAGATACTGCGGCGCATGATATTATCGGCGTTGTGGAAGCTGAAAAGCTTCGCGTGGCACGTCAGTCCGAATACACAGAAAATTTTTTCGCATAATATAGTTACATACACAAATAATCACGTTAAATATTCCATATACAAAGAAATGAGGTACTAAAAATGATTTATCCTTCCGTAGAAGAACTGAGCCAGAACGGCAAATACAACCGCTATATGCTTTGCATAGCAACCGCAAAGTGCGCAAGACTCGTAACCGACGAATATGTTCATCAGCGCGAGCAGGCTGAGAAGCTTATTGCCAACAAGGAAACCGATAAGAGCCTTGCTTCCATGATAAAGCGTGATATTCGCGATGAAAAGGCTGTTAAAAATGCAATCAACCGCATTTATCAGGGCGAATATAAGATAAGCGAGCCGACAAATGATGAGGCTTGCTGCCAAACCGATTTTGCAGAGACTGCTCCCGAGCAGAACTGATGAGCGAGGCTTTGTCCGCCGTTGCGCGTGTACGGATACTTGATCTCCCGCCACTTGCTGACCGAAGCTATGACTATGAGATCCCGAAGCATCTTGCAGATAAGGTGCATAAAGGCTCGCTTGTGTCGGTGGAGTTCGGAACGGCTTCACGTGCAGGCAAGCACCGGTGCGCCGTTGTGGAGGACATACTTTCACATTCGGAATATGACAGACTGAAGCCTGTAAAAGATGTGGCAGACGACCGCTTTTCACTCTCGGAGGAGCTGCTTGGACTGTGTGCTTTCTTACGGGAGCGTACATTTTGCTCCACCGGTGAGGCTGTGCAGACCATACTGCCCGGCGGAACGCTTGGGACTCTGTTTCGCGCCAAACGCGATCCCGTGGAACGGTTTTACCGCGTGATTTCGGATACCGAGCATATGAGGCTTGGTACGGCTGAAAAGCGAGCGGTAGAATTTCTTGAAGATGCGGAACGATCAGCGGGGGAGCTTGCAGACGTTGTCAAAGTTTCACCTGCTACCCTTAAAAATCTTGTGGCAAAGGGAATCCTTTCGGTGCGCGAGTGCGCTAAGATAAGAAATCCCTATGCAGGACGGGGAAAGGTGTCTGATTCTAATGTTTTAAGCGGTGAACAGAGGTTGGCGTGCGATACTTTGTCGGAGCTTGCCCTGTCAAGAAAAGCCTGTGCGGCACTTCTTTATGGCGTGACCGGAAGCGGTAAGACCAGGGTTATCAAATCGGTTATAGACAAGGTTATCGCAGACGGAAGATCGGTTATTGTGCTTGTACCGGAAATATCGCTTACGGGTCAGACTGTTGATCTGTTCTGCGGATTTTTCGGTGAGCGTGTGGCTGTCATACACTCATCGCTGTCCGAGGGCGAAAAATCCGATGCCTGGAAGCGCATACGCGCAGGCGAGGTGGACGTTGTTATCGGAACGCGCTCTGCGGTATTTGCTCCCCTTGACAATCTCGGAATGATAGTAATTGACGAGGAGCAGGAGCATACCTACAAATCCGATATGACTCCAAGATATCACACCCGCGACATAGTACGTTACCGCGCGGCAAAAAACAACGCGCTTATGCTGCTTGCTTCCGCTACCCCCTCTCTTGAATCCTTTTACCGTGCGAAAGAGGGGATATACACCCTTGTAACTCTAAGTGAGCGTTACGGCACCGCTGTGCTTCCGGAGGTGAAGATAGCCGATCTGCGGCTTGACTGCGCCGAAGGCAGAATAACTCCCATTGGTGAGGTGCTTCAGGGTGAGATTCGCGAAAATCTCAAGCGTGGCGAGCAGACAATACTTTTTGTTGGCAGACGAGGCTACAATAACTTTGTGAGCTGTCTTAAATGCGGTGAGGTCGTGACCTGTCCCAACTGTACGGTGTCACTCACATATCACCGTGCACACGATCACGATCATCTCAAATGCCATTACTGTGGGTATACCGAATCTGTGCCGGAGACCTGCCCAAAATGCGGCTCGGAGCATATGACACGCAAGGGATTTGGAACTCAGCTTGTGGCGGAGGAGCTTCACGGGCTTTATCCGGATGCGCGCATACTAAGACTTGATGCCGATGCCGCAGGTGCGAAATTTTCCCACGAGGTCATACTGTCACAGTTCAGAGAACACGAAGCCGACATACTTATAGGCACGCAGATGGTCACAAAGGGGCATAATTTCCCGGACGTAACATTGGTCGGAGTAATAAATGCCGACAGTGCGCTGTATCTTGACGATTTCCGTGCCACGGAGCGTACATTTGCGCTTCTTACGCAGGTTATAGGCAGAGCCGGACGTGCAGACAAGCCGGGACGGGCAGTGATACAAACCTACAATTCCGATCATGAGACCATAAATCTTGCGGCAAAGCAGGATTACGAGGGATTTTACAACAGTGCCGTAAAACTGCGCCGCCAGCTTGGATTCCCGCCGTTCTGCGAGTTTGTGCTTCTCGGAATACACGGGGACGACGAAAAGAGCGTGCTTGACCTTACGCTGAAGCTTGATTCAAGGCTCAGAGAGTATATATCGGACAGCTTTGCAGATGTGCCGATGTACATTTTCGGTCCGTTTGAGGCGCCGGTCTATAAGGTCAATAATATATACAGAATGCGAATAATTTTGAAATGTCAGGTCACAAGAAGAGTAAGGGAGCTTATATGTACCCTGCTTTCCGATTTCCCGAAGCCAAGTGCCAAGGCATCGGTTTCGGTTGATATCGGACCTGCTTCTATGTGACGTATTACGGAGGTGCTATATGGCAAAACTCAATATAGTGAAAGACGGCGATCCAATCCTTCGCAAAAAGAGCCGCCCGGTTGAGGTTATTGATGAGCGTATAAAAACGCTTGCGGCGGATATGGTTGAGACCATGAGAGATGCCAACGGATGCGGACTTGCCGCTGTACAGGTAGGCAAGCTCAGACGTATGGTTGTGGTAGAGGTTGAGGAAAACAAACCCTACATCATGATAAACCCTGTTATCATAAAGCGTGAGGGTAATCAGCAGGAGGCTGAGGGATGCCTTTCCGTTCCGAATCAGTGGGGCATAACCGACCGTCCCATGACTGTTACTGTGCGCTACACAGGTCTTGACGGAAAGGAACATACCGTCACAGGCTCAGGTCTTGCCGGCAGAGCGTTCTGCCATGAGCTTGACCATCTTGAGGGTGTGCTGTTTACCGACAATGTTGTAAGAATGCTTGACCCCGATGAGGTGGAATCATAATCATGAAGTCAAAAATACTTTTTATGGGTACTCCAGATTTCGCAAAGATACAGCTTGAAGCACTTATCAAGGCAGGCGCAAATGTTATAGGAGCTGTTACCCAGCCGGATAAGCCGAAAGGAAGAAAGATGATCCTCACTCCGCCGCCTGTGAAGGTGTGCGCCGAGGAGCACGGAATACCCGTGTATCAGCCGAAGACTCTTCGCGGCGAGGAATTTGCCGCACTTCTTCAGGAAATTGCTCCTGAGCTTATCGTTGTTGCGGCATACGGAAAGATACTGCCGGAGAATGTTATAAACTATCCCGGTGTTGGATGCATCTGCGTACACGGCTCGCTTCTTCCGAAATACCGCGGTGCCGCTCCAATACAGCGCGCCATTATCGACGGCGAGGCGGAGAGCGGCATTACCATAATGCATATTGATCCCGGAATTGATACGGGAGATATGATATCAAAGGTTTCTGTAAAAATAGAGCTCGACGACAACTTTGAGACTGTGCACGACAAGCTTGCAAATGCAGGCGCAGAGTTACTTTGCAAAACAATAGAGGAGCTTGAAGCCGGCACTGCATCCCGTGAAAAGCAGGATGATACAAACTCCACCTATGCGGCAAAGATAGAGAACGAGGACTGTTTGCTGGATTTTGATACCGATGCACTTTCGGTGCACAACCGCATACGCGGTCTGTCACCGTTTCCCCTTGCCGTAGTGTCCCAGGGCGACCGTGCGCTTAAAATAGTGCGTTCGGAGCTGGCTGATACAAAAAAAGAACACGCAAATCCCGGCGAGGTGCTTTTGTGCGATGCAAAGGCAAACCGTATTGAAGTTGCCTGCCGCCGTGGCTCGGTTTATATCACAAATCTCTTACCGGAGGGAAAGGGACGCATGAATGCGTCAGATTACATCAACGGAAGAAAGATTTCTTCTGGGGATATACTGAAGAAGTATTCAAAATAACAAAAAAGAGGTCAGGATATGTATTTTTTAGGTCTTGATGCCACATATCTCATCTTGGTACTGCCTGCGGTGCTCCTTGCATTCTGGGCACAGGCAAATGTGAAAACCACGTTTTCAAAGTATTCGAAAATTGCCTCAAAAAGAGGCATGACAGGCTTTGATGCCGCAAGACACATACTTGATTCAAACGGACTTCGCCATGTGCGAATAGCACAGGTTGCCGGTGAGCTTACCGACCACTTTAATCCCAAGGATAATACCGTTTATCTTTCGGATTCCGTGCATTCTGTGGCAACGTCAGCGGCGGTAGGTGTTGCGGCTCACGAGGCAGGTCACGCCGTTCAGTATGCCGTGGGATATTCTCCCATGAAGATACGCTCGGCTATTATTCCAATAACCAACATCGGCTCAAACCTTGCAATGCCGCTGTTGCTTCTGGGAATCCTGCTTGGCATGGAATCCCTTGCCTACCTTGGTGTTGCGGCGTTCGGACTGTCAACCCTGTTTCAGCTTGTAACGCTTCCTGTTGAATTTAATGCAAGCTCCCGTGCCATGAAGGCACTTGAGGGGGCAGGACTTGACAGTGAGGAGCTGAAAGCTTCAAGAAAGGTGCTTACTGCCGCGGCACTTACCTACGTTGCGGCACTTGCAGTGTCCCTTGCAAACCTTATACGAATCCTTCTTATTGCAAAAAGCAGCAACAGACGCAGATAATATGACTAAAAACAAGTTTACCGCACGGAGTGCGGCATACCGCTCACTTATTCTCTGTGAGCGCGATAAAAAATACTCTAATCTTGAAATAGATTCATCAATACGCCGTTTCGCCCTTGAGGGGGCTGAAAAGGGGCTTTATACCGCTATTGTGTACGGTGTTATTGAACGCCGCATCACTCTTGATTATATTATCGGCAAGCTTTCGGCAAAGCCTGTGGGAAAGCTTGACAGTCAGGTGATAACGCTCCTGCGGATGGGGCTTTATCAGCTTATATATCTCGACCGTATTCCGGAAAGTGCGGCGGTGAACGAAACCGTTAATCTTGCCAAGGCGGAAATGCCCAAGGCGGCATCATTTATAAATGCTGTGCTTCGGAATTTCCTGCGGACTATGGGAAAAGACAAAATTCCGTATCCGTCTGAAAATGACCGGGTGAACTATCTGTCGGTACGCTATTCCTGCGGTGCTGACGTTATAAATGTGCTCTCCGAGAGCTTTCCCGATCCTGAGCCGGTGCTTGCGGCATTTGATGCTCAGCCGGAAGTCACACTGCGCGTAAATTCGCTGAAAATATCCCGTGAGGAGCTTTTATCCAAGCTTTCGGACAAGGGGATTTCTGCAAGACCTACAAAGTATTCACCCTACGGTGTCAGACTTTGCGGAAAATCCCTTCCCTCGGAAATTTCGGAACTTATTTCAGCGGGATACGTCTATATACAGGACGAGGCATCGCAGATAGCGGGAGCGGCGGCAGCTCCCATGCCGGATACCACGGTGCTTGACGTTTGTGCCTGCCCCGGCGGAAAAAGCTTTTCTGCCGCAATACTTATGGAAAATCGCGGCAAGCTTAAAAGCTTTGATCTTCACAAAAATAAGCTGTCTCTTGTTAAATCCGGTGCAGGACGGCTTTCAATAGATATTATAGAAACGGAAGAAAAGAACGGCTCTGTACGTGATGAGGAGCTTCTTGATTCTGCCGATACGGTTATATGCGATGTGCCGTGCTCAGGACTTGGTGTTATAGCCAAGAAGCCGGAGATAAGGTATAAATCGGCGGATGAAATGGAGCGGCTTCCTGAGATACAGTATTCCATACTTAAAAACGTGTCGGAGTACGTTAAACACGGCGGAGTTTTGTGCTATTCTACCTGCACTTTGAATAAAAAAGAAAATGAAGATGTGATTTTAAGATTCCTTCGCGAATCCGCCGAATATACGGCTGAGGACTTCAGTGTAGGGGAGCTTTCGTCAAATGGCGGAATGCTTACACTGATGCCAAATGTACACGGAACCGACGGTTTCTTCATTGCAAAATTAAGACGTAAATAAGGAAAAATTATGCTAACACTTAACGGCAAAGCCGATCTGCTTTCCATGAACATTCCCGAAATTGAGGAATTCATTTCCTCGCTGGGAGAGCCAAAGTACCGCGCAAAGCAGATATTCTCCTGGATGCACCGCGGTGTTTCCCTTGACGGCATGACTGATATTTCAAAAAAGCTTCGTGAAAAGCTGTCGGAAACGGCGGTGGTTGATTTTCCCACTGTGGAACAAAAGCTGGTATCAAAGCTTGACGGTACGGTAAAATATCTTTTCGGTCTGCATGACGGAAACGTTATAGAGAGCGTAATTATGCGCTACAAGCACGGAAACAGTATCTGCATTTCCTGCGAGGTGGGATGTCCCATGGGATGCAAATTCTGCGCCTCTACAATAGGCGGTCTTGTGCGAAAACTTCGCCCGGCGGAGCTTATCGGTCAGGTAATTGCCGCAGAGCGTGATCTCGGCGAGCGTATTTCAAACATCGTAATGATGGGAATCGGTGAGCCGCTTGATAATTTTGACAACACATTAAAGTTTTTATCTCTTGTTGGCGATCCCGCAGGACTTAATATCGGCAGCCGCCATATTTCACTTTCCACCTGCGGTCTGGTTGATAAGATAGACGAGCTTGCAAAGCATGATTTACAGATAACGCTTTCCATTTCCCTTCATGCGGCGGATGATGAGACCAGATCATCAATTATGCCGGTGAACAATAAGTGGAAGATAGAGGAGCTTCTCTCTGCCTGCAGGCGTTATTTTGAAGCCACGGGACGGCGCATATCCTTTGAATATACGCTTATTTCGGGCAAAAACGATTCCGCAGAATACGCAAGGCGGCTTGCAAGCACGCTCAAGCACGGTTTGTACCGTAATTCGAAGCCTTTCCCCATACACGTGAATCTTATTCCCGTAAATGAAGTTGAGGAAAGCGGATTTTCCCGTTCAAGCGGAGACGCGGTGAAGAAATTCTGCGATACACTGAATTCCCTTGGCATAAATGCGACCGTCAGACGGAAGCTTGGTGGCGACATAAATGCCTCGTGCGGTCAGCTTCGCCGTGCAAAGCTTAAAGAGGATGCCGAAAAATCAGTCGATAATACCACTGTTTGATGACCCTTTACATTAAACTGTATAATGCACCGTATATATTAAAATATAATCGGTGATACCTTTTTCGGATGCGTGTAAATCGCAGGCGTAAAAGGTACATAGATGTTTCACATAAAAGTGAGCTTGGGGTATGTCCCCGGAACGAGAGGAATGATTGTGCAAATGAACTTTTTCGGAAAAAGCGACATGGGCAAGATGCGCACCGCGAATCAGGACAGCTACTTGATACGCCCAATATGCAAGAACGCAACGCTTACTGTTGTCTGCGACGGTATGGGCGGCGCAAAGAGCGGTAACGTGGCAAGCGAGAGCGCTATTGAGACCTTTGGGGAGAGCATTGTCAAATATACACAGTCAAAGGTGAGCCGTGAGGGAATTCTTACGCTGACCAGCGATGAGGCGTGCGTTGTTCTGGATGATGCCGTGCATGATGCCAACGAGGCGGTATTCAAAAAAGCGCAAAGCTCCACCGACTATCAGGGAATGGGAACTACGCTTGTTGCGGCACTGTTCTGCGACGACACCGTATATGTGGTAAATGTGGGAGACAGCCGTCTGTACCTTGTTTCCGATAATACCATTACACAGATAACCCACGACCATTCATATGTTCAGCATCTTATAGACAGCGGCTCGCTTTCACCTGAGGAAGCGAGAAACCATCCTTACCGCAACCGTATAACAAGGGCAGTGGGAATAAACAAAGAGCTTGAAGTTGACATATTCTCTGTGGATCTGTCAAGCCTTGAGGTCTGCTACTTACTTCTTTGCTCGGACGGACTGTCAGGACAGCTCCTTCCCGAAGATATATATGCAATCATCTCATCCGATCTTGATATTGACGTAGTTACAGATATAGAGTCTGAGCTTTCCGACAAAACAGACAAGCTTATTGATGCCGCAAACGAAGCAGGCGGACCTGACAATATTACGGCAGTGCTTGTCAAGCATGTAAAGGAGCTGGAATGATGGATTCTTTTGAAAAGTACGTAGGTCAGGTGTTTGACAAGCGCTACAGAATTATAAAAGTCATAGGAATCGGCGGAATGGCAGTGGTATTTGAAGCCACCGACCTTCTTATGCGGCGAAATGTAGCTGTCAAAATGCTTAAGGATGACATAAATAACGACACACAGGCGGTCAAGCGTTTTATCAATGAGAGCAAGGCTGTTGCCATGCTTTCACATCCGAACATCGTAAACATTTACGATGTTTCCGTTAAGGACAACCTTAAATACATCGTAATGGAGCTTGTTGAGGGTATTACGCTTAAAAACTATATTCTCAAAAAAGGTGTTCTCAGCTTCCATGAGATGATAAATATTACCGAGCAGATACTGTTAGCACTTGATCATGCTCACCAAAAGGGAATTGTACACCGAGATATTAAGCCGCAGAATATTATGATGCTGAAAAACGGCGTTATAAAGGTGGCGGACTTCGGTATAGCCAAGCTTCCCAATGCCGAGACGGTAACTATGACCGATAAGGCCATCGGAACGGTATTTTACATCAGCCCCGAACAGGCAAGCGGTAAGACTATAGACCGCAGAAGCGATATATATTCTCTTGGCGTTACAATGTACGAAATGGCAACAGGCAAGCTGCCATTTGTGGCGGACAGCCCTGTTACGGTTGCCATAATGCAGGTTAAAAACCGTCCGCGTCCTCCCCGTGAGATAAATCCCCAGCTTCCCATTGGTATGGAGCAGATAATCATGAGTGCTATGGAGAAAAATCCGGACAACCGATTCCAGAGCGCCGCACAGATGCTTCGCCATGTGGCGCAGGTGAAAAATAACCCCAGAACTGTCTTTAAGATGCCGAAAACCGATACTTCGTCGGATAATTTCAGCCAAAGTCAGCAATCTTCGCTATCAAACGTGAAAAAGCTTACGCCACCACCCCGTGCAAGCAGGTCTATGTTCCCTGTTATAGCCGGTGTTGCAAGTGCGTTTCTCATAGTTTGCTGTATCAGTGCCGTAGTTGTACTTAACAAGCTTTTCACAGTTACAACTACGGATACTTCAAAGCAGATAACGATACAGGAGTATGTGGGACTTATCTACAGTGAGGAATTTGAGCAGTCTCTTGAGGCATCCTACTTCGATGTTGAAGTGGACTACGATTACAGCGCGAAATATGACAGAAATGTTATTATTGCGCAGGATCCGCTCCCCAAAGCGAAGCGCAAGGTTAATCTTGAAAAGGGACAGCGGTGCACGCTTAAATTGACGGTATGCTGGGGTGCCGAGACCTGTGAGCTTCCGGATCTCGCTTATGATGACGCCCGTGATGCCGCTATAAATCTTCGCACAAATTACGGACTTATCCCTGTGGAAATCAGGGAAGAACACGAATATCTCAGCGAAGGTTATGTTATAAGAACAGATCCGGAGCCGGGAACAACGCTTAATGTGGGGGATACGGTCACGCTGTATGTCAGCAGCGGACAAAAGATCGAATATGTAAGTATGCCGGACTTTACCAAATGCGATGAAGCGGCGGTTATGAAGATGCTTGGCTGGAACAAGCTGGAGCTTGGAGAGGTTACCCGTGAATATTCTGACGATGTTGCGGTCGGACTTGTTATAAGACAAAGCCGTGCTCACGGAGCACCTACTCCGGCAGGTACTAAGATAGACTTTGTTATGAGTCTCGGACCGAAGCCTGCACCCACAGGCGATGCTGAATAAGCCGTGACGGAGATTGTTTGAATGGAGTTAAAACTTAACGGAAAAATCATAAAGGGTGTTGGCGGCATCTACGAGGTGCGCATATCCCACACCGATGCCGAGATGCTCAGAAATATGGGTGTTAAGCTTGGCGGAGATACTCTTTTGTGCAAAGCGCGCGGCGTTTTTCGCCATGAGAATCTTACACTTCTTGTGGGAGACGATGTTGTGCTTCGCGTTGATACGGAGCTTGCCGTAGTATCAGACAGCCTCAAAGATGGGGGCAAGCGCACCGACGAAGCAATGGGCGGCGTTATGATCGAGGAGACGCTTGAACGGAAAAATCATCTCATTCGTCCACCCGTGGCAAATATTGATATAATTTTTGCCGTATTTGCCGTATCAAAGCCGACTCCGGCTTTGTCTGCCGTGGACAAGATTATTACTATTGCCGAGCACAAAAACATCGAGCCTGTTGTTGTTATTACAAAAGCGGATATTTCACTTGAAGATGCGGAGCACTATGCAAATATCTACCGAAAATGCGGATTTTCTGTGTTTATCGAGGGTGTCGGCATAGACGGCGGAGAGCTTGAGGGGTATATACGTGATAATGCCGACCGTGTTTCCGTATTTGCAGGAGCATCGGGCGTTGGCAAATCCACGCTTATGAACCGTCTTTTTCCATCCCTCGGACTTGTTACGGGCGAGGTGAGTCAAAAGACTCAGCGCGGACGTCATACTACCCGTCATGTAGAGCTTTATCCGCTAAGTAAACAGTTTGGCGATACTGCTACCGGATACGTGGCGGATACGCCCGGATTCAGTATGCTGGATTTTTTGCAGTTCGATTTCTACACTAAGGATGATCTGCCATATGTGTTTCGCGAATTTGAGCCGTATATCGGCAAATGCCGCTATACAAAGTGCACGCACACCAAAGAGGAAGGCTGTGCACTGCTTGAAGCTGTGAAAAACGGTGATGTTCCCTCTGAGCGCCACAAAAGCTATCTTGAATTTTACGAGGTGCTGAAAAACAAGCACCAATGGGATAAAAAATGAGTCGTAACTTCTATATTTTCACCGGCGGTACGGTGTTTGCCGATACGCTGTCGGAACTGTCGTGCTCTATTTCCGATGATGATTTCGTCATAGCGGCTGACAGCGGATATCTTACAGCTAGACACTTTTCTGTAAAGCCGAATATGCTCCTTGGCGATCTTGATTCCCTTGACCGCTCTGCTGTCAGTGACACGGAGCTTTGTGAGCTTGAAAAGATCATTGTGCCGTCCATCAAGGACGATACCGACACTCAGCTGGCGGTAGATACCGCAATTGCAAGAGGTGCTGAGAAAATCGTTATAATAGGCGGTCTTGGCGGCAGGCTGGACCATACGCTGTCAAGCGTGTTTTTGCTTGAATATATTGCAGGTAAGGGCATTGAATGTGTTATGACCGACGGGCGAAACCGCGTGCATATTCTTCGTTCCGACGGTGAGCCGAAGCGGCTTTCTGTAAATAGAGGGTACAAATATCTGTCCCTTGTGGCTCTCACGGACAAGTGCGAGGGTGTGTCGGTGTCCGGTGTGTATTATCCCCTTGAGGCTGTGGAGCTTACAAGAAAATATTCCTATGCGGTAAGCAATGAAATAACCTCGGAGTTTGCCGAAATATCCCTTGATCGCGGTGTTATGCTTGTTATCGAGAGCCGCGATTAACCAATCGGCACGTGAGTGCATATTCTTTTAGTGAGCTGTTAATTACTGCTTATTATCCGCATTTAGGAAGGGATATACGATATGAAGGTTGTAGTCGTCAAATCCCCAAAGCTGTTTGTTCCGATTTTAAAGCGACTCTTTGGGATAAGGAAAAAGTAAATACATAAAGGGGAAACCGGTCGGTTTCCCCTTTTATCATGCGGCGGCATTACAAAAATCTTGCTAGGTTTTCAGCGGTGCTCTTTTCGAATTTCAGTACGTCCTCAGCGAGTGCTCGGGCTTCGTTTGAATGCTCGCCGGAGTTTAACTGCTTTTCGATATTGATTATACCCATTGTTGCACCGTTTATCATCATTTCTGCCAGGTGTGATGTGGTCGTATCAAGCATAGTATTGAATGCCATGCCCATTTTACTGCCTGCCTTAGCCATCATGCCAGGTTCTTCAGGCTTAAGTCCGCGCTCAGCCAAAAGAGAAGCGGCGCGCTTTGAATATTCACGGTACTTTTCAAGCTCCCGTGTCATTTCCGTGCGCATCTCCGGATTTTGCGCCTTATCCATAAGATCAATTATAGCGTCGCCTCCCATGGTGGTGTTTTTGTAAAGCTCATTTAAGAGAGTTTCGTTATTATCCATATTTTTCTCCCCCAAAAATATAATACCGTGGGATATCCCACGGTATTAGTATTTACACGCATAAAAAATATATTTACGATCTTGACAGATCTTCAAGATTGTAGGGCGTGTTCTGGTAAACGAAATAGTTGAGCCAATTTGAAAACATGAGATTTGCGTGACCGCGCCAGAGATTCGGAGGACGCTTTGAAGGGTTATCGTCGGGGAAATAGTTGTACGGCAGTTCAATGTCAAGTCCCTTGTCAACGTCGCGGAAATATTCCTTTGACAGCGTGTCATAATCGTACTCCGAGTGACCTGTTACAAACAGCATACGGGAATCCTTGGCGGCTATAATATACGGACCTGCCATATCGCTTCTTGCGATAAGCTCGATCTCGCTGACTCTTGATATTTCATCCTCGGATATTCCCGTGTGGCGCGAATGCGGTGCATAGAAGTATTCGTCAAATCCGCGCACGATGGGGTGGTTTGGACGAAGAGCGTAATGCTTGAAAACACCGAACATTTTCTTGTCAAGGGAGTGTTTTTTCACGCCGTAGTGGTAATACAGTCCTGCCTGTGCCGCCCAGCAGATGTGCAGTGTGGAGAACACGTGCTTTTTTGACCATTCCATGATTCCGCAAAGCTCATCCCAATATGTAACATCGTGAAAATCAAGATTTTCCACCGGCGCGCCCGTGATAATCAGACCGTCGAAATTTTCGCCCTTTATATCGTCGAAATTCTTGTAAAACGCCTCCATGTGCTCGGCAGGAGTGTGCTTTGAACGGTGAGTCGCGGTTTGAAGCAGTGTAAACTCTATCTGGAGCGAGCTGTTTGAAAGAAGACGTATAAGCTGTGTTTCTGTGGTTATTTTTGTGGGCATAAGATTCAGTGCGGCAATTTTCAGAGGACGGATGTCCTGATGCTCCGCACGAAAATCGTTCATTACGAATATATTTTCACGCTCAAGAGTTTCGTGAG
The DNA here is from genome assembly GCA_045636145.1 of Candidatus Flemingiibacterium sp. GTDB lineage: Bacteria > Bacillota > Clostridia > Oscillospirales > CAG-272 > Flemingiibacterium. The sequence continues at coordinate 130,323 of JAZTWV010000047.1, forward strand.
CCGGAAGTCCCTCGGGTATTTTTATCGGCATTGTATTTCCTCCGTAGTATTGTGATAGATACCGCCTGTTTTTCGCGGCAAAATCATAATTATATACATTATACCACATCTTTGTTAACAAAACAATATAGTATCGAAAAAATATAAATATTTTGAAAAAACTTTTTAAAGCTCAAAAAAAGTTATTAAATTTTCAAAAAAGTATATCTTTTGGGGAAAATTTATGTTATAATAATAGTGGCGGACGTTTTCGCTTGATTTTGCGGTGCGGATGTACGTTTTGAAAAGAGCATAAAATACATTACTCTCTTAAAAGAAAGGATGTGGCACAGGGATGAAAAATATGCGTACGGTCAGATACTTCCTCTGTGCTGTTTTATGCCTTATAAGCATTTTTGTTTTGCCTGCTTTAGCATATGATTTTACGGACGGCGATATCTATATGATAGAATCCTTTGATACGTCCGTTGGAGCGTTTCGTGCGGGGAAAAATATACACAAAACCGTTATGGAAAAAATGACCGTCAACGACAGTGCAGACGAGTCTTATGAGCGTTCCTGCCTTAGGGCTGTGGGCGCATATGCCGCCCTCGGCGAGCTTCGCTGTGTATATGCGGAATTTTCATCGCCAATCAGACTTGACGATTATCGAAGCGTGGTATACGACATATATGTGCCGCTGTGTGAGGAAGACCCTGAAGCGGTATACTATTCAAGAATTACGTTGTTTTCATCCGACGGAAGCAGTACCGAGAGCCTTGTTGACGTCACCGGCGGCGAATGGTGTCGGGTGGAGGCGGATATTTCCAAATGGGGCGGCAGAGATGAAGTCGTTTCCATGGAAATTGCCTGTGTTGTGGATACAGCCAATTTTAAATATTCCGCCGAGGGATTCTATATTGATGATGTTTACGCCTGCGACAAGGTAGACCTTGGCGTAAGCTCGCGGTTCCTATTTGACAAATACGAGCTTAGCGGTGCCGCAGGTGCCATGAGCGACGACGGTGTGCTTTTACTAAATGCCAGCTCTTTTGAGCCGTTTTCTTTGAGTGCCGATGTTTTTGCACCTGAGCTTTTATATGACGCTAATTCTCTTAGAATAAAGCTGTCAAACAGCACGATGAGCGATGTGCTCACCGTATGCTATACCACATCTGATTCTCAGGCTAACACTGAAGATAAGACAGTTGCCGTACCCATAAAGCCAATGTCAGGTCCGTCCTACTACTACGCGTATGTCGGAGACGTGTCCATGCTTCGCAGTATTGAGCTTCGCTTTAATGACGGCGGAGGAAATGTGGAGATTTACTCCATAAGTGCCGTTACGCTTCCCAAGGCGGAAGAATACGAGTCCTGCGGCAATGTGAGCATATGCCGTCTCAGTGACGACCGTTCAACAGTGAGCTTTTACGGTGAAATTGACCGTGATACGGTGCTTAATAACCAGGACGGCAGAATTTCGGTGTATATATATGAGTCGGACACCCTGCCAACCGCAGAGGAGCTTCTTTTACTTGAACCTGTTGTATCGGGAGAGATGACAACTCGCTTTGAGCTTAATTGGAAGCTTCCGGCAGACAACCCCTATGCCTGCTACAGCCGGTTTATAGCGGTGGTAACGGACACTGACGGAAATTACAAGCTTGTTTCGCGTCCTTTTTACATAGACAATCCAGGAGGCGGCCGCTTGTCCGATAAATCCGCATTTGCGTCTGATGTAAAAGGCTTTGCGGCGGACGATATCTCAATTGTGGGTGAGACTGACAGCGGTCTTACCGTGCTGTGCGCTGATATTCGCCTTGCATTTGTCTCTCCGTCGGAGGGAGTGCCGTTTTTATACAACAAAGGCACATATTACATAAATAAGGAATACACAGAACAGCTTTCGAAGAAAATCGAGGTACTTAACCGAAACGGCGTCAGTGTGCTACTTCGCTGCATCGGCTGGGAACGCTCTGCGATGGAAGAGCTTGCCGCCTTGTACAGTGCAGATGATTACAGTGATTCTTCGGTGGATGAATCCGCAGGCAGTGATTTTACGGGAGCATTTGGCTCTTATATTGCCGACACATGGTGCGCTGACGGAAGCGTGGCAGGCGTTATTCTCGGTGAATGCGAAAACATAATACAGGACGGAGCTTCTGTCTCGGATATGCTGGCATATACCGCGAGGGAGCTTAGCAAGATGTATTTTAACATCACATCACGGAACTCCGGGGCGCGTGTGTATATTTCTGTAACGGATCTTATGGATGTGGAGCTGTCAACAAATGCATCCGAGCTTCCGCTTAACGATTATTTCACCGCCCTTTCGCTTGAAACTGCGCAGTACGGAAACTACGGATGGGAGATTGCTGTTGAGATCAGAGAACGGGCTTCGGACATCGGTGATGGTACTATAGATGCCAACAACTGCGCACCTCTTACCGAACTGCTTCACCAGCTTTTATGGGACAGCAAAAACATCATATTCTGCGACAGCACCTATGAAGAATCCTCGGCTCGCATGAGCGCACTTACAAAGCAGTACGTGATGGGCTATTATTCGGCTTACTTCAATGACAGAGTTGATGCATATATTGCCATTACAGGAAACAGAGCGGCGGCTATAGCGGAAGCTGTAAAGTGCATTGACACCACCGAGGCGGACGTTATAATATCAAGTGCGCTTATGACACTTGAATCGGACAGCATTGCCGATATAGTGAAAGGCTACGATGAATCAAAGCTTGCGCGCCGCAGTCTCGGCTATTCGGATGCATTTAATAATGCTCCGGACGGCATAAAGGGATCATACAGCTATTTTGTATTTAACAGTGCATCAAGTATAAGTATGATAGACCCCGGATACTACTGTGGGGATATGCATATTGTCCGTGATGATACTCAGGCTTTGTCGGCTCAGCTTAGCTCGGTGCTGTATAATGACAGCATCCGTGCCGGATGGATGGGTGTTTCACATAGATTCAAGGATGCGGAAAGCTTTGATAACACACCTATCATTGCGGTTACACTTAATCTTCAGAATGTGGCTCCGGCAGGGATGTCAAGTGTACCTGTGAAGCTTGTGCTTCATTCCGAGAACGGACGTTTTGAATCTTCCGGCAAGGTTTATTCCGATGAGTGGACAACGGTATATTTTGACATAGAGGATTTTGACGGAATAGAGGATATCACATCCTTGCAGATTCTTGCAGGGGATGGCAAGCTCGAATCGGCGTCACTTCTTATTAAGGACATAAAGGGCCTTTCCTATGAGTACGATGACGATTCGCTTTCTGAGGTTATCGCCAAGGAGCGGCTTCGTAAGCGTACTCCCGATGAGACTGTGACTAGTGATACATATCTGTGGATGGGCGGCGCGGTGCTGCTTTTGGTAGTTACCGTTGTTATCGTGGCGCTTCTCAGCAGAAAAAAGGGCGAATACCGCGAGTAGACATATGCAAGCGGTGTGCCAAAACGCAAAATTTTATAAAATAAAGGAATAACATATGCTAAAGCGCAGCTTTTCAACCGATACACCTATTGAAGATATTCCAATACGCCTTTTCGGCGTGGTGAGGGAATCCATTGTTGACGGTCCCCGTCTTAGGTATGTAATATTTACACAGGGATGTCCGCACAAGTGCTTTAACTGCCATAATCCCGAATCCCATTCATACGGCGGCGGCAAGCTTACCACTACCGCAAAGCTGTGGGCGGATATCAGGAAGAATCCCATGATAAAGGGTATTACCTTCAGCGGCGGCGAGCCGTTTTTGTGGGGACATGAGCTTGCTGTAATAGCGAAGAAAGCTTCCGATGCAGGTCTTGATATTATGACCTACAGCGGCTTTACCTATGAACAGCTTCTTAAAAAATGTGAGACAGAGCCGTCTGTTCACGAGCTTCTTTCATATACAAATTACCTTGTGGACGGGCGCTACATCGACTCTATGCGGGATCTGAATCTTAAATTCCGCGGAAGTACAAATCAGCGTATTCTGGATGTTACCTGTTATCCCAATTCAACAGAGGCATCCGAAATAGAATTATAAATTATTACTTAATCAAAAGGAGAAAATAAAAATGTCTGAGGCATATTTGTCACGCGGAGTTTCCGCAACCAAGGATGAGGTACACAGTGCAATTTCAAAGCAGGACAAGGGCGTATTCGCAGGCGCGTTCTGCAAAATAATTCCCGATCCCTGCGGCGATCCCGAATACTGCGCGGCGATGCACGCCGACGGTGCCGGCACGAAATCCTCCCTTGCATATATCAAATATAAGGAGACCGGCGATCTTTCGGTATTTTACAACATCGCACAGGACTCTGTTGTTATGAACCTTGACGATCTTCTTTGTATCGGAGCTACCGACGGCTTTGTGCTTTCCAACACCATAGGACGTAACGCTCACAGAGTAAACGGTGAGGCTATAAAGCAGGTTATCGACGGCTACACCGAGTTTTGCGAGATGCTTGGTAAGTACGGTGTTGGTATAACCATGTCCGGCGGCGAGACTGCGGACGTGGGAGACCTTGTGTCCACACTTATCGTTGACTCTACTTTCTTTGTAAGACTTAAGCGCAGTGATGTTATTGACTGCGACAACATTAAGCCCGGCGACGTTATTGTAGGTTTCGCATCCTTCGGCAAGGCTGTATACGAAAAGGCATATAATGCAGGCATGGGTTCAAACGGACTCACCGCGGCACGCCATCTTATGCTTTCCCACGAATATGTGGCAAAATATCCCGAAACATATTCTAACACCATCGACGAGTCAAAGGTGTACTGCGGAAGCTACGGCGTGAACGATATTCTGCCCGGAACAGACGTATCTGTGGTTGATGCTATCCTTTCGCCGACCCGTACATATGCACCCGTTATCAAGGAGATACTTGACAACAGACGCTCTGCGGTTCACGGTATGATCCACTGCACCGGCGGCGGACAGGCTAAGTGCAAGAATTTCGGAAACGGTATTCACTATATCAAGGATAATCTCTTTGATACTCCTCCGCTTTTTGCCGCTATCTGGAAGAATGCGGATATAGAGAACCGTGAGATGTATCAGGTATTCAATATGGGGCACCGTATGGAGCTTTACTGCGATGCCAAAGATGCGCAGTTTATGATTGATACTGCCGCAAAATACGGAATCGAGGCTAAGATCGTTGGCCGCTGCGAGGCAAGTGCTGACGGCAAAAACAAAGTAACCATTACCGATAAAGGAAACACCTACGAATATTGATTTGCAAAAGCAGGGGGAGTTTATGAAAAAGAGAATTCTCGTGGTCAGCAGTGCCAACATGGATTTTGTGATGAAGGTTGGCAGAATACCAGATGCCGGACAGTCGGTGATCGAGAGCCGCAGTTATGATTACATTCCGGGCGGAAAGGGCGCGAACTCAGCGCTTACGCTGGCAAGGCTTGGCGCTGACAGCATATTCTGCACAAGACTCGGAAACGATAATCACGCTCAGCGCTTAAAGGCACTGTATGCGGAAAACGGCATTGACACGCGATTCATCGTAAATGATAAGGCTGCCCCCACCGGACTTGCGGCAATACTTGTGGAGGAGAGCGGTGAAAACCGCATCATCATATATCCCGGTGCAAACAACCGTCTTTCAGCACCGGATGTGGAGGATGCAATGACTTGTCTCCCTGATGCGGTATTCCTTCACTTTGAGATACCCACCGATGCTGTTATTGCCGCGGTGGATTTTGCAAATAAGAAAAAGATCCCTGTTTTTGTAGATGCAGGACCTGCAAAGCCCGGATATCCCCTTGAAAAGTTGGGTGCACTTGAGGTCATTTCTCCCAATGAGACCGAAACTCTTGCACTGACGGGTATAGTTCCAAACGACGTTAATAACTGCCTTCGTGCCGCAAATGAGCTTATGAAAAAGGTTGCGACCAAGTATGTGGTAATCAAGCTTGGCGGCAGAGGTGCGTATATACACGACGGAAAGTATTCACAGCTTATAACCACGTACGAAGGTCCTGTGGTTGACACTACCGCCGCCGGAGATGCATTTTCTGCGGCTATGACGCTTGAGTATATGAGAAGCCGCGATATAGTTCGTGCGGTGAAATATGCCAATGCGGTAGGAACGCTTGTTGTGGGCAAGGAGGGTGCTTCTACGTCGCTTCCCACAGCGGCGCAGGTTGACGAGTTTATTTTAAATAACGGAATTGTACTGTAAGGTGGAAATATGGCTGAACGGATTCTCGGAGTTGATTTCGGAGATACACGCACGGGACTTGCTGTAAGTGATCTTCTCGGTATGCTGGCAAATGGTATAGGATACGTCAATTCAACCTATATGCCGAAAACGGCGGATATGGTGGCGGACAAGGCAAAAGAACTTGGCGTTTCCAAAATAGTTGTGGGCCTTCCCATAAACATGAACGGAACTCTCGGTCCGAGAGCAGAGCACGCCAAGGAATTTGCGCAGATGCTTGCCGAAAAAACAGGTTTGCCCATCGAAATGTTTGATGAGCGGTGCAGTACCATGGCGGCGCATCAGATACTTAATTTAACAGATACCAGAGGAAAGAAGCGAAAAGCGGCTGTAGACACTCTGTCGGCACAGATAATTCTTCAGAATTATCTTGACAGCAAGCGATGAAATCAGAAAGATACCGGGAGATGTTTTACACTCCCGGTACTTTGGTATATGCATATGTTAAATTTAAGGCTGAATATCGCCGACACTTTTTCTTGTGTTGTCGTAGGCTTCAAGATCAACTATATGCGTGCGATAGTAGTATGCAAGCTCTATATATGAGTTTATCTGAAAATGAACGCCGTCGGATGCGTGTGCCGGATTAAGCGTTCCGTCCTCAAGAGCGAACATTTCGGTAGGATCAAGAAGAAAAAGTGACATTTCGGCGGCTATCTGCCGCAGTACGTCATTAAAGATCACTGCCTTGTCGTTTGTGATGCCGAATTTGGTGGTTTCAGCGGCTCTTGCGGTGACGGGCATTATAAGCTGGATGTATATGGGCACATCTGTGATGGAACGAATATTTGCAATGAGCTGTCTGTATTCGGAAGCGAAATTTTCCGCTTTCCAGCCAAGCTCATTAAGTCCCAGCGCAATGTATACAGTTTTGTAGTTTCCGAGTTCTTTTTCCAACGCCTCAAACAGCGTGTAGGACACAATCTCTCCGTTTTCGTCCTCCATTCGTATGAAAGGCTTAATCTGAACGCTTCCTACGTTAGTCCCGACCGAGGAAAAGTCATAGGGTGACATATCGGTGTACATTATAAGCCCTTTTGTCCGCGAATCGCCGATAAATACCGTGTCATTGAAGTATTCATACCCCACAGCCGGACTTTCGGGGATCGCTTCTGTGAAATCATAGTATACGGGCACATATACCACCGGTTCGGGAAACTCATCTTCGCTTACTGCCTCGGAAATGTGAACCTTAGGTGACGGTGCCGACACTAATGGGGTATTGGTATGCGTGTATGTATAGGAATATTCGCAGGGAATGGATAAAACAAGAAGTGAGGCACAAAGCACGGTAAGTACAGCCATAATTGCCTTTATCGCTATAACAAATCCGGAGATTTTTGGATTTTCTTTAGAAATCTGATCTTCTGCCGCCTTAATATTCTTCTCATATTCCTCACGCGGTGTCGGTTTGATAGGATATATTTTGCTCTTTGACTGTTTACTCATGCCCTCACCTCCAATCAGGGGAAACTCTTAATACACACAATAATTATACCACAAATTTATAGTTACTGCAATATATATCGGGAGAAAAATATGAAAATAAATTACCAAGCTAAGCTTGATTTGATACTTGAAAAAATAAAATCGCAGGGAACGGTACCGAAGCTTCTTCTTCATGCCTGCTGTGCTCCCTGCTCAAGCTATGTGCTTGAATACCTTACGGAATATTTTAATATTACGCTGTATTTTTATAACCCCAATATTACAGATTCAGACGAGTATCAAAAACGCGCCGGAGAGCTTGAACGGCTTATTTCCGAGATGCCCCAAAAGAATCCCATTGACCTCATTGTATGCGACCAAAGACCGGAGCGTTTTTATGAGCTGACCCATGGTCTTGAAAACCTGCCCGAGGGTGGAGTACGGTGCTTTGGATGCTACAGAGAGCGTCTTTGTGCCACGGCGAGCTACATGAAAGAGCATGAGGGAGAGTTTGATTATTTTGCCACCACGCTGACGGTAAGTCCTCACAAAAATGCGGATAAGCTTAACGAGATAGGCGCGGAGCTTGAAGAAAACTTCGGCGTGCGGTATCTTCCCTCAGATTTTAAAAAGCGGAACGGCTACAAGCGCTCAATTGAGCTGTCAAGGGAATATTCGCTTTACCGCCAGGACTTCTGCGGCTGTGAATTTTCAAGGGAATATAAGTATGGAAACAGTTAGACTTGGGGACGTGCTGTGTACGGTAAAACGCTCGGCGAGACGGAGCGTATGTGTGCGTGTGAGGGATGATGGTACGGCAGAGGTGCTTGCACCAAGCAGGCTTCCCTGTGATGAGATAGTGCGGCTTCTTTCGGAATATGCACTAAAGCTTGCCGCAGAATGTGAGAAGCGTCGTCAGATTGCATCGTGCCGCAATACTTTCGTGCTTGACTACGGTTCAGAGGTGAGATATCTCGGAGAAAAACGTGTCATACACAGTGTCAGCGAACAAGGGGGTGCAGATGAAGTTTTCTGTGTCGATGACGGACTTGCGCCCGACGCAATATGCCGTGCGGTGACAGATATATACAAGCGTGAGGCGAAAAAATACATTCCGGAGCGTGTACGGATTATTGCTGAGCGTATGGGACTTTTCCCGACGGCTGTGAAAATAAATTCCGCCGTTACACGCTGGGCAAGCTGTTCTAAGAAAAATTCCCTGAATTTTTCCTGGTACTGCATGATGGCAAGCCGTGAGGCTTTGGATTATGTAATAATACACGAGCTGTGCCATATGAAAGAATTTAACCACTCCCCGAAATTCTGGGCAGAGGTCGAGCGATACAGCCCGGAGTATAAGGAACACAGAGCCTATCTTCGTGAGCTTTCACGGCAGATAAAATACGAAAAATGGGAATAGACTCGGACAAGTGCCCGAATCTGTTCCCATTTCATATTGCTGTATATATGTGTGTCAAATTAAAGATTAAATGCGATCTCGATATCCTTTACTTCGTTAGGCTTTATGTTTACAATAGGTCTTCCGAGAACAGCGGTGTCAATAACGGATTTTGCACTGTATTCCATTACCTCAAGGCGGTCAAAGGCGTTGAGCAGGGAAGTTCCGCCGCAGATAACACAGTCGTTTTCGATTATGCATACGGGATTTTTGATGGAAATTTCATCCGCAAGCATAGCAGGCTGGAGAAAAGATGAACCGAAGGGGAATTTGCGCACATTTTTAAGTGCTATGTAGCTTTCGGGAATGAGACGTGCATCAAACTCGCTGTCGGTGATGGCAAATGCCATAATGTGCGGCGGATGCGCCACGATTATACTTTCGATATCGGGATGCTTTTCGTATATTGCCGCATGGAGTCCCACAGAGCGTGAAGGATTCTTGCCGTGCTCCTTCTTGCCGTTTTCTATGCGTACAAGATCACCCGGCTCAAGATACTTTCTGTCCATATCGTATGGGGTGATTATAAACGAGCCGTCGGACAGACGCTTTGAGAATGTACCCTGGGAGCTTGTGAAAAGCTGATTGTCATATGCTCTGTGGATGAGGTTGCACATCTCACGGCGAGTATCAAGCTCCTCGCTTGTGTGTACACGGGGGATGAACTCATCCATCTGCGGATTTACTTTCTGCTTGTATATGTCCATGTGCTTTTCGGAAAGAGCCACGGGAGTTTTTCCGAGAGTACGAGCGTTTATTTCAAGGCGCGCACAGTAATCGAGGGTTTCGAATTTCATGAATGCGGAAAAGAGATCGTCGGCACCGATAACTACACCGTGATTCTCCAGCATTACCGTATTGAGACCCTTAGCAAATTCTGCGGCAATGCGCTCACCGAGAAGCTTACTTCCGGGAAGTGCGTATTCTGCCATGGATATGTCGCCGCATATGAATCTTGCGTGGGGGATGATGGCGGTGTTGGGAATCTCGCGCACAAGGCTGAAGCCAACAAGTGCCGGCGGATGTGCGTGAAGCACCGCCTTTAAATCGGGGCGTGCGGCGTAGATTGCCAAATGGAAAGGATACTCTACCGAGGGCTTGTGCGGTCCGACGATAGTTCCGTCGGGATATATCTGCATGATATCCTCGCGGCGAAGAGAGCCTTTGTCAACACCGGACGGACTTATCCAAACTACGCCGTCAGGATCGCATATGGAAAGATTTCCGCCTGAGGTGGTGGTCATACCGTAGTTGTAAATACGGTTCATTATTGTAACGATTCGGTCTGCGGGGTGCATCATTTCAAAATTCATAGTTATGTCTCCGTTTGTTAAGAAAATTTATCTTACAAATAAATTATACATGATTGTTATATTTGTGTCAATCCCAAATCTATACAAATATCCGGCTTGAAACAGAAGAATTAGTGTGCTTTAAAGTCAAAAATGTTATTACATAAAAAATACAACATCTCCTCAGGGGGAGTTTTGCGGTATTTGAAAAAATATTTAAAAAAAATGTAATTTCCTCTTTATTTAACGCGGAATATGTGTTATAATAAAAGCATGGAAGGTCTCCGCCTGGCGGAGACGGAATATGGAAGCTTTTATTTGAACATAAATTTTCAAAAAACAAGGATGAGGAAAATTTATGTTATAATATCTATGTATTGATTACATAAAAGCATATCGGCGCTATCCGGCGCACAATATATAACTTAAAATGGGGATGTATATGAACAACAACCGTCAGCCGAATGGATACAAAAACCGTTCCGTTAATAACGGCACAAGTAAAAATACGCCGCCAAGGCAGGCAGGCGCAAATCCCGGCAGAAAAGCTGCGCACGCACAGGCGCACAATCCTAATATTAGAAGACAGGGCGGTGCGTCAGGACAAGCTCAGTCGGGATATCCGCGAAATGGCAGCAGACCTGCCGCCAATTCATCAATGAGCCGTATTTCCGCTCAGACACCGAACAACCGCCGCGCCGAACGCGACCGCGTGAGACTTACTCCGGAACAGATCGAAATAAACAGAGTAAACAGACAGAGAGAAAAATATTATATTAAAAAACGCCGTTCAGCCAGAATAAAGACCTATTTTTCAAGAGCTGTACTGTTTTTGGCGGTATTCGCCATTATGTGCGCAGTATCGGCGGCGCTCCTGTTTTTGGATCTTACTCATGTTGATTCCAAAGATTCGTCGCGATACAGCTATGTTATCGGAGACGAAAAATATTCGCTTCCTTATGTGAAGTCACAGAGAAACGGCAGAGTATATATAAGCTTTACCGATATTGCAAAAATGTGCGATCTTGCGGTGACGGGGTCTGTTGAGGATATGAAATACGTCATAAAGGGAGACGAAGCGGAGACGATACGCTTTGTCACCGACTCACGTATTGTGTATGTGAACGATGTGGAGACAAGACTTGGAGCCGAGTGCTATTTTGAGGACGACGAGCTTTATGTACCGGTGGATTTTGTCAGCACCTATTTTAAGGGGCTTAACACGGTCGTTGATGAACGGGCGCACAAGGTAACTGTGGAGCGGATAATAACCAATCTTAATAAAAACGGAAAGCTTGATAAAAATACCGAGCCGGAATATGCTGAACTGTCATTCCTGCTTCAGTCGCCTTTCGGACTTGATCCGCTTGATGAGAAAGAAGAGGCACTGGCAAGTATGCCGGATCTCGGATTTGTCACAAACCTTACAGTATATGAGGAGTACATGAATCCGGGCAACACTACCGAGTTCCTTACTCTTGTAAACGTAAATAATAAGCTTCCCTCAGATTACGCACCGCAGGATCTTATGACCGTATCGGCTACGCGCGATGACGGACGTGAGATGCAGATGCTTCGCCAAAATGCCGCCATGGCTCTTGAAGCACTGTTCAAGGAGCTGCGTGCGGCAGGATTTGAGGATGTCAGCGTTACCAGTGCTTACAGAAGCTACAGCTATCAGGAATATCTGTTCAATTATTATCTCAGCATCAACGGCGGAGATTACGATAAGGTTGTATCCTTCTCTAACCCTCCCGGCTCAAGTGAGCATCAGACGGGACTCTGCCTTGATATGCACAACATAGCCTCCGGGGCGGATAAATCCTTCGGAAACACCGATGCTTTCAGATGGCTTCGCGACAACTGCTGGAAGTTCGGATTTATCCTCCGTTATCCCGAAGATAAGATCAGCGTTACGGGTATTGACTACGAGCCGTGGCATTACCGCTACGTTGGACGCTATCATGCACAGCGTATGTATCAGGCAGGAATGTGTCTTGAGGAATACCTCGAATATATAAATAACGGCGGATAATCGCTGACAATAACTTGAAAAACTGTGTTTTAGTTTGTTAAAATGTACATTGGGGCGGCAAGTTTTAGCCCCCTCACTGTCAACGCCTACGAAATTTAATAAAAGAGCCGTGTTTTACTTGACAAAACACGGCTTTTTTCATATAATATAGTATGTATACTTATCTAGACAATCAATATTCTTTAAAATAGAGGTAATTATCGTGCTGAAAGTTGTAAAATTCGGCGGAAGCTCTCTTGCTGATGCCGCACAGTTTAAAAAGGTTGCAAATATTATTAAAGCCGAGCCGGAGCGCAGATATGTGGTGCCCTCAGCTCCAGGTAAGCGTCACAAGAACGATACCAAGGTAACTGATATGCTCTACTCCTGCTACGAGCTTGCGGCAAAGGGTGAGGATATCGCCAAGTGCTTTGGTGAGATCGAAGACCGCTACAACGGCATAATTCGTGAACTGGAGCTTGACTTTTCCTTGGAGCAGGATTTCCATCTCATAAAGAATGCATTTATCCATAAGGCAGGACGTGATTTTGCGGCAAGCCGCGGCGAATACCTGAACGGTAAAATCCTTGCAAAATATCTTGGCTTTGACTTTATTGATGCCGCTGAGGTTATCTTCTTTAATGACAACGGAAAGTTTGATGCAGGTCGTACAAACTCTGTGCTTTCCCAGACTCTTAAACAGCACCAATATGCGGTTATCCCCGGATTCTACGGCTCAATGCCCAACGACACCATAAAGACCTTCTCACGCGGCGGCTCTGATATTACAGGCTCAATCGTTGCTCGTGCGGCGGCTTGCGATATCTACGAGAATTGGACTGACGTTGACGGATTCCTTATGGCAGATCCCCGTATTATTGATGATCCCCGTGTTATAAGCGAGATAACCTACCATGAGCTTCGCGAGCTTTCCTACATGGGCGCAACCGTGCTTCACGAGGATGCCATATTCCCGGTAAGAATAGCAGGCATTCCGATAAATATAAGAAACACCAACAATCCCGATGCACGCGGTACTTTTATCGTATCTCACAGTGACAAATACGATACAGGCAATGTTATTACAGGCGTTGCCGGCAAGAAGGGCTTTTCCGTACTCAACATCGAAAAGGACATGATGAATGCCGAGGTTGGATTCGGCAGACGTGTGCTTGAGGTGCTTGAAAACAACGGCGTTTGCTTTGAACATCTTCCCTCCGGTATTGACAATATGAGCATCGTTCTCAGTACGCATGAGATCGAGGGCAAGAGAGACGCCATTAAGAACGGCATCTGCCGTCAGGTAAACCCCGATGTTATAGATATCGAGGACGGACTTGCGCTTGTGGCAGTTGTGGGACGCGCTATGGTAAAGGCTAAGGGCACTGCGGCTCGCGTATTCAAGGCGATAAGCGGTGCGGGCATCAATATCCGCATGATCGACCAGGGCTCCAGCGAAATTTCCATTATTGTGGGCGTTGAGGAATCGGATTTCGAAGATGCACTCCGCGCTATTTATCAGGAATTTGTATATTAAGTAAAAAAGCGTATAGGACGCACAATGGAAAAGAAATATAAAATCTTCGATATTCACACCCATACTTATCCCGAAGCAATAAGCGAGAGGGCGGTGACAAGCCTCAACGCATTCTATCAGTTTGTGTGCGAGGGTGAGGGAACATACGCTGATCTTGAGAGAAACTGCCGTATGCATAATGTTCGCGGTATGCTGCTTTTCTCGGTGGCTACCAACGCGCATCAGGTGCAGAAGGTAAACGATTCTATAGCGGCACTTGCGAAAAAATCCCGCGAGGACGGTTTTGAAACCGTGGGATTTATGGGAATGCACCAGGATTTTCCCGATTTTGCGGCTGAGGTTGAGCGTGCAGAAGCACTTGGTCTGAGAGGCGTGAAAATTCATCCCGATATACAGGGAATCGACATTGACGATCCTCGTATGATGGCACTTTATGAGATAATTGAGGGACGTATGCCGCTCTATCTTCACATAGGCGACAACCGTCCGCAGTACCGATTCTCAGAGCCGAAGAAGCTTGCCCGTGTGCTAGATCGCTTCCCGAAGCTTGAAGCGGTGGCGGCGCATCTTGGCGGATACATGGCGTGGGATGAGTCGGTCAACTGCCTTGCAGGCAGACCCAACGTATGGTACGACACGTCAAGCGCACTTTGGGCTATAACTCCCGAAAAAGCAGGTGAGCTTATTCACAAGTTCGGCGCGGATAGGGTTATGTTCGGTACGGATTATCCCGTAAAGAAAACAGAGGGCGAGATCGAGCGTTTTCTTAAGATAGACCTCACCGAAAAAGAACGGGAAGATATATTCTACAACAACGCAAAGAGATTTTTAAAGATATGAAAAAATGTTTATCGGTAAATGATATAAGAGTCGAGCGAGATATGTGGCAGACTCTTCGTGAGAGCACAAAACCGATAGTGATGTACGGAATGGGAAACGGCGCGGATAAGATCCTCGCCGTTTTTTCGGAAAAAGGCATTACGGTTTCCGATTTTTTCGCATCGGACGGATTTGTGCGCCATCAGCAGTTTCACGGAAAACCCGTTATGAGCTACTCGGAAATATGCGAGAAATACGACGATTTTACCGTTGTGGTGTCATTTGGCTCCAAACTTCCCGAGGTGCTTTCGAATATATACAAAATTTCAGGGGAGAGGGAGCTTTACATTCCCGACGTACCCGTTGTATCGGACAGCGAAGTGTTTGACCTTCCATTTTTTGAGGCTCACAGGGATGAATTGTCTGCGGCGTGCGAGCTGTTTTCGGACGAGCTGTCAAGGCAGACTTTCTGCGATGTGATACTCTATAAGCTTACGGGAAAACTTGAATACCTGAGAGGGCATACAGTGACTCCCGACGAGGTGTTCCAAAAGGTGCTTGATGCACGGAATTATCGCTTCACAGCGGACCTTGGTGCGTACAACGGCGACAGTATAAGGGAGCTTGCCGGCTATGCGAGTGAGCTTTCACAGGTCGTGGCATTTGAGCCGGACAGACGTAATTACAGAAAGCTTTGCGCTTTTTCGGAAACTGTGCCGTATAAGATCACTGCCTGCAACTGTGCGGCGTGGAATGAGGAGCGAATGCTGTCGTTTACATCAGGCGGCAACCGCAACTCAACGCTTATTGGTGACGTGGGCGTTAAGACAGGGGCAAAGATAAAGACCACCGCCGCAGTACGGCTTGACAGCGTGTATACGGGGCAGTGCGACTACATAAAGTATGATGTGGAGGGCGCGGAATACGAGGCACTCCTCGGATCGCGTGAGGTTATTGGGTGCTGGCATCCGGAACTTCTTGTGTCAATGTATCACAGAAGTGAGGATATGTGGCGGCTTCCTCTTCTTGTGCGTGAGCTTGGGTATAAAGAGCTGTATCTCAGGCGGTATGAGTATGTTCCGGCGTGGGATCTTAACCTGCTTGCCGTAAAATAGGGCAGAATGTCATTTTTTTGTAAACAAATGTTACCTTAAATTGATTTATACGTCGTAATATGGTAGAATAATTATTGTGAGGTGATACACTGTGCAATATCGTCAGAGCTTTCTTCGCTCGCTTGAGCGAAAATACGGCAGATATGCCATAAAAAATCTTATGCTCATACTCATCGGTGCTATGGGTATAGTATATCTTATGAATCTTATGCTCACAAGAAGCATGGGAGTCTCCCTTTACTATACGCTTATATTTGACCGCGCCGCTATTTTTGATGGTGAGATATGGAGAATAGTTACATTCCTGTTCCTTCCGCCTGTATCGGGACTTGCGTTTACAATATTGTCGCTGTATTTCTATTATTTTATCGGTTCTGCGCTTGAAGCACGGTGGGGGGCTTTCGGATTTACCGCTTTCTATATCCTTGGCGCGATCGGAGCCGTGGTTTCCGGATTTATCACAGGTTATGCAAGCAATATGTACCTTAATCTTTCGCTGTTTCTTGCATATGCTATTCTTTATCCAAAAACAGAGTTCCGACTGTTCTTTTTGATACCAATTGAGGCAAGATGGATCGCTCTGGCTGACGGACTGTTCCTTTTGTGGCTGTTTTTTACAAATTCATGGTCTGGCAAGCTTGGAATCATCATGGCACTTATCAATCTTGTGATTTTCTTCGCACCTCAGCTTAAAGCCTATGTCATAACCTTGCGGCGCAGGTGGAAATGGAATCAAAATTTCAAAAAATAACATAAAAGGGAGAACAAATATTTGTGTTCTCCCTATTTACATTTAAAAATATTTGTGATATACTTTATTGTAGTGAGAAAAAATCAGCGAACAAATTTTCCGGAGGATTTGGGATATGGACAGATTCAAACTGCACTCACCATATAAGCCCACAGGCGATCAGCCGGCGGCAATAGACCGCCTCTCTGCCGGAGTAGAAGCGGGAATGAAGCATCAGACACTGCTCGGTGTCACAGGATCGGGTAAGACCTTTACAATGGCAAACATAATCGCCAAGGTCAACCGCCCCACACTTGTGCTTGCTCACAATAAGACTCTCGCGGCACAGCTTTGCTCGGAGTTTCGCGAATTCTTTCCCGAAAATGCGGTGGAATTTTTTGTATCCTACTACGACTACTATCAGCCGGAGGCTTATATCCCCGGAAAGGACATATATATCGAAAAGGACAGCTCCATCAACGACGAAATTGATATGCTCCGTCACAGTGCCACAAGCGCACTTTTTGAGCGGCGCGACGTTATTATAGTATCAAGCGTGTCCTGCATCTACTCTCTCGGTGATCCGCAGGAATACCAAAGTATGCTCATCGCTCTCCGCCCGGGAATGATAATGGAGAGGGACGAGCTGACAAAACGGCTTATTTCCATGTCCTACGACCGCAACGACGTGAACTTTGTGCGCGACAAATTCCGCGTGAGAGGCGATGTTGTGGAGATACTGCCTGCATCAAGCGGAGATAAGGCTATACGTGTGGAGTTTTTCGGCGATGAGATAGAGCGCGTGTCCGAGATAAATACGGTCACGGGCGAGCTTATACGCACGCTCTCTTATGCGGCAATATATCCGGCTACCCACTATGCGGTGTCGGATGACAGACGTGAAGCGGCACTTCGTGAAATAGAGGAGGAGCTTTCGGAGCGGATAGATTTCTTCCGCTCACAGAATAAACTGCTTGAAGCACAGCGCATTGAGGAGCGCACGCGGTATGACCTTGAAATGCTTCGAGAGATAGGCTTTTGCTCCGGTGTTGAAAACTATTCCCGTGTTATGGCAGGTCGTGTTCCCGGCTCAACACCTTATACGCTTCTTGACTATTTCCCGAAGGACTTTCTTCTCCTCGTGGATGAGTCCCATGTAACACTTCCCCAGGTAAAGGGTATGAGCGGCGGTGACAGAGCGAGAAAAACAAATCTCGTGGAATTCGGATTCAGACTTCCGTCGGCGTTCGACAACCGTCCGCTGTTTTTCGATGAGTTCGAATCAAAGATAAATCAGGTTATATACGTCAGTGCTACTCCGGCGGAGTACGAAAAAAAGCATTCCGAGCAGACGGCGGAGCAGATCATACGTCCCACAGGTCTGCTTGACCCGGAGGTTGAGATACGACCTGTAGAGGGACAGATAGACGATCTTATCGGCGAGATAAATGCAAGAGTGGAGCGCGGCGAGAGAGTGCTTGTTACCACGCTTACCAAAAAGATGGCGGAGGATCTCACCGAATACCTTGAAATGAATCTTATCAAGGTGAAGTATATCCATCATAAGGTGGAGACAATGGAGCGCAGTGAAATTATACGTGACCTGCGACTTGGTGTGTTTGACGTGCTTGTGGGCATCAATCTTCTCCGTGAGGGTCTTGACATACCCGAAGTATCCCTTGTTGCCATACTCGATGCGGACAAGGAAGGATTCCTTCGCTCGGAAACCTCTCTTATTCAGACAATAGGAAGAGCGGCGCGAAATGCGGAGGGCAAGGTAATAATGTACGCCGATACGGTAACACCGTCAATGCGTGCGGCAATAGATGAGACCAACCGCCGCCGAGAGATTCAGCAGGCGTACAACACGGCTAACGGCATTACCCCGCAGACAATTAAAAAGAGTGTGCGTGAGCTTATTGAGATCGGCAAAAAAGAAGCCGAGAATGCACCCGAAAGAAAGCTCAAAGATGCACTTCGCGATCGCGGCAAGCTGTCGGCAAAAGACAAGCAGGCGCTTATTGATGAGCTTACGGCAGAGATGAAGGAAGCCGCAAAGCGGCTTGAGTTTGAGCGTGCCGCATATTTAAGAGATAAAATCAAGAATTTGCAGGGTGTGCTGTAATCATGCAAGTGCGAATCACGAAAGGACAGAATAAATGGCAGATTTAAAAATGACGGGCGTGAGGGTCCACAATCTTAAGAATGTGGATTTGACGATTCCACGCGATAAGCTCGTGGTCTTCACGGGACTTTCAGGGTCGGGAAAGTCATCCCTGGCGTTTGATACCATATATGCGGAGGGACACAGGCGGTTTGTGGAGTCGCTGTCAAGCTACGCGAGAATGTTCTTAGGGCAGCTTGACAAGCCTGATCTTGATTCTATCGAGGGCCTTTCTCCCGCTATATCTATAGACCAGAAAACCACCTCAAAAAATCCGCGCTCAACCGTAGGTACGGTGACAGAGATATACGATTATCTGCGCCTTTTGTATGCGCGTGTGGGTATTCCTCACTGTCCTGTCTGCGGCAAGGAGATACGTCAGCAGACCGTGGATCAGATCATTGACCGCATAATGACTCTTCCCGAGGGCACACGCTTTATGGTGCTTGCACCCATGGTGCGCGGGAAAAAAGGTATGCACGAGAAGATTTTCGAGGATGCAAAGAAAAGCGGATATGTGCGTGTGAGGGTGGACGGCTCTCTGTATGATCTTTCCGAGGAGATAAAGCTTGACAAGAATATTAAGCATACCGTCGAGGTAGTGGTTGACCGTCTTGTTCGCCGTGAGGATATGCGCTCGCGTCTCGCAGATTCGGTAGAAACTGCGCTTTCGCTTACCGAGGGCAATCTTGTTATATCTGTGGTGCTTCGGGACGGCGAGGAGTTTGACGGTGACACGGAGCTTACATTTTCCCAGAGCTATGCCTGCGAGGAGCACGGAATAAGTGTGGGTGAGCTGTCGCCGAGGATGTTTTCCTTCAACAACCCATTCGGTGCTTGCCCGAAATGCGCCGGACTTGGTGAGATGCGCACTGTGGCGGTGGACAAGGTGATTCCCGACAAGACCCTTTCTCTGCGAGAGGGTGCTATACAGGTAAACGGCTTTAAATCCCTTGAAGAAGCGAGCTGGAACGGCCCTCTTTTTGAGGCTGTGGCGAAAAAATACGGTTTTACCCTTGATATGCCGCTTTGCGATTATTCTGAAAAGGCAATGAAGGCTCTACTTTACGGTACAGGCAGTGATGTATATGAGATCACCCGATATTGGGAGGGGGCTGCCAAGGTACAGCGAGTCAAGTTTGACGGTATCATCAACATGATACAGACAAGATTCGAGCAGAGTCAACACGAATATTATGAGGATTTCATAGAGGACACGCCCTGTCCCGAATGTAACGGAATGAGACTTAATCCAATATCGCTTGCGGTGACGGTCGGCGGCATCAATATAGATGAGTTCTGTAGAAAATCCGTTTCAAATGCGCTTAAATTCGTAAATTCCCTTGAATTTACGGAAATGGAAGCGGCAATTGCAAAGGAGATCGTTAAGGAGATAAAATCACGCCTCGGTTTTCTTGAGAGCGTGGGGCTTGAATATCTTACCCTTTCGAGAAAAGCAGGCTCGCTTTCGGGCGGTGAGGCACAGCGTATACGCCTTGCCACTCAGATAGGCTCTTCTCTTATGGGCGTGCTGTATATTCTTGATGAGCCGAGCATAGGACTGCATCAGCGGGACAATTCCAAGCTAATAGCTACGCTTAAACGCCTGCGTGATGCAGGAAACAGCCTTATTGTTGTGGAGCATGACGAGGAGACCATGGAAGCGTCCGACTATATAGTTGATATCGGTCCGGGCGCGGGAATACACGGCGGTGAGATCGTGGCGGCAGGAACGCCAGATGAAATAAAGCGCAATAAAAATTCGATTACCGGTGCATTTTTGTCCGGACGAGAAAAAATAGATATTCCTGCAATTCGAAGAAGCGGAAACGGAAAGTTTATTAAGGTTGTTGGGGCGTCCCAGAATAATCTTAAAAATATTGACGTAGAATTTCCCTTGGGACTTTTCTGCTGTGTAACGGGCGTGTCGGGCTCGGGAAAATCATCCCTTGTAAACTCCATACTGTATCAGGTGTTGGCGCATGAGCTTAACCGTGCCTGCACTTATCCCGGCAAGCATAAGCGAATCGAGGGAATAGAAAATCTTGATAAGATCATTGCCATAGATCAAAGTCCCATCGGTCGTACTCCGCGCTCCAATCCTGCAACTTACACGGGTCTGTTTACGGACATCCGCGAGCTTTTTGCCAAAACTACGGATGCGAAGATGCGCGGTTACAGTGCCGGACGGTTTTCTTTCAATGTTAAGGGCGGACGGTGCGAGGCCTGCGAGGGCGATGGCGTAAAATGCATTGAGATGCACTTTTTGCCCGATGTATACGTCACCTGCGATGCCTGCAAGGGCAAGAGATACAACCGCGACACCCTTGAGGTGAAATACAAGGGCAAAAACGTCTCCGATGTGCTTGATATGACGGTAGAGGAGGGACTTGAATTTTTCGCGAGCCTTCCCAGACTTGCAAGAAAGCTCCAGACCCTTTTTGATGTGGGTCTCGGGTATATCAAGATAGGTCAGTCATCCACCACTCTCTCCGGCGGTGAGGCACAGCGTGTAAAGCTTGCCACGGAGCTTGCAAAACGCTCTACGGGAAAGACCGTGTATATTCTGGACGAGCCTACCACGGGTCTTCATATGGCGGACGTGAAAAAGCTTATCGAGGTGCTTCAGAGGCTGGTTGAAGCCGGTAATACGGTGATAGTCATTGAGCACAATCTTGATATGATAAAGACTGCGGACTATATTGTAGACCTTGGTCCGGAGGGCGGTGACGGCGGCGGAAAGATCATTGCCGTAGGCACTCCCGAGGAGGTTGCAAGATGCAAAGAATCCTATACGGGACAGTATCTTTCAAAGATACTGTCAAAAAACAAATAACAGTATGCTCATACGGTGAGAAATGACCGTATGAGCATTTTTTGTATACCAAAACCACGCGTT
Source organism: Candidatus Flemingiibacterium sp. (assembly GCA_045636145.1). Classification (GTDB taxonomy): domain Bacteria; phylum Bacillota; class Clostridia; order Oscillospirales; family CAG-272; genus Flemingiibacterium. The sequence goes on from JAZTWV010000047.1 coordinate 152,012, forward strand.
AGACGCGTGGTTCGGTAAGAATTACATAGTTGATAATGACAGAAAAACTCCTTTGTTGTATAATAGAACTGCGGACTGCCAACTGCACAAAAAATACAACAAAGCAGGTCATTTACGATGAGTATAAATGACATAAATAGTTTATCACATACTAAGTGGAATTGCAAGTACCATATTGTGTTTGCCCCAAAATATCGAAGAAAAATATTTTTTGGAGAAAAGAGAGCAGAGATAGGAAAGATACTTCGCCAGTTATGCGAATGGAAGGGAGTAAAGATAGTAAGTGCAGAGGTATGCCCCGACCATATACATATGCTGGTTGAGATACCACCGAAAATATCAGT
>JAZTWV010000048.1:0-31811 GCA_045636145.1 Candidatus Flemingiibacterium sp.
AGGCGTTTTTTTGCCGTATATTTCCATATAGTCCGCGATATCTCGCCCACAGCTATTGACAAAACACGCAAACTGTAGTATAATAATCTAAATGTAAATACGAAAGCAGGTGAAAATCTATAATGGATGGCGGTGGCCATACTAACCCTCCTTTATGCACGGTAAAGTACATATATACCGTTTGGGTGTCAAACAGGCGCATCCTTCCGAGGCGTGAATGATGAAACGTCAGCGTTATTTTAAACACTCAATAAAAGTATCTAAGGAGGACATATTTTGGAAGGCAATTTATGGCTTATGCTTTTGTTTCAGATAGTTCTTATCGCACTCAATGCAATATTTGCGTATGCGGAAACAGCTGTTATAAGCGTAGGCGAGGGAAAGCTTGAAAAGCTTTCCGAGGATGGCGATAAACGCGCCAAAAAACTACTTAAATTAACATCGAAACCGGCTAAATTCCTTGCAACAATACAGGTAGCCATAACCCTTGCAGGATTTCTCGGCTCTGCATTTGCGGCACAAAATTTCTCCGGCCCTATTGTAAAGTGGATTATTTCACTTGGCGTAAAGGAAATATCCGAATCCACACTTGACGCCGCTGTTGTAGTTCTTATTACGCTTATTCTTTCATACTTCACACTTGTATTCGGCGAGCTTGTTCCGAAGAGAGCCGCAATGCGAAATCCCGAAAAGACAGCACTTTCTCTTGCAAAGCTTATCAGCCTTATCGCAAAGCTGTTCGCACCTATCGTATGGATGCTCACAGTATCCACTAATTTGGTGCTTCGCCTTATCGGCATTGATCCAAACAAAATAGATAATGACGTAAGCGAGGAGGATATCCGCGTTATGGTGGATTCCGCCGCAAAAAACAGCTCAATTGACGACGAAGAGCGCACTTTCATCGAAAATATCTTTGAGTTTGATGATCTCACCGCCGGTGAAATTGCAACTCACAGAACAGATGTAACGATGCTGTGGCTTGATGAATCGGACGAGGAGTGGAACAGTGCTATACACGATAAGTGCCATATGTTCTATCCCGTTTGCGGTGAAAGCGTTGACGACGTTGTGGGTGTGCTGTATCTCAAGGATTATTTCCGCCTTGATGACAAGCGACGTGATGCCGTAATGGAAAAAGCGGTGAAGAAGCCATATTTCGTACCGGAAAGCGTAAAAGCAGACGTTTTGTTCCGCAATATGAAAAAGGGCGGAAGAACCTTTGCCGTGGTGCTTGACGAATACGGCGGTATGCGAGGAATCGTGACCATGAACGACCTCATTACACGTCTTGTAGGTGATCTTGGTGACGATGCGGAAAATGAGAAACCTGCGGTAGAGCTTGCACAGACAGGCGAGCTTACATGGAAGCTTACCGGTAACGTTCCGCTTGACGAGATCGCCGAGACTATGAAGCTTGATATTCCTGCCGATGATTTTGATACCTTCAGCGGCATGGTGTTCTCAGAGCTTGATTCGATTCCCGACGACGGCGAGTCCTTTACGCTTGAGGCGTGGGGAATGAGGATAAGCGATCCTGTGATAGTGGAGCATCAGATAGAATCCGCTGTCCTGACACGCCTTGAGCCGTTCCCGACAGATGAAGATGAGGACGACGAAAGGTCCGACGAAAACGATGATGAATAAATAAAAAAATGCTGTCCCGTGTGATTGCGGGGCAGCATATTTTTGTAAGTCAAGCTTTCATGTTTTTGTGCAATATTGCACCACGGAAAAAAGCACTGTCAGTGACAGGCGCATGACAGTGCTTTTGTATTCATTTTATCAGAATCCGAAATAGCTCTTGGTGTTGTTGTAGCAGATGTCAACAACAAGCTCTGCAAGAGTGTCTACATCGCAGGGATACTCGCCGTTTTCCACCCACTTGCCGATAAGGTCGCAGAGGATGCGGCGGAAGTATTCATGACGTGTGTAGGAGATAAAGGAACGGGAGTCGGTAAGCATTCCGAGGAAGTTGCCGAAGGAGGAGAGATTTGCAAGGTCGGTCATCTGACGGCGCATACCCTCAAGATTGTCGTTGAACCACCAAGCAGAGCCCTGCATTACCAGCGGCTTGCCGTCACCCGAGGTCTCAAAGCATCCGCAAAGAGCCGCAACAGCCGCATTGTCGCCGGGGTTGATGGAGTAGAGAATAGTACGGGGAAGCTTGCCGTCTGCCTCAGCCTTGTCAAGAAGGCGTGAGACGGGAGTGATCATATCGTAGTTTCCGATGGTGTCAAAGCCGGTATCCGGACCAAGTTTCTTAAACATACGCGCGTTCTGATTGCGAAGCACGCCGAAGTGGAGCTGCATTACGAATCCGCGGCATTTGTACTGTGCGGCAAGGAATGCAAGAAGCTCTGTGCGTATCTTTGCGGTCTCCTCGGTGCTCATGCCGTTTCCGTCGCTTGCAATAGCCTTCTTGAATATCTCAGTAAGCTCGTGGTTGGAAGCCTCGGCAAAGAGAGTGTATCCGTCAAGACCGTGGTCTGCGGTCTTGCATCCAAGCTCGCAGAAAAGGTCAAGTCTCTGCATGAGAGCAAGCTTAAGAGAGTCAATATCAACGATATTAACGCCGGACACATGGGAAAGCTTTGCGATATAGCCTGCAAAGCCGGGCTTGTCAACAGCAAATGCCTTGTCGGGGCGGAAAGCAGGAAGAACGCGGACAGGGAAGGAAGGATCGTCGCGGAGCATCTTGTGCCATTCAAGGGTGTCGATAGGGTCATCGGTGGTGCAGATAGTCTCAACACCGGAATTCTTGATGATGTTGCGTACGCTCATGGAAGGATCGCGGAGCTTCTCGTTGCAGATCTCCCAGATAGCGTCGCAGTTGTCTTCGCTTATGATAAGATCGCAGTCAAAATAACGCCGAAGCTCAAGATGTGACCAGTGATAAAGAGGATTGCCGATAAGCTTTGGCATTACCTTGCACCAAGCCTTGAATTTGTCATAGTCGGATGCAGAGCCTGTGATGAATTCCTCGTCTACGCCGCAGCATCTCATAGCACGCCACTTGTAGTGGTCGCCGCCAAGCCAAAGCTCGGTGATGTTGTTGTATACCTTATCCTCTGCAATATCCTTTGGCGGAACATGGCAGTGATAGTCAATGATAGGGAGCTTTGCCGCATAGTTGTGGTAGAGTGCCTGCGCCGTTTCGGTCTCAAGTAAAAAGTCTTTGTCCATGAACTCATTCATTGTTATGAATCTCCTTTGAAATATCATATTACCTTGGCTGTAAATATAAATTATTGGTATAATCATAACATAAACGTTCCGAAATTTCAATATAATTTGAAAAAGTTTATCGAATATACTTGCGATAAACATAAAATTGTGTTAAAATATAAAATAGGTACTTTTTGAAAGGGTGTCATCACGATGTATATTCATGATTCGCACGTTCACACAAAATATTCCTTTGACGGTCCAAAGGATATAAACGGGGAAATTGATACAATAATCGAAACTGCAATCGCACGCGGCGTTAATGAAATATCCCTCTGCGATCACTGCGATATCGACGATATACTTGACGGCATATATCCGCCCTTTGAAGCGGACGTTATAAAGACTGATATACTCCGCGCCAAGGAGAAGTACAAAGGGAAGATACAGATAAACTACGGCGTGGAGCTTGGACAGGCCCACGCAAGACGCGATGAAGCCGAGGCACTTATTAAAAAGCAGGGGTTTGACTTTATAATCGGCTCTCTGCACAATCTTCGGGGTTATCCCGATTTCGCATTTCTTAAAATGGATATTATGTGCGATGAGCAAATCGAATATCTTATAAAGCGTACATTCTCCGAGCTTTCGGAGCTTGTGGACTTTGGCTGTTTCGGAGCACTTGCCCACATTACATATATACAGCGCTACCTCACACTGTGCGGTAGAACCTTCGACCATACAAAATACGCCTATGACTTTGAGGTGCTTTTTAAAAAGCTGATTTCATCCGGCACAGCACTCGAAATCAACACGTCGGGACTTCGAAGAAACAGTATCACAATGCCCGGATATGAGCTTTGCGCCATGTATCTGGAGTGCGGCGGCGAGCTTATAACAATCGGCTCAGACTCCCACGGAGCGGCTGATGTAGCCTGTGGAATAGAGGAAGCAGCCGCAGAGCTTCGCAGACTCGGATTCAAATCACAGACCGTTGTACGCGACGGAAAACTGACGCAAATCGAACTTTAATATAAAGGAATACAAACAAAATGCTTGATTCAACATTCAGTCTGCTGTATCCTGACGGCAGTGAGACACCCGGCAAAAGAGTAAACATATCGGATGAAGTCATTTCCGAGCTATCTCTTGATTATCTCATGGAACTGAAAAATTCTTCGCTGGCGGACTATTTTACCACGGATAAGGCTGTGATAGAATATCGAATGGCAACGGTGAGCGACCTTATGAACAATCCCACTATCGTGGATACTCTCAAGAGCGTGCTCACGCTTCTTAACGATATAATCGAGCTTCGAGCCATCAGGGGTGAGACCGAGGTAGCAAAAAACTACCTTTACAGTATAACGGAAATCGAACTCTATATCGACATCGTGGCGCGGCTTGCCAAGGGATTTCAGTCGGTGCGGGATAACGTAAAGTCTCCGGCGTTCATTAAGCTTACCGAAACTGTAACAGAGCTGTCAGAAAGCGACTATTACAAAGACCTGAATAAGAAGCTAAATGAGCTTACCGCCAAGGTGCACGACGTCAAATCCATCACCATTGGAGTTAATCTTGATTCCGAGTTTCGTCCCACAGACGCAGGCGTTGTAAGCCTCAACGCAGAGCATTTTAAATCGGGAAAAGTTATCGACAAGATACTGCGAATGGATTTTAAGGACGGCGATTATACCTGTATCGCACCCCTTGTGCCTTATAACCATTCAAATACCGATAACGCCAAGATCGCCTTTACAAACGCATTCAACGGAGCAATGAACGACATTTTCAAGGCGGATGTGAGGCAGTGGAGACAGCTTGTGCAGGCGTATGTGCTGTCAAACACCGATTTTCTCCTGCGCATCATGCCTGAGATTGAATTTCTCACCAAGGCGCAGTATATGCTGCTTGCTCTTAAGAGCCGCGGTCTTGACCTTGCCGTTCCCGAAATCTGCGATATGGATAAACGGGAGTTTTCGGCGGTTAGCCTGTACAATCCCGCTGTGGCGCTTCGCGTCGATGCGGATATGGTGAAAAACGACATTGATTTTGACGAAAACGCTAAAATTTATGTACTTACAGGCCCCAACAGAGGCGGAAAATCCGTTATTACCTGTGCTGTAGGTCAGATTCAGGCTTTGGCACAGCTTGGACTGCCTGTTCCGGCAAAATCTGCCAAAATTTCGCCTGTAACCGCAATTTACACCCATTTTCCCACCGACAGCGGTGATACGCTGGAAAAGGGAAGACTTGGTGAGGAATGCGCCCGACTTAACGCTATATTCGACACCGTGGATAAATACAGCCTCGTGCTGCTTGACGAATCCTTCAGCTCCACAGGCTCATATGAGGCATCCTATATCGCATCCGAGGTGCTTACGGGATTTTCTATTGTGGGATGCAGATGTCTATTTTCCACACACCTGCATGAGCTGTCCGCCAAACTTGATGAAATAAACATAAGATGCAGAGAGCAGGGCGGTGTGGCAATTGATACGCTTGTGGCAGGCATCAAGGGTGCCGAGCGAAGCTTTGAAATCACAAGAGCCAAGCCTGACGGCAAATCTTATGCCAAGGATATTGCCGAAAAATTCGGACTGTCATATGATAAAATAATGGAACGTGTGAAAAACAAATAAATCATGAAAGGGAATTTAACAATGGATAACAATAACGAAATACTGTATCTTCTTGAAAACGACAGCCGCCTGACCCCCGAACAGCTTTCCGTAATGCTTGGAAAGGAAGTTGGCGATATCAAAGATATGATAAGCACCTACGAAAAAGACGGCGTTATTCTCGGCTACAAAGCACTTGTGGATTGGGATAAGACAGACCGCGAGTATGTTACTGCACTTATTGAATTAAAGGTAGCTCCTCAGCGCGACCGCGGCTTTGATAAGGTGGCAGAGAAGATATACAACTATCCCGAGGTGCAGTCGCTCTATCTTATGAGCGGAAGCTTTGACCTTGCGGTGTTTATCGAGGGCAAGACCATGAAAGAAGTGGCATTCTTTGTGGCGCAGAAGCTTGCTCCTATTGAGTATATCGTTGCCACATCCACCCATTTCGTGCTTCAGAAATACAAGGACAAGGGAACTATATACAAACACGCTCCCGAAGATATGAGAGGAATGCTTTGAGATATGCTTGATTATACAAAAATTCTCTCAGATAAGGTAAGACACATCAAACCGTCCGGTATAAGAAAGTTTTTTGACCTGCTTAATGACAAAAAGGATGTTATATCCTTGACAGTGGGAGAGCCGGACTTTCTGACACCGTGGCACATACGGGATGCGGCTATAGAAAGCTTGCAGATGGGCAGGACATATTATACCTCAAATGACGGTATTCTGGAACTGAGAAGCGAAATATGCAATTACCTGAACCGCCGTTTTGACCTTAGCTACGATCACAAAAAAGAGGTTATAGTAACCGTTGGCGGCAGTGAGGCTATCGACATTGCGGTACGCGCACTTGTAAATCCCGGCGACGAGGTTATAATACCCATTCCGGCGTTTGTCTGCTACGGACCAATAGTTGAGCTTGCACACGGTGTGCCCGTGTATATTGAAACAAAGAAAGAAGATAAATTCAAGCTTACTCCCGAAGCTTTGCGAGCGGCTATTACCGATAAAACAAAACTCCTTATCCTGCCGTTCCCGAACAACCCCACAGGCGCGGTGCTCACACGCGACGAGCTTGAAGAAATTGCAAAGGTGCTCCGCGGAACGGATATCATGGTGCTTTCCGATGAGATATACGGTGAGCTTACATACGGCTTTAAGCACACACCTATAGCCACTCTTGACGGAATGTGGGAGCGTACAGTTACGGTGTCGGGATTTTCCAAGGCATACGCCATGACAGGATGGCGCCTCGGATATCTCTGTGCACCCGAACCGCTTGTGTCACAGATGCATAAAATACATCAGTACGCCATAATGTGTGCACCTACCACCAGCCAGCTTGCGGCAATCGAAGCTCTGAAGCATGGCGATCCGGACATTGAAATGATGGCGGCTGAATATGACCGCCGCAGAAAGTACATACTTGACGGTTTCAAGAAGATCGGAATCGAATGCTTTGAGGCTGAGGGTGCTTTCTACGTGTTCCCATACATAGGGAAGTGGGGGCTTTCTTCCGACGAATTCTGTCAGAGATTGCTTGACGAGAAAAATGTGGCGATCGTTCCCGGAAATGCATTCGGAAGCTGCGGCGAGGGATTTGCAAGAATCTCCTACGCATATTCGGTGGAGCATATTACAAAAGCACTCGAAGCAATGGGTGAGTTTGTGGAGAGTCTTGAAAAATAATCGGCACACGTCACCTCCGCGTGAACTCTTAACCGAGGGAAGCGGAGGTGACGGAAATTGAGCTTATTATACAAAATATACACAGTTTTGTTTGACCGCCGCCGCGGCGAATAAATGTTTTGTCCGGAGATCTTCGCCGGCGAGAATATATGTTCTATCTTGAGATAGAAGAAAGACTAACCATTACGGTTAGTCTTTTTATTGTATTTCGGGGATGTACTGTACGTCTTCATCTATATCTTTTAGTATTTCCTCTATTTTATCGTGAAGTTTGTAGTAGTAGAGTGCATCCTGCAGATACTTATATGCATCATCATTCATTCTGTATTTTTCTATGAAATAAGATTCGATTATTCTATATATGCCGTTTGCTATATTATCATCGTCCATATGGATTTCTGCAATAAGGTGTTCGTTTTTCTTTCTGTATTCGTTAGCCATTTTTCCCTCCTTGTGTTCCGAGAAGCCAATCTAAAGACACTCCATATAAGTCTGCTAATTTTGCGAGTGATTCCAAATCGGGTTGAGTTCTCCCTGTTTCCCATCCGGCATAGCATGGTTGAGATATTTTCAATATTTTTGCTATTTCTCTTTGATTATATCCGCTTTGTTTTCTTGCTTCAGTAAGTTTTTCGCAGAAAGCATCATAATACATTTTGTTATCACCTCAAAAATATTATATCATATTGCTCAAAAATATTGATAACAATTTGTAATATTTGATGATTGCAAAATGTAATATTTTTATAGTATAATATATATGAGGTGTGAAGTACCTCGACAACAATCTAAAGCCGGGCGGTTTTATTATGGATAGCACACCATAGTGGGATGTATGCGCCATGATATCCAACAACTCCGCCCGTGTCATTTTATCAACACGCCAAAAAACAAAGTAAAAAAAGGAGAAAAGCAAAAAATGAGAAAAATAGTACTAAAGAAATGCAGAGCGTGTGGCGGTTCGGGGAATATCGGTATATCCAGCTATATGCCATGGACAGGGAAACCGTTTCAAACAGAAATCAAATGCAGTTGCGGAAGTTGGGTAAGAGTAAACGGAGATTCCCATGAAGAAGTTTTAAATGCAGCTATAAATAGCTGGAATGAATAAAAAGGAGTAAAACGAGATGAAAGTAAAAGTATTATGCGCGAAAGGCTACAATTACGAGAAGAACGGACAACAGAAGCAGGGAATGACAATAGATGTATGCTCTGCAGATCAGCTCAACGAATCAGACGGAAAAGGCAACTTTACAGCCGGATATCCGGCAGAAAATATATTCATCCCTCGTTCGCTTCCTTTGGAAGCTAACGACATAATCAATCTTGTTGGCAAGGAAGTAGAGCTTGTATACGAAAGAAGACTTGGTCAGAGGTTCGAGCAGCTTGTTGCGATCAAGGAATTGGAATAAGGCTATACTGCGGTATCTATACCGCATAGCAATAAAAATAATGCGAAGGAGGATAAGGAAATGAACGCTCTTATGCTTTCGGCAACAGGCGGTACAGATGTAAGCAGTTTCATAACAACTATTACAGATGCGCTCGGTAATACGTTTACAGTCAGCAATCTCGGTGTTGTTCTGGTCGCCGCTATTGCTGTATCAGCTCCGTTTGTTCTCGCATGGTTTGCATTCCGTAAGGTGCGCAATGCAGCTACGGGAGGTCTCAGAAAGGGCAAGCTTTAAGCCCTGCGGCGGGCTATGCCCGCCGTTTTTCTTTTAAAAGGAGGTAGAATATGCCGTTCATAACACAGCCCTTAGGGTTGAAGAATCTAAGAGAAGCTAATTTGGAACAGACCCTTAAGACCGGCAAAGAGTTCCCATATAGCGGAATATGGCTGTTTTCCGGACAGCAGGGAGCAGGAAAGACTCTGCTCATGATGCACACGCTTAAGTGCATGATGAATGAGTATCCGGAAGCTCTTGTGGTCTCCAATATCGCCATATACGGCGTTCCGTCAATTCCGTATACCGGAATCGAGGATTTTGAGAAGTACCGGAACGGCGCACAGGGAACTATCTTTGTGATCGACGAGATACATACGTTGTTCAGCTCTCTGGAGTCCGCAAAAATGCCTGCAAGCACGCTCACCGTGTGGAGTCAGAACAGAAAGAACCGCCGAGTTATTCTCGGAACGTCTCAACGCTTCACGCGCGTAGCTAAGGGTATCAGGGAACAGTGCACTTACAATTACGAGTGCAGCCGTCCCATATTTCGACAGATCTACAGCTACCGTGTCAAGGACGGTGACGATTACGACGATGCAGGGAAGTATACCGGGGAGAAAGAGCCACAGCGTCATTTTTATTGTCCCAATGTTAATGTGATGCGTATGTACAACACTCTTGAAGTGGTTGTCAGAGATAAAGCCGGAGGTGATGTTCATGGCTCTGATCATTGAGGGATTCGCACAGTTTCTCCCTTATGTGTTTATGCTTGTAGTCACCGGAACGATATGGGATATGGCAGTATCCGCATTCAGGGGGCGTTAGTATGAAACAGGTGAGTGATGCAAGGTCTACAATCAGCTCCACATACCTCAATGTATTCTACAGCAAGCTCCGACCTTTGGATGAATATATCATATGCCAGACCGATGACAACGAGTATACAATGCTTGTTCGGAACATGGTAAATCATGACGACGTAAAGGAGTATGTGATTTACCGGACCGGTACTAATGCTTCGTATCAGATGTACGAGAGTGAGAGCACATGGAGCTACGATATCAGTAACGAAATTTACGTGTACAGTAATATCGGTTACGGCACTATGTCGGTTCTGCCGTGTCATGAGATCATGATAGCATGGTCGATAATTGTCGCACTGTGCTGTGGTGCACTTTGGGTGATGTTCAGAGGAGGTCTTTTCGCATGGAGAAGAAATACAAAGTCCTAACCGGTATAATCGCGCTGCTTCTTGTGCTTGCCATATTGGTAGTCAGTATCTCCGCTTCCTCGTATACCTCCACTCTGGCATATTTGATGTACAGAGATGCCGGGGAGTCAGTTTTGCATGTTGAGAGAGGTGTTGGCGATATCGCTATTGATTCTCCTAATACTTCATGGGGATTTTTTCACGATTTGGAACTAAAGAAGTTTCATACATATGAAGTCGATATTACTCTTAACGTGGAGTTTCACGGCAGCAGTACTGTACATTCATTGCCGGGCGAGCTTGTAAATATATCATTTCTTGATGATACGCACTATGCTACCGTCAGAAATACAGTAGATGCTTCCGATTTTTTGCTTGATCAGAAAAACAAAGCCGGGGATTCTTATTCAGACTTAGTGTCAATGAGCTTTGATTCGTATTATGACTCAGAGAAAGAGGTTACGGTTCTTAACTACCATCTTTCATTCAGTACCGCATCCGGCTTTATAGATAACCTTAATGAGGGTATCTGGTATATGATGTCTTTCTTTGATATGCACCCTGAAGCGGTGGCGGTAGATTATCTTCTTTCCGTATACGAAGTATCAGTAAATGCAACATATGACCCTGAGGGAGACATTTTCGAAGAGTCTGTAGTAGATAAGCTGGGTGATGCAGTCAGTAAGCTTGATGAGATCAACACTGAATTAGCCATTATGAAGGTTACAGGAAGTACCCAAGTACAAAAGCTTGAAGAACTCAAAGCGACTACTGAAACTCTTGTGGCACAAAACACCGAACTAAGTCTCAAGGTTATTGATATCAAGACACAGCTTGACAAGCTTCCCGATGACATTGGAAACCAGTTTGAGCAAAAACTTGAAGAACATGCAGTAAAAGAATATGAAGCTGCAGAGATTGCCGGGAATGAGGCTTTAGATCAGCTTGTCGGTGAGCTCGGCGGTGTTGTAGATACAGAAGGAATTATTTCTTCTTTTAAGTTGTTTTTGAATTCGCTTTCGTATGTTGGGAGAACATGTCCTATTAATATTCCCAAACTTTCCATTCCTGCTATGGAGGGGGTTACATCTGAACCTATAGTTTTGATGAATAATACTACAGTAAATCTTGCCGATTATATTTATATGATACCTGAAAGTATCATGAAGGTTGTGCAGTGGTTTACGGTAATAGGTATAGTTTTAAATGCGATATTTACACTTATGAAGCTGATAAATCGTTTCTTGCAGGGTAAATCTGTAGGCGATGAGGATGGTGATTGATTGTGGCTGATATAGCAAAATGGGGTATACTCATAGCTGTAGCACTTGGGGTTATAGCTCTGATAGTGGCTCTTCCTGTTACCGAGATGATTGATATTTCTGCTCTTAGTGAGGGATTTCTTCAAATATCTATGGTTTTGAGTGCCAACCTTATGAGAGCCAGAGGATTTCTCAATTTGTTTGTACCGGAGGGGTATGAGTGGATGATAACAGCATCTATAACATGGAATTTGACTTCGAGATTTCTTACATGGGCGATCAATATCATTTCTCAGGCAGCACACTATATTTTCAAGTAAACGCCGCGGCGCGGATCGCGCGGATGCGCGATGTGCAGCGGCGTACATGAAAGGAGGTTTACTATGTGCATAAAATACTGATAGACTCTTTATCAATCACATGGAAATACGACAACGTGGGCGAGCTGTACGAGCTTCTCGGACTTCAGGATGCAGAGATGCAACAAATGCGGACACGTTTCTACAGTAACGGTGAATACTTCGATGGTATCCTGATCGCCTACAACTTAGACGAGAACTACCAAGTAACAAGTACATTCCTTGATATCTCCGGTAAAGGATGCCGCACGGTGGAGCAGTTGAATCCGGATTTCGATTGGTTTGAATTTCTGTACCGGTACGACAGTCAGATCAGAGACAAAACAGCACATATTTCACGTATAGATATCGCCTGTGACGTGGATGACGGATCTCTCACTATCGGTCAGATACAAAAGTATACACGACAGCAACTGTATGTCTGTAGATCTAAGCTTCTTCCTGTAGTCTCTTATATGAGAATTATGGAGGTACTTTTCGGCTCTCCTAAATCGGATCGGCTTCTACGAATCTACGATAAAGCCTTAGAGCAGGGAATACCGGACATAGATTGGCTTCGCTTGGAGTTTCAGCTCAGAAACGATAACGCTACATCCTGGTATCTTAATTGGTGCGAGCATCGAGACATCGGCAAGCTCTATGCCGGAGTGATGATCGACTTCCTCCGCTTCGTCAGTCCTCCACGTGGGACGAGCATAAAGACCATCAAACAACACAGCCACCAGCACAGGTTGCCTACAGTTACGTGGTGGTCAGACTTCATCGGCGAGGCGGAGCGAATTACTCAGCTGTATCTGCCCGGACAGGAATACACACTTGACAGACTTGAGCATTCGCTTATACACAATGCCGGAAGTCGATTCAAGGCGTATATGATCGCCCATGGCGGAGACATTACCGAGTTGCTTGATGCAGTGAAGCACTGCAAGCTGAACGCCAAGCAGAAGCTTATGCTTGCGGAGCTTGATATGATGCGAGCTGAGCAGGCAGGAAAACAGATAGAATAGAAGAACATATTGAATAATTACGTAATTACTTAATACAAACGAATAGAATTTTGTAGCCTTATCCGGCTGATCACCGGGTAAGGCTTTTTCCTTCCTCTAATTGCCCGGCGTCAGCCAGACTAACGGTACCGTTCATGCGAGGATCCCGCGCCAAAGCGGACAGCATACTAACGATTACCACTATTGCCATTCAATCCCTGGAAGAAAAACGCCCACTTTTGGCGACCCCCGACGGGGTATCACGGGGGTAATACACGCCAAGAGTTTACATCAAAAATCGCTCTTTTAGTCTTTTGCTGTCTGACAAAATCGTGCGTTGATTTTGCGAATATTGAAAATTGTACCAAAAATGGAAAAACTACGGCGGCGACCATACAAAACGTGCATTTTGTTTAGTCTGCGTCAAGAGAGCAGCGAGCCGAAGGGAGCTGCTATCAATATTCAGACGCAACTATACAAAATGCAAATTTTTGACTTCCAAACGCGCGGAGCGCGATTGGGCAAAAATTTCGTTTTGTACCGCGTGAGCGGCTTGTAATAGACAACGTACCACGGCGCATGGCGAGTGGCAACAGCCACGCCGCCGCGTGCCGCGCCTCTGTCGCTATTATTCCGCTTTTTTCGCGGAATAATCAATATTTTCGCGAAAAATCAATATTTTTCCGCTTTTTTTCGAAAAAATATTGACATTTTTCGTAATCGGTGATATAATGTTATCGTGAGCAATACGTAAAGTATTACCCGATATCATCACCGTGCTGAAGATGTGGCGACTCCTAGGCGATATCGGTAGCTAAGCACCCGTAAGGGTGCTTTTCTTTTTCCAATCTATGGAAATAAACGTGGTTTAGAAATTCTAAACTACTTCAAGCGTGTGCCGCTTTCTCCTTACTTGATATATAGGACAGTATATCATCAAATGACCGATTTTACAGCTACAGAAAACATGGTCTATTATTGCTCACGAGCGAAGTACATACCCATGCCAGACGGCACGTGTAAACTCGCTCAGATTCAGCATTTCACACAGCCGCGTTTCAAAAAAGGCGGTTGGGAAGAGGAGAGTGCCGATGACCTGCCGTTTGATGTCTATGCAGGGGAAGTATCCGCCATTACCGCCGCTGAAGAATCCGACTCCGAACATCTTCCTGCTGACCGCGTCAATATTATGCGTGCTTCTCGCCGTGCGAAGATAAACGCATTCGATACGATACTGTGCAATCCATCTCTTGATACCTTTGCAACGTTCACTTATCGCCCTGATGACTCACTCGACAAATCATCATATGACCAATGCTACGAGGTACTGCGCCCTTGGCTCTCCAACCGCGTACAGCGTAAAGGCTTGCAGTATATCATCGTCCCTGAGCGTCACAAGAGCGGTGACATACATTTCCATGGGATTCTCAATTCCTCCGCGCTGAAGCTCTCACAGGCGTACAGCCCTAAGACAGGGCGTGCGCTCACGCGCAACGGCTCACCGATATATAATCTCATGGATTGGCGCGACGGCTTCTCCACGGCTCAGATAATCGGCAACGGTGAGGATGACCGCGAGAAGGTGGCGAAGTATGTATTTAAGTACATGGGCAAACAGCTCGGCGAGCGTATCGGCGGCAGATACGCGCTCATAGGCGGCAAGAATCTCCTTAAGCCTGTCTATGTATATGGCAACACCCCCGATGAGCTTGCAGACGTGTCTGAGTGCGCGTATTCACGCGCTGTCAACGTGTCCGACAGTCTCACCTATTCCGAGTATAGTTTTCTGTAATGCGGAAGGGGGGCAATGATATGAAAAAGATTTATCTCCAAAAATGCCGCGTATGCGGCATCAGAACAACTGTCGAAGCTTATAAGCCTTGGCTTGGTGCACCGCACCAAGTTGATATGAAATGCGGTTGCAGGAGCGTCTATGTAAATGCTCATTCACACAGCCGCGCTCTTGCGTGTGCAGTCAAACTCTGGAATAAGGGGCACTTCGGATTTTACTTTTTAGGAGTGTAAAACAATGCGCACCGAATATATATCGCCCGAAGTCGTAGAGAAGATACGCGCCAATATGCCGCCGAATCAATGGCTTGCCTTGTGGGTGTCATGCGAGACAGGTCTCCGCGTTGGTGATGTTGTCGCGCTTCGGCGCGATAACATCAAAGGGCGCACCCTCAGATACCGCGCACAGAAAACAGGGAAGAGCGGCAAATGCAAGCTGTCGAAACAGCTTGCCGCCGCTCTGACCGCTTCAAGCTCCCAAGGGTGGGTGTTTCCGAGTCCGAAGAACAGCGGCAAGCATCTCACGCGGCAGGCGGTCTGGCATCGCGTGAAACGCGCGTGCCAGCTTGCAGGCATCGACTCGCGCGGCATCGCGCCGCACTCATTCCGCAAATACTTCGCGGTGGAGCTGTTCGCCGAGGTCGGACTTGATGCAGTGCAAAAAGCACTGCAACATGATTCCGTGCGTACAACGGAGATCTACGCACTGTCCGATTTTACGGACAGTGCCAACGCTGATAAGCCGTTACTGCGGCGCGATATCCGCATTGTTGCGGATATTGTGGCCGCGCTCCTGAAAGGCTCTTGACAACATCGGAGCTGTGTGCTATAATATGCATGGTGTTGAGTCCCATATGCGAATCTTCTGAATGGAGTACCGACAAAAAATAAGGCCGCGCATTAGCGCGGTCTTATTTTATACGGCGGTGCAAAGGGCGGCTTCAGCCGTCCCGGCTTCCGCCGTTTCAGCGCATTCAAGCGCAGGTCAGAGCGCGGCTTTTGCCGCCGCGCTCTCATCTGCGCGAGGGTGTCCAAGCGGTGGACACCGCGCCGACTCTTGCCTGCTCAGCTTCGCACGACACTGCGAGCGTGAACGCGATGCAGTAGTCGTGGATGTAATCGAGGTCGGGATTTTCTTTCTCGATTTCTTTGAGGATTTCGTTAACAAATAAGCGGAGTTTGTAAGGTGAACAATACATATTTTTTACTTCCTTTCTGCCTTTTTCGGGCACTTCCAATGGACCGCCGCATGGTTCTCCGTGTCAAGGGCGCGAAGCGGCGAAGCGAACCCTTTACACGGAGGTTCTGCGGTGGTACAATGGGAGCTCCCGAAAGGAGCACACACAAACACTCTGTCGCCGCAAAGAGCACCCTAAATGGGTGCGGATTTGCATCCCCTGCGGCGTAGTCGCCGCGCATCCTTTACGGATGCTCACGCTCCCTCCCTTGGGAGGGCGGGGGGTGGGGTGTCTCGGCGTTGTACTCCAAACGTGCGAGCAGAGCGAGTACCGCCGCACGACCCGACAATGCGAAGCGAGGAGGGTCATGTGCGGTGGGGAGTCTCGCGAAGCGAGCTTCGGCAAACATTCGATATTGACAAATCCCGTGCGGCGTGCTATAATATAGGCATACTTTACGAAAGGGGAAGTCCTTTCGAGTACGGTTTGAACGGTGCAAGCTATCCAAGGCGTGCGGCGGCGTGGTTGTTGCCGCCGCATACGCCATTGTTGTCTATTATACAAAATGCAAATTTTGTATAATAAAGGGAAGCCAAAAACACATTTAGTATATTAAAATAAGAATAGCCGTCGGATGAACCGTTTTGCCAAGTTCGCCCGACGGCGTATTTATTTGAATTTTGGTATCCGCGTCGATGCACGATATTTTAAGCCGCAATTATGTCACCGGCATATGCACACAATTGCCGCGTTCCGTACGGAATAGTTGTTATGTGCATAGCCGCAATTACCGTGTGCGTATATGCACCGCAGACACCCAAAGATTATAGGAATCATGCTGTGGCAGCCTACTGCGCATCTGCGACGTGCATTTGTACGTTTTAATATCTTCCAGACGCTCTCAGCATATCCCGACACATCAGGCGCATTACAAAACCTACACAGAATCACCTAATCGTGCGTATACAACATTTCGCAAAACGAAGAATGTACTCTGCGTACGCTTGACGGTTGAAGCATTGGAAAGTGCGACTTGCAAACGTTTCCCTGGACAAGGCGACAAATCAACAAACTTCTCTCAATTATACAAAATCCAACGCAATTAGTATAGTACCCTGTTTTGATTATACAAAATAATTGCCAAAGTATAATCATGTAAGTGTATTGCAATTCCCGTGCCTGCTATGGCTGTGTTGTCTTACCGTCAGTGTTAGATTTGTGCGTATTTTTCCTGTCATATCTTATCATTGCGGCGGTTATTGAGAGTATCACAAGAACATTTCCCACAGCGGAACCGTAGGCAAGATTTGACAGGTTGTATGTAAGCCAAAAAGGTGCCGCAAGAAGCGAAATCTTCCTTATGTGCGCTTCTTTTGTTATCCATAATGCAGTGACCTCAAGGACAATACCTAAAATCGCAAACAGACTGAATATATTTTCGTAAAGCACAAGACCGACCGCAGTTAATAACACATTCATTGCAATCATAATTATAATACAATGTCTTCGTATTGATACTTTGTCCTTGTATTTTGCAATAACGGACGAAATCATGCCGAGAGAATCAAGTACAGCACCCTCAAAAGCTCCCAGCATCAGATACTGAAGTATGTACAAAGCTCTTGACAGGATGTTGACGGCAAGCATATTTTTTCTGCTTTTGAACTGAAAGCTGAGTAAAAACGAGGCAACTGCCGCGATTCCGATAATCTGTGCCGCAATAATCAAGGTATAATTTCCTCCCCTTCTTCGAAGCTTATCAGAGGCGACAAAAAAGCCAAAAGCAAATGCTTTTGACTTTTTTATGGTGCGAGAAACGGGACTTGAACCCGTACAGTGTGAACTACACGCCCCTCAAACGTGCGCGTCTGCCAGTTCCGCCACTCTCGCATAATATGTGTGCCGTTAAACGACTTATATATTATACACTATTGTATCCTATTTGTCAATAGCATTTCTAAAAAATATTCCTCATTTGAGTAAATTATTTTTAATGCGGCGTATGGAATGTGCCTATATGAGAGGACAGTCAGAGGATGTCTGCCAATACGGACATCGCGCGCCGCATAGCAGTCGCACCCCACCACACAAACAATTACGTATACCTAAGCCGGCGTAATGGTGCGGGGCCATGGAGCAGGCGCGAGCCGTGCGTATTGGCAATTCTGCAATCGCGTAGCCTTACCATAAGTGTTTTTCTGTATAAAGTTCTTTGCGGAGCTTTCTTTCAAGAAAGCGACCGTTCCATCTTTAACATTTACAATTGTGCACTTGATTTTATCGGATGATAGGTGTATAATTAACCCAAGATACAATTCTTGAAAGGATAATATAAAATGACAGACAGAGAAATTGCCGAGCTTAGGCGGAGGCTTGCACCCGATAAAAATAATATCACGACACTTCGCGGACGGTATGTAAACGAGAAAAAAGAGACCATCCACGAGTTTTCCACCTCCTTTTATATGCTTCCCGAGGAGGAGATCGAAAAATACCTCGCCATATTCCGCCGCGCAATGTCCGGAACTAACGGAAAAAATCTTATAGATATCGCCTTTTCCATACCACAGGTGGAATCGGGAATCGAGCACGGACTGCTCACTTCCCTGCGCCAGTCGCGGCTTAAGGATGACGAGGCGGCTAAAAGCTTCTTCGATAAAGCCGCTGAGGGACTGAACCTTGAAGGAAATAACCTTATTCTCCTTATGACCGATGCATACGACGTTCCCAAAAAGTACCGCGACGACGGCGATTCCGAGGAATCCTCGTCGGTATTCACCTACATAATGTGTGCCGTGTGTCCCGTTAAGGAAGCAAAATCCACACTTGCCTATGACCCCACAAAGCAGGGATTCCACACACGCTCATGCGAGTGGAATGTGTCAGCACCTGAACTCGGATTCCTGTTCCCTGCCTTTGATTCAAGGCAGACCAATATATACAATGCGCTGTACTATGTCAAGAATCCGGACGATAACTGCGAGAGCTTTGCAAACGGTCTGTTCGGTACAGATTTACCGCTTCCGGCAGGTGAGCAGAAAGCCATATTTGAAACTGTCCTCGGCGAAACTCTCGGTGTGGAATGCAGTTACGGCGTTGTGCAGGCAATACACGATGACATCGCCTGCCGCATTGAGGAGCATAAGCTCCTGAAGGAACATGAACAGCTTACAATAACTCGTACCGATATTGCATCCATTCTTGAATCCTGCGGCGTATCTGAGCCGAAAATCGAAGAATTTAAGCATAAGTGCGATGAAGAATACGGCGACAGCGCACCGATTTATCCTAAAAACATCGTTGAGCCTAAAAAGCTTGAGATCAAGACTCCTGACGTGACCATAAAAGTGAATCCCGAGAGAGGCGATCTCGTTGAGACACGCGTAATTGACGGTGTGAAATATGTGCTTGTGCGCGCTGATGCGGATGTGACGGTCAACGGCGTTTATGTTGATATAAATGAATAAAATTTTACGCTTCACCGGAGCTTGGTGAAGCGTAATTTATTTTCCAAAACAATACAAATTTATGACTGCATAACTAAAGCCGACAGACGGCAATACTACCTGTAGAAAGCAATACTTTCACAGGAAAGGCAAAATATTATGAAGTCAAACACCTACAGCCGCAAGGTTGAAATATGCGGCGTAAATACAGCCGCTCTGCCAACGCTCAGCGCGGAGGAAAAGCGTGAATTGCTCATACGATCAAAAGAAGGAGATGACCTTGCGAGAAATACCCTTATTTCCGGGAATCTCAGACTTGTTTTGTCTATAATCCAGCGTTTTGCAAGTCGCGGAGAGAATCTTGACGACCTCTTTCAGGTTGGATGTATCGGTCTTATAAAAGCGGTTGACAATTTCGATACTACGCTTGATGTAAAATTTTCCACCTACGCCGTTCCAATGATAATCGGCGAGATACGAAGATATCTTCGCGACAATAACGCAGTGCGCGTCAGCCGTTCCGTCCGCGATCTTGCATACCGCGCACTTCAGGCGCGCGAGCAGCTCACAAGAACACTTGACCGCGAGCCGACTCTTGAAGATATTGCAAAGCTTGTGGATGTCCCAAAGGAAGAAGTAGGCGCGGCACTTGAAGCAATTGTAGAGCCGGTGAGCCTGTATGAGCCTGTATTTTCCGACGGCGGCGACTCCATTTATATAATGGATCAGATAAGCGACAACGATAACACCGACGAGGCGTGGCTTGAAGATATCGCTCTGCGTGAGGCGATGAAGCGACTTTCGCCGAGAGAGAAAAGCATTATCGAAATGAGATATTTCAAGGGTCGCACACAGATGGAGATAGCCGGTGAGATCGGTATTTCCCAGGCACAGGTGTCACGAATCGAAAAATCGGCGCTGGAGCGAATCAAAAAGGATATGTAACGGTGAAATACGGTAATAATGATGAAATCCAAGGAACAAAAGCTCCTTGGATTTCATTTTGTTAGTTGTAAATACTATCTTAATGCTTGAAATGTCTCTGACCGGTGAAGATCATTGCAATGCCGTACTTGTTGCAGGCATCAATGGACTCCTGGTCGCGGATAGAGCCGCCGGGCTGAATGATCGCGGTGATGCCTGCCTTGTGAGCAGCCTCAACGCAGTCGGAGAACGGGAAGAATGCATCGGAAGCCATGACGCTGCCTGCTGCTCTGTTCTTCTCTGTTCCCTCAAGCTCGTTTGCATATCTTATTGCAAGCTCAAGAGCGGTGATACGGTTGGTCTGACCGGGGCCGATACCTGTTGTAATGCCGTTCTTTGCGAGAACTATGGCGTTAGACTTGGTGTGCTTAACAACCTTCATGGCAAACTTAAGATCAGCCATTTCAGCTTCGGTGGGAGCTTTTTCGGTAACTACCTTAAGCTCGGCGTCGTCATAAACGCCGATGTCGCGCTCCTGTACGAGAAGACCGCCTGCAACACGCTTCATGTCAAGCATATCTTTAGTGTTTGGCTTTGCGATCTCAGGGAGTCTGAGGATTCTGATGTTTGCCTTCTTCTGAAGGATTTCAAGAGCATCAGCATCGAAATCGGGAGCGATAACGATCTCAACGAAGATCTTGTTGATCTCGGTTGCGGTTGCCGCATCAACCTTGCGGTTGCAAGCGATGATACCGCCGAAAATGGAAACGGGGTCTGCATTGTATGCATTCATGTAAGCGGCGTAGATGTCGCTTCCAACGCCAACTCCGCAGGGATTTGCGTGCTTAACAGCAACAACGCAGGGCTCGTCAAATTCCTTAAGGCACTCAAGAGCACCGTTGGTGTCGTTTATATTGTTGTAGGAAAGCTCCTTGCCGTGAAGCTGCTCTGCCGCCGCAAGAGTACCGTCGAAGTGACCGATCTCCTTGTAGAAAGCCGCAAGCTGACCGGGATTCTCGCCGTAGCGCATATCCTGTACCTTTTCGTAGGTGAGAGAAAGCTTTTCGGGGAATATGGGCATATCGGTCTCAACACGCAGATAGGACTGAATAAGTGTGTCGTATGCCGCAGTGTGGTTGAATACCTTATATGCAAGCTTAAGGTTGGTGTCTACAGATACCTTGCCGTTAGCCTTAAGCTCATCAATAACGGTTGTGTAATCAGCAGGATCAACAATAACGGAAACGTCCTGGTAATTCTTAGCCGCCGCACGGAGCATTGTAGGACCGCCGATGTCGATGTGCTCGATTGCATCCTCACGGGTAACGCCGGGCTTCATGATAGTGTCCTTGAAAGCGTAGAGGTTGATAGCTACAATGTCGATGGGAGTAACACCAAGCTCAGCGATCTGAGCCATGTGCTCGGGATTGCTTCTCATTGCGAGAATACCTGCATGAATGAGGGGGTGAAGGGTCTTAACACGTCCGTCAAGACATTCCGGGAAGCCTGTAACATCGGAAACCTGAGTTACGGGGATTCCGGCATCGTTAATTACCTTCCATGTTCCGCCTGTTGAGAGTATTTCGTAACCGAGAGCGTCAAGCTCACGAGCAAACTCAACAACGCCTGTTTTGTCGGTAAGACTGATTATTGCGCGCTTTTTCATTGGTTTTTACCTCGTATGTGTTTATTTGTATACTATTATATCAGAAATTATCTGCAAGGTCAAGTGTTATTGTGACGAATATAAGCAAAAAACCGCGAAAAAATTCGCCGTTTTTCCAAAGTAAAGCATCTGCCAAGAGTTTTTTGACAAATCAATCAAGATTTTTGTTACCTACTGAATTCATTGTTTTTCGGGGTGAATATTGAAGCAAAAATTCGATCAAATGCACAATCCACCACAATATTTGCTAATTACGACATATTTATATATAACGTATTGAAATATCAAGTAGCTTGTGATAAAATTATTTTGGGAGAGATTTTATCTTTAATAAGTGCCTTTCCCGGAATATGTTGTAAGGAGAATTGCAGAAATGTCACAATGTTTTGCAAAACCTGATGCCCGTATTATAAAGTTTGATACGGCGTCCAATATGGAAAAAAATAAAAATACGCTTTACGTCTGCGGTGACGGAATCACACACGGTAAGTATGAAATTGTCACAAAGGACGACCCCGATGCTCCCTATATAAAGTTTTATCATCAAGCAACTCCCGTTCAGTATAAATCATACCGCTGTATTCCTCAGTTTAGTGAGTCGAATTTTATCACCGCTGAATATAAGTATGTGCGCGTGAAATACAGAACGACCGACAAGGTTGCTTCGTCCATCACTTTCAGACGCTCATCAAATATCCCCAAGATCGTTCCCAACACCAAGCTTTCAAACGGCGAGTGGGTAGTCTCCGCTCCTTTTGAAGTGTCCGAGGACATTATGGAGCTGTTCGTTGACAAGGGCAATGTCATGATGGAATATACCGCCGAGCATTTCGATGCGGATATATGCATAAAAGAGGTTGCTTTCTTCAAATCCGAGGCTGATGCATATGCATACTACGGCGACGAGCCTGTTGTGCCCACTCCTGAAAGCGCAAATCATCAGATAAAAATAATGGGCAATGATATCGCAAATTATAAGATAGTCATTCCTGTAAATTCCTGCGCAGAAGTTGCAAATGCCGCAAATATGCTTGCAGATTACATAAAATCCCTCTGCGGCGTTACCCTCTCTGTTGTCACCGACGACGAGCCTGACGGCAAGTATGAGATACTCATGGGAAGCACCAACCGCAAGCTGTCCGCCGTATACCTTAAGGAGCTTCTTGATGCAGGTGCTCCCTACACCGTATATTGCAGTGAAATTGTGGGAAACACGCCTGTTATAAACGCACTTGTTCCTGCGGCGTGCGAGCAGGCAGTAGAGAAATTTGTTATGACGTACCTTTACAAAGGTATGCCGCAAATTCCGGAAATAATAGACATTGACGCTCCTATCCGTTTCTCCGGTCATGTAATCAGACACAGCCCATACGCTGTTTACGATGATCCGGTCAATGTGGCTGATCCTACCGTATTCTGCGAGGATTTTGCATCCGACAAGGGTTACTTTACCGAGGAAAACGGCGAAAAGCTCTGGAAATACGAAAACGGCGCATATGTTTACACCGGAAACGGTTATTCTGTGTCCTATGTTCACGTTTACGAGCAGAATGTGTCCGAAACAGTGACACTGTCTTATAAAAATGCCGATAAATACGCTAATTTCGGCCTTGTGGCGCGCTATGTTGCCTCTGCCGGATATGCAAAGGCAGGCTACGACTTCAGACGCGGCGAATGGTACATCGAATTTCGCGAGGGACTTGACCTTGGCGTCATGCGCTGGGCAAGCAAGCCGGATGTCCTCACTCCCGACACAAAGTACACGCTGAGCTTCACTGTTGACGGCAAAAAAGCAACACTTACAGTCAACGGTAAGCCTACGGTTGAATGTGAGATCTACCACATAACTCCCGGCTGTATCGGAGTTTATGCCGACGGCGTTACGGTGACGGCTGAGAACTACAAGGCTGTGCTTCTGTCCGGTGAGGGCACGATATTCAGAAATGCCGTTCACAATCTGCTCCCCGATGATGAATACCGCGAGGGCGGCTCTGTTATCGTTCTTAAAGATAACGTATGGATGTACCGCCATCAAAGAGGTGCGGCGTTTAAATCCCTTAACAACGGTACTACATGGGAGCGTACCGAGAAATGGGCTGATATAACCAGCTATTTCAACATGCTTCGCCTTAACAACGGTGCT
Organism: Candidatus Flemingiibacterium sp.; assembly: GCA_045636145.1. GTDB lineage: Bacteria > Bacillota > Clostridia > Oscillospirales > CAG-272 > Flemingiibacterium. Next base: position 24,126 of record JAZTWV010000048.1, read on the forward strand.
ATCATGCAGATCGCACGCAAAACTGTTGACGGCGTAGATTACGTCTACTCTCGCTCAAGCACCGATGAGGGTGTTACATGGACAGATGACGGAATCATCTGCCCGGCGGTTCATCCGAAGCTTGGCATTGGCAGCGGAAACATGAACGATAAGATCATGCAGTCCGGAAGGGATGACAGAATATTCTTCAGTCTGAACTATGATAACAGATCTACCGACATCAACACCAAGCGTGTATTCTGCGAGTACTACTACTCTGACGATAACGGAAAGAGCTGGTACAAGGCTGACATGGGCTCTCTTGACATAAAGGACAACGGAAACACTACATTCTTCGGAGAAAACAAGCTTCTTGAATGTGCTGACGGCACTATCCGTATGTACTGCTCTTGGAATCGCATGGGAAATATCGTATATTCGGATTCCACTGACGGCGGTATGACCTTCGGACCGCTTCAGAATCTTGAAGGCTTTATCTCCTCTCATTCGAGTATGCAGTTTGTCCGCGACCCCTACGGTCCTACAGATACGTCATACTTTATGGTATGGGTCTATAACATAGGTGAGCGCGACCCGATCCACCCTGTCCGTGCAAGACTCTGCCTTGCCTACAGCACCGACGGTAAGGAATGGGAGTACATTGGTGATATCTGGCGCTGGGAATCAAGATGGCGCGGCGGATATGTAAGCGCACCTATCTGTCACCTTGTTGACCCTTTTATCAAGCTTACAGAGGATTACATCATCACCGGATCGGGAATTTCCGAAAAATTTGGCAAGGACTATCACAACGAACAGCGCCAGCACATCTGGGCGATTCGCCGTGACACACTTCCCTCCGGCAAGAAATATAACAAAAACACAAAGAAATTTTCTCTTTAATGATTGTCTGCAAATATGTGTTAGCGGTGCCTCGACTCTGAAAAGTGCATAATCCAACATAAAATTAGTAAAATACGACATATTTTCGTCTATCATATTGAAAAATTCAATTGTTTATGTTAAAATATGTACGATGGGTGTCTTGTAAACATAATTTATAAACACTCTCTAAAATCTTTTATAAAAAGGAGAATCAAAAATGTTACCAAAGCTTGGAAGAATTATTTCCATTGCCGCGGCAGCTATGCTCTGTCTTACAGCATCGCTGACGGCAGTCAGTGCGGAGCAGCTTATTACCGCTACGGCTCCCGAAACCGCTGCGGCTCCCGCAGCCACTCCAGAGGCTCGTATCATCAGATTTGATACAACACCCAACATGATCAAAAATAAAAACGCTCTCGGTGTAGTACCGGACGGTGTTACACAGGGTAAGTACAAAGTTGTCACTAAGGATGACCCGGATGCGCCTTATATAAAGCTTCTTTATGAAGGCACAGTAACAAAGTACAACGCTTACCGCTGTATTCCTCAGTTCAGCGAAGCAAACTATATCACAAGCGACTTCAAGTTTGTACGCGTTACATACAGGTCGACTGATGCTGTTGCGGCGTCCCTTATCTTCAGACAGTCCTCCAACCTGCCGAAAATAGTTCCCAACACCAAGCTTTCAAACGGCGAATGGGTTATCTCTGCTCCCGTTGAGCTTCCGGAGGGCGTTATCGGCGGATTCGTTGACAAGGGCAACATTATGCTTGAATATACCGCAGAGCACGAAGATGCGGATATGTGCATAAAGGAGATCGCGTTCTTCAAGAGCGTAGAGGATGCATATGCATACTACGGTGAAGAAGTTCCGCCTCCTCCGGAAAAGCCCGCTTATTCCGCAATCACCTTCGGTGCGGCAGGCAACGCAGGTATCCTCTCTGAAGCGAATTACGGTAAGTATGAAATAGATCAGGTTGAAGAGGCGGTAAAGATAGTCTATACCGAAACTACCAACTTCCAGAATGTTCACTACATGGCGAAGATCAGATTCGAGGATCCCAGCGACTATTACACCGACTTCACCTATATGCGCGTTCTGTACAGCGCAAAGCATCCTGACGGTGTTACTACCGCAGAGTTCAACATGAAGAATGACGCAGGCGGAGCGCCCTTGGTGCTCTCCAAGGATCTTAAGGACACAAACGGCGAATATGTGATGACCGAAACGTTCCTTGTCCCATCAAACTACCCTGCACGTTTTGCAAAGGGCGGTCACTTCTCGTTCTATACCAATACTGCTGTAGAGGGCGGCGAATACTCCATAAAGGGTATCTTCCTCTTCCCCACCAAGGAAGCGGCTGACAATTTTGTTTATGTGAAAGAGACCCGTCCTGTAACTATCGCAGGCAACGATATTTCTAAGTATAAGATAGTTATCCCTGAAAATTCAAGCAGCTACGTTTACGATGCGGCATCTTCTATTTCCAAATATGTTAGCACTGTAAGCGGTCACACTCTCCATATCGTTACCGATGATGTGGACGAGAGCAAGTACGAGATCCTCGTAGGTCCGACCAACCGTAAGGTTTCCGGTATTTACCTTAACGAGCTTATGGCGGACGGTGCAAACTACGCTGTATACTGCGGCGACCTCGTAGATGAAAAGATCGTTCTGAACGCGTATGTTCCTGCGGCTTGCGAAGTGGCTGCTGAAAAATTCCTCATGTCCTTCCTCTACATGGGAATGCCCGATGTTCCGAATGAAATCAAAGTTGAGGGAAAAGTACGTTTCTACGGCAATACTGTAAAATACAGCCCCTACGAAGCTTACAACACTCCTTATACCGTTAATGTATCTGATCCTATAGTATTTACAGAAGATTTCACCGATGATGAAGGTTACTTCACCGAAGAAAACGGTGCAAAGCTCTGGAAATACCAGAACGGCGCACTTACTTATGGCGGCGCTGATTACTCTGTAGCTTATGTTCATGTATATGAGCCTAACGTATCCGTTACCGCCACTGTTTCCTACACCAGTGCCGCTAAAAAAGGCAGCATGGGTCTTATCGCACGCTATGTTTCTCCCGACGGTTACGTAAAAGCCGGCTATGATTTCAGAACCGGTGAATGGTACGTTGATTTCCGCGAGGGTATTGACCTTGCTCTTATCCGTGCAGGAAGCGCGGCTGCAACTGTAGCTCCGGGCACCGAATATGTTCTTGGTCTTACACTTAACGGCAAGAAAGCTGTATTCACCGTTAACGGTGCGGTTGTAGTTGAGTGTGAAGTTGAGCATATCACTCCCGGTCGCTTCGGTGTATATTCCGACGGCGTTTCGGTATCTGCCGACAACTTTGAGGCTGTGCTCATGTCCGGTGAGGGTACTATTTTCAAGGATGTAGTTCATCATGTACTTCCCGACGAAATGTTCCGTGAGGGTGGCTCTGTAGTTATCATGGATAACAACGTATGGAAGTATCAGAACCACAGAAATGCGGCATTCCAGTCTATTGACAACGGTGCTACATGGCAGCGCACTGATCTTTGGGTTAACAACTACGGTTACATGAACGTATTCAGACTCAACAACGGTCAGCTCATTCAGGCAGGCACTAAGAGCGTTGGCGGCGTTGACTATGTTGTTGCAAGGCTCTCCTCAAACGATTCCAAGACATGGGTAGAGGGCGGCGTTATCTGTCCTGTGATCCACCCTGAAATGGGAGTTGGCGGCGGAAACATGAACGACAAGTTCTCTCAGTCCGGTACTACCAACAGAATTTTCTACGGTCTCAACTATGACAACAGAGGCAACGACATCACCAAGAAGGTATTCTGCGAATACTACTACTCCGATGATAACGGTCTTACTTGGAATCGCTCCGAGATGGGTTCTCATGAGATTGAGGGTGCGAAGGACGAAAAGTTCTTCGGTGAGAACAAGCTCCTTCAGTGTGCTGACGGCACTGTTCGTGCATACTGTTCTTGGAACATTCTCGGAAACATCATGTATGCAGAATCCACTGACGGCGGCGTAACCTTCGGTCCTTTCAAAGAGCTTGAAGGCTTCAAGTCCTCGCATTCCTCAATGCAGTTTGTTCGTGACCCCTACGGTCCTACCGACACCACCTATTATATGCTGTGGTGCTATGATGACGGCGTTGACCAGAACGGTCTTCCCAAGCGTTCAAGACTCTCTCTTGCATACTCCACTGACGGTCAGAATTGGGATTACATCGGTGACATCTGGCGTTGGGAGTGCAGATGGCGCGGCGGCAGCAACAGTATTGCTATTTCTCACATCGTTGACCCCTTCATCAATGTAACTGAGGACTATATCGTATGCGGCACAGGTCTCTCCGAGAAATTCGGTTCTGACTACCACAACGAACAGCGTCAGCACATTTGGTCTATTCCCAAGGCATCTCTTCCCACAGCAAGAACTATAAACAAGTTCACCGATGTTCCGCTTGGTACATCCTACTACAGCGCAATCAACTTCGTAACCGAGAAAGGTCTCTTCAATGGCACATCCGAAACCACCTTCTCTCCCTCCACTACCATGACACGCTCCATGTTCGTGACCGTTCTCGGTCGTCTTGACGGAGCTGATATGTCGGCTTACACCACACCTACATTCAAGGATGTAGCAGCAGGTCAGTGGTATACCTCTTACGTTGAGTGGGCGGCTGCAAACAATGTTGTAAACGGCATTGGCAACGGTCTCTACGGCGTTAACGGCGAAGTTACCGTTGAGCAGATATGCCTCATGCTCTCCCGTTACAACGGTTCGAAGTCCGCGGCGACTGCATCCGGCAAGACTGTTGCAGACTTCACCGACGGCGCGTCTGTATCCTCTTGGGCGGCAGACGGCGTTAAGTGGGCAGTTGAAAACGGCGTCTACGCAGGTCAGGGCGGCAAGCTGAATCCCACCGCTCCTGCATCCCGCGCACTCGTTGCAACCATGTTCCACAACTACGTATCAGTTTACGGTGAATAATAACTAATAAACATCCACCCACTTGGTGAAATGGTAAAATAAAGGTAGACACATAGAAAACCACTATGTATCTACCTTTTTGTTACCGTTTCATTCCGGTGGTGGTTTTGATTTTTACCGAAGCTTAGCTTTTATGAATAAATTACCTCATAAAATTCACATATATTTTCATTCTCGGCTATTGCAATTTCGCCTGTAATGTTGTACAATAGTAATGTATATTTTTATGTCAAAAACAGTAAAAACGAGGTGTAATATGAAAAAGATCAGAATTTTTGCGCTCTCCGCCGCATTTGCCACAACACTTTCGGTGTTTCCCATGCTTGTTTCGGGTGATGAGGCAATATATAACTCCGAGGAAGATCCGCTGGTGTCGCTGTCCTACATAAACGAGGTCATAACGCCGGCTTACGATGAAAAGATAGATGAGCTTACCGAAACGGTGAATGAGCTTCTTCAGAGTGTTGCCGATCTTACCGATGCACTTGAAGAATCCGAAGCTAAGGTCGCCGAGCTTGAAGCCTCTATGGGTACGCCCTCTGAGTCAGCACTTGGTCAGTATGAGGTAGTGTACCTCAAAAAAGGTGCAAAGCTTCTCGCTGAGACTCCCTGCGAGATCATACTTCGCTCAGGCTCCGCTATAGCCGTCTCCATAACTGTGAACGGACTTAACAATGTTACCGACGGAAGCGAGCTTCTCAATGCCGCCGATATTCCGCTGTTTAATCAGCTCCTTGTTCCCCGCGGAGGCGACGGTCGCGGCATACAGATAACCTCTGAGGACGCCTATATAATGGTGAGAGGAGACTACAGCGTTGTTGAATAAGAGAGACAAGCTAAAGCGAATACTCGCACTTGTTATGGTGGTATTTCTTGCACTTTCAGTATGCACAGCGGCAATTTACCACCTTGCTGTATCGCTTTCGGCAAACAGTGTAATGGGTATGACCCAAGCCGAGATACTCGAAAAGCTTCAGGAGCTTGAAAAAGAGCAAAACGGCACTGATGATACCGAGGATGACACGTCAGGGGTGGAATCCGAGGAAACCGAAGAGCACGAGGAAGAAAACGACGAAGACGAAGATTTCGCCGACGAAGACGAGGATGAAGAGCCGTTTACACCGTCATACAGTGAATACTCCGGCTCTGATGATAAGCTTATCCGCGTGGCGCTTATGTACGGCACAAACGTCACTGTCGGATTTGAAACGGTGGCAGATTACGGCTTTTCCATAAATCTTGTCAACCGCCTTGGCGATCTTACCCATGAGTTTCTTTGGGAGCTTCCCGAGACAAAGGTTTCCTGCGTTGTTGATGCAAATCTGTCAAAATCCGCTATGACCTACAGTAAAACCTCAGACCCTTCGGCGGCTGTTGTTGGAGGCTGGCACGCCGAGATAGGACAAGACCTTACTTACGAAGAAGCGGTTGAGCTTACAGAGGAGCTTGAAGAAATCTTAGGTGAGCTTGATATCTATGCAATTCCCTCTTATATCGACGGCGGATACCGTATAAGAGCCGGACATTTTTCCTCTGCCGCGAAAGCCGAGGATATAGTATTGGAGCTTTGTGATTATCTTCCCGATTATGAAATTACCGTTGCCGCTCCCACCAATACCGCAGTCAGCGTGGTTGATCCGTTAACTAACCGCATATTATTTGAATATGACGACGGCGACAGGACCGCTCTCGGTCTTGCTCCCCTCGACACACCGGAGGGCGAGCGTGCATATCTCATGACTCCGGCGAAAAAGCTTTATGACGGTGTATTCATGTTCCGCCGCTACATATCCGGAAGCATCGACGGCGTGTCTCTTACGGATATTATCCCTCTTGGGGAATATATAAAAGGCGTTCTTCCCTACGAAATTTCATCCTCGTGGCCCCTTGAAGCGCAAAAGGCATTTGCCATTTGCGTGCGCTCCTTTACTCTTGCAAGCGTGCGCCATGAGAGTGCCTATCAGGCGGACCTGTGCAACACAACACATTGCCAGGTGTATAACGGCAGAACACGCATAACCGATGTCGTGGAGCAGGCTGTTGATGAAACCGAGGGTCTTGTAATGACCTACGGAAATAGGATCGTTACCGCTTACTACAGCGCGGCAACAGGCGGCGTTACTGTAGGTGTTGACGATGCATGGGGCGGCGCACCTCAGCCATATCTTGTGGCAGTAGAGACTCCGTGGGAAATCTTCACCAATCATTCCCATGGCGCATGGCAGGTGGAGGTCTCCCCTGCTGAGCTTTGCACCTATCTTCGCACCACAAAGGGTTACACTTCATTAAAGGGCGAAATTGTGGATATTTCCATCGACAAGCTTGCCAAAAACTCCACATATGTTTATCAGATAACCTTCACCGACAGCTATGGAACAAAAGTGACCGTGAAAACCACTGACGGAGTACGCACGGCACTCTCAAAATACGTGAACAGCTCCAATTTCGTGGTTGGTAAAGGCTCTGTTGAAGCGGAAATCACCGAATTTGTTACAGTTTCCGCAAAAAATGCGGTTGTTAGCACCGAGGGCGGCAATTTGTCTCTGACAGACTCCGAAAAGCTTCGTGTACTCACCGCCGACGGCTACTACGATACATCTCTTGACAACAAAACCGTGATTAGCGCGGGCGGTAAGGTCAAGCTTGACGAGACCTCATCCGTCACCAAAACCGAGACTGTTTATGCAAGCAATAAGAACAATTTCATCTTTGTAGGCAAAGGCTGGGGTCATGGCGTTGGTCTCTCACAGATAGGCGTGCGCGATCTCGCTAAGCTCGGTTACGAGGCTACTACGATACTCGAAAAATACTTTACCGAC
>JAZTWV010000049.1:0-61977 GCA_045636145.1 Candidatus Flemingiibacterium sp.
AAATGATGTGTCCAACTTTTTATTGATAATTTTCGGCGATATGAGGATCAGGGTGATTTCAAGAAATCAAGTGAACCTCAAAAAGCGAGGTATTATCTTACTTATTCATGCCTTCCTGAACTGCAACAGCGCAAGCAACGGTCATACCAACCATGGGGTTGTTACCTGCACCGATGAGACCCATCATCTCAACGTGTGCGGGAACGGAGGAAGAACCTGCGAACTGTGCGTCGCCGTGCATACGACCCATGGTGTCGGTCAGACCGTAGGATGCAGGACCTGCCGCCATGTTGTCGGGGTGGAGGGTACGACCTGTACCGCCGCCCGATGCAACGGAGAAGTACTTCTTGCCGTTTTCAAGTGCCCACTTCTTGTAGGTGCCTGCAACGGGATGCTGGAATCTGGTGGGGTTGGTGGAGTTACCGGTGATGGAAACGTCAACACCCTCGTGACGCAGGATTGCAACGCCCTCAAGGACGTCATTTGCGCCGTAGCACTTAACCTTAGCCTTGTCGCCGTCGGAGTATGCCTTCTCGTATACGACCTTAAGCTCGTCAGTGTAGAAGTCATAATCGGTGCAAACGTAGGTGAAACCGTTGATTCTTGAAATGATGAAAGCGGCGTCCTTGCCGAGACCGCAGAGGATAACGCGGAGGGGTTCTTTTCTTACCTTGTTAGCGGTTCTTGCGATACCGATTGCGCCCTCTGCTGCTGCGAAGGACTCGTGACCTGCCAGGAAGCAGAAGCACTTGGTCTCCTCACGGAGAAGCATTGCGCCAAGATTACCGTGACCGATACCAACCTTACGGGTGGATGCAACGGAGCCGGGTACGCAGAATGCCTGAAGACCGATCCCGATTGCCTCAGCGGCGTCAGCAGCGTTCTTGCAGCCCTTCTTGATTGCGATAGCACAGCCGAGAGTATATGCCCAAGCTGCGTTCTCAAATGCGATAGGCTGAATGCCCTTAACGATAGCGTCGGGATCAACACCCTTTGCGAGGCAGATTTCTCTTGCTTCTTCAAGATCCTTTATGCCGTACTCAGCGAGGCAAGCCTCAATACCGGCAAGTCTTCTTTCCTTGCCCTCAAATTTTACATTGTTAGACATTTTTGTGCTCCTCCTCTCTTAGTTCTTTCTGGGGTCGATATACTTAACGGCGTCATCGTATCTGCCGTAAGTCTTGATGTTAGACTCATATGCTTCCTTGGGATCGGTGCCTGCCTTGTTGGCATCCATCATCTTGCCGAGGTTTACGAACTTGTAGCCGATAACCTCATTGTCCTTATCGAGACCAAGCTCAAGTATATAGCCTTCAGCCATTTCGAGGTAACGAACACCCTTTTCCTTGGTTGCGAAGATGGTGCCGACCTGGGAACGGAGACCCTTACCGAGGTCTTCGAGAGAAGCACCTACGGGGAGACCGTCCTCGGAGAATGCGGTCTGGGAACGACCGTATGCCAGCTGCTTGAAGATCTCGCGCATAGCTACGTTGATAGCATCGCAAACGAGGTCGGTGTTGAGAGCTTCAAGAAGAGTCTTGCCCTGAAGGATCTCACCTGCCATAGCGGCGGAGTGAGTCATACCGGAGCATCCGCAGGTCTCAACGAGAGCTTCTTCAATGATGCCCTCCTTAACGTTGAGAGTCAGCTTGCACATACCCTGCTGAGGTGCGCACCAGCCGATACCGTGGGAAAGACCGGAAATGTCCTTGATTTCGTAAGCCTTCACCCATCTGCCCTCTTCGGGAATGGGAGCGGGACCGTGCTTCGGACCCTTGGCTACACAACACATCTGTTCAACTTCGTGAGTATAGTTCATGTTTTTATCTCCTTTGTTTAATATTTCATATTATTTACAATATCGCGCTGTATATACACAGTATAGGCGTTATGTAAATTACTTAATGATCTCGCCGTAAACTTCGCCGAATGCGCAGGCAGCGTTAGCCTCATCGGTGTCGATGTGCATAGCAGCAGCGAACTTGGGGCTTACACGGCAAACAACGTCGCCGAATACGGTGGTGCGGTCAGCACTGTCGATCTTGACGGATACGACCTGCTTGTCCTCAACGCCGAACTTAGCGGCATCCTCGGGAGTAAGGTGAATGTGACGCTTAGCAACGATAACGCCCTCGGAGATTTCAACCTCACCGGCAGGGCCTACGAGCTTGCAGCCTGCGCTGCCTGCAACATCGCCGCTCTCGCGAACAGGGGCGGAAACACCGAGAGTTCTTGCATCGGTGAAAGAAACTTCAACCTGAGTTGCGGGGCGTGCGGGACCGAGGATGATAACATTTGCGATAGACTTCTTAGGTCCAACGAGAGTTACGCGCTCCTCGCAAGCGAACTGACCGGGCTGGGAAAGATCCTTCTTGTGAGTAAGGGTTGCACCCTTGCCGAAAAGAATCTCGATGTGCTCTTCGGAGAGGTGAACGTGTCTTGCGGATGTTTCAACAAGTACTTTGTTTTCCATGGCTTTATATCCTTTCAAAATAAAATTTATATTTGCAAAATGCCATATATGAATAGTATACCACAAATTTCTGCAAAAGTAAATAATAAAAAGGTGGATTTTTGTAAAAACTAAGGACGTATTTCTATGAAAAACAGCGAAAGGGAGTCATATGAGCATGAATGCAAGCGAAAAAAAGGAAAAGGACAGTAATGTAGGCAGCGCAGACACGGCGGAGACTATAGAAAAAACAGGCAGCGTTGTTACGGGAGACGGAAAAGGTGCTGTACAGTGTCTTACCATAATCGGGCAGATAGAAGGTCACTATCTTTTAGGGGAGAGCGCAAAAACCACAAAATACGAGCATATTATACCGCTTCTTTGTCAAGTGGAGGAAAGTCGGGAGATCGGTGGACTGCTGATACTGCTTAACACTGTCGGCGGCGATGTAGAAGCAGGGCTTGCAATTGCCGAGCTTATCGCAGGGATGAAAAAACCGACGGCATCCATAGTCCTCGGCGGCGGTCATTCTATCGGTGTTCCGCTGGCGGTGTCTGCAAAACGCTCGTTTATAGTTCCCAGCGCCACTATGACGATTCACCCCGTGCGCACCAATGGACTTGTTGTTGGGGTTCAGCAGAGCTTTGAAAATCTCCGCCGTATGCAGGAGCGCATTACGGATTTTGTGTGCCGCAGCAGCAAAATTACCGAGGAACGCTTCACCGAGCTGATGATGCGCACCGATGAGATTGCTACAGACGTGGGGTCAATTATCGACGGTGAGGAAGCGGTAAAATTGGGGCTTATAGACGAAGTTGGCGGACTTTCGGCAGCTCTTGACGCTCTTCATTCCATGATGGAATAATTACACGAAACGTATGCTTTCAGTCCCCCACAACCGGTGTTGAGGGGATTGATTTGTTGCAGCTTCAGAGAAGGAATACAGCACCATAAAATGAAGATTTGCAGGTCAAATCCGCCGTCATTTTTTCACTATTACCTATCACTTTAAAAAAATTACGTACACGCAAGTGTACGGAGTTTTTTGGCACCCCCTGCGGGAAACGAACCCACAACTAGCCCTTAGGAGGGGCTTGTTATATCCATTTAACTAAGGGAGCATATCGACCTATATATTTTACCACACCGTCCCGCTTTTGTCAAGAGGGACGGTGCGGTTTTTGAACTGTATCTCATTTATTGACGGCGTTTTTCGACGCGCATAAGACACACAAATCAGCCTCGTCGCAGAAGCTTCATAACACCTTTCAGAATGGGGCGCGCATTAAACGCGAATATCGCCGCTGTGCCCACAATCTGTACGGCTATCCAATAGGGAAGCTCACATACCATGAACAGTGTTTGTACGCCGATGATCAGCGTGTTTACCGTAAGCTTTACAGTGTGAAGATCAAAACGAATGAATTTTCTTGTGTTGATCGCGCGGATTATGAACACCACAAAGTATGATGCAAAGGTAGCAAGTGCCGCGCCGTTAGCACCGAGAGGGGTAGGGATCAGTACAAGATTCAGTAAGATGTTTATTACCGCGCCGATCATAGAGGTAACAAATGAGTGCACGCTTTTCTTGTCTACAAGATACACGCTGCCCATAAACGTTACAAGGCTTGAAAACACCGTTGCCGATATAAGAAGCGGCATATACTGCCATGCGGTGTAGTAGCTGTCGTCAAACAGGACGATAGCAAACAGCTTCGAGAGGGCAATAAGGACAGCCGCCGAAATGTACAGCATTCCTTGGAAGCTGTCAAAAACAGTACCGAAAAAGACCTCGTGATTCTTTTTTGATTCCGCATCTCGTTCAGTTACGGCTGAGAATTGCCATGCCTCAATGAAAATGCCCGAAAGCAGTATCAGCATTGTTGGAATCTTAAATGCCGCCGCGTACAGTCCGTTTATGTCGCTTCCGATGAAGCCTTTTATCATATAGCGGTCAGATACATTGGTGATCCACCAAAAGATAGTGGTGGGAATCATGGGAATGCTGAATTTCAGCATTCCTGCGGCAATAGTGCGGTTAAAATGCTTAAAGCTCAGGGAGAACTCTTTTCGGAGCGCTCCGATTATTACCGCGGAAAGTACAGCGTCTGCTATAACAACGCTGAGCACATATCCGAGAAGTCCGATGTCAAGCACCACAAGGAAAATAATGTTGAGCACAATGGTGAGCGCGGTGGCGATAATACCCTGAAGAGCAAAGAATGCTGTCATTCCGCAGGCACGCACATACTGCGCAAGCATGGCGTGCAGGTTGGCTGTGAATGCATACAGTATGATAAGCCACATATATCCTTCAAAATAGCCTATCATATTAAGAAGGGGGAAAAGCGCGGCAAAAATCAGCAGTCCCGCAAAATTCACATATATTCCCGTGGTCAGCACACTGCGCCTGTCAATATCGCGGTCAAGGGTAAAGCGAAATACCGCATCGCATATACCGAGTGCCATGATGGGCATAAGAAGATTGGCGCTTTGGGTTATAATGTCCGCTGTGCTGTATTCTGAGGTTGAAAGACAGGCTGTATACAGCGGAAGAAGCAAAAACACAAGCAGCTTTGAGCCGAATGTGCCAACGGCAAGTATTGCCGTGTTGTTTATAAGCTTTTTATATTTATCCATAGTTATTGGTGCAGCATTCGCTGTCCGAACATCCTTTCTATGCCGCGAAAAGGGCAAAAACGGTGTAAGAGTGTATTTTACTTAAAGAAGCGGCGCAAACAGCTTGAGAATACTCATTACAAGCCCATGCTTGCCGCGCATTTTTTTGTATACCGCCGGAGTTACTTCCTCGGATACCTTGAGAGTTTCCAAAAAGTCGTTTTTTGCATCAAGAACCGCAGGAGTTTCGTACATCAGTGCCGCACATTCGAAGTGCAGATACAAACTGCGGTAGTCAAAGTTTATAGAGCCTACCGCCGCGATGCGGTCATCGCTGACTGTCACTTTCGAGTGTATGAAGCCGGGCGTGTACTCGTATATCTTTACTCCTGCATCAAGCAAAACGCCGTAAAATGACCGTGTAACCATCTGAACATACCACTTGTCAGGTATATGGGGCGTTATGATGCGCACGTCGATTCCGCTTTTTGCGGCAAAGCAAAGGGCGGTAAGAAGCTCGTTATCGGGGATAAGATATGGGGTCATTATATAGATATAATCCTCGGCCTTGTTTATCATATTGAAATAAACAAGCTCACCCACACATTCACCGTCAAGAGGCGTATCCGCGTAAGGCTGAACGTAACCGCAGACAGGCGATTTCGGAATCATAAACTCACCGGGGGTCTGGCGGTACAGGAATCTGTCGATGTACGGGTCTTTTGGATTTGACAAATACCAATGGTCAAGGAACATCATGGTGAAGCTTTTTACAGCATCACCGCGGAGCATTACGGAAGCATCCTTCCAATGACCGAAGCGGTCGTATGCATTGATATATTCATCGGCAAGATTTATGCCACCCGTGAACGCCGTGTGACCGTCGATTACCACGATCTTCCTGTGGTCGCGGTTGTTTTGTATGACACTTGCCAGAGGGATAAACGGGTTGAAGACCATTACCTTTATGCCGAGATTTTCTAGCTTTTTGTCGTAGTTTTTCGGAAGGGTACTCATACAGCCCATGCCGTCCCATATGAGTCTGACCTCAACTCCCTCTCTTACCTTGGCTATGAGAAGCTTTAAGACAGAGTCCCACATTATGCCTTCCTGGATAATAAAATATTCGAGAAAAATAAACCTTTTAGCTTTGTGTATTTCTTCTTTGAGATATTGAAATTTAGCTTCCCCTGACGGCAGGTATACTACCTCTGTGTTTTTATACACGGGGAAAGACGCCTTTTTTGCAAGGTATGAAACGTGGGCGGCAATGGTTTTGCTCTTTAGTAAGATTTCGTCGGTTACGGAAGTATTCTGCACAAGATACGGTGTGACAGCATTTTTAGCCTTCGCGGCTTTTTTCTTAAAAAAATATGTTGTAGACTGAAGAGATGCCGCAAGATACATAAGTCCGCCAAACAGCGGAAATGTAAGGATTATAACCGACCAGGTAAGCTTATATGCAGGATTTTTATTTTGATTTATGATAAGTATTACAGCAAACATACTGATAACCGTAAGACCCAGATATATGGGGATGGCGTAACTGCTGAGCATTACTACCATTACAATGAAGGCGATTATTTGCAGTACAGCAAAAAAAGCAGTGATTATCAGCCTGCCGGTAAAGTTTTTTAAATATTTTTTATGCAATAAGAGCGCCTCCCCTCATGAAAAAATAACCTAGCATATATTATACCATGTTTTGCACGTTTTTTCAATAGATTTTAATAGAAACCTGTAACTTTGGCAAAAAATGTTGAAAATGGTCTTGACAAATCGGGAACGGTGTGTTAAAATGAATTAACGCAATAAAAGCGTTAGATAAAGCTGTGACCGGAAAACGGCGATGCCGTGACGGTGTTACAAGACTACAGAGAGTTGCCGGTTGGTGAGAGGCGCGGTCTGACGGATACCGAATATTACTTTCCGAGAGCTGCGTCCCGAAATTTCAGTAGGCGGCGACGGTGAGCACCGTTATATGCGGCGGGTATCGGCTTTTGCCTGTACCTATGGAGGTCTTCCCCGTGAGAGGAAGATAAACAGAGGTGGTAACACGGGAAATCTCGTCCTCTGCAGTAAAAAACTGCGGAAGGGCGTTTTATTTTTGCTCCTTCCGACATTCGAAAGGAGTTTTTCTTATGCTTGCAAAAATTCTCATGATCGTGATATTTTTCGCGATAACCGTGGCTGTCGGCGTATACTGCCGAAAAAAAGCCACTGATGTTAACGGCTTTGTCCTCGGCGGCCGCGAGGTAGGTCCTTGGCTTACCGCGTTTGCATACGGAACATCGTATTTCTCCGCTGTTGTGTTTGTGGGATACGCGGGACAGTTCGGATGGAAATACGGTATGGCGGCAACCTGGATCGGTATAGGCAATGCTATTATCGGAAGCCTGCTTGCTTGGGTGATCCTCGGCAGACGTACCCGCGTTATGACTCATCATCTCGGTGCTAAGACAATGCCGGAGTTTTTCGAGAAACGCTTTGGCTCAAAGGGTCTTAAAATAGCGGCGGCACTCATTACGTTTATTTTTCTTATCCCCTATACCGCATCTGTATACAACGGACTTTCAAGACTTTTTGGAATGGCGTTTGCTATTCCCTATGAAGTGTGCGTTGTTGTAATGGCGGTGCTCACAGGCGTGTATGTCATTCTCGGCGGCTACATGGCAACGGCTCTCAATGATTTTATTCAGGGTATTATAATGCTTGTGGGAATCGTAGCCGTAATCGGTTCCGTGCTTGCGGGGCAGGGCGGTTTTACCGAGGCTGTCATAAAGCTTTCCGGTATTACCGATTCCACTGTGCCCGAGGGAATGAATGGCGCGTTTACGTCAATGTTCGGTCCTGACCCCATGAATCTTTTCGGTGTGGTTATACTTACCTCTCTCGGCACATGGGGACTTCCTCAGATGGTTCAGAAATTCTACGCCATAAAGTCCGAGAAGGCTATAAATAAGGGAACTATTATATCCACAATATTTGCGATTGTGGTATCCGGCGGATGCTACTTCCTCGGGGGATTCGGCAGACTTTTCGGAATCGACACCAATGCTGCCGGCGCGCCTATCTACGACTCCGTTATCCCCAATATGCTCGCAACACTTTCAGACGTACTTATCGGTATCGTTATAGTGCTTGTGCTGTCGGCGTCTATGTCAACGCTTTCGAGTCTTGTGCTTACGTCCAGCTCCACCATTACCCTTGACCTTATAAAAGGAAATATTTCTAAGAACATGACCGAGAAGAAGCAGCTTTTGTCCATTCGCATATTTATCGCCATATTTATTGTTATATCCGCGCTTATCGCTATCTTCCAATACAATTCCGCAAGCACATTTATAGCACAGCTCATGGGAATATCCTGGGGCGCGCTTGCCGGGGCATTTCTTGCACCGTTCATGTACGGTCTCTACATGAAGCGTATCACCGTATCTTCCGTGTGGGTAAGCTTTGTTATCGGTGTTGGACTTACCGTGTCCAATATGTTCCTTAAGTTTATTGAATCGCCTATCAATGCCGGTGCAATCGCCATGGTGCTTGGACTTATAGCAGTACCGCTTGTGAGCCTTGTTACACCGAGACCGAAAAAGGTTGATGTGGATTCTATTTTCTCCTGCTACGATAAGGAAGTAGTGGTTCAGAAAAAAATAGCCATAAGCGACAACGAGGATAAGTAAAGTTAATACCCAATAAGAAGCACCGCCGTGCAAAGCACGGCGGTGCTATTTTGTAGCTTATGTTGAAACTTTTTTCGATTTGGTTTTCCTCTGTACAAACTGCCAGATACCCACAAGTGCAACAAGCGAGATGCCGATTATATCGGTGATACCGTTGGGGTCGATAAGAAGCAGACCGCCTGCCGCAGAGAGGATACGCTGTATGGGATTCATGTGACTGAATATGTATCCTTCAAGTGCCGCAGATACGCCGAAAATGCCGATGAGGGAAGTTACAATTATCATTATTACCTGCATCGGTCCTTCAACATTGATAAACAGCATAACAGGGTTAAGTGCGAATGCGTAAGGTACGATAAATGCCGCAATTGCAAGCTTTGTTGATGTGACTGCGGTTTTTATGGGGTTTGACTGTGCTATGGCAGCTCCTGCATATGACGCAAGTGCTACAGGCGGTGTCAAGTCTGCTACGATACCGAAGTAGAACACGAAAAAGTGTGCCGCCACAGCAGGAACACCCATACGTACGAGAATAGGTGCACAGGTTGCCGCCATGATGCAGTAGTTTGCCGTGGTGGGAACGCCCATGCCAAGTACAATACAGCATATCATGGTGAGGAACAGCGCGATTATTACCTGATTTCCGGCAAGCGCGACGATTCCGTTGATAAGTGTGTTTGCAAGACCTGTTGCGGTGATAGTACCTGCAATAATACCGGCAATACCGCAGGCTGCGGCAACGGATATTGTGCCCTGTGCTCCGGCAGCCAACGCTTCAAGCATACGCCTTGGAGTCATTCGGGTCTCTTTATTAAAGAAGCTTACGACTATCGCCGCGATTATAGCGATAGCGGCAGATGTCTGAATGGTACGTGTGCTAGTACCTACAAGGTATATGAGCAGTCCAAGCGGAATAAGCAGATATATCTGCTTTATAAGCGGTTTCCAATCAGGCATTTCCTCTCTTGTAAGACCACGCAGACCGTATTTTTTAGCCTCTAAATGTACGGCAATGAATACGCCTGCAAAGTAGAGCACAGCGGGGAGTATCGCCTTGACGATAATACTGCTGTAGCCAACAGCCAGGTTTTCTGCCATAAGGAATGCCGCCGCGCCCATGATGGGAGGCATTATCTGACCGCCTGTGGAAGCCGACGCTTCAGCTGCCGCCGCAAATTCCGGCTTGTAACCGGTTCTTTTCATAAGCGGAATAGTGATAGAGCCGCTTCCCACCGTGTTTGCAACAGAGGAGCCGGATACCATGCCTTCGAGGGCACTTGCAACTACGGCAACCTTTGCAGGACCGCCGGAGAAGCCGCCAACAACTACGTTTGCCGCTTTAATAAAGAAGTCCGCAATTCCTGTGCGCTCAAGGAATGCACCGAATATAATGAATACAACAATAAACTTTGAACAAGCGTTGATAGGCGTTGAAAGTATGCCTTCCTTTGAATAGAAGATGGTGCTTACAAGTTTGCTGAGACGTCTGCCGAAATCGGGATTTGACAGTCCCCAGAAAAGGGCATAAACAACAAACGCGCCTGCCACTATAAGGATGGGAAGTCCAACGCATCGACGGCAAAGCTCGGCGATTGCTAAGATTCCCACGATTCCGATCACTATCTGAAGCGGTGTTATCATGGAGCCTTGTCCGATGATGGATTTGGCGTTAAATGTAAAGTATAAGAAAGCGCCTGTGCCTGCAAGCATAATGAGAATATCGTACCAAGGCATATGATTTACCTTTTGTACGCCTTTTTTTGCCGGGAATATCATGTATCCCATAAGAACAATGAGAGCTACAAAGGAGGTCAGACGAACTTCTTCAAGAAATGTTGCAAAAAGGGTAACATAGATGCAGAAAAGCGAAAACGCCGCTAAAATACCGGTTACAGCCCACTTAGGTGCGCCTTCCCAAATGCGGACATTGGATTCGCGGTCAAATTTTTTCATTACCGCATCAACATTTGCGGCAACTTCTTCTTCGGTAAGCTCGGTGTCAGCAGGGGTGACGTTTTCCAAAACTGTTTCTGCGCTTTCACTATGCGGAGTCTTTTTTGACATACGGTTCTCCTTTCAATGAATATTATTCGATGAATAATAATTTCCGCTGCCGACTGTGCCGGCAGCGGAACGTAGTTAGTTATTACGCAAAACTCCGGATTACTTGGATTCCACAGTTACGCCCTTTTCTGCAAAGTAGCGTGCCCCACCTGCATGGAAGGGAGCGGGCATACCGCTTGTAGCATTCTCAATGCTGAGCTCAGCACCCTTAGCGTGCTCTGCAGTAATAGCTTCGGTGTTGTCGAAGATAGCCTTTGTTACCTGATATACGGTCTCTTCGTCAACATCAGCGGAAACGATCATTGTAGCCTTTACAGTGATGGTGTCAACATCCTCTTCCTGACCCTCGTAGGTGCCTGCAGGAATGGTGTAAACAGTGTAGTAGGGGCAGCTTGCCATGATAGCATCAGCAGTATCGCCGTCGATCGGAACGAGATATGCGTCGGTGGTTGTCATAAGCTCAACAACTGCGGGAGTGGGAGCACCGGCAACGATGAACGCTGCGTCGATCTTGCCGTCTTTAAGGCTCTCAACAGAGTCGTTGAAGCTCTGATACTGTGCCTTGATGTCGTTTTCGGTAAGACCTGCCGCGCCGAGAACGTCGATTGCGTTGAAGTAAACGCCGGAAGCGGGAGCACCGATGGAAACTGCCTTGCCTGCAAGGTCAGCAACGCTCTTGATGTTCTCGTCCATAGTGATAAGCTGAACAGCCTCGGCATAGAGACCGCCGATAACACGGAAGCTTTCTACCTTGCCTTCATCAGCGAAGGTGTTGGTGCCGTTCCAAGCGTAAGCCATAACGTCAGACTGAACGGTGCCGAGCTGGTAGTCGCCGGCAGCGATGCCCTGGATGTTAGCTTTAGAACCGTCGGTGGAAACTGCAACACAGCCAACGCCGGCATTCTTTTCAACATACTGACCGAGGATAGCGCCGAACTGATAATATGTACCGCCGGTGCCGCCTGTACCCATGGTGAGCTTTGTGCCGCCGCAGGAAGCAAGTCCGAGAACGAGCACAAGTGCAAGTGCAACTACTGCAAAAATTTTCTTGTTCATAGTGAACCTCCTTAAATTATGATGTAATTCGTTAAAGTAAATGGATACAACATTACTGTCTTATATTATACACTATGTTTCGGAATTTTGCAAGATGATTTTCAAAAAAAATCAAAATTTTTTTGAAAAATATTGTTTTTGGCCTAAAAACATGGGAAAACCAAGGCGTTCGGCACACTGCAAATGCAGGAATTTTCAAAAAAATTGCAAAAACGAATCTAATGTTCGGTGGAGGAAGTGAATTGCTCCTCCCGGCTTTTAAATAGGGTTTAATGTCAGCATATAAAAAGGAAGCCGTGACGGCTTCCTTTTTATATTATCCTTTGTAAGCTTTGACGGCCTTTTGCCTTTTATTTTCTCATTCCGTCAAGGAAAATGCCGAAGCTGTACTTGAAATTAGCAACAGCTTCCTCACGCGGAAGCTTTCGTCCCACCGCATCTGCGTTGTAGCCGCGGCAGAAGCACCAGATAGAGTAGCTTAAAATGTCGCAGTCTACATTTTTTATAAGGTCGCGCTCTACTGCAAAGAGGAGCAGCTTTTTTATTTCACCTTTCCACCATTCAAAATTGTCTTTTGAGATAGAGTCGCTTCTGAATACATAATCGTTAAACTGCATCTTGTTGTCATAGGACATAATGAGCGTGTCCGCGACAATGTCTGCTGCCTGTGTGAAAAAGTCCTTTTTAGGATCGAACTTGGTGATACTTTCGCGTATTTTTAAGATAGTGTCCCTATATACGATCTCAAGCACCTCGTCGATGTTGTGAAATCGGTTGTAAAATACGCGGTTGGTTATATCAAGCTCTTTCAGGATTTTTCTGACCGTTATTGAGGCGGCACCGTGAGCCGTTACCATGAGTGCGGCGGTGTCTATTATTCTCTTTGACATATCGTCGGATATAAGAGTGACGGATTTTTCTGCCATTGGCGCCTCCTTATAACGGTTTTATCCGGAATTGTACTTTATGTCCGATGCCTGCATAGCTATGGCATCAAACACATTTATTATATCACACAAACAGCGGCATTGTCAAGCTTTTTAGGGCGGGTTAAATTCTTTTGTGAATTTATCAAGAAAATTGCATTTTTCGGCAATATTGCAATCACAAAAAGAGGTTGCTGCGCTTAATGCAACAACCTCTTTTGTGATGTGACGATGGTATATTAAAGCATAAATCCGCGGATAAAATCGCGTGTGAAGGCAACGCCTGCATTTCCAAGCTCGCCCTGCCATGTTTTTGAGTGAGGTTCGATTGAAAGATCGCCGTTGTAGCCTCTTGCGTAGAGTATGGAGAACATCGGTCCCCATGCAATATCGTCCATTCCTGCCGGCGGATCATCAACAGCGCGATTGCCGGCGTGGGTCGAACCCTTTATATGTACATGAGCTACTCTCTCGCCCCATTCAGAAAGCTGGGCGAGATAATCATCGTGGCGGTTGTATGCGTGGGATGCATCAAATTTAAGGCAAAGCTCGGGAATTTCACCGAGAATTATCTTCCAGTGCTCAGGAGATACAACAAAATTGTTCCAATCGCAGTTTGCTATAGCTATTTTGATTTTGCCGTCTGCGTGACTGACAAGCTTACTGAAAAACTCAATTGCATTGGCGTAATTCTTGAAAAGAGTAATGCTGTCGTCATAGTTGCATCCGCAAACAAAGGTTTTTGCGCCAACGTAAGTAGCGGCGTCAAGAAATGCAAGATATGCATTAAGCTTGTCGTCGTTTATTTTGCCGTTTTCCTGAATATCATGATTCCAACGGCCTACACAGGAAACGTCAATGCCTGTACGAGCGATCTGTGTCTTAATATCGTCTTTAGCGGCAATAAATTTTTCCATTTCCGGCTGATAGTTGCAACAAATCTCAATGAAGTCGAGCTTGCTGTCTTTTACAAGATCAAATCCCTCAGCAGTGTAATTGTTCTGTATTCTTCCGAGTCTCATAAACATACCTCCATGTAAATATTTACAATTTAAGTATAGCATAATGCCTTTTTGTATGCTATAATATTCTTGCTCAAAAATATCGGATATTTGCGTTGGATTAAGTTTTGCGCCTTTCGCATCTCCGATGCGAATTTCCGAAGCGGAAACCGCTACAAAACTTCGTAATTATAAGAAAGGTATGATCATAATTATGGATGCTAAACTGGAATGGATTCCCAATGAACAGGGATTTGAAGACGCGATAATATGTCTTACCTGCAAATATGGCGCGGAATTAACAAATTACGGAAAACGTTATGCGCCCCACTATCACGATCACATCGAAATGCTGTATGGGGCTCGTGGTGTCGCCACAGTTATAATTGGTGGAAAACGTCACCGAATGGGGAAGGGGGATCTCATTATCGTGAACGCAAAGTATGCACATGATGTTGTATGTGAGGCTGGCGAATGTGAGTATTATGTGGTGAAATTTTTACCTGAAGCATTGTATCTTCGCGGACGCAGCCTTGCAGGAATACGCTATCTTCTTCCCCTGTGGCAGAAGCAGCTTGACCTTGACCCTGCGGTAAAAGCAGGAGAGCTTGAAGGAAGCGGTATTGACGGACTGATTTGCGAGATAATGGAAGAATGGGAAGCGAGAAGCAGTGGATTTGAAGCTGTTATCTATGCCGATATCATGAAAATTTTTATCTGGATGGTGCGCCGCCGCGGACAGTCGGATACAGGATATACCGGACCTACGAAGGAGTTGCAGGAAGCTTTGGGATTGGCTATTGAGAAGGCACAGAAGCATCTTTGCTATTTCAGCGCGGCAGATGCCGCCAAAGCCTGCAATTTGTCCTACAGCTATTTTTCAAGAAGCTTCAAAAAAGCATATGGCGTATCGTTTTCCGCATATTTTGAATCTATTCGCCTTCGCGAAGCGGAGCGTCTGCTGCTTACAACTGACCGTGATATTACAGATATAGCTGCGGCTGTGGGATTTGCAACTACAAGTTATTTTATTGAGCGATTCCGTATAGCATACGGCACCACCCCAAATGTATTCCGCCGTGAATGCGGTGTGAGGTGACTGCTCGTTACAGTTATATTGCTCCATATAACACAAAATCGGCAGAGATGTGAAATCTCTGCCGATTTTCTATGTGCCGTTTAAGCGGTTAAACTTAAATTACTTAAGTTCAACAGTTGCGCCAGCCTCAGTAAGCTTAGCCTTGATGTCCTCAGCCTCTTCCTTGGATACGCCTTCCTTGAGGGTCTTGGGAGCACCCTCAACCATGTCCTTAGCGTCCTTAAGACCAAGACCGGTGAGCTCACGAACAACCTTGATAACTGCGAGTTTGTTAGCACCTGCGGAAGCAAGTACAACGTCGAAGTCGGTCTTCTCCTCAGCTGCAGCAGCAGCGGGAGCAGCAGCACCGCCGGCAACTGCTACGGGAGCAGCGGAAACGCCGAATTCTTCCTCAAGAGCCTTAACGAGGTCTGCGAGTTCGAGAATAGTAAGAGTTTTGATTTCTTCAAGAATGTTTGTAATCTTTTCGGTAGCCATTTTAAGTAACCTCCAATTATAATAAAATTTTTGTGCGGCGTGTAATATTACGCCATGGCGATGCTGCTATGCAGCTTACGCCTCTGCGGGAGCCTCTGCTCCGCCGTCCTTGTCGATCTTTGGCTGAAGTACATAAGCAAGACCGTAGAGGGATTTCTGAAGAGAACCGAGCATCTTGCCAACCAGCATGGGCTTCGGCGGGATAGCTGCGAGTTCTTCAACGCCCTTAACATCCAGCACGTTGCCTTCAACGAAGCCGCCCTTGAGTTCAAAGGACTCAATCTTATCAGCGTATTCCTTGAGGATCTTTGCGGGAGCAATGGGATCTTCGCCGGCAACTGCAATAGCAGTCATGCCTTCGAGAACCTTCTTGAGGTCGCCGTAACCTGCTTCTTCACAAGCTCTTCCGGTGATGGAGTTCTTGTAAACACTGTAGGATACGCCTGCCTTGCGGAGTGCTGCGCGAAGTGCGGTGTCGTCTGCAACGGTGATACCGGAGTAGTTAACGATAACGCCTGCGGGAGCAGCCTTGATCTTGTCGGTCAGGTCAGCAACCATCTGCTTTTTTGCATTTAAAATCTTCTCACTTGCCATGATTTTCACCTCCCGGGTAAAAATAAAAAATCCTTCGTGCGAACCAATGACGCAACGAGGGACTTCACAAATGCAGAATCATATCTTTAATTTATAAAGTGTTTCCTCGGCAGGAAGGTTTCCCTGTTTACAGAGCAGAAAGAGCGAAGCTCGTCTGCTGAAACCTGCGGTCTTTGGATTCAACTTTGATATTATAGCATACATTTTCCGGAATGTCAATAGTTTTTTTGAAAAAAGTTAAATTATTTTTGCAAATCAAATTCAAGGTGTTGTTAAACCCACACATCAAATCGAAACAATGCCTTGTTTGTCGAAAATTTTATGGAATATGTGTATAATTGACAAGCAAATAAAAATAGTGTATAATGTATTAAGTGGAATTTCAGGGGAGAAGGAGAGAATAAAATGGCAGATTGGCTGCACCGTGAGCGTATGCTCCTTGGCGACACGGCGGTAGAAAAACTTATGCGAAAAAGAGTTATGATTTTCGGAATGGGCGGCGTGGGAAGCTATGCCCTTGAAGCTGTAGTGCGTGCAGGCGTTGGCAGCGTGGTGCTTGTGGACAGCGATACCGTGTCCGAGACCAATATAAACCGCCAGCTTATCGCGGATACCAAAACTGTGGGGCGACTCAAAACCGAGGTTGCGGAGGAGCGCTGTAAGCTGATAAATCCGAATATTGAGGTTTCTCGCTTTGATATATTTGCGCTGCCCGATAACATTCCCGATTTAATAGAAAAGGCATCCCCCGATTACATCGTGGATGCCATTGATACCGTAAGCGCAAAGCTTGCTATTATTAAGGAAGCAAAAAAACGCGGGATTCCCGTGATATCGTCTATGGGCACGGGTTCAAAGCTTGACCCCACACGCTTTAAGATAGTTGATATCACAAAGACCCATACCTGTCCCCTTGCCAAGGTCATGCGAATAAAGCTCCGTGAAATGGGTGTTGCACACTGCGATGTGCTGTTTTCCGATGAGCTGCCAATAAAGGCAAGCTCTGCAAGCGAGCTTGAAGGGCAAACGACACGTCATATTCCGGGATCGGTTTCTTTTGTGCCGTCTGCGGCAGGACTTATCATCGGCGGCTTTGTAATACGCAAGCTGTGCGGAATCTGAGGTCAGCTCAGAATCACAGCACCGCCGTAATCGGTGAGCTTGCCGCCAAGACATACGGTTCTGTAGCCGAAGCCCGATAAAAAACGCTCTATTTTGTCATGGTCGGGATGTAATCGAAGATTTCCGAAAAAGTATACCGTTGGAGCTGTTTCATGCAGGGAACAGCAGGAATAAGTCTCATGCACGAATGATGCGCCACCGATAAAGCCGTAATCGCACCCCTCAAGCACTATGTGACCGGGAGAAATTCTGAGTACACGTATGTCGTGGGATTCAAGCACTTTTGCCATGCCCTCGTCGGCGGTGACTGCGGCGCGTGCACCCCTCAGCGCGAGTGTCGAACACCGTGCATAGCCTTGTTTTACGTTAACCGGCATAAGTCCGTTTTCTTCCGCCGTGCTGCGCACAGTGGGTGAGAGACTTGCAAGACGTGCAAACAAATACCGTCCAACGGGCAGTGCGTTGAATGCTGTGTCATCAGGATAAGCTCCGAAGGGTGTTTCCGGAGCTTTTTTCATCCTCTCGCTTATGTTTTTCGGCAGAAGCTCTGCATATTCGGCGTTGACAATATGGGTTGTCCCATCGCTGTAAATAAGCGTGTCGGCGTGAGTCTGTACGGTTTTGGGAAGGCGATTTTCTGGTGGAAGCGAAACCACGGTAAAGTCATATTGCCTAAGCTCGTCTGCATATATATTAAAGCCGAGCTGACCGATTAAAATATAAGGCATGATTTTCTCCTTCCTTGGGAAGTATAGATACAGAAAAAGCCGGTGCTTAGCACAGGCTTCTTCGATTACATTAACTCAGACCGCTCTGGTTACTTTACCGGAACGCAGGCAGCGGGAGCAAACGTTAACGGTCTTAGGAGTGCCGTTTACGATTGCCTTAACACGTCTGTTGTTGGGTTTCCAAGTTCTGTTGGTCTTGCGGTTGGAATGGGATACTGCAAGTCCGAACTGTACTGCTTTTCCGCAGATGCTGCACTTTGCCATGATAATTACCTCCGTATTTAAGCCGCCATGTTTCATAGCATGGCGATGCTGATTCATAACTAACAACGGATATTATATCACATTATTTTGCAAATTGCAATAGCCTTTTGAAAAGTTTTTAAAAAAAATTCCGTTTTTTCAAGTTTTGCCGTACCGGGAAAGCGAAAAAAAGCGGCTTTTGTTAAAACATTACAAAAAAATGACTGTATGTGAAAAATATTTTTTTATAACACGAGTGAAAAATTTGTCATTCCCCCTTGAAACATGCAGAAAAATGTAGTAATATATTATTGTTGTATATTTTAACAATGTAATTTATTGAAAGGAGTCATTTATTATGACACTTAAACTTAATGACAGATATATTTCGGATTTTCTTGCCGCTGAGGATATGAAGGGGATTGAACCTGCGGTGAAGTGTGCTATGGCACAGGTGAAAAACAGAAACGGCCTCGGAAACGACTTCCTCGGCTGGGTGGACCTTCCCGTAGACTACGATAAGGAAGAATTTGCACGCATCAAAGCGGCGGCAGCAAAGATTCAGAAGACCTGCGACATTCTTGTCGTTATCGGTATCGGCGGCTCCTATCTCGGTGCCCGTGCCGCTATAGAGTTTGTAAAATCTCCCATGTACAACGAGAAAAAGAAGGATACTCCCTCTGTATACTTTGCAGGCAACAACATTTGCTCCTCTGCGCTTGCTGAGCTTATCGAGCTTTGCGAGGGTAAGGATGTTTGCGTAAACGTTATTTCTAAGTCCGGCACCACTACCGAG
This sequence comes from Candidatus Flemingiibacterium sp., assembly GCA_045636145.1. Lineage (GTDB taxonomy): Bacteria > Bacillota > Clostridia > Oscillospirales > CAG-272 > Flemingiibacterium. The sequence continues at coordinate 18,861 of JAZTWV010000049.1, forward strand.
CCGGCTGTGGCATTCAGAATCTTCCGTGTGCTTCTTGAGAAGAAGTATGGTGAGGATGGTGCCCGTGAGCGTATTTTCGTTACCACAGACAAGGCGCGCGGAACTCTCAAATCCTTTGCCACCGATAAGGGATATGAGACCTTCGTTGTTCCGGATGACGTTGGCGGACGCTATTCCGTTCTTACCGCCGTTGGACTTCTTCCCATTGCGGCGGCAGGCTGTGATATTGATGCAATGATGAAGGGTGCGGCAGATGCACGTAAGGCTTATGCCACCGACGATATCGAAAACAACGACGCGGCAAAGTATGCGGCACTTCGCAACCTTATGTACAGAAAGGGCAAGACCACAGAGATACTTGTTTCATACGAGGCGGCAATGCTTATGATGAACGAGTGGTGGAAGCAGCTCTACGGCGAGTCCGAGGGAAAGGATAATATGGGTATCTACCCGTCCTCCGTTATCTTCTCAACAGACCTCCATTCGCTCGGTCAGTACATCCAGGAGGGCAGACGCAATCTCTTTGAGACTGTAGTTTCCATAGAAAAGTCCAACGACACCGTGGTTATTCCGAATGACCCCAACAATATCGATGGTCTCAACTTCCTGTCGGGTGAGGAGCTTCATAAGGTAAACCGTGCGGCAATGAATGCGACTCTGCTTGCTCACGTTGACGGAGGTGTTCCGAACATTGTTCTGGAGCTTGCTGATCGAAGCGAGTATTCCTTTGGCTGGCTTGTGTACTTCTTTGAGCTTGGGTGTGCAATTTCCGGTTATACTCTCGGAGTTAACCCCTTCAATCAGCCCGGCGTTGAAGCGTATAAGAAAAATATGTACGCGCTTCTCGGAAAACCCGGCTATGAAGCGGAAAAGGCAGAGCTTGAGGCGAGAATGTCAAAGTAAGCGATTTGCACAAAAATCGTCGGTTAGCACAAGTATTTCGGACGAATTTGTACAACTTGTAAAAACTTTGCGAAATTATATATTTTCTCATAAAATCCTCTTGAAATTTTCGGAGTTTTAGTGTAAAATATAAACAGATACTAGCAAACAAGGTATTGACACCACAAATTCAAGGAGGAAACACATTATGTTAAAGTTAATTATCGGCGTCAAGGGCACAGGCAAGACCAAGCAGCTTATCGAAATGGTCAACACCGCTTCCGAACAGTCCAACGGCTCTGTAGTATGCATTGAAAAAGGCACAAAGCTGACCTATGATATTAAGCATACCGCTCGTCTTATCGACACTGTTCAGTACGGTATCTGCGACGGACAGTCCCTGTTCGGTTTCATTGCAGGAATTATTGCCAGCAACCATGACGTTACCGACATATATATCGACTCTGCACTTAAGATCTGTGAAAATGATCTTGCAAGCTTCGACAAGCTCTGCGACGAGGTTAACGAGCTTCTTAAGAAGTGCGATGTTAAGTGCGTTATGACCGTATCTCTTGCAACAGATGCGGCTACAGATACTATTAAAAAGTATCTCTAAGCAAATACATTAAGTATTAAATGTTATTCTGCCGCAAATCCTGTGATTTGCGGCAGAATTGCGAATTTTTTGCCTTAAGTTTTGGAAAATCCAAAAAGATGGAGTAGTAAAATGAGTAAGACCGTAAGAATCGCGGCACTTGGTGCCTCACTTCTTCTGGCGGCATCCGCACTTTTTTCCTGTGGGAACAACGGGCAGATTGCCGATAGTTATGAAATAATCAAAGAAAGTACCGATAAGGCGCTGGCAATTGAAAGCGGCGAGATATTGGTATATGAAATGAATACTGCCGCAAAGGATATCGAGGGATATTCCTTGAACAGTTCCTCTGAGACGTATATCCGCTATACCGGCACAGAATCTCCCGATTTTGACCTTAACGCTACCAAGACCGACATCGCTTCCGGTGAGACCGAAGCGTATGAGCTTATAAAGGACGGCGACAGCGTGCTTGAACTTTTTAACGGTCAGGGCGAGTTTGTTGAGGATGCGGAGATTCCCGATATTTTTGAACTTTTCCGGGTTGAATTCGGCACTTCGGATATAAAATCCGTTGAAGTGGTGCGTATGGAGAAGGGCGTACAGCTTTATTCCCTCACCATGAGTGAAAAATATGCAAACAAATTCGATACGGAAGCAGACGGAGTTGTTACCGACTGCACAGGAGTTGTTTTGTCCTACTACATCAATTCTGTAAAAGAGCTTCAGAAGGTTGTGTGCGAGTATACCTCCACAGTTACCGTTAATGGCGAATCTGCAGAGGTAGTAAAGGCGATCGACGCACAAATTGCATAATTTTGTCGGCAACAGTGTGCTGTTGCCGACTTTTTCTATAAATGCAAAACGATTATCAGCTTGTGTTTTTCGACATGAGATGTACGATTGACATACAGACTTATAAGTGATATACTATATACATATATTTAAAGTCGCAAAGGAGAATCACTATGCTTGCAAAAGGAACAAAAGCACCTGATTTCATATTGGAAGATAAAAACGGTAATAAGGTATCCCTCTCGGATTTTAAAGGTAATAAGGTTGTACTTTACTTTTATCCAAAGGACAACACTCCCGGCTGTACGCGTCAGGCGTGTGCCTTTGCTGCCGCATACCGACAGTTTCAGGAGAAAAACGTAGTGGTTATCGGAATAAGCAAGGACAGTACAGCATCCCATATAAAATTTGCCGAAAAATACGGCCTGCCCTTTATACTTCTTTCCGATCCGAACCGAGAAGCCATTGAGGCATACGGTGTATGGCAGGAAAAGAAGATGTGCGGCAAGGTTAGAATGGGCGTTGTCAGAACCACATTTATTATTGACGGGTACGGCAATATAGAAAAGGTGATGGAAAAAGTCAAACCCGATACCAACGCCGCAGAGATACTTGCGGAGCTGTAAGAGGAGATTTTAACACAGTGCAATCCTTCCCAAATTTGTCTGTCCCTCTTGACAAAAGCTCCATTTGATGGTATACTTTAACCTGTACAAATATATTATTAAGGATGAATATACGATGTTTAACGATAATGTTCCATATAAGATTTATCTTTCGGAGGAGGAGCTTCCGAAACAGTGGTACAATGTGCGCGCAGATATGAAAAATAAGCCTGCGCCGCTCCTTGATCCCGAAACCATGAAGCCGATTCGTGCTGAAAGGCTTTCTTCGGTATTTTGTGAGGAGCTTGTTAAGCAGGAGCTTGACGATACCACGCCCTATTTTGATATTCCCGAACCTATACTTGATTTTTACAAGATGTACCGTCCGGCACCTCTTACACGTGCATATTTCCTTGAAAAGAAGCTTGGTACTCCTGCGAAGATATACTACAAGTTTGAGGGAAACAATACCAGCGGCTCTCATAAGCTTAATTCCGCAATTGCGCAGGCGTACTACGCAAAAATGCAGGGGCTTCGCGGTGTTACCACCGAAACGGGAGCTGGACAGTGGGGTACGGCGCTCGCAATGGCGTGCTCCTACTTTGACCTTGACTGTAAGGTGTACATGGTAAAATGCTCCTATGAGCAGAAGCCGTTCCGCCGCGAGGTCATGAAGGTGTACGGCGCGTCTGTTACTCCGTCTCCGTCAATGGAAACTGCGGTCGGAAGAAAGATAAACGAACAGTTCCCGGGCACAGGAGGAAGTCTCGGCTGTGCTATTTCCGAGGCTGTTGAGGCGGCGACCTCTATGGATGGATACCGCTATGTTCTCGGAAGCGTACTTAATCAGGTTCTTCTCCATCAGACGGTTATCGGACTTGAATCCAAAGCCGCTATGGATAAATACGGCATAAAACCCGATATCATAATCGGATGTGCCGGCGGCGGCTCTAACCTTGGCGGACTTATCTCTCCGTTCATGGGTGAAAAGCTTCGCGGCGAGGCGGATTACCGCTTTATTGCCGTTGAGCCGGAATCCTGCCCCAGCTTAACACGCGGAAAATATGCATACGACTACTGTGACACCGGTGCGGTATGTCCTCTTCAGAAGATGTATACCCTTGGAAGCGGCTTTATGCCTGCCGCAACCCATGCAGGCGGTCTGCGCTACCACGGCATGAGCTCACTGCTTTCTCAGCTTTACGATGACAAGCTTATGGAAGCGGTTTCCGTAAAGCAAACCGAAGTGTTCGCGGCGGCGGAGCTGTTCGCACGTGTTGAGGGAACACTTCCTGCTCCCGAATCCAGTCACGCTATCAAGGTTGCTATTGACGAGGCACTGAAGTGCAAGGAAACGGGTGAGGAAAAGACCATTTTCTTCGGTCTTACCGGCACAGGATATTTTGATATGATGTCATACGAGAAGTTCCATAACGGTGTGATGAAGGATTACGCTCCCACCGATGCGGAGATTGCCGAAGCACTTGCAAAGCTTCCGAAGGTTGAATAAATTGCCGCAAAAAGGTCCGAGTCAGTCTGACTCGGACCTTTTAGTTTATGCGGTATGAAGCGGACAGTCGAGGACGCCACATTGTGATATCACCGTAGGGGAGGCGTTTCGCCTCCCGTTTCCTTAAATTATAAATATAAAAACGCGGGAGGGGAAACCCCTCCCCTACGGACACTATACGCCTTAAGCCTATAACCTTACCGGAATAAATCCGTCAACTATCATTGAATCGGGTGTAACGATACAATCGACCGCCATAACCTCAACTCCCACAGCCGCGGCTTCGCGGAGTGCCGCGCCAAATTCCGGATGGGTGACATCGTTTGGCACAAGGTAAGAGATTCCTTTCATCTGCACTACAAACAGTATCACAGCACCGTAACCGGCAACCTTTGCCGCCATAAGCTCGCGGATATGCTTGACACCTCTTTCGGTGGGCGCATCGGGAAAGCTTGCAACACCGTCTTTTTCAAGGGTCACGCCCTTGACCTCGATAAAGGTGGTATTGCCGTTTTCCTCGACACAGAGGTCAAATCTTGACGAGCCGTATGTAACCTCGCGGCGGATTTCAGCGTTCGGGAAGCGTTTTTTCAGCCACTCATACGCTGCCGTGTTTGGAGCTTGGGAATCCATGTTGATAAGTCCGATTCCAGGCTTATTGACGGCTATAAGGTCATATTTTGTCTTTCTTGCAGGATTTTCGCCGCACGCCAATATTACTTGCCGTCCCGGAACAAGAAGCTCCAGACACCGTCCCGTATTTTTGACGTGGACGGTTTCGGTGACGCCGCCCGGCATTCTCACATTTGCGATAAATCGGTTGGGGCGGTCGATAAATTCGGCAGGGATGGTTTTAGTGTAGGTCATAGCTATCCGTTCCTTTTTGTCTGTAAAGGGGATGCCGAAAAGGAACGGCATCCCCAAACATATTATTTCTTATCGTTTGATCTTATCTCTACACGTCTTATTTTGCCGCTGATGGTCTTGGGAAGCTCTTCCACAAATTCCACGATTCTCGGATACTTGTAGGGAGCGGTGTGAGTCTTGACGTAGTCCTGAATTTCCTTCTTAAGTGCGTCATTGCCCTCTTTGCCCTTTACAAGCACGATGGTCGCCTTGACTACCTGACCGCGAATCTCATCGGGAGCGGCGGTGATAGCACATTCAAGGACATAGGGAAGCTCCATGATAACCGATTCGATCTCAAACGGACCGATGCGGTATCCGCTGGATTTGATGAGGTCGTCGGTACGGCCTACATACCAGAAACAGCCGTCCTCGTCCATCCAGGCGGTGTCGCCTGTGTGGTAATATCCGTCATGCCATGCGTCTTTGGTCTTCTCCTCATTGTTGTAGTAGCCGAGGAACAGGCCGCAGGGAGCTTTGTCGCCTGTGCGGATGCAGATCTCGCCCGTTTCACCCACAGCGCAGGGCTTATCCTCGCCGTTAAGGATGACAACATCGTAAAGGGGACTGGGCTTACCCATAGAGCCGGGTTTCGGTGTAGTTCCCACAAGATTTGCAAGCACGAGGGTGGTTTCCGTTTGACCGAAGCCTTCCATAAGCGGAACTTTCGTTTTGTTTACCCACTGCTGATATACCTCAGGGTTAAGTGCTTCGCCTGCGGTGCAGGAATACTTAATGCTGGAGAGATCGTACTTTGACAGGTCTTCCTTAATGAAGAAACGGTACATTGTGGGCGGTGCGCAGAAGGTGGTGATGCCGTATTTTGCGAACAGGGGAAGAATGTCGTGGGCATCAAACTTGTTGAAGTCGTAGGTGAATACCGCCGCCTCGCAGAGCCACTGACCGTAGAGCTTGCCCCAGAGGGACTTGCCCCAGCCGGTGTCGGAGATCGTAAAGTGGATGCCGTCGGGGTCAACATTGTGCCAATATTTTGCAGTGATAAAGTGACCGAGAGCGTATTTGTAGCTGTGAGCGGCAATTCTCGGATAGCCGGTAGTGCCGGAGGTGAACATCATGAGCATGGTGTCGTTACCGCAGGCTGTGTCCTCGGTGCGCTCGTATACGTCGGAGAAATTCTTGTATTCGTCGTAGTCAAGCCATCCGTCAAGGCTCTTTACCTCGTTGCCGCAGGCAAGGATCTTGGTCTTCACCGACTCACATTTAGCCGCTGCAAGGTCAGCCTGGTGCGCCACATCTCCGTCAGCGGTGCAGATAACAGCGGAAACCTCAGCCGCATTGAATCTGTACTCAAAATCGTGCTCCACAAGGAGATTGGTAGCGGGAATGATTACAGCACCCATCTTGTGAAGCGCAACGATGGTGTACCAGAAGTGGTAATGACGCTTCAGCACAACAAGCACGCGGTCGCCTTTCTTGATTCCAAGAGAGGTGAGGTAGTTTGCCACCTTATTTGACTCACGCATCATATCACCGAAGGTGATACGGCGCTCAGTCTTGTCGGCGGAAAGGTGAAGCATTGCAAGCTTGTGGGGATTTTTCTTTGCAATTTCGTCAACGCAGTCAAAGCCGAAGTTGAATTTGTCCTCGTCTTTGAATTTTACGGAATTTAACACGCCCTTTTCGTCAAGAGTGGTCTCTACAAAATTCTCCCATACAGCACCGGTCTTCTCGACAGCTACTATCGCAGGCTTTTTCTCTACGGTGGGAGCATCATAGTCGTATGCCTTGCCCTCGGCATCAATAACTATGGCAAGGAATTTGCAGTCGCCCTCAACAGCGATCATGCCGTGGGGAGTTCCGCTGTTATAGTAGATGGAATCGCCCTCAGAAAGCACCTCAATATGGTCGTCTATCTGTACCTTCAGCTTGCCCGCAAGGACATAGTCGAACTCCTGACCCTCGTGGGTAGCAAGCTTTATGGGCTTATCCTGCTCATCCTCGTGATAAGTCGCCGTAACAACGAAAGGCTCGGCTGTCTTATTTTTGAAAAGGGGAGCAAGATTGTTGTAGCGGAATCCCTTTCTGCGAACGATCGGCAGACCCTCGCCGGCTTTTGTAACAGAGAAAGAGGAAAGGGTAGGGCTTGAGCCTTTGAGAATATCGGTTGCATCAACGCCGAAGGTCTGGGCGCATTTATGAATGAATGTGAAGCTGAAATCCGATTCGCCGGACTCAACAGCGGCATATTCTGCCTCGGTAACACCTGTACGCTTCGCCATATCAGCGCAGGTAAGACCCATGATCTCACGCAGTGCGTGAAGTCGCTCGGCAATTTCCTTTAACTTGTTTTCCATGACAGTTTCCTCCAAAAAATGTGGTATTTTGTTTCAGAAGGGCTTGGCAAGATCGCAATTTGTCCGGAATAAACAAAAAGCGCCCCAAAGCGGATGTTTACATCCCTGCTTTGAGACGGAATCGTTTAACTATTCCGCGGTACCACTCAAATTGCGTAAAATACGCCTCTTTACGGACTCAAACAAGTCCTTTGCCTTTACGCGGCATAACGTGGAAGTCTACTCGGTTTCCCTTTCGGTCCCAAGCTCGGAAGCGATTGGTCACACTGAACAACACCGCATCGGCTCGCACCATCCGCCGACTCTCTGGAGGGGTATCACTCTGACCGTCTTCGTCACAGCCTTTCATTTACGCTAAAATTATAGCATACTAAAGCAAGTTTGTCAATAGGGTAATTAAATATTTTTTCTAAATTTTTCAAATCGGTTTTTGTGTATGTATTGACAATAGTGCGGTTTTGTAGTATCATATCTTTACTAACAGATTTAAATTCGGAGAATTACTATGAATGAGAACAATAAGATAAAATGGAAAGGCGGCACGCTGCTTGCACCGCTTCCAGCCGTAATGGTAAGCTGCGGCAGTATGGAAAAGCCGAACATTATCACCGTGGGATGGACGGGAATACTAAATTCCGATCCGCCAAAAACCTATGTGTCCATAAGAAAGGAGCGTTTCTCTCACGCTCTTATTAAGGAAAGCGGTAAATTCGTTATAAACCTTACCACAGAGTCCCTTGCACGCGCAACGGACTTCTGCGGTGTGCGCTCGGGGAAAAATCACGATAAATTTAGAGAGTGCGGTCTTACGGCAGTGCCTGCCCACGAGCTTGACGATACCCCTGTGATTGCTGAAAGCCCCATATGCCTTGAATGCCGTGTTTGTGACATAGTGCCCCTTGGAACACACGATATGTTCATGGCTGATATAGTCAGCGTTGATATCGCACCGGAGCTTGTTGACGCTTCGGGCGCACTTCATATGGATGCCGCAAAGCTTATAGCCTACGCTCACGGCGAATATTTTGCCCTTGGCAAAAAGCTTGGGGATTTCGGATATTCCGTTCGCAAAAAGAGCACGATAAAGCGCCGCGCGGCAAAGAAACGCGCACAAAACGCTAACCGAAAGGGCACAAAGGGGCGGTAATATCTCGAATACAGAAAAATCACGCACACCGACGGTGTGCGTGATTTTTGATATATGTCAAGGCAAGAACACCGCGCCGCGTATCGCGGCGCGGTGTATGTATCTTAGGAATTATTCCTTAACGATCTCAGCGTCGGTAGCGTTCTTTCTTACGCTTTCAATGCCGTTTTCACAGCCTGCCTTAGCACTGTAGCCCTCGGATGTAGCGATGATCTCGCCGTTGCGTGCCTTAAGGCGGAAGCGGTACTCGCCTGCCTTGTCTGTGTACATTTCAAACTTGGGGCAAGTAGCAGCCACGATAGGCTCTGCGGTCTGATCCTCAAGGTTTGCAATAGCAGCGTTCTTCTTTACACTCTCGATACCCTTAAGGCAGGAAGCCTCAGATTTGTAGACTTCACTTGTGGCAATAACCTGTCCGTTGCCTGCAAGAAGATTGAATTTTACGCCGGATGCTGTAGTTTTAACAACAAATTTTCCCATGATACTGATCCTCCGTTTTTTCGCTTTTGCGAAGATTTTTTATAAATTGCACAATATTATTATACGATAAAAAGTGTGGGTTGTCAATATATAATAGCGAATTTTGTCAATAAATCGCCAAATTTTACATTAAAACTCCATTTTTTGCGTTCTGTCAAAGAGTGCGCCGAGAGCGCAGTGTATATCTACTTTTTTATAAAGCACATCATAGACGGCTTTGCATATGGGAAGCTCCACTGAGCTTGCTTCCGCCATTTTTATAAGAGCAGGTACGGTGTGGTAGCCTTCTGCAAGCTTTGTGAATGTCTCGCCTTTGACGAAGCTCTCACCGAATGCTCTGTTGTGGCTGTACTCGGAGAAAACTGTTGCCTGGTAGTCACCAAGGTGACAGAGTCCGTATGCGGACAGCTCGTTTCCGCCGCAGGCGGTGATAAGACGTGCGATCTCACGGGCACCTCTTGACATGAGAGCACCCTTTAGGGAAGTCATCCCAAGACCGTCAAGCATTCCTGCGGCAACTCCGATAACGTTTTTTGCCGCCGCGCCTATCTCATTGCCTATAAGATCTGTGCCGTAGTAGAACCTGATTATTCCGCCGGAAAAGGCTTCAATAAGCCTCGACTTTACCTCAGCGTCATCACTGTCAATAACCATGCAGTTCTGTATTCCGCGGTAAAATTCCTCAACGTGGCCGGGACCGAGCCAGACAGCAACGCTGTTATCCGGCAACTCTTCTTTAACCACCTCTGAAAGCCGCTTGCAGGTGGTGTTTTCTATACCCTTCATGCACAAAACAAATGTCTTGTGGCGCACATCTGTTTCGCGAAGCTCACGGCAGAGTGAGCGAAGCGACTGAGCGCCGACCGATATTATAGTAACGTCTGATAAAAGGACGGTCTTTATATCTGTGGTAAGCGTGATAGATGGTGGAAAGTCGATATAGTCGTTTTTTCTCTCCGATATTATTCTTTTCATATTATCGGAATCGGCTCTTCCGTACAGCGAGACATCATGTGAAAGTGAATTTAAATACCACGCTATACAGCTCCCCCATCTTCCGCATCCGATTACTGTTATTTTCATGCTAAAATAAGCTCCCTTTAGTTCTGCTTGTGTTGTCTTATATAATTATACAATATTTTTGCCCATATGTCAATTAAATTTCACTTTTGGTATCATATCCGCTTTTCGGGATAAAATAAGGAGCGATAACTTTATTTTTTAAGGGAGCACCAAATGAAAAGATATATTTCACTTACGGTTGCAGTTTGTATGCTCATATCGCTTCTTAGCGGCTGTGCGCGAAATGAGGACGCCGAGGAAAGCTATACCTATAACGACTATGTGACCACAATGGCGGCGAATTGGAATCCGCACACCTATGAGACGGCATCCGACAGTTATCCTGCGGATTTTCTGCGGGTTGGACTGTATGCCGCGGTTTTTAATGACGAAAAAAACTTTGCGGTGGGAAAGCCGCCATTTGAAAGCTATAAAATGATACCGGAAATGGCGGCGTCAGAGCCGGTTGACGTTACGGCGCGTGTGCGGACGGAGCATCCGGAATTCGGTATCCCCGAATCCGCAAACAGCGGATATGCATATACCATAGACTTAAATCCGGAGGCGGTGTGGGAGGACGGCACACCTATAAATGCCGACACTTATGTGTATTCCATGCGCCGCCTTCTTGACCCAGAGCTTCTTAACTACCGCGCTTCGGATTTCTATGCAGGAAATTTCAGCATCGCAGGCGCGGAGCGTTACGCAAATCAAGGGCAGAGCGTTATGCTTAAGGTTTATGAGGTCATGGAGCGAGACGGCATATTTGCCGCGGAGGACTTTGTGTTCACCTACGGTGACAGCAAGGCTCACATCAATTGGTCAGATTCTTTCGGAGAGGCGTACAATAGTCAGACCGGAAAATGGGGTGCTACCGAAAATGCGGTGGTTGATTCGGGCATGAGTGTGCGTGAACTGTACGAATTTTTCATGAGTGAAGTAGTAGCGAGAGGCGAGAGTGCCGATGGGGCACGGCGTCGGTTTGCCGATGAGGTAAGCATTATGTGGACTTATCCCGACAATGTGGATTTTTCCTCTGTTGGACTCTATAAGTCGGGGGATTATCAGATAACCCTTGTGCTTTCAAGAGCCTTGTCCGGCTTTGGACTTTTATATGCCCTTACTACCAATTGGATAGTAAACGAGGAGCTGTATGAGCGCTGTCTTAAAAAAGAGGGGGATGCATGGTTTTCCACATACAACACAAGTGCCGATACTACGCTGTCATACGGACCCTATAAGTTAGTGTCCTATCAAAAGGACAAATCCATGCGTTTTGAGAAAAACGATGAGTGGTACGGCTACACCGACGGTCGTCATGTCTTCGCTGACCCTATCAGCGGTGATGAGCGTGAAATGTACCAGACAACTGCCATAAATACCCAGGTGGTTGCCGAGTCGGCGACAGCGAAGTTGATGTTTCTTCGAGGGGAGCTTATGAGCTATACTCTCGGTGCTGACGATTTTGCCGCCTATAAAAACAGCGAGTTTGCACACGAAACTCCCGGTGAGACTATATTTTTTCTCATACTGAACGGAAACATGGAGGCTATACAGAAACGAGAATCAAGCGGAAGCTTTGATAGACGTACCATTGATCTTGAAACCATGACACTTGAACCATTCAGACGTGCGCTTGCTCTGACTTACGACAGAGAGCAGTTTGCCGCCGCAATATCTCCTGCGCGTTCCGCCGCGTACGGTCTTATTGGTAATGCTTATCTGTACGATCCCGAAAATCAACTGTCATACCGCGACACCAATGCGGCAAAGTATGTGCTGTGCGATTTTTACGGCGTTGACCCGTCCAAGTATCAAAGCCTTGATGCGGCGGTGGGGTCTATTACGGGCTATGATCCCGATTCTGCCAGAGAATACTACAAAGAAGCATTTTCCGAGGCTCTCGCCCTCGGATATATCACGGACAACGACAAAAACGGCATTTCCGATCAGACCGTCACCATAGAATACTGTGTGTCCGCGGATAACGACTTTATGACACGCACCATTGATTATCTCAATGGGAAAATGAGTGCAGTCACGGCAGGCACTCCCTTTGAGGGGAAGATAAGCTTTATAAAATCCGCACCCTACGGAACAGAGTGGTCGCAGAAAATAAAGGCGGGACTTTCCGACACTGTGCTCGGCGGCTGGAGCGGCTCTGTGCTTGACCCGTTCTCCCTTACCGACCTTTACGTTAACCCTGCCTATCAGTATGATGCGCTGTGGTTTGATTCCGATGAGACGGAGCTTACCATGAGCATAAATGTTGGAGGTATGGGCGAGGTGGAAGTTATACGGGATGTCACAATGACGCTTCGTGAATGGTCGGATGCTCTTAACGGCGAGTATGTGACAAAAAACAACGTCGCCTACAATTTCGGAGAGGGAATGGCGGATGTAGAGGTCAGACTTTCGATCCTTGCCGCCCTTGAGGGTGAAATTCTCAGGACCTATAACTATATCCCAATGCTTCAGGATGCGGCACTTACGCTCCTTTCAAAGCATGCATATTACGCCGCAGAAAGCTATAATCCGGTGCTGGGATGGGGCGGCATTGCATACCTCGGCTACAACTACAGTGATGCCGAATGGGCGGAATATGTGTCAAGTGTAGGTGGAGATATAAAATATTAAGAGGCGCGGCATGGTAAAATATATTATGAGCAGAGTCCTTCTCATGCTGCTGACCCTGTTTATCATTACGGGAATGTGTTTTATTCTTGTGAGGATGCTTCCTCCGGCAGAGCTTCCGCCGGGGGACATCCATACACAGGTTATTGAGGCGCGGCGTGAGGCTCAGGGCTACAACAAGCCCTATCTTGTGCAGTTCGGCATATTTTTAAAGAACGTTTTTACAAAGTGGGATTGGGGAGTCAGCGATAAGCTGTATGTGGGACAGGAGGTAGCAGGAATATTTGCCGATAAGCTTCCGGCTACAATGATTGTGAATTTTTATTCGATAATTGTCAGTATCCCCATTGGAATACTTCTGGGAGTTATTGCCGCATCCTACAAAAACACCTATATAGACCACCTGCTGTCAACGGCTACTATGGTGTGCATATCCGTGCCGTCATTTGTGTATGCCTTTATAATACAGTATTTTCTCTCATACAGGCTCGGATGGCTTCCGTTTCTAGTAAAATCAGGCACGGACTATTTTTCTTTTGATATGTTTGTAAGTATGCTGCCTGTTATACTGTCGCTGTCTCTCGGTGTTATAGCAAGCTTTACCAGAACCACGAGAGCCGAGCTTTGCGAGGTGCTTACAAGCGATTATATGCTTCTTGCGCGTACCAAGGGACTTACCAAGGCGCAGGCTACAGTGAGACACGGACTTAAAAACTGCATGGTGGTGGTGCTTCCGTCAATCTTCGGTAATTTTATCGGCATCATGAGCGGCTCGTTTATAATCGAGAAGATTTTCGCCGTTCCGGGTGTGGGAAGTCTGTATATAAATTCAATAAACGCCAGAGATTATCCAATGTTCATAATGCTTACGGTGTTTTACACCGCTATCGGACTTTCGGCAAGCATAGTTGTTGATATAAGCTACGGATTTGTTGATCCGAGAATACGGATAGGCTCAAAAAAATAAGGGAGGTGCAAAATGGGTATCGAAGAATTTCCGTCCGAAAAATTCACCCCGGTGGGCATAAGCAAAGACGGCACATACGGGAAAATTTCCGAAAAGGGCAGGGGATACTTTAGGGACGCCATGCTCCGATTCAGAAAGAACCGCTCCTCTGTTGCGGCGGCGTATATTATACTGTTTCTTTTGCTGTTTGCCCTGTTTTCACCTATTATATCCCCCTACGGTATAAACGATAAGGATACGGTCTATACGGGATTTCCACCGTATCTTGAAAAGGCGTCGTGGCTTCCCCTCGGACTTTTTGACGGCGGCACCGTGCGTACAGGTCAGAGCGAAGCACAGCTTGCGGCGCTTAGAGCAATCGGTGAGGAGACGGGAATGGACCCTGTTATAAAAATAAAGGACAGGGAGGAGACCGTCACCAAATTTCGCGGTGAGGAGCGAAGAACGGTAACATATGCGCTTCGGGTAAACAAATATTATGAAGTGGGAATAATGTTTCGTGTTATGTCACCGGAGGAGTTCCTTCGGATACAGGAGTACCAGAACAAAACAGGTCTCCAGATAATATATCCCTATACCGACAGGGCACTCATCGGTGCTGCGGCGGCTTCTCCCAATGTGTGGTACAGGGTAAGTGACGCCAAGGGGACTCCCATGCTTGACAGTGACGGTGAGCTTATCCCTGCGTATTCCACCGATAAGAGCACAGAGGGCGCACCCTATAGCAGCATAAGGATCGAGGGCGATGACGGCGAGCTTATATACAGCAGGAGAAAGTCGGGTGCTGTTGAGTGCCGCGTGTGCTATTACAACTACTATATTTTTGCAAACGGTCATCCGCCAACATTTCCGCTCGGCACAAATTCTCTCGGGCAGGATCTTTTTTCAGCTATCGGAATCGGTGCGCGCTTTTCGCTGTTGTTCGCCCTTATCGTGTCCGCACTTAATCTTATAATAGGTACGGTTTACGGTGCCGTGCAAGGATATTACGGCGGCACGGTGGACCTTGTGCTTGACCGCGCGGCGGATATTCTGTCGGGAATGCCCTTTATAGTGGTCGCAACGCTTTTCCAGCTTCATCTTGCAAGCCGCGTGGGGACGGTTGGCTCGTTTTTGTTTGCCTTTGTGCTCACAGGCTGGATAGGTATGGCGGCGCTTACCAGAAAGCAGTTCTACAGATTCAAGGGCCGCGAATTTGTGCTTGCGGCACGAACTCTCGGTGCATCGGACAGACGGCTCATGGTAAGACACATTTTCCCAAACGCCATCGGCACGCTTATTACAAGCTGTGCCCTTATAATCCCCGGTGTTATTGGCTCTGAGACTACCTTTTCATACCTTGGGATAATAAATCTCAGTGAGTTTGCCGGTACAAGTCTCGGTACGCTTATGTCACAAGGGCAGACATCAATGACCACATCACCTCACGCTATGCTGTTTCCGGCACTGTACTTTTCACTGCTTCTTATTTCATTTAATCTTTTCGGAAACGGACTTCGCGATGCCTTTGATCCACGTGTGAGAGGAGCTGAGGATTTATGACACCGAGACTTTCGGTTAAAGACCTTTATGTCACGTTCCGTACCGCAGGGGGAAAGGTGCACGCGGTGCGCGGAGTCAGCTTCGATGTGGATAGGGGCGAAACGCTTGCAATCGTCGGTGAATCAGGTTCGGGAAAATCCGTCACCGCCAAGGCGATTCTCGGTATTTTGTCGGGAAACGCATATTTGGAATCGGGAGAGATAATCTACGACGGCATGAACCTTGCAAAGCTTCGTGAGAGGGAAATGTGCCGTCTTAGGGGGGACAGGATAGCTATGGTGTTTCAAGACCCAATGTCAAGCCTTAACCCAATTGTGAAGGTGGGGCGGCAGATTACGGAAGCTATGATATTAAAAAACGGACTAAATAGGCGTGAGGCAAAGGCTCGTGCACTGAAGCTTATGGAGGAGGTGGGAATCCCCGACCCAATACGGCGTTTCGGGCAGTATCCCTTTGAATTTTCAGGCGGTATGCGGCAGAGGATAGTTATCGCCATAGCACTTGCCGCCGACCCGGATGTGCTCATATGCGACGAGCCTACCACCGCCCTTGATGTTTCGGTGCAGGCGCAGATACTTGAGCTTATCGAAAGGCTTAAGCTGGAGCGGAATCTTTCGGTTATATTTATAACCCACGATCTTGGGGTGGTTGCAAATGTTGCCGACAGAGTGGCGGTGATGTATGCCGGTAAGATCGTTGAAGTTGGCAGTGCCGAGGACATATTTTACCGTGCTGCCCATCCCTATACGTGGGCACTGCTTTCCTCTATGCCCGATCTTGACACGGAGGATGCACTTGAGGCGATTCCCGGCACACCGCCAAATATGCTTGATCCACCAAAGGGCGATGCTTTTGCACCGCGAAACCGTTTCGCCATGCAGATAGATTACGAGCGTGAGCCGCCCATGTTTAAAATTTCCGAAACACACAGTGCCGCCACGTGGCTTCTTCATCCAAAAGCTCCCCATGTGCCTGTTCCGCCTGCCATTGCGGCGCGCATAGAACGCATGAAGAATAAAAGGGACGGAGAATCGCACAAGCCGGAATGACAAATGCGATTTCTGCGGCGCACATCAGAAAGGTATGATTGCAGTTATGGAGAAGAAGGATATACTTTTAAGAGTTGAGCATCTTTCAAAATACTTCGGTGGGCGAAGAAATGAGTTTCGTGCCGTCGATGATGTGAGCTTTTATATCGAGCGCGGTGAGGTGTTCGGTCTGGTGGGGGAATCGGGGTGCGGCAAGACTACGGTGGGACGGACGGTTATTGGGCTTTATCCCCCCACCTCAGGGGAAATATACCTTGACGGTGAGCTTATTGCCGTGGGGACACGCTCATATCTTGAAAATATAAAATCTGCAAAAGAGAAGTGCCGACAGGAGCTTGCAGGTGCCACAACAAAAGAGGAGCGAATGCGCCATAAAGCGGAGTTTGAGCGCACACTACGTGAAAACCGCACAGCCATAAAGGAAGCGGAACAGAGAGTTCGAAAAAGCGGTGATATCACATCAAGAATACAGATGATATTCCAGGACCCATCGGCGTCCCTTGATCCGCGTATGACTGTTCGCGAGATAATTGCGGAGGGACTTGTCATAAGAGGCGGATACCAAAAGGAAGAGATCGAGCGGCACGTTATGGAGATGCTGGAGCTTGTGGGTTTACTTCCGGAGCACGCATCCCGTTATCCCCACGAGTTTTCCGGCGGTCAGCGGCAGAGGATAGGCATTGCAAGAGCGGTGATAATGTCCCCGGAGCTTATAATCGCGGACGAGCCTGTATCGGCGCTTGATGTTTCGGTGCAGGCACAGGTTATAAATCTCCTTGACGATCTTCGCCGCAGATTCGGTATGGCGGTGCTGTTTGTGGCACACGATCTGTCTGTGGTGAAATATTTTTGTGATCGCATCGGAGTAATGTATTTCGGAAAAATAGTCGAGTGCGCACCGTCGGATGAGCTTTTTAAAAATCCGCTCCACCCATATACGCGCTCACTTCTCTCGGCAATTCCGCTTCCCGATCCCATATACGAGCGCGGACGAAAACGCATTATATACGAAGGTGCGGCAGACAGCGACAGTTCCGAGCTACCGCTTATGCGCGAGGTGTGCTGTGGGCATTTTGTAATGTGCACAGAGAGCGAATTTAAAAAATATCGGGAGGAAACCAAATGAGCGGCACTAAAAAAGGTTTAGTTATGAGCATATCTGTGGGAGCGGCAATGGTTATTGCTAACGCTATGGGGAATTTTTCCGCAAACATGGATTTTTCGCAGCTTATCGGCTGGCTGTCGGACTGCTTTGCAGTCCCCGGAATGCTTCTGACGGGTGCAGGGGTGCTGATACTCATTGCCGAGGGCGGTTTTTTCGATATTTTTTCCTACAGCATAAAAAAGCTTGTTTCGGGACGTGATTTTGGCGGCGGATACGTCGAATATAAGTGCCGGCGCGAAAAAAAGCGTTTGGCATACAGCCAAACGCTTTTTGTGGGACTATTTTTTCTTTTTGCTTCCGTAATACTGTGTTTTGTATACGAAATGGCGGTATAACCTGTTATTTTACCGCGGAAACGGTAATACCGCCAACAATGTCGCCGTCAACAATGACGGAAGCGGTAGCTCCCGGAAGAATGTACTTTCTCACACCGAATTCCTCGGTGAATTCTGTTCCGAATATATCCTCAACTTCTGAAACGTCGCTTCCTATTGTAAGACCGCCCTCAAATGCCGCGGTATCGGAAATGAGAGACAGCTCGGCGATATACTGAGTTTTGTCGGCATTGGGAGATGTGGTTATACAGAATCCCTCAAAGGTGTACACCTTGTCGTAGCCCTCGTGCACACAACTTGGAGCTTCCATATAGGAAACAGGCTCGCCGAGCTGTGCAAGGATTTCATCAGTGCCGCCAACAGTCACGGTGATGCCGCCCTCAAGGTTTAATACGGTGCATCCGGGAATCTCATCGGGGATGCTTGTTGTTTCCGTGGTGTCGGTGGAATCCTCGGTGGATACCGATTCAATTTTGCTTGTGGTATCAGTATTGCCGCTGTCAACATTCTGCTCTGAGGGGTTGTCGCAAGAAACAAGGGTGAGAGTAAGTGCAAGAATAACTGTCTTTAAAATAAGCTTCTTCATTTTTATCTGTCCTTTCTGTTTTACGGTGTTGCAGGATATACGCCTGCCGCGAATTTATAGTAATAATCAAGGGTGAACGTTTTTAGCTGACTGTCTGTCAGAAGAAATACCTCAAGCTTGTGGGGAGCGGGCTGTGGGCAGGTATCAAGATGATACCACGAGCCGCCTACCTTCACAAGATTCCAATAGTGGGGGTTCTTCGGGTCGTTTCTCTGTATTACGGTGTTCTCAATGCCGGCTCTGGTAAGAAGCGAGCTTGCAACGGCATAATAGGTGTAGCAGTTTCCGTAGTGCTTTGTAAAGCCGGAATACGCCGCTTTATTGAAATAACCCATAAGATAGCTTGTGATGGTGGAATATTTGAGGTTCTTACGGCACCAATCATATATAGCACGAGCCTTTTCGGTCTCGCTCATGGAGGGGGTTATTATTCCGCTGAGCACCTTGTCTGCCTTTTCGTTGACCGCTTCGGCAGTCACAGATTTTATGGTGACGGGAGCTGTGTCGGACGCGGTGTTTCCCTCTGCATCCGACGCGGTGTAGGTTACATAATAAGTTCCCGGCGCATAGATGTTTACGGCGGAGGTGTCCGCTTTGACCGTCAGTCTTCCGTCCTTATCATCGATTGCATAGACGCCGCTTCTAAATGATACGGTATCACCCTCATAAGCGGTGATAGCCTTTACGCCGTAAATAACGGGCGGAACATTATCCTCCGAAACCTTAAGGGCAGTGGAGCGGGTGGCAGTGTTTCCGGCTGAGTCGGTGGCAATAATACTCACAAGTAAACTGCCGGGTCTTGAAACATCGGGAGTATATTCAAACTCGAAGCTTACATCCGTTGCATCCTTGCATTCCACAACAAGGTCCTCCGGAGAGGGCATAGTGCCGATATAAACGGTCAGTCGTCGAAGTGAAAATTCCGGCGGTATGGTGTCTTCTACAGTGATCTCAAAGGGGATATTTGAATATTTTCCCACAAGCTCTGTTTCGTGAGTGCCGATATCTAGCCGCTTCGGGTCGAAATTTACGGGAAGCCTTGGGAATCCGTCCCCTGTGCCAAAGACAATGGAAAGGGTGTCCGCAAACTCGTCAGCCGATGTTCCGGCTTCAACAACAATGCCAGACTTCACGCCGTGGACATTTATATTTGCGGTGTAGCTTGAATTGTTGCCGTATTCATCCTCAAGGATTATTTCATAGGCGGTGTGTCCGATTTTTGAAAAATCAAGGTCGGGAACACACTTTATATTCACCTCGGAGATATCCTCAACGTCCGTTACAATCTCATTTATGTCAACGCTTTGACCCGAAAGCAGGTCAAAGGAATGAACCGTTGCCAGCGGAGGGGTGGTGTCATTGATATTTACGCCGATGGCACAGCGCATCCCGTCAAGATATCCCCATGCGCGGTAGCTTCCGCAGGTATCAAAATTGACACCTGTGAGATCAAGTGCATCAATTCCAAAGAGAGAAGTGAGCCTTGCTTTCATGAAATCGGGAGTTATTCCGTGCTCAAAGCTGCGGTCTGTAAGAGTATCGCTGACACGATAATATCCTGTGACGGTTACTTCGTTTTTGCCCTCGTCCGTGGCGATAATCTCAACGCTTCCGTCAGCCGCCGTATCCGGTACAGAGGCAAATTCGCACTGTACCGACGTGCTGTCATTTACCGATCTGATAAAATCGGTGGGGGAGGGGAGTGTGCCGCGTGGAATCAGCACCTCGTCAAACAGATAGACATCGGGAGGTGTCGTGTCACGCACGATCACCGAGGTGTTTAATGGAATCTTACCAAATAACAGCAGTTTTACCTTGTGAGTACCGACAGTACCTGTGTCAATGGCGGTAAGATCGGAGTCTACGGTGTAAAGCTCTGATATGAGCGGCAGTTTGTCTGCGCGAACACTAACTGAATCTCCTGCCTCGGTGTACTGCGGAAGCAGTCCGACTGCAAGAATGACGGCGGCACACAAAATAATGACTGCTGCGCAGATAAACAACGCCGCGAGTGCCTTTTTGGGAGATTTTTTCTCGTTTCCAGAGGGAGTATCATCCTCTGAGGTTTCCGCCGGTGTTTCTTCGGAAGCTTCTTCGGTGGTTTCCTCTGAAGCTTCCTCGGAGATTTCCTGTGTGGGAATCTGCTCATCGGTCACAGCTTCCTCAGCCGTGTCTTCCGCTTCCTTTATTTCTTCATCTTCTGTAATAGTTGTCTTGTTTTCGTCCATATCTCATCTTCCTACTTAACTTGGAATTCCGTCGCCGTCTATGTAGACTACGTCGGATCTGTCAATGCCGGCGATACACATAAGTCCTACGTCATAATCACCGATAGCACGCCAATTGTACGGATCGCCCGGATTTCCGCCGGACTGACCAGAATAAAGCTCGTATGTTCCGTCGGCTCTCTCTGCAACGATTGAAGCACCTCCGGCTTCGATTCGTTTTACATCTGTGAGAGCTTCAATATCCGAAAGTCCGAGAGAGCGGTATCCGATAACCTCAACGGTGCCGTCTGAGAACAGCAGTACCGTTGACTGATTGCAGGCGGCAACATCTACAACATTTCTCCATGCCGCGGTGTTGCACTGACCGCAGGAATTCGAGCCTGCCGCTACAACCGTTCCGTCTGTCTTAAGACCTACGGTGAAGCGCTGACCTGCCGCAATGGCGGCAATGTTGGTCCACTCGGCGGTGTTTGCCTGAGAATAGGTGTTGTCGCCGTGCACGCTGACAGTGCCGTTTTCGTGAAGCAGTACCGCATGAGCCTCGCCGAGAGCGATTGCCACAACATCCTTGTAGTCGGGGATGGTGTATGTGGGGGTCACTCCCTTGTGGGGGACTAATTTCACGCTTCCGTTCTTTGTGAGTATAAGTGTCTCTCTTGCGTTTGTATCAACCGAAACGGCGTTCTTTACATCAATTCCGGGAATCGCTCCGTTTTTGATACGCACCGCACCGGAGTTCCATATTGCAATTGATTTTGAATGGTAGGAACGCTTTTGCTCGGCGGAGAGCATGGGGTAAACTATTGCAAGCTCTGCTCGCACGCCTGCATCGTCCGGTTCAACGGCGGTGTTTGAGGGAACTGTGCCGATGAATGTGGGGTATTTGTGAGAAAGATAAATAATTCCCGCGTTATCTCCGAGGGAGGAGAAGCATTCAAGGGCATTTTTTATAACGTCAGCCTTTGCACGCTTTACGGTGTTTATATTTTCAATCTCGTCTATAAACCAAGCCGCATCGCTGTATCTGTGGTTGTTTGAGAAGAAGCTGAATGCATTATTGAATATAGTGTCCTCTGTGGCTTTGCGGTCCTCGTCGGAGCGAAGCTCGCTTGCTACTTTGAGTGCATTTGTGAAATCTCCTCGGGACTCCAGAATACCGATGACAGTGTGTATAATAGAATCGAATTTCTCGCTGTTTTCCGACGTTTTTGCCACTCTCAGCGCAGTCTCGTTGATCTTGCCCGTGTCGGGGTCGATCACGCTTGCGGCGGCGTAGTCCATTATCATGTCGGTAAATCGCTTCGGAGCACCGTATGCATACACATACGAGGATTCAAGGTCCCCCTCGGAAAAATAGTGGAGAGACGCTTTTTCGCACACACGCTGAAGCAGTCCGTCGTAATCGGAATCAAGAGCTATCTTATACGCTTCGTTAAAGCGTGCTTCCTTCATGAGGGCATCCACGGAATTACGCACGCCAAGGTAGCGGTAGAGAAATACGCCGCCGATAGCCTCAATTATCAGCATAAAGGCGAGTACCGCCAAAATAACGGCGCGGCGCATATTCTTCTTTTTCTGCCGCTCGTAATCTGTAACGGGATTCGGGGCAGGAGCTTTATCTTCTGCCGAAGCCGTACTTGCAGTCGCCGCAGCGGCAGGCTTTTTTACGGGACGGCGTATGTATTTGTACTGTCCTGCTTCAAAGGTCAGCGATTGACCGGAGAGAAGCACGATTTCGCTTATATAAGCGGAACAGCCGTTATATTTGAGTCCCTCGGGAACATTTCCGCTGACTGTTATTTCGGCACTTGTGTTTATGTCCTCCTCAGCGTAGCGGAAGCTTCCGAAGCTGTGCTCGCTGTCAGGGGCATATATTGGCATTGAGGAAAAACGGTATCTGAATGTAAGCGACTTTATGGGCATTGACAGATCGCGCTTTATGACAATGCGCATGATGTCAGAGCCTTCCGCTGTGCTTACAATAGCGATAGAGTATATTGATGCAGGTGGCGTAGTCGCCGGCGGCAGTGCCGGCACCGGCATATAAGCAATGCTCTCGCCGCCGGAAAATATGGCAGTATTGTCTGCTTTATTCATGACAAGCCTCCTTAATTCGTGGCAAGCTCGTCCTCAGCAGGCACGAGCGGAATGTCGTCTATGGGGTGGTCTGTGGGAAGATAATTCTTAGTATTTACACACTGAAAATGCCACCATTCGGAGGTAATATATGTGAATCCGCAGGATACCATGATTTTTGTCATATATTCCATGTTGGCGCGTGCGGTTTCAGTCATCTTTTCACTGGTTCTGGCGGAATCGTTTGTAAATGTGTGCATGGGGGTGGGCATCTCAAGCTCATTGCCCTCAGAGTCGATAAGGGACATATCAATGGCAGTGCCGCGGTCATGGATGCCGCCCATGCCGCGTGAGGGATCGGCTACCCACTTGTGTACGCGCACCACATCAAACCAACGCTGCTGTACGGAGGTGGGGCGGTACGCATCGTATATTACCACCGTATATCCGTCACGGCGGAACAGGTCTATTGCACGTATAAGCTTCTGAAGCGTGTCATACTGTAGGAGGCAGAGATTGCTGTTATAAAAAGGCTCGCCGATGGAGGTGTCGTTTGTTGACAGCTTCATTGATACCTTTACATCGCATTCTGAAAGGTCCACGCCCTCGTTTGACGGGTCGGTGGATTTGTATACCCTCAGATACTTACTTATGTCAACGAGATTTGAGTATGCGTCAACAAGCTTTCCAGTGGCATCGGGGGCGCGTCCCGTTTCGGTAGGAACTTCGGCGTAAAATTCCGTGCCGTTGCCTACGGCATGAAGAAAGCCGTCCTTGGTGTAGCCGAGAGGAGTGCCGTCAATATCATGCACCGCCGCCCAAATGCTTCCGTCGTCAGGCTCGGTGAGTATTATTTTTGTACCGTCGTAAAGGGTATTGTAGGGATACTGCGAGGTTGTGGTCTCGTAAATATCCATTTTTCCGAAAACGGTCATAGGAAACGTCTGCGGTTCATCAAGAGTGCAGTTGGTCAGCTTTACCGGAGGCTTTGTAAGCGGAGAGTCGGCAAGCTCACCGAAATCGAATGCTTCCTTGGGGAATTTGAGCCACAGGTAGGACTTTACGTCAAAATCCTCGTATGTATGGTTCTTAGCCTCTGCGGATATGCCGCAGGCGGTAAGTGTATTTGTTATAAGCGACGACAAAAGCACAAGAGTGCAGAGCCGTTTGGATATCTTCATGTATTTTGCTCCTTAATCCGATGTTTCGGCATTGGTGTATTTACTGCCGATAAGGTTACGTAGGTTTCGTTCCGCTATCATTGCAATAACAAAGTCTGCATCTGCGGTGTCAATGAGCGCTGTGTTGTCACAGTATGGTGTGGCGCGCTCAAAGCGTGACTCCGAAAAAGATGAAGCGGCAAAAGGTATCATCGCGTTTGCAAAAGAGTCGCGGAACATCAAAAGCTTGCCTGTGCCGCCGCCGCGTGTCGCTATGCGCAGGTCCATTGGGGTGGAATATGCGGTGGTGTAGATGTATGATCCCGAAAAATCGTAGCTTACATTGTCGTCATACATCTTGCGCTCAGGGAAAAGAAGTGTGTCAAGGTCGCCAAGGTGGTCTTTGGTGGCAGTTGGCGTGTATGTGTCAAAATCCGGTACTTCAAAGCCAAGCATATCTGCCATGGCTTCAAAGGCGATTCTTGCACCTTCGTTGTTCCAATGGGTATCGCGCTTGTGATAAACGAGAGTATGGGATTTTGCCTCTGTCAGAATGGGGCGAAGGTCGATATATGGCACTCCGCGCTCCGAAAGTGCGTCAAGGAGGCGGTCGATGTCACGTCCTTCGCTGTTCATGATGTAGCGCGAGGGCATCATTCCAGGATAGATGCTGTTTTTGTTGGGAGCGCAGGCGAAAAGGAATTTTGCCCCGCGCTCTGACGAATAGCGGTACATATCAAGAAGCGAATCCGCGGCGGCGTTTATTTCCGCGTCCGTCATGGGCGCGCTTCCGGTGTAGTCAGCCAGAGTATCGGCAAAGAAAAGAAAATTATCGCGTCCGACTATTACCTGATCGTTTCCCTCAGAGAAAAACTTCACTTTAAGGGCGGAAAATGCGTCAACCACTTTATTTCTGTATGCAAAGCTCTTTGAGAAATATTCCTCAAACTGATCGCCGAAGTCGGAATTTATTGTGATTACGGGACCGTCTGTTAAGATAGAGGGCATGGAAACTCCGCCCTCAGCCGCATCTGCGGCACCGGGGATGAGCATTCCGAGAGAGAAAAACGCACACGGGATAAGGAAGAGTGCGCAGTATATTATGAGCATTGTTTTTTTCATTCTGCACACCTCCTCAGAATATGTAATAGATGAACGGATTGAATGATGTGGATGCAAGGGTCATAACGCAGAGTGCAAACAGGGGGAGCGTCATAACATAGCCTGCGGTTTCACCGATAAGAGTGAGTTTTTCGCTTTTTGAAATGAATCTTCGCAGGGCAGGGACTACGGGCAGTGAGAATATCACGCCCAGCACGAGCATCATGCAGGTGTAAGGCGTAAACAGTGCGGCGGCATCGCCGACAGTGCCCGAAAACGAGAACATAGTCCCGATATAGTCAATTGCAAAGCCCATGCTGGGAGAATTGAACACTACAAAGCCAAGGCATACCGCGAGCAGGGTGTAAATGTGGAAAAATGGCTTCAAAAACACCTTTTTCGACCATTTTTCGATGTTTGTAACCTGTTCAAACATCATAAGAAGTCCGTGCCACATTCCCCATATGATATAAGTGAAATTAGCACCGTGCCATAGACCGGTCAGGAAGAATACGATAAGTCGGTTAATAGCGGTGCGCACTTTTCCCGCGCGGTTGCCGCCAAGGGAGAAATAAACGTATTCACGGAACCATGATGTAAGTGAAATGTGCCAGCGCTTCCAGAAATCGCGGATGGATACTGCGGAGTAGGGATAGTTGAAGTTTTCAAGAAGCGAGAAGCCGAACATATGAGCAAGTCCTATTGCCATATCGGAGTATCCGGAAAAGTCAAAATAGAGTTGAATGCAGTAGCATACCGCGCCCGACCAGGCGAGGAGAGATGAGGGTGCCGCCGCACCGAATGCGGCTTCAGCCACAACCGCGGCGGTGTTTGAAATGAGCACTTTCTTGGAAAGACCGTATATAAAGCGTCTGATACCCATAGCAGTGCCGCTGACTGTGACGGTTCTTGCGGCTATCTGTTCTTTGATGTCACCGTATTTTACGATAGGTCCTGCAATAAGCTGAGGGAAGAATGCTATGTAAAGAAGTAAATCTCCGAAGGAGTGCTGTGCTTCGGTCTTGCCGCGTCGCACATCCACTACATATGAGAGTACCTGGAAGGTGTAGAAGGAGATGCCCACGGGGATAGTGAGTGACGGAATAGGGAGATTTATGGACAGTGCGGAATTTATAAGTGTGATAAGCCAGGGAATATACTTAAAGAATGCCAGAACAGCAAGGTCAACGGCGACGCAGGCTGTACATATAAGCGACTGTGTGCGCGGCTTGCATTTGGTCATGAGCAGGGTCATTGACCAATTGAACATGACGGAGCTGAGCATGATGATTATGTATACAGGCTCACCGTAGGCGTAGAAGATGAGGCTGACCGCCGCAAGAAGCAAATTCCTTGCACCTATAAATTTTGATGGGATGAGTGTATAGAGAGCCCAAACTGCGGGCAAGAATATAAACAGGAAAACAGTTGATGAAAATACCATGAAAACCTCATATTCTTGTAATTGACACAATATAGTAATATCAGTCGATTACAGCGCACAAATATTCATTATAATTATACCATCTTTTTTGCTGTATTGCAATATGTTTTTTAAAATAATCTGCCACTTTGGAAAAATTATTTTTCAATTTTCATAAAACCTCTTGACAAAAACATTCGACTGTGATATAATATACAGGCGCTCATGTGAGGAGTGCTGAGGTAACGGAAAATGCCGGAGTGGCGGAATTGGCAGACGCCCGGGACTTAAAATCCCGTGGGACTCATATCCCGTACCGGTTCGAGCCCGGTTTCCGGCACCAAAACCGAAAGTTAAATATCGCGCGGTAGAGCAGTTGGTAGCTCGTCGGGCTCATAACCCGGAGGCCGCAGGTTCAAGTCCTGCCCGCGCAACCAATTGAATAGGAGTCAAGTTCTGAACAGTTTTATTGGACTGTGAGAGATTGACTCCTATTTTTTTCGATAAATTCAGGCTTTTTTCGTTTTCGCTTATTGGACACCGTTTTTGCAAAAATTCAAAAAACGGCGAGTAAACTTAAAAATGACGTTAACTTTCGAACCGTGCTGTTTGGGCATCGCGGTTCGTTGTTCTTTGATAGTAAAGTTCCTCTGTTTGGTCGGGTGTTTTATAATTGTTTGCAGGATGTGGGCGCATGGAATTATAGAACTCCATATATTCAGCAATGTGAGCTTTAGAGTCTTCAACGGAACGGTATGAAGTACGGTATATTTCCTCCTGTTTGAAAGAGGAAAAGAATGACTCCATTGCTCCGTTGTCATAAGGATTCCCGGAGCGGGAAAACGATTGTGTTATGCCGTTTGCAATCAACAATTTGCGAAACGAGTATGACGTATACTGACATCCCCGATCAGAATGAAATAATAATCGGTTATCCGGATTCCGCGAAGCATGTGCTATTTTGAATGTAGCGGTTACAAGTTGTGTGCTGGCTTTTGACGAGATTTTGTATGCGATTATTTTTCTTGAAAATACATCCATGATCGCGCACAGATAATAGGTTTTGTGAAACAGTGTGAATTGTGTGCAATCACTGAGCCATACAAGATTAGGCTTCTCTGCAGCGAACTCACGCTGTAATATGTTTATCGGCTCGCGTAGCTTATCCCATATAGCGCGTTCTTTCTTTGCATGTAATCGAAAACTACGTAAGCCCATTTCTTCCATCAGTGCGCATATCATTTTTGTACTTGTATGATATCCGCGGGTTTGTAATACAGATAGAATTTTTGCAGATCCGAAAAGCCCACGATTTTCTTCATATACTTCACGAATGACATCCGACAATTCTTGCCTGTGCTTGGCGTAGGTTGTGTTTGTCTTTTTATTTCGCAGTATGTGATTATAAAATGTCCCGCGATCCACCTCCAATGCTTCACACAGAACGCGGGTGCTGAATTTTCCATACAGTTTTTCAAGTTCGTAGAGCCTGGTTTTCAGTGGTGATTGGCAAGTACAGTTTACCAATTGAAGAACTTCGCATATTTGTTGTACTTTTTCGTATTTCCGTCTTACATTATCAAGCTCTTTTTGCGGTTTAATATCTTTGAGATCTGCGACTTTACTGTATTTCTTGAGCCAATAGTAAATGGTACTGCGGGGGATACCTGATTGCTTAACGATAGAGGTAACTGGGACACCAGCGCGGTGGTTTGCGCAGCATTTGATAATGGTCTCAACGGGATATGTATTTCTTGACATTTTCTTTGCTCCTAAAGTTGTATTTTTATATTATATAGAGGATTATATCACATAAATATTAAATATTTTATCTGTTGGGGGCGCACATATGTATGTACAAGATATGTTTATACGCCGCAAAACCATTTCCTATTGACAAAATCAAAAAAATAGTGTATAATATTCTTGAAAGTAAAGAAACCAAGAATTTTTGAAATCAAGAATGCATATACTATCAAGGAGGACGAAATGAATACAGCAGTAGTGAAAGGCGGAACCACAGTGGATAAGAAGATCGTAAGCATCTCTTCCAAAAGACAGATAACCATTCCGCAGAAGTTCTTTGCCATGCTCGGCTTTACAGACGAAGCCGAGTGCATTGTTCGCGGAAACGAACTCGTTGTTCGTCCTGCCAGAACAAATGCAGGCGGTGAATTCGCCGAGCAGATCCTTGCAGACCTTATTGCGCAGGGACTTTCGGGGGATGAACTTCTGAAACAATTCAAAGCAAAACAGGCACAGGTACGACCTGCCGTTGAAGCAATGATAGCGGAAGCTGAAGAAGCGGCTCACGGCAACGGTGAATATTCTACCTACAATGACATTTTCGGTGACGAGGAGGATGAGAATGACTGAAGTCAGATTCTTACCTCCCGCAGCGAAGTTTCTGAAGAAGCTGAAGGATACAAAGCTGAAAGGCTTGTATCAGGAAGCGATCGACAGAATCAGGGAGGATCACACCGTCGGCGAGGCGAAAAGCGGAGATCTCTCTGGCGTATACGGTTACGACATTTTCTACAACAAAACGAACTACGAGCTGGCATACAGAATAGAGTACGTGGAGGACAAGATTATTGTGGTAATCATGGCCGGAACTCGCGAGAACTTCTACGATGAACTCAAAAGGTATATGAAAAACTGAAACAATTCGGCATAAATTTACGTACGGTCGGTTGATAAAAAGTGGCTTATGCATTATTTTAGAACCGCTTACCAACAGGTGCGACTAAAAAAATGTCGCACGAAAAAAACGAGATTTTCTCGAGTTTTCGTCCATACAAGAAAAACGCCGTGGCATTACAATGCCACGGCGTTTTGAATACCCGGAATTTCATTGTTAGAACTATACGCTGACAAACTATGTTTGGTTTTCTTTTTTTGCGGAATTATGCATTTTTGTAAAAGACCTTTTCAATGTACCGTCAAGAAGCCGCTCATAGTTATGTTCATAAACCTTGTCGGATGTTGCTATCGCTTTGTTTTGCTTTATGATTCTCAAAAATTTAAGCGCTGCTTTGCGGTCCTGAAAACCGAGGTTTTGGCTTAGATAGGCAATGATAAAGTTGTCCTCATAATTCTCAAACAAATCTGTAAGGAGTTCCTCGCTCTGAAGGCAACTACTGAACAAAAGTCTTGTGTGTTCAGGCGTGCCTTCATATGTTTTGCGCTCTGCCATATAAGAAATAAAGTCCGAATTTTCTGACATACGCTTTTTCGTCTTTGGATATAAATCCTCGTCTGACAAAAGAATCTGTTCGTAAATAGGAAGTAATACTCCAAGCTTATCGTTCTCCATCTCAAAATGATTTTCCGCTAATGTCTTGGAGACAACATAATAAGAATATTTTTTAGCACTATAGATTTTTTTCAGTATGTGCGGAGGCATAGGATACGTAGATTTTGTTGCGCACAAATTATGAATGGTTGTATTAGTTGTGTTTTTGGCAACCTTAACATATTTCGAATATGCTTCCTTATACTCCTCAAAGCCATTCTCCTTGATTTCCTTACTAATCTGCAGTTCAAAAGGCTCGTAAGAGCAACGGGTTTGATGCATAAAATTAATTTGCACTTCGATATCCTCAAAATCAAAGCTATCGGAAAGCTTGTCTACAATCTCTTCCTTTCTCTGCTTTGACATACGGAAATAACATAATCGATCAAAATCTAATGCGTAAACCAACTCGTGTTTTGCATTTTTATCTTCTATTGCACAAACAAAAGATAAAATCTCGTATGTTTGTGTAATGTCCGAATTTTGACGTGACAAATATCCAGCGATATATTCACAATGCTCAACCGACACTTGTTCAGCATCGATCAAGTGTAAAGCAAGCGTTGTGTTTTGGATCCGACTCAATTCATTTTCGGATATCAAAGGATATGGAGACATAAATAAATGTCCATACGGCTTATCCATATACTCCTGTGCGATTTCAAGAAGCCATGAGCGAATACTTGTAAGGAGTCCTTGCAAGTTCATAGGGTTCGACGAATCCAAAAAATCAAGGGAAGCTACGGCGTCCACGATGCGAGGATCTTTAAAATTGATCAAACCAATATCGGTAGAAACGGCATTGATAACAAAGTTTTCAAAGTGTTCGGTTTCATGAAGTCTCTGACACATTCCGCGGCTGAGTCCGTTACTTATTTTCAGTTCTACAACCCTATCAATTGTGTTTGGAGATAAAGCATTCTTTTCTTCAGCACAGTTGACCAGGTGGGTATACGATTCAAGAATATCCTCTCGATCGTTGTTATCTATGACAATCGTTTCGAGTGGCTCAAAAATCATTCCAAGCTGATTCATAAACTCGAAAATATTTTCTGTAAGAGCGGTGTTTTCTTTTTCGCCCATAACCTCATAGACCCGTTCATAAAACGAAACGATGTTCCGAAGCCCTGCGTTATCTAAAAGTTCAAGTTCGTGAAGAAGATTCTTGTGTACCTCTTGTATCGTGCCTATGTTTATCTCGGGCGAATTAAGATTGACCAAATCGGTTAAGCATACCTTTCCGCACAGACTTTCAATTTCTGTTTGGGTGATCAGCGGAGAGCCATCAAAAAACAGCGATTTAAATTGCAAGAGTTGGGTAGGGATCCGTTCGATTAGTTGACGACGGAATGTGACCAACGCCTTGGCAGAGGATTGCTCCTTCAAGATATCACATAGCACATCTATCCGATCAGCACGATCTATTATATTACTTTCGATTATGGGCAATAAATCTTTTGCCGTTTCAGCAATAGATGTTTCATCATATGAAAAGGTTTGCGCCAATGTTTTGAGCATCATGTCAATGTCATGAATCCATGCCAATTCAAACAATCTACTATCGGAGAAGATACAATGTGGATAGTTCTTACTTAGTCGCTTCAAGCGATCAAAACAATTTGTTACAACAGCTTCATCTTTCTGGAGAACCTTGTCGGTCAATTCATGAAGCGCTTGCGGACTTTTAATGCCTTCATTATATAGAATGAGATTAACCATTTTATTTTGATTGGCATCCAAAAGATAGCTGTCCATCGGGAAATTGTAAAAATACTGTTTATAATCCGACGCAATCAAGCCGTTTTCTATCAACGTTTTGAGATCATCCGCAAACTCTTTGGAAATAGTAGAGTTGCCCTCGGCAAAATAAGCCGAAACATCCTTTGCTGACAAGTTCGAGTTGGTTACGTACATATCTATCATTTTTTCAAAGTCAAGGCTTTTTATGTTTTGATGCTCTTTTTCACACACAGAGGTCACGTATGCGGCAGCAATACATTTTGGCATAGAAATTCCGTCGGCATCAAACTTTGAACGCAAGTTTACGTACGTCAAAATTGCCGTATTTAATCGGTTCTTTATTTCACGCAGTCCAATATCCTTGCCACGAATCAGCCATTCAAATTCCGAAAGGAATTCGCTTTTTGAATTAAATGCATAGATTTGCTCGCTTTCAAAATATTGACGGTTATCCTCAAGGAGCTTTTTGAGAATAACATCAAAATTGTCCACATGAATATCCTTCAAATTCAAAACATAGTCGAAAGCCTTGCCATACAAGTGTTCGTCTTTTTCACCTGCAATGTGATATTCTCCTTTGATGTTGACAATAAAAGTGATACGGTTGACCCACCAGGGAAACCACCATCTTTTTCTTTTGTGTGGGACATAATAACGCCTTAGCTCCTTAATGAACCTGTTTACAGCTTCTTTTTCAGACCGATCAAGATCCTCAATGACCACGACATAGTGCCGCAAGTGAAACCTACAAATATGCGTTTTATAAATGTCCATCAACTCATGCTCATCAATGGTTCGGGTTGCCTCGGAGTTTTTAGAAGAAAAAACAATATCAGTCTTATACAGCAAAAGTAGCGCTATGACACCCGCCAAAATAAAGCTCGCTTGACCAAGCCACCCGTGATTCTCGGTGTAAAACTCAAATGCAATATACTCTGAGATGGTTTCATACAGAGATGTGCAAGCAAAGCCAATTGCAAAGAGCAAGCACATCAAAAACGAAGCAACGGTAGAGAAAATTGAAGGAAGTGTTATACCAAGCATTCCGTAATTTTTACTAAGACGTCTGCTGATATAGTTTCCTTTTTTTGTACTGATTTGACTTCCAAGCTGATAAATAAAAGATTTATGAAGCTCTTTCGTTTCCTCGTCCGAAGAATGCATTTGACTCCAAAGATTTATATAACAAAACTTTGTAAACAAACGACAATATAAGGACTCCAAGCGACGAACCAAACTGGACTTACCACCGCCGAAATCAGAGGTGATCGCAATGGATTGTGCACCGTTCTTAATTGCCGCTTTTAGCTCTATAGCATATTGTAAAATGCCAATTTTATCCTCAGATTCTGATGAAATAGGCATATTGATATACGTAATTTCCTTTTTGCTCTTTTTTCTTAAGTTTTTAATTTTTGCCCAAAACTTTGGCCATAACCATATACATACTATCGTCCATAATATAAATCCTGCTATTTCTAAAAATTTCATGGTCATCACCGCCTTACACATCTTTATAATTAATTGTATCATATTTTTATTGATTTATCAATATTTTTGCCGAATTTTGGCATGATGTGAGTCAATAGGAGTCAAGTTCTGAACAGTTTAATTAATCATAGTTGCTTTTAACATGATATCTTTTCCGGTCCGACTTGCCAGAAATGAAAACAGTCACCGTGAGGTGGCTGTTTTCGTTTCTCGATTACGTGGATAGATCGCGAAGCTCGGAGCAAGAACGCTTGCGTTCTTGCCGCGATTGCCGCTTGCGGCATTCGCGTGCAGGTCATCAAGTCCTGGCTCCGCAACCAATTAAAACGAAAACGCACCCACAAGGGTGCGTTTTTTCGTTTGCATTCAATATTGTTTATTCTTAATATTCTTCCGATAAGGGCTGTACACCTTCAAGGGTGTCGCCTCTTTTTTTGTCCTGATGCCGCATAACCTCGGCATAGCGCAGCATCTGCTTGCGTGACGATACGCCGAGCTTGCCGAGCAGGTTGTGATTATGGTATTTCAGTGTACTTTCCTTGATGCCGGTCAGCGCAAGTATTTCCTTCACGCTTTTACCGGCAAGATAATATTCAAACAAATTACGCTCCGATTCGGTAAGCGTCTGCAGTCCTGCCAGAAAATACTCATAATCCGCAGGATCGATCTCGGTTTTGCGGGAATAGGCAAGTCGTTCCATTTCGGCCTGCGCACGAAGCAGTTCGTCCTTGGCAGAGGTATATTCCGCTTCTACTCGGCGAAAATCGCATAGCGCACGGTCATACTCCGCCTTGAGGCGGAGTTTTTCATTTTCTGCCGCCTGATTCTTTTGTTCAAGCGTTGTCAAAAGTTCTCCGTGTGCCCTTTCCTGCTGATTCAGATATTCGACAAGATCGAGGATCTCCGGTATGTCGGAGCCGGTTTCACTGCGTTTGTCCGATTTGATCTGATCAAGGGCGGTAAGCAGCGGAGTCAGGAAGCGTTTGCTGAAATAACGGCAGAAGCTGATCGTGAAAAACAGAAGAAGCAACAAAAACAGCACGGTCTGTATAATGCTTTTTGACAGCATACGGTCGTAATCGCTTTTCGGAACCATGACGACCAGTAAATGCTCCTTTGCCGATGACAGTGCGATCGTACGTGATATACCAAGGTAGGAAAATCCTTCGTCTTTGAAAACAGAGAGGTTTCCGTCTTTTTTTAAGATGGCGTAATCCTCTGTCAGCGTGTGGAAATACGCATCGGAGCTTCCGCAGCTGAGTGCTTCGGAGGTGATCAGAATGTTTTCGTGAGCCGTTGCCAGAATGCAGCTGAGATGTGGCAGTTTGGACGGCTGTTCGTGATGCATCATAAAGTAGCTGGCACTGACCTCATAACCGCAGATTCCCAAGTAGGTTCCGTCTTTCCCGAGCATCGGAATCGTAACAAACAGCGCATATTCCGAGGTTCCGGGCAACTTGAACGGTTCCGTAATTCGATAAGACTGTTTGAGAGGTAGGGATGTGGAAGACGCAATTTCCGCATAATCCGGGAAGAGATCGGTACGGAATTCCAGCCGCCATTTTCGATGCGGCATGATTCCATGGACTTTGGCTATATCCGCTATGCCGCGGTACAAGATAACATCGGAAGCTGTCCGGTCGTAGCCACTTATTTGCAGATACAGCCCGGATTTGGAAACGGGAGCTTCCGGCAATGTACTGTTGACCGTGGCATTCAGCATGACAAACGCACCGGAACAGTCTGTCTGCAGAAGATTCTGCTTCAGGGGCTTGATCATGGTTTCCTGCAGATCGGCGATCACCTTGCTTTCATCGCTCAGATCGGAGAATGCTATGTTCTTTGCTTGCAAGCTGTCTGTAAGTATTTCGGTCATGTCGGCCGAAAGAGTAACGGCAGATGCGGCAAGATGGTCGAAGTGTGATAAGATGTCTTTTTCAAACACTTCCATCTGCAACTCAAGTGAGTCATAGACCACATCGGCTGTACTGTTGGTACGGCCGATCGTCGAAAGCCCGATGAAAAGAATCAGAAGAACCAGAGCGGCAAGAAGAAGCATATACACAAACAGCTTCCGTTTCAGCGACCATTCCGAATAACGCAAAGCGGTCAGTTTTCGCATGTTTCTACCCCGCTTCAGTCAATGCTACAGAAAAATTCCCAAATCTCCTCTACAAGACCGCTGATTGCTTCGCCGTTATTTGCGCGTGTGATCAGATCCGGCTGCATTTGGCGAAGTCCATCGTACAGTGCATCTGTTTTATCATAAAAACCATCAAAATCGGGACGGACAACGGGAATATATTCTTCGTACATAGTGTTGATCGCGGCATATAAGCTGGCGTATCCGTCATCAGTAAAGGTATAGCCGCTGATCGCTTCAAATGCACCGTCAGTTACGGGCATATAGCCGGTTTGAACCACAAAATCCAAATTGCGCTCGCTCTCGGTGAACCATTTCACAAATTCATAGGCAGCTTCGGCTTTCTGTTCTGTGGTTTTGAAGGCACTGATTCCAACACCGGTCTGGGGCATATATTCATTTTCTCCGCCAGATCTAGGAAGAGGAAGTACCTGGAGCTTCATTGGCTCGGAGGTGTTATCCGGGTATGTAACGGTATCGTTATAATATCCGACTGCCGCAGAAGAACCGATGCCGCAAAGTACATCACCGGTCATCACCTGCGTGTTGGCATACAGATCCGATACGGCAACGTGACCCTTGGCAAGTGCCTCGGCGAACATACAGAAGGAGTTTTTGATAGTGCTGTCCTCTGTGTCATACCATCCGTTTTCGGTGTATTCCAGCTTTCCGATTTTTGAAAGAACATCAAGCTCCATGTGACGGATCAGATAGTCAAACGCACAGAAAGACTTGCCGTCCGACCACTCGTAATATTTTTCGGCAGCGGCAAAGAACCCGCTCCAGTCGGACAGGCTTTCATATGTAACGCCCGTATCTGCCGCGAAACGGCCAAACTGCGAACCGTTTATAAACAGCGCGTATGTGGATTTGGATACCGGAAAAACGGCGAGCTTCCCGGAAAGCATACCGCTGTCCAGAAATTCCGGCACGTATCTGGCAAGCTCATCCTCTGAAAACCACTCGCCAAAATCCAGAAGATTTTCGGCACCCAGGGCCGGGGCGTTCTGCGTATGGCAGGAAAACAGATCGGGAAGCTCCGCTGCACCCGGATTGCCTGCCTGTGCTTCGAGCAGCTGTGCGAGAATTTTGGAGGTTCCGGTTACGTTTGTAACGCGAATCTGGATGCCTTTATCTTTTCCGACTGTATCGTTGAATTCATCGATCAAAAGATTCATGGGGGCATCCGCCTGCTCACCGTAAACGTGCCATATGGTCAGCGTAACGGGATTCCCAGGATCAAGCAGCGTTTTTCTGTCGCCCATGGACTGACATCCTGAGAATGTCAGAAGAAGGATTGTTGTGAGTAAGAGAAAAGAGATAAATTTTTTCATGTTATAAGTCCTCCCAGCGATTTTTCGCCTGATTTTTTGATTATTTGTCTTAAAACGCAGAAAAAATTTGCGATTTCCCCACCTTTTGCCCATTTGGGTGGGGGACAAAAAATCGAAAATTCGTATAATTATACTTGCAGGTACACAAAAGGAGGGTATAAAACCTGTCATGGCCTTAAAAGGTATGGGGTACCCCGTGACAACAAGAGTTGTCATGTCTCCAGAGGCGCGCCAACGAATCGGGAGACCACCCCAACTGCATATTTATTATATTATAGCATATTTCATTGATACAGTCAAGGTTTGGGTACAGATATTAAGAAACTTTTAAAAACGGATTCTATTCATGAAAGGAGAGCTGACTTTATGCCAAGGAAGAAAACTGCGCATTACAAGGTCATATCAGATTCCGGTGGAAATCGGTACAAATTTTTCTGTGATCTGACCGGAGCTTTGCTTTGTACAACGAAGGAATATAGCGAAACAGATCCGGATGCCGAACTCGAGCTTGCGTGGGAAACGGAGGGAAAGAAAAATTTCCAACTATGCCATAAATGCGGCAAATGGGTGATAGATGCGATGTATAATGCCGATGCACTTGAGTGCGTTGCCTGTGCACCTTGGGAAAATACGCCGGAATACTGCAAGTTCTGTGGAACAAAAATATCATCCTCCGACTGCGTATGTCCAAAATGCGGAGAGCATCTGATCTACGGAGGAAGCTTCGATGATACGTGATACCAAACCCGAAAAATACATCCGTCTGGAAGCCTTCGGCATGGGGCCATATGTCATGAAAAAGCTGAAGGTCTGCAAAAAATGCGGCAGTATCGCGGGAGCATGGAGCATTTTCTGCCCCGAATGCAGAAAATTACTGTCCTGCGGAACACTGTTTGATACCTATCAAAGGATGCACACCCACTGTCTGCACTGCAAAATCGTGCTGTCGGCGGATACACGCTTCTGTCCGCACTGCGGCAAAAAAGTACGTAAATATTAAGTTCCTCAATTTTTTTAGACACAAGGAGAAAATAAAATGAAAAGATTTACAAAGCTCAAAAAAACGCTTGCAATAATGCTGTGCCTTGTTATGACACTTGGCATATTCCCGATAACCGCATCTGCGGCGAAGGATCGTGTTACCACGATCGGCTCAGCAAGCATAACCGGCATCACCGCACCCCAAGCGGGAGAATTCCCCGACTTCACAGCGGATGTTGCCTCCGGCGCGAATTATGAAGTGGTGAAGGTAATTTGGCAGACAGCAATCACATTAAAGGAAATATCCGAGACCTCCCGCTTCAACGAGGCTCTCAATTATGAGGTCGTTGTTATACTGAAAGCCAAGGACAACTATAAGTTCGCCGTATCAAGCGGTATGCCCAACGTTACCGCCACAATTGACGGCAGTAGTGCCAATGTAGGAGGCGTTCCAAATGAGCCCTCTATGTCGGATGCATCCAAGTACATCCGCGTGGTCAGGGGCTATCAGACAGAGAAGGCTGATACTATCGAAAGCCTTGAAGTCAGCGTAAAGGCGCCGAAGCACGGCGAGCTTCCCGCGTATAAAGTAACTGTTAATTCCGTTAACGGCAAGGAAAACAAGGGCTATGTTAACGTAAACGATATCGTATGGAAGTATCAGAACGGAAAGAATCTTGAAAGCAAGGATACCACCTTCGAATACGGGAAGTTATACACGCTTATGCTCTATCTCTCGCCCGTAGGCAGAGAATTTGACAGTCCCCAGGTGCTGATAAACGGCGTTAAAGCCACAGTTCTTCCCGATACTACAAACGGCGGCACGGCAAATACTGCCATTGTTGCTGCAATTGTATTCGAATGCAATGCGGCAGGCGTGATCGAAAAGATCGACATAGACGGAATTTCCGCGCCACAGGCAGGCGGCTTCCCCAGCTATGTTGCGGTATTACCCGCAGGCTGTAAGCTTGCAAATACAAGCTCGGGAACATCGAAAAACGGCATCACCTGGATCGAGGCAGGAAGCTCTGCAGTTCCCGTTTCGGGATTTACATTTGCCGCAAACACTCAGTACATAGTCAGGCTCGAGCTTGAAGCCGAGAACGGTTATACCTTCGACGATCCCACAGTAACCGTCGGCGGCAGAACAGGTGCGGAGGTTGACGGCGACGAGAAAAAACTTACCGTTACATATGCCTTCGCCGCAACCGGTGCTCAAGTCATCTCCTCCGTTAATATCGAGGGAATCGATACACCAAAGGCAGGCGAATATCCCGACTACACGGCGACTCTTACCGATAACCGTCTTAAGTTGGCGGATTACAATAACAAAGATACCAAGAACGGTATTACCTGGCACAATGTCACCGACAACAAGGTCATGACCGTCGGCGCAGACAAGTTTGAGAACGGCAAGGAATACAGCATAACTGTTCAGGTATGGTCAAGTGACGATGCAAAGTTCAGCTACAGCGGCACAGAGTGCAAGGTTTTCGGCAATGTAAACGGTAAATCGGCAGACGATGTTTACGGCAGAAGCAACGAAGAGGTCTTTGTTGAGTATATTTTCCCTGCTGTAGGAACTGACGAGGAAGAAGAAAATCCCGCAACCACCGAAAAGGACAAGGAAACTGAGAAAGACAAGGAAACAGATAAGAAAAAAGAGGAAGACGCAAAGCTGAAGCTTATTGACAAGATAACCGTTACCGGCGTTGACCTTGCGCCTGCTGACCTTGAAGATCCTCTTACAGAGGGCGTAAAGATTTCTCCCGAGAATGTAGAAATAAGTGAATTCAAGTGGGCGACGGTAGCGGTAGGCACCTGGAAGCCCGGTGTTGCTGATGTTTATCTCATCGCTCCTGACGGATACAAGTTCTCTGAGGATGCTGTACTGAGAATCAACGGTTACTATGCAAAGGCAGTTGCGGTTTCCGGTGACACGGCGATCTTCCAGTGCACATTTGCAGACGTATTCAAGGAAAATCCCGCTGATCACTTCCATACCCACTATTATGCGCACAGCGCCTTTGAGCATTGGCTCGAATGTGCTTGCGGAGAAGCTACTGAATTCGCAGAGCACAAGTTCGACGCGGAAGGCAAGTGCGGCACATGCGGCTTCAAGCGCTATGACATTTCAAAGCTTCCTTTTACGGATGTTAAATCCTCCGACTATTTTGCACAGGCAGTAGGTTGGGCTTTTGAAAACGGAATCACCACCGGTACTTCCGCCACCACCTTTACTCCCGACACTACCTGCTCCAGAGGCCAGGTCGTTACATTCCTTTGGCGTGCGGCAGGCTGTCCGGAACCCAAGAGCTCCAAGAACCCCTTCCAGGACGTAAAGGAAACCGACTATTTCTACAAAGCAGTTCTTTGGGCAGTTGAACAGAAGATCACCAACGGTACGTCAGCAAAGGCGTTTTCGCCAGATAATACCTGCAGTACCGCAGATATTCTCACATTCCTGTTCCGTGCTGTGGGTGCCGGAAAGAACGGTTGGTACGAGGAAGCGGCAGATTGGGCGGCATATAATGACCTGCTTTTGGCAACAGGGCTTGAGGTCAATCCCTCCACTCCTTGCCCCAGAGGTGCGGTCGTAACCTTCCTCTACCGCATTTACGGATAAACTATGAGCCAGGACGCGGTTATGTGTGCAAACGTAAAGATAGTGGGCTGTTTGCTTGCGGCGGCAACTGTATGTACGCTTGTATATTTCGGTGTGCGCAGGATATTATCCTGCGCACCTCCGTCCGAGACCGACGATATAGACGGCGGCGTTGTCAAACGATACTGGACTGATGTGCCGAAAGTAATAGGATCTGCCGAAATTGTGACCTTCCACTGTGTAATTTCGCTGTTTGCGGCGTGTGAAACGGACGGCTTGGGTAACCGCATCTACACACTGGATGCTGCTCTGAAGGACGGCGATGTGCTGGTAAAGTACAATTGGCGTGAACGCGGCGGCGAAAGTGATAAGGCAGAGTACAAAGCGGACGCGGATTTTATGGTGCGGCTGCAAAAAATCGTTTCGGATTACGATTTTGCAAGGCATAATGGGTATTAC
Source organism: Candidatus Flemingiibacterium sp. (assembly GCA_045636145.1). Taxonomy (GTDB): domain Bacteria; phylum Bacillota; class Clostridia; order Oscillospirales; family CAG-272; genus Flemingiibacterium. Next base: position 59,472 of record JAZTWV010000049.1, read on the forward strand.
CATAACGTCAGCGGTCTGCCTGCTATGTATGGCGAAAGCATGGATATTGTTTACGCCAGCGGTGAACGAATTTACGTTCATGACAACCAGAGCGGCTTTCTGCCTCTGGAAGCCGAAAAAGCGCTTGTTACACTGTTTGGAGCGGCAACCAAATTGGAAAACGAATAAAAAATATTTGGGAGGATTATATTATGCCAATCTTTGATAAGCTGAAGAAAAACGTACAGACTGCGGTAAAAAATGCTGCGGCATCCGCTTTTTCGAGCGAGGAAACCTTCACGTTCGCGGTGCTTCCCGAAAGCCTTGCCGAGATGAAGGCTTTGCCACAGGCATCGCTTGAGAGTCCGTTTGCGACTGCCGCTCTTACTGTCTGCGCACTGTGCGTTTATGCCGCAGATAAGTCGATCGGTACGGAAATGCTCAATTTCCTGCGCGGTCCCCGTCCGCTGTCGAATCACGATATCTCATTCCTGAACGATCGCTTCAGTGACGGTCATCATGTGCCGTTCTCCTATTTCAAGGGGGCTGTTCCCGCAAACGATTACACACCGGACACCCCATTTACCATCACCGTAACCAGCGGCCCCTATTCCGATGCAAACGAAGGCTACAAGAAGCTCTACATAAAGAGCGGCGGTGCGGACAGTCCCCGTGAGATCGTCCTGCGAAAGCTCGGCGACGGCAGATGGATGCTGTGGGATCAGTTCCTGCTTGTCAGCATCCGTAAACCGAAATCCGACGATCCGTGGGCATGAGAAAACGGATATTGGCGGCTGTTATGATACTTACCACGTTGCTTGGACTGTTCGGATGTGCCAAAGATACGGATAAAATGAATCCTATCAAAACAATTACTTCGGTGGAAACCATAACTCTTACTCTGCGCGGAATGCGCGGTGGTACAGTGTACAAATTCGAAACACAAACCAATCCGCCGGAGCTGTGCCGCTATCGGGAAATATACTCAGGGGAAGACGATTTTCTCAAGCTTGAGCAAAGCACAACTTGTTCTACCGAAGTGATGATCGAACTGATGAATACCTGCGAAATTTCACGCTGGGACGGATTCCATGGCGCCCATCCCAAGAATGTGTCTGACGGAATCATGTTCCGCTTTGAAGCAGCAGTAAACGGCGGACAGACGATCACTGCTGAAGGTTCTGCGAATTTTCCGAAAGGTTACCACGAATTTGTGCGCGCTTTGGATGCAATGCTCGCAGAGAGTGAAAATGAATAACAGGAGACAGAATTATGGGACTTATTAAAGCGATAACGGGAGCAGCAGGCGGCGTGCTTGCCGATCAGTGGAAGGAATTTTTCTACTGTGACTCCATTGCAAACGATATTATGATCGTCAAGGGACAGAAGCGCACCAGCGGACGCTCCTCCAATACAAAAGCCGAAGACAACATCATCTCAAACGGTTCCGGCATTGCCGTGGCAGACGGTCAGTGTATGATCATTGTCGAACAGGGCAAGGTCGTTGAGCTCTGCGCCGAACCGGGACAGTTTACCTGGAACAGCTCCACCGAACCGTCCATTTTCGCGGGCAGTCTCGGCGAGAGCATTCTCGAAACCTTCAAAGCCATCGGCAAGCGCTTCACCTACGGCGGCGACACCGGCAAGGATCAGCGCGTTTACTACTTCAACACCAAGGAGATCCTCGACAACAAGTTCGGCACGGCAAACCCGATCTCCTTTCGTGTGGTGGATTCCCGCATCAACTTTGACGTGGATGTTTCCCTTAGATGCAATGGTACATACACCTTCCGGATCACCGACCCGATCAAGCTGTACACTAACGTGACGGGCAACGTGGCGCAGTCCTATTCCAAGGATGAACTGCGCGACACCATGAAAACGGAATTTGTCAGCGCCCTCGGCCCGGCACTGGCAAAGCTGTCCATGCTGGAGATCCGTCCGAATCAGATTCCGGCGCATACGAATGACCTGGAGAAATATCTCAACGAGGAGCTTTCAACCGAATGGGGCGCACGCGGTATCGGTGACGTTAAAGTCGCCATCAATCCGCCGACCCTCACCGAAGAAGATCAGGAAATGCTCAAAACCGCGCAGAAGACCGCCATGTACCGCGATCCCACCATGGCTGCGGCTACGCTGGTTGGCGCACAGGCGGATGCAATGAAGACCGCGGCGGGCAATTCTGCAGGTGCGATGACCGGATTCATGGGCATGGGTATGGCGATGAACGCAGGCGGCATGAATGCGCAGAATCTCTTTGCCATGGGGCAGCAGACCCAGCAGATACCGCAGAGACCTGTGCCTGCGTCTGCGGCAATGGGCTGGCAGTGTGCATGCGGTGCGGTTGCAACGGGAAAGTTCTGTCCCGAATGCGGTGCGAAGAAGCCCGAACCGAAACCTGCAGGCGGCTGGACATGTATATGCGGTGCGGTTGCAACCGGGAAGTTCTGCCCCGAATGTGGCTCGCCCAAGCCTGCCGATGATGGTTGGACCTGCTCCTGCGGTGCGGTGAACAAGGGTAAAT
>JAZTWV010000050.1:0-32910 GCA_045636145.1 Candidatus Flemingiibacterium sp.
AAAAAGGTATTGTAAAATCATGAATTTAATGTTATAATTAAATATACCGAGTTATATACGGTATATTAAGTATTACGAAAGGACATAAACCAATGAACAAGACAACTCTTATCGAAAAAGTAACCAAGGACACAGGTCTCAAGAGAAAAGACGTTGAGGCTGTAGTAAACGCTGCATTCGCAGGTATTGAGGATGCTATCCTCGCAGGCGAAAAGGTTCAGATCGTAGGCTTCGGTACATTCGAGGTTAAGGATCGTCCTGCAAGAACAGGTATCAATCCCGCAACTCGCGAAACTATCAAGATCGCAGCTTCCAAGCGCCTTGCATTCACTTCCGGCAAGACCCTCAAGGCTAAGCTCAACGACAAATAATCGAAAGCTTTTTAATGAGGCTTGACAAGTTTCTTAAGGTGTCCCGCCTTATAAAGAGGCGCACGGTCGCCAATGAAGCCTGCGATTCGGAGCACGTTTCGGTAAACAACCGTCCTGCCAAGGCGTCATACGATGTTAAGGTGGGGGATGTTATCGAAATAACCTTCGGTCAGCGCACAACGAAGATTAAAGTCCTTGATGTGCGCGAGTTTACAGCAAAGGCTGACGCGGCTTCAATGTACGAAGTTATTTCGTGATGTATATCTGCGGCTCCTCTGCCATATATATGGTTACAGATACATAACCATTATTGGCAGAGGTGTTTCGGATGAATGAGCAAATAATCACAATGGGAACGGCTCGGCAGATGATACATATCTCCGACCGTAAGAATCTTACCATTACCGGTGTTGAAGATGTACAGAGCTTTAATGAAACCGGTATTATACTAATGACCTGTCTCGGTATGCTTGCCGTTGACGGTGAGGGACTCCGCATAACCCATCTTTCAAGAGAAAGCGGAGAAATGTATATTGAGGGCGAGATCGGCGGCGTGGTCTTTTTTGATCCTGCTGAGCCGAAGAAAAAAAGGGGCTTCTTTAAGTAATGGAAATGGCTCTTGATGCTCTCGGATATGATATGGAAAAGCAGCTTTGGCTGCTTCTTTACTCTCTGATACTCGGCGCGGCTCTTGGCGCCGTCTTTGACATTCTTCGTATCTCACGGACATTTTTGTCTGTGAAAACAGAAAACCGTGCCATAAAAAATGTCTCAGATACCTTTATTTTTGCGGTATCGTTTATTGAGGACATACTGTTTTTTACGGTATCGGCGACAACACTTGTGCTGTTTTGCTTTCAGGCAAACAGAGGCAGAGCAAGAGGATTCATTCTTTTTGGAACTGCGGTGGGATTTTTTCTCTATATGCAGACGGTGGGCAGGCTTACAAGGCTTGTATCCGAAGCGTTGGCACGGTTTATGTGGGCGGTTATCGGATTTACCTTAAAAAGAGTGATAATGCCAATAGCGAGAGTTATTTCGCGGCTGGCAGGATTTGTTTACAAAAAAACACTTGGACGCGCCGCAGGTGCGGTGCGGGGGAAAGTTCGCTCCCTAAGTGCTTTATGCAGACAGAGACGTAAGGCACGGCTGGAAGCGAGAAGAGCTTCCAAAACGAAAGGAATACGGGATGAACCAGGTACGTTTATCAATACCGGTAAAGCTCGCAATACTCCTCGCGTTCTTGTTTATGATAATTACACTTGTAAGCGTCCAAATACGCTACAACAGTCTGGAAGAGGAGCGGGAAAAGTTAACTGAGCGCATCGACGATGTGCAGGGAAATATTGACGAGCTTCAGAATAAACTTGATACTCCCTTTGACGAGGAGTATATAATTGCGCTTGCCAAAGAAAAATTAGGATACTGCTTGCCCGATGAGATCATTTTTTACAACGATCTTATAAACTGAGGCGCGTGAAAAATAGAAAATAACGTTTAATACTTTATATATAAGGAGCAGCAATGCTTATTAAAAACATCACAATTGAGACAATGTCCGCCGCGAATATAATCCGCGGCGGTTGGATTTTGGTGGAAAACGGTAAAATATCCGCCGTTGGCGAGGGGGATTTGCCAGAGGTTGACGGCGAGGTGTACGACGGTCAGGGACTCACCGCTTACCCCGGATTTATTGATGCCCATACACATCTTGGTATAGTTGAAGACGCCCTTGATTTTGAGGGCGACGACTGCAACGAGGACAGCGATCCCGCAACGCCTCAGCTCAGAGCACTTGACGGAATCAATCCCCAGGACAGATGCTTTGCCGAAGCACGTGCCGCAGGTATTACCACTGTGGCTGTTGCGCCGGGAAGCGCAAATCCCATCGGCGGTCAGATATGCGTTATAAAAACCGCAGGCAATCGGGTTGACCGCATGATTGTAAAATCTCCTGCGGCAATAAAATTTGCCCTAGGAGAGAATCCCAAGAGCACATACCATCAAAAGAATCTGTCCCCTGTTACAAGAATGGCAACCGCGGCTATCATGCGCGAGACCCTTGCCAAAGCCGTACGGTATATTGAAGAGCTTGACCGCTCGGCATCCGATGAGGAGATCGATCCGCCCGAATACGATATTAAGAACGAAGCACTTATTCCTCTGCTTCGCGGCGAGATCACCGCGCAGTTTCATGCCCACCGCGCGGACGATATCTGTACCGCCATGCGCATTGCCGAGGAGTTTTCGCTGAAGTATGCCATAATCCACGGAACTGAGGGGCATTTGATCGCCGACGAGCTTCGGGGCGTGTCCGTTATCGCAGGACCGAATCTGTGCGACCGCTCAAAGCCTGAGCTTCGCAATCAGACTTTCGACAACCCTTGTGCACTGTCTGCGGCAGGGGCGATGACGGCACTTACCACCGATCATCCCGTCAGCCCCCTCAATTATCTCACACTTTGTGCCGCCATGGCAAAGAAGCACGGAATGACGCGTGGGGCGGCACTTGAAGCTATAACTGTAAATCCTGCGCGCATACTCGGTATCGAGGACCGCGTTGGCAGTATTGAAATCGGAAAGGATGCCGATATCGTGCTTGTCAGTGGGGATATACTCTCCCTTGACCACACCATTGAAGCTGTATTTATAAACGGAGTTAAAGTAAACTGATGTCAAAAAGAGGAAAAATCACGCTTTTCGTGCTCCTTGGAGTTCTCGTTGCCGCCATTATCTCTGCGGCGGCACTTATCATCCATGATACGGTGAGTACACGCGCGAACGTTATATCGGAGCTTGAAAAGAAGAACGACGAGCTTACCAGAAACGGCGAGAGGCTTGAAATGAGCCTTTCACAGCTCGAAGATGAAAAGAAACGGCTTGAAATTGAGGTGGCGGAGCTTGAATTGAAGCTTAATGATGCCGGTGAGAGCTTCAAGGGTGAAATAGAGGCTCTCAAAGCCGATATAGAAGCGAAAATGGCGGAAATTGCCGCTCTTGAAGCGGACATTGCCAAATATCGCACGGTTTTCAATATAGACGTGCGCGCACAGGCACAGCTTATTGACGAGATCGTTTCCTACATTGAAACCGCTTGTCCTTATGTGCGTGTGTTCACTCCCGACCCGGAATTTCCGGATGACCCCGAAAAGGTGACGGAGAGCTGGCGGCTCATTTCCGAGCTTATGGCAGAGGAGCAGGCAAAGCTTGACGAGGGCGCGATGCTGTTCACCGAAGAAGAACTTGCAATGTCAGGTCTTACTGCCGAGGAGCTTACAACCGTAAGACTCCGTGAGCTTGTGTTGGCACGGGAGGATGTAAAATATCCTTGTGTCAGCATTTATTACGAGGACCTTGCAACGGGATACCATTTCGATTACAACGCGGATGTACCATACAATTCCGCAAGCGTTATAAAAGCACCGTACTTACTTTCCTTGCTTAAAGCGGTATCTGATGAGGAAAAAGCGTATCTTGATGCGCTTTCCGAAAAAGGCGAAGTGCCGGAAATGATTGATGACGACGGCGACGGAACTCCAGACAGAGCAAAGATAGAGTATAGCGACCCCACCCTTGATCTTTACGAAAAGGTTATATATACAAAAGCCGAAATGTATCAGGACGGTTCCGGCAAAATACAGGAAATGGAGGATGGAACCGAATTTTCCTATCTTGATTTTGTCAAGTACACGCTCGAATACAGCGACAATGTTGCCTATCAGGCACTGAGAAAACGTTTCGGTTTTTCCAGAATGTCTGCGCTTGCTTACAAGCTTGGTGTAAATATTCAGTCAAACTCAATGACCGCAAGAGGTGCGGGCAAGCTGTTCTCGGAGATATACAAATTCACCGAGGAGGATGAGACTTACGGCAAGATCATGGCTGAGTCCATGAAAAAGGCAAACCATACGGTAATTATCCCCTTTGGCGTTTCGCCTGACAAGGCACTTCACAAATACGGTTGGGATACGGATTCCTACCATGATGCGGCGGTGGTGCTCAGTGGAGATAAACCCTATGTCCTTGCGGTGTTCTCCGATCTTGATAAGGGCGGAAACGAAATAAATCTGTATCTTCGCGAGATCGTGAAGATGATACATAAGCTCCACAGGGGCTTCTATAACAGTTAAATGGTAACAAAAAACGGAATTTCAAAGTACCTTCGCGAGGATGTTTCAATTTTTGTGTACGACGAGCTGGCGTCAACTAATCTTACGGCAAGAGATTTGGCGGAGGAGTCAACTAAAGATACGCTTATCGCGGCGCACAGACAGACAGGCGGACGGGGAAGAATGGGGCGAAGCTTTTTCTCTCCATCGGGAGGACTTTATATGTCACTGCTTCTTCATCCGACGATGCCTTCCGACAAGGCAACAGGACTCACCGCGGCGGCGGCTGTAGCCACAGCGAGAGCCATTGACAAGGTGTCCGGAAAGAAAAGCGAAATCAAGTGGGTAAATGATATATACCTTGATTGCCGCAAGGTCTGCGGAATACTTGCGGAAGCGCAGATAAAAGATGACGGTTTTATGAAATACGCGGTAGTCGGAATAGGCATAAATCTTACAGTACCGCGAGGCGGTTTCCCGGCAGACATTGCCGACCGCGCAGGAGCATTGTTTGACGATAATATGCCGCAGGATGCGGACAACCGCATTGCGGCAGAGATAGTTAATGAGCTACTGCCTATCTGCCGTGACGGACTGCTTACTTCGGACTATCTTGACGAGTACCGAAAGCGATCCAACATTATTGGTCGCGATGTGGACGTTATGCGCATTGTGGACGGAGAATCACGTCCTGCCAAGGCGGTTGCAATTGACGATACCTGCAGGCTTGTTGTGCGCTATCCGGACGGTGTAGTGGAAGCACTCGGAAGCGGCGAGGTAAGCGTGCGCGGAAGATAATATGTGACGAGTAAATTTAAGATTATACAAAAGAACGGCGGGAGTAAACCCCCGCCCTACAAGAGCTTTAGAAGCTCCGCAGGGCGATGGATAACTCTCGCCGATTGTGTTTCATGATATTCCGTAGGGCGGTGGCTTGCTGCCGCCGTGAACGGGAGGGGAGACCCCTCCCCTACAGGCGTTTTATCAACGTTTCACCGTAGGGGAGGCGTTTCGCCTCCTGTGCTGTAAATCGCGTATAAACGAACAACGGTAGGGGAGACCCCTCCCCTACGGACGTTTTATCAATGTTTCATCGTAGGGGAGGCGTTTCGCCTCCCGCAGCCTGTTATTATTATATCTTTCTAAGCTTCGCATATGTCGCCATAAGCTTCTTTGTTCCCACTGTGTCAAATATTATTTCGTACATAACATCCGCACCCATAGGCTTTACGGATATTATTTCACCCTCGCCGAAATTGTAGTGCTTTACGCGGTCTCCGACCTCAAACTGCTCGCTGGATTCGCTTCTTCCGATGTCGCTGGCAAGTGCCGCTTTTTTAAAGAATTCCTGAGAGATTACAGGCTTTTTCTTCTGCATTGTCGGCTCTCCGTCCGGCTTTGGAATATATCCCAGGTCAACAAGCTCGGAGGGAATCTCGTCAATAAAGCGCGAGCGAGGATTGAACTGAGTTTTACCGAATATAAGACGTTCACGGACGTGCACACAGTACAGGCGTTCCTTGGCGCGTGTAATGCCCACATAGGCAAGCCTGCGCTCTTCTTCAAGCTCCTCGGGGTCCATTGCGGATTGTATGCTTGGGAAGATACCGTCCTCAAAACCGGGGAGAAATACCACGGGGAATTCAAGTCCTTTGGCACTGTGGATGGTCATGAGCACCACAGCATCGGCATCCTCGTCGTAGTTGTCGATATCGCTGACAAGTGCCACATCCTCAAGGAAGCCTTCAAGTGACGGCTCCGGCGTCTCGGATTCGTAGGAAACGGCGTTGGAAATAAGCTCGCCGATGTTGGCAATGCGCTCTGCACCCTCGATTCCCGAAAGCTTCAGCATTTCTTCGTATCCCGTGCGCTCGTAAACGAGGCGTATCAGCTCGGATACGGACAGCTCTTCAGCGGATGTGCGAAGCTCGCGTATGAGCTTGACAAAATCCGTAAGTCTCGGTGCGCTTTTTGAAAGCGCAGTATAGGAGTAAGCAGTTTCCATTATCTCGAATGGACTCTTGCCCTCGGCCGCGGCAATGCCGAATACGGCATCAATGGTGGTGTCGCCTAGCTTGCGCTTTGGCTCATTTATGATACGGCGCAGGCGCACGTTATCATTTGGATTTTTGAGCACGCACAGATAAGCGATGATATCCTTTATCTCCTTTCGCTCATAGAAGCGCACGCCGCCTAAAATGCGGTAGGGAAGTCCGCTCTTGGCAAAGTAATTTTCAAGGCTGTTTGACTGCGCGTTTATGCGGTATAGTACTGCAAAATCGCTGTATTTGCGCTTTTCGCGTGTAACACCGTCGATTATCTTGTTGATGATGTATTTTGCTTCCTCGTTTTGATTCTGCAGCTTCTTGACGCGTATTTTGTCACCCTCGCCGCGGTCACACCAAAGCTCCTTGCCTCGTCTGCCGAAGTTGTGCTTTATGACTGCATTTGCGGCGGTAAGTATATTCTGCGTGGAGCGGTAATTCTGCTCAAGCTTTATTATTTTTGCACTCTCGAACACCTTGTCAAAGCCGAGGATGTTTTCGATAGTTGCGCCGCGGAAACGGTAGATGGACTGATCGTCGTCGCCAACGACCATTATGTTGTTGTACCGTCCCGAAAGCAGGCGTACCAGCTCAAGCTGTGCACGGTTGGTGTCCTGATACTCGTCGACGCATACATAGCGGAAGCGGTTCTGACAGTAGCCTCGCGCTTCCTCGCATTCACGGAGCAAACGTACGGTCTGCACGATAATATCGTCAAAATCCACCGCCATTGCTTCCTTAAGTCTGCGCTCATAAAGACGGAATACCTCGGCTATCTTTTGAAGACGGAAATCCGAGCCTGCCTCGCTTTCAAAATCCTCGGCACTCATAAGGCGGTCCTTGGCGCGGGATATGGCGGTCATGGTGGCACGAACAGGGAACATCTTGTCGTCAATGCCAAGGTCCTTCTGGCAGGATGTTACAAGACGCTTCTGATCATCGCTGTCGTATATGGAAAAATCTCTCGCATAGCCGATGGCCTCACCGAATCGGCGGAGCAGGCGGACACATATGGAGTGGAACGTTCCTGCCCACACCTCTTTTGCCATGCTTTCGTCGCCAAGCACCTTGGCAATGCGCTCTTTCATCTCGTTTGCGGCTTTGTTGGTAAAGGTTATGGAAAGTATCTGCCAAGGGGCTGCAGCATCCTCTGCATACTCTGTGAGTATTTCCGCTATCTCAGATGTGGAAAGCTCCAATGCCGATTCTAATTTTTCGGCATCCGCCTCGGTTAAATTTTCAGGCAGTGTCTCGGATAAATAGGCATTGCCGTATTTTATAATATGTGCGATACGGTTTACAAGAACCGTAGTCTTTCCGCTTCCTGCGCCTGCGAGTATCAAAAGCGGTCCGTCAACAGTAAAAACCGCCTCGCGCTGGCGTTCATTTAGTGCCGCATACAGCTTGTCAAACAGCGCTCTTTTTGCTGTTATGATACGGCGGCAAAGTTCCTTGTTCATGTCGTCCTCCACTTGGAAAAGTTGCCTTGAAACCTTGTTTCAGAGCAGATATTTACACATAATATTATACTACACTTTTTTGTTTTTTTCAAGAAGCAAAACAGATTTTTAATAAATTTATCACAATTTGACTTGATATGTTCACTATTCTGTGCTACAATTGACACACAGATAAAAATAATATCAGGAGAGTAAAATTGAACAGGTTTCCGGAAACGATAATTGAAATTTACGATGAGGAGCAGATATACAATGTGCTTGCTCCCGTTCAGTTTAAACCGAAGAACGCGGTTTATATCGGAACAAGAAAATTAAAGAACAAAAAGCTTAAGAATAACATAATTTCCTGTCTTCGCGCCATGTCACTTGACACGAGATGCTTCTTTTATTCTACGGATATGCTTAGCATTGATGCGGTAATCGCGGAGCTTGAAAATATAATAGCCACATTCGGTGACTGTGCCATTGATCTTACGGGTGGAAGCGAGGTGGCTCTTGTGGCTGTGGGGATGATCGCAAAGGAGAAGCATATCCCTCTCTTCAGATATGACCGTTTCACCTGTAGCTACAAAAACATCTATAACTGCGAGGCGGCAGACAATGTAAAAGCTGAGCCTGCGTTTAATATAGACGCAATTCTTGCGCTTTCCGGCGGTGCTATGAAGTCTCACGGTCATCTGTCCATTGACACGCTTGACTCTGAGACTGAGCGTGATATCTTCCGTGTGTGGAGCATATATAAAAACAATCACCGTGGCTGGCACAGGTCGGTATCCTACCTCCAGCAGATTTCAAAGGACCTTGAGGGGCGAGAGCTTCATGTGGATGCCGGTGCCGTGGTATACGGAAATGCCAAAATAAGCGGAGCTGACAGCGATATAATGGCGGCACTGTGCGAAGCCGGGATAATAAGAAACTATAAAAATGACGGCAAGCGAATATCCTTTGACTACAAAAACGAGCTTATGCGAAGCTGTCTTATTGATATTGGAATTTGCCTTGAGCTGTATGTGTTTGCCGCGGCAAAAAGCATGGGGATATACAGCGATGTGCAGATAAGCGTTGTTGTTGATTGGGACGGAATCCTTGACGCACGAATAAACACCATAAACGAGATAGATGTGGTTCTGGTACACGGCTTTGTGCCAATATTCATCTCCTGCAAGTCGGGAACTGTCAATGTAACCACGCTCAACGAAATAAAGACTCTCGCAAAGCAGTTTGGCGGCGAATATGCACGTCCCGTGCTCGTGACAATGTCCGACATCAAAAATCGCGACAGATTTTTGGCACAGCGCGCCGCAGATATGGGGGTTGAGATAATCGACCGCGCCGACCTTATAAACGAGCGGCTTTCAAAGCGACTTTATACCGTATCAAGACTTTAAAGCAAAAAATCCGCCGATTTTTAGAAAAAATCGGAACTAAAACAGCAAACTAACGTCTAATATTAAAAATCATGCAGTTGTGAGGAAAATATGAAAACAAAGACAGCAGTACCACCGAAAATCAAAGAAAAAACAGGCAGACTGTCGCGCATAAAACAAAATGAGCGGCGTCTTGTCAATCTTTTTATTGTACCGTCTGCTGTCGGTATGCTGATATTCTACATACTGCCGTTTTTTGTTATAATTTTTCAGTCACTTGTAAATAATCCCGTTAAGAAAGAATTTGTATTTCTTGAAAATTACACAAAGCTTCTTGAAAACACCGCTTTTCGTCAGGCGGCGTGGAATACTGTGAAATTTTCGCTTACCGCTGTGCCGCTTGCAGTTGTGCTCTCCCTTGTGCTTGCCATAATTCTGCTTCGTGATCTTCCGGGAAAAAGCAAGCTGCGGACGATCTTTCTCTCGCCTATGATGGTGCCCGTTGCGTCCATTATTCTTATATGGCAGGTGGTGTTCCACTATAACGGTGTTGCAAACGAGCTTGTGATGCTTTTTGGCGCAAGTGCCGTGGATTGGCTGAAATCCGATTATTCTCAGCTTGTGGTGGTACTGCTGTTTTTGTGGAAGAACCTCGGATACAATATGATACTTTTCATGTCAGCTCTGTCGGCAGTGCCGGTGGATGTTCTTGAGGTTGCCACACTTGAGGGTGCTTCAAGGCGGCAGATATTCTTTAGAATCAAGCTTCGCTATCTTTCCTCAACCATTCTTTTTGTGACGCTGATGTCGCTTATAAACTCATTCAAGATATTCCGTGAGGTGTATCTTCTTACAGGAAAATACCCCTACGATTCGCTGTATATGCTTCAGCATTTCATGAATAACGTATTCAGAACTCTTGACTATCAGAAGCTGTCGGCGGCGGCTATACTCATGGCGATAGTTATGGCGGTAATCATCGGATTTTTATTTACTGCCGATAACAAAATCGAGGAGGATATCGAAGAATGAAAAAAAAGAAAATCGGTGCTCTCCGAAAAAAGCTTCTTTTGTATCTCACGTTCCTGCTTGTTCTGGCGGCGGCTGTGGTGTTCTTAATGCCAACGGTGCTTACCATTACAAATTCCTTTATGTCAACTACCGAAATTTCCGCAAACTACGGACAGATATTCGAAAATTCCACAGGCGACAAAAAGACCTACATATCGGAAAAGGTGAATCTTAAGTTTATCCCCGACTTCGTGAGCTTTTCGCAGTATAAGACCGCCTTTATCACAAGTCCGGCATATCTTCTTAAATTCTGGAACTCGGTGATACTTACAGTGCCCATCGTGGCAGGACAGCTTGTTATGGCATCCGGTGCGGCGTACTGCTTTGCAAGAAACCGCTCACGGACGGCAAACGCCATATTTTTCGTGTACATAATACTCATGCTGATGCCGTATCAGGTAACTCTTGTGCCAAACTTCATGGTGGCGGACTTCCTTAACCTTATCGACACAAGATGGTCAATAATCCTGCCGGGAATATTCTCTCCCTTTGCGGTATTCATACTAACTAAATTCATGCGGCGAATACCAACCGCAATGATAGAAGCCGCAAAGCTTGACGGTGCAGGGGAATTTCAGATATTTTCACGCATCTTCATGCCGCTGTGTAAGGGAACGCTCTATTCGGTGGCGATACTCATTTTCATTGATTATTGGAATATGGTGGAACAGCCGCTTATCATGTTCAAGGCTACGGGAGACGAGCTTTATCCCCTTTCCGTGTTCCTGTCCCAGGTAAACACCAATGACGCGGGACTTGCCTTTGCGGTGGCGGTGGTTTATATGATACCGTCGCTTCTCATATTCCTCTACAGCGAGGACTACCTTGTTGAGGGAATCGCCTATTCGGGCGGAATCAAGGGTTAAAATCTACTATATACAGGAGAATTAAAATGGATACATCCGCAAAACGCCGCGGCATTATTAAGAATGCACTTATAGTGTTTCTGGTGATAATGCTTATTCTTACATTCTTTTCAAACACCATAATGAATGCATCGCTTCCCGAGGTGGCGGCGCAGTATGCAATGAGCGGCAGTATAACCGCTAAAATAAGAACAAACGCCACTGTAAAGGCAAACTCCGTAACCAGCGTGAAGATTGAAGAATCACGCAAGGTGAAAGCTGTTGCAGTAAAAGAGGGGCAGGACGTGGAAATCGGCGACGTGCTCTTTTACCTTGACGACGCGGAGTCGGCAGAGCTTAAGGGAGCAAAGGAAACTCTGGCTTCACTTGAGCGTCAGTACGAGCTGAAGCTTCTCAAGCTTGACACGGACTACTATTCCGAGGAGCTTGCTATCGTGAAGAAGCAGAAGGAGCTTGCCGATGCAAAGGCAGTGCTTGCTTCGCTGAGCGGTGACGGCGGTGCTATATCAGCACTGAGGGCGCAAATTGACGAAGTAAAGGCACTCCGTCAGGAGCTTTCAAAGACTATCGCCGCATATGAAAAAGAGATAAACAAGCTTAGCGGCGGTGCGGCTGACACATCGCTTACAGGCGAGGCGACCTCTGTACGCCTTGCGGCGGCAAAGACACGCTTTGCCACTGCTGAATCACGCTATATGAAAGCGGAGATTGACATAAAGGCGGCGGAGAATTTACTGAAATCCGCCGAAAAGGAAGCGGATAACGCAAAGGAGCATTACGATTCCATTGTTGGCGGTGCTTCATCGGACTACGATTCGCTCCGCGAGCAAATCGCCGCTCTTGAAAAAGAGATGCGCCGCGCCGAGGAGGACTATGAAATAGCATACTCAAAGCTTGGCGACGGACTTGCCGAGCTTAAAGAGGCGTGGGATGATGCCGAGGACTATTACAGTGAGGTAAGAGCCGACTACAGAAACGGCGACGAGGGAGTTACCGCAGAGGATGTAAGCGCGGCAAAAGCTGCCGCCGATGCCGCTGAGGAGGCTTATAAATCCAAGAGAAGCGCAGTTTCGGAGCAGAGAGCGGCAATGAAGCTTACATATGACCGTGGGGTTGAGGACGATACCGCGCGCCTTGATAAGCTTCGCACACAGCTTTCGGCTCTGAACGGTGCCGAACAGGCAAAATCGGCACTTGATGCCGCTGAGAAAAAGGTAAAATCGGCAAAGGATGCCCTTGAAGCTTTAAATGAAAAATTCCCCGAAATCGAGGAGGAATATACGGAAGCCAAGGGCGAATACGAGTCACTCACTAAGCTTTCGCAAATGGAGGCTCATGAGGTGACACTTGAGGGCTTACTTTCAAAGGATGAGGAATACGCCGACAGGATAGCCGAGCTTGAAGAAGAAATGTCGGAGCTTGGCGGAAATACTGACAAAAAGGCTCAGGAGACGCTTGTTGCGGCACTCCAGAGTGAGCTTTCAACAATGCAGCATAATCTTGCGCGCCGCCGCGAGGAGGATTCCATATCTGCGAAGCGTGAGGAGCTTGAACTTTCTGACTTACTTGCAGATATCGAGGAGCAGAGGGCACTTGTTGAAAAATACAAGGCAAATTCCACCGATGCAAAAATTGTCGCCGAAACGGCAGGACAGATTTCCTCACTTAGTATAAGTAACGGTATGGAGACCTCAATGGGTCAGACGCTTTGTGAGATAGTGGTAACAGAGCTTGGATATTCCTGCGAAATAACACTTTCGGCAGAGCAGGCTAAGCGTGTGCGCATGGGCGACACCGTTGAGGTCACAAACTCCTGGTGGTCCAAGACCACGGGCGTTATCGCGGCAATCAGAAACGACCCGAAAAATCCCGGCTCTCAGAAGATAGCCACAATCGACCTTTCCGGGGACGTGGCGGTAGGTCAGAATCTTTCGCTTACAATCGGTGAGAGGGGGCAGGATTACGATGCCGTTGTTCCAAATTCTGCAATCCGCGAGGATAATAACGGCAAATTCGTTCTTGTGGTTGAGGCAAAGTCAAGCCCTCTCGGAAACCGCTATATCGCCAGAAGATACGATGTTGAGGTGCTGGCAAGCGACGACACAAACACCGCTGTTTCGGGACTTCTCGGAAGTGAATTTATAATCACCACCTCGTCCGCTCCCATAACAAACGGAAATCAGGTGCGGCTGGTTGAAAACTGATATGAAAAGATTTCAGATAACTGCCATAGTAACGGCGGTGCTGTGCCTTGTGAGCATTCTTATATCGTCGCTTATTATTGGAGCAATGTCAAGGCGTCTTCTTAGTGAGACTGCCCACGAGAGATGGTCGGGAGACGGAACTGCCTATGCACAGCTTTCGGCTTTTGTCTCCCCCGAAGCCGGACTTACAAGGGAAGATGTGGAGTACAGCTTAAAGGACGCTCTTGACAGAGCACTTGTGGATGCCTCAATTGCCCCTGCAAATGAATCGGCTCGTATTTTTGCGCTGGGCTTTGGTGCGGAGGGAAGTGGGGTAGTCTCAAGAACAGGCGAGTACGGAAAAGTAATAAAGAACGGTACTTCTGCCGTCATATCCGCCTGCGGCGGCGACTACTTTCTGTTTCATCCCCTCGAAATGCTGTCGGGACACTACTTTTCCACAACCGATATACTTAATGACTGCGTAATCATCGACAACGACCTTGCATGGCAGATGTTCGGTTCAAGCGACGTTGTGGGGATGTCTGTTCGCATAAACGGTAAGGAATGCTTTGTGTCGGGCGTATGCGAGAGCGGTGGGGACGGCGAGTATTCCGAGTTTTACGGAGATACACCGAGAGTTTTTGTGCCGTACAGTCTTGCTGAAGAATTACTTGGAAATGTTCCCGTTGAGACGGTGGAAGTGACTCTTCCAAGTCCCATCGGCGGCTTTGCCATGAAAATGTTTTCGGAGAATCTTCGCGTTGACGAGGAGCTTTGCGAATTTAAAGAGAACAGCGAGAGATTTACTGACAAATATCTTAGAGATCGCCTTCTTGGAATCTCTGACCGGGGAGTTCGCACAAAGCCTATTGCATATCCGTATTTTGAAAATACAGCAGTAAAGCTGTCGGACGCGGCGGCAGGCGTGTATATTTTTAAGATAGTTCCCATAGTAATACTTGTGCTGATATTGACCGTGGAGGTCGTGATACTGTACATAAAGCGGCGTGTGCTTATTTCTGCCGCCGCCTCAGCGGTAAAGCGGATCGCACGTGATATCCGCCAAAACAGAAGAAGCAAAAAACAAAAAAACATCATCAAAGGAGAAGATATCGTATGAAAAGAAAACTTGCCCTAATACTTACGGTTTGCATGACTCTCGGAATGCTCATGCTGCCTTCCTGCGGAGAAGCAGAGGCAACAAAGCCCACCAACGTGTTCCGTACAACGGAAATTGAGCTTCCCGATGAGCTTACGGGAAGTAATGTCAATTTCAGTCAGTTTGCGCGCGCGGGGGATAAGCTTTACGTTCAGGTATATTCCTACGACAGCGAAACCTATGTTCCTTGCTACACGATTGCTGTATTTGATGTAAATGACGGCTCATGCGAAGAGATTATTCCAATTGCCATAGAACAGGGCGAAAACAGCGGTGAAAATCTCAACAATTTCACTGTTGCCGATGACGGTACGGTATATCTTATGTTTGAGACCTACAGCTTCACCGATAATATGTACGAGCAGTCAAATGAGATTCGTGTCATAAGAAACGGCGAAGTTGAGGTAATGGACATTGACCTTATGGCGGATGACGGCTACGGCTTTTATGCAAACAATATGATTCCTCTTAACGACGGCTCACTTCTGCTGGCTTCATGGAACGGAATGCGCATTGTCCTGCCTGACGGTGAGGTGAAAAAAGTTCAGGGGATAGACCCCGACAGCACAAATATCGAATCTGTCATTAAGATGGATGATAAGGTGTACGTTTCCGTATATACATACAGCGAGAACAACTATGGCTCGTCCCTTCGCGAATTTGACCCTGTAAGCGGCACATTCGGAGAGGAAATGGAAATAAACACAGACCATGTATACAACATGATACTTGGACCGGGCTACGATTACTACTATAATGACCGCTCCTGCCTTTGGGGCGTAGACATCGAAACCGGAGCTATGAGCGAGGTCGTAAACTTCATAAATTCCGATATTAACGGAAATGACGTGCAGAATATAATACCGCTGTCTGCTGACAGATTCTTCTTGTGCGCACGTGAGCGCAATGTGTCAACGGGTATGAACACAGCTACCATATCTTTTATTGACAGAGTTCCCGATGATGAGGTTGTACCGAAAAAGATGCTCCGCATGGCGGTAAATTACGCTTCATACGATATTCGCTCACGTATAATCGACTTTAACAAGAAAAACGACACATACCGTATAACCATCGACGATTATTCGCGCTTCAACACCGACGGAAACTACAGTGCAGGTGTTGAAAAGCTGAACTCCGATATCATTTCGGGAAATGTTCCGGATATCTTTATGGTAGACGATCAGACTCCATATGATGTCTATGCCGCTAAGGGAATATTTGCTGACCTTTACGAGCTTATGGATGCGGACGAGAGCTTTGACCGCTCACAGTATCTTGAAAACGTATTTAAGGCGTACGAATATGGCGGTGAGCTTCTTACTCTTATTCCATCCTTCACAATTGAAACCTATGCGGCTAAAAAAGAGCTTCTTGACGGTATAAAAGGCTGGAATTTCAAGGAATTTGCAGAATTTGCGGCGGCGCATCCCGAAATGCGTATGTTTGACTACGATTACAACCGCCAGAACTTCGTATATTTGTTTATGGAGTTCGCACGCGCGCAGTTTATTGATAACGAAACGGGATTGTGCAGCTTCGATTCCCCCGAATTTCGCGAGCTTCTCACCTTTGCGGCATCTCTCCCTGAAACAGACTTCTGGAGCAGTATTGACATGGAAGATCAGAACAGCAGTGAGTTCTGGCAGGAATTTGACAACCGCTTCAAGGAGAACAGGGTGCTTCTTTCTCCTGCATACATCAGTGACTTTGAATACGGTATAAAGAATCTTCTTAACTACACCTTCGGCGCGGATATCGAGTTTGTGGGATTCCCTGTATCCGAGGGCAACGGAGCGCTTATAAGTGCCTATACCGAATACGCAATATCTGCTGATTCCGACTTTAAGGAAGGTGCATGGGAGTTTATTAAAACCTTTATATCCGAGGAAGCACAAATGCCTGTATTTAACGAGGAATACAAGTATTGGAACTACCCTGCGGGAAATCTCCCCGTCTACAAGCCGGCACTTGAAAAAATGGCTGAGATCGCCATGACCCCAAGAGAAGATGAAAACGGCGGCATGATAATCGGCGGCGGTATAGCCACACTTCCTGCAATACCGAGAGCGGAACTTACAGTAACAGCTTCCGCAGAAACCGAATCGCCCGAGGAGGTTGTTTATGAATCCGCATCGGAAGAATCCATAGAAGAAACCGTGACTGAGGACATTGAAGATACGGCTGATATGGAAGATATCGAGATTTCGGAGGATATTATTACGGTTGAGCCTGAGATCATGACACCGGATATTGCCGTTGACTCGGTTATCGGAATGGCTCCTCCATACACCGGAATGGTTGATCCTTACTCCGTGCCTCTTACCGAGGAGCAGGTGGAAACTCTTATGAATCTCATCACGGAAACCACCCATATCCGACGCTACGATGAGGAGCTTAACAATATTGTAAGCGAGGAGCTTGAACCGTACTTTAGCGGTACGCAGACTCTTGACGCTACGGTTTCGTACATTCAGGACCGCGTATCAAAATACATAAACGAATCAAGATAAGACGACACGGGAGGGGAAACCCTCCCGTTGTTCTATCACCAAAATACAGAGCGGCACATATTCTGTATCAAGGGAAATATCCCGAAGAAAGGAAGATGCTCTTGCAGAAATATTTTGCCGCCGCAAATACAGAGAGAGGTTTTGTCGGTTGGTTTGATGATATATTCAATCCACGCTGTTTTGAGCGCACCTACATAATTAAAGGTGGAAGCGGCACGGGAAAAAGTACGCTTATGAAAAAAATCGCAAAGAGTGCCGAGGAACGCTCGTATGAATGCGAATATTTTTACTGCTCCTCCGACCCACAGAGCCTTGACGGTATAATCGTCCACAAAAAAGACGGCGGCAGTTTTGCCATGCTTGACGGCACAGCACCGCATACTACAGATCCCAAATATCCGGGTGCCGCCGATGAGATAATAAACCTTGGCGAATATTGGTGTGCCGATCTCCTTCGCGCTCAGAGGGATGAAATTGTCTCGTTGTGCGATAAAAAATCGCGGCTGTATGCCGCGGCATATTCGGATTTTTCCGCCGCCGGCACACTTCTTGGATACATCAAAAACGAGGTGCAGAGCGCACTTGTGAAGGATAAGCTTGATGCGGCGTCAATGCGGCTTCTTACAAAGCGTATGCACGAGTGCCGCATCAAAAAGGGGAAGGGCGTACACAAAATACGCGGTCTGTCCGCGCTTTCCTGTCGCGGAGAGGTAGCTTTCGACAGCTTTTCCGATGTCAAGGTTGTATTATCGGCTGTGGATGTATCGGGGAGTGTTCCGTTTTTGTTTGATTCACTCATAGAGTGTGCCAATAAGTTAGGGCTTTCCTATGACCGCGCGCCAATGCCCCTTATTCCCGAGCTTACCGAGGCTATTCGCTTCCCGGAGCTTTCCATGTCGGTTATAAGTACACCTGACAGGACGGATACGCGGCTTATAAATATGAGCCGATTTGTTGACCGTGAAAAGCTTGCACTGTGTGACCGTCCACGTATGAGGCTTATAAAAAAAGCCGCCGCGGAGCTTAAAGAATCGGGACTCTCAAAGCTTGCCGCGGCAAAAGAGTGCCATGACAATGTTGAGCGTATTTACATTGGTGCTATGGATTTTACACGGCTTGAAGCCGCCGGAGAGCGTATTATCGAGCGTGTGTTTATGTGATAAAATAAAAAGCGAAATGGCATCCTTGCGATGCCATTTCGTTCTTTCTTATCAAGTCTTTTAAGAAATATTCATATTTGACAAAATGCATAATTATTTACACGGTGATATGCGAAAAATGTACTTGACAAAGCGGCGTAAATCGGGTATAATATTCTAAATAGTATATTCTCAAAATAACACGGAAAGGACGCCTCCGCATCACCGCGAGGCAAGGTGAAAATTATGGTGAACTGCAACCCCGCAGAGAAATTTTTGAAGGAAGGTCTTACCTTTGATGACGTTCTTCTCATTCCCGCAAAGAGTGACGTCACACCAAATATGGTTTCTCTTGAAACTCAGCTTACCAAGAAAATCAAGCTGAACATCCCCATGATGAGTGCTGCTATGGACACCGTTACCGAATCCCGTCTTGCCATTGCAATGGCACGCGAGGGCGGCGTTGGTGTTATTCATAAAAATATGCCGATTGAAAGACAGATGGACGAGGTTGAGCGCGTTAAGCGTTCCGAGAACGGCGTTATCGTAAATCCTTTCTATCTTGCTCCCGACAATTATGTTTATGAAGCGGACGAGCTCATGGGCAAATACAAGATCTCCGGTGTGCCGATATGCGACGAGAACAAGCGACTCATCGGTATCATCACTAACCGCGATATGAGATTCCTTGACAACCACCAGATGAAAATAAGCGAGGTTATGACAAAGGAAAATCTTATTACCGCACCTGTTGGAACAACCCTGTCACAGGCTCAGGAGATTCTCCGCAAGAACAAGATCGAAAAGCTTCCTCTTGTTGACGAAAATTACACCCTTTGCGGACTTATCACCATAAAGGATATCGAAAAGGCTACCAAGTATCCGAACTCCACCAAGGATGCAAGCGGCAGACTCCTCTGCGGTGCGGCTATCGGTGTTACCGCTGATGTGCTTGACCGTGCAGGTGCGCTTCTCGGCGCAGGTGCGGACTTCCTCGTGCTTGACTCCGCTCACGGTCACTCCAAGAATATTATCGCCTGCGTTGACAAGATAAAGAGTGCGTTCCCGGATGCGCAGATAATCGCTGGCAATATTGCAACCGAATCTGCGGCGAAGGACCTTATTTCTGCAGGTGCGGACGCTATCAAGGTTGGTATCGGCCCCGGTTCTATCTGCACCACCCGCGTTGTTGCAGGTATCGGTGTACCTCAGGTTACTGCAATCTATGACGCTGCCTGTGCGGCGGCTGAAGCAGGTATTCCCGTTATCGCCGACGGCGGTATCAAGTATTCCGGCGACCTTGTAAAGGCGATTGCCGCAGGTGCTTCTGTTATCATGATCGGCTCTCTGTTCGCAGGATGCGAGGAATCCCCCGGAACTACCGAAATCTACCAAGGACGTCAGTTCAAGGTATACCGCGGCATGGGCTCTCTTGCCGCTATGGAAAAGGGCTCCAAGGACCGTTACTTCCAGGAGAATGCGCGTAAGCTCGTTCCCGAGGGAGTTGAGGGACGCGTTCCTTACAAGGGACCGCTGTCCGACACTGTATTCCAGCTTATCGGCGGTCTGCGTGCAGGTATGGGATACTGCGGTACCCCCACTGTTGCCGAGCTTCAGGCTCGCGGTCAGTTTGTACGCATAACCGGTGCAGGTCTTCGCGAGTCACATCCTCACGACATCAACATTACCAAGGAAGCTCCCAACTATTCCGTACAGTCCGGACTTTAATAGAGATACAAAAGCACCTCGCTTCATTCGGCGAGGTGCTTTTGATGTAAAAACGGTTGCACCGTGCGGTGCAACCGTTTTTTTGCGATTAGGAAGTTGGTACCAGATTTCGTTGGATAATCTCGCAGTAACTATAGCCCTTCCCGGAGGAGGGAATGTTGTGCGACGTAGCTAATGACAAAATCGGTAGTCATGATTGATATGTTAAATTTCTTTTATCACAAATTGAGATAAATCTCAACGTCTCTATACAAAATATGCTATAATTTATATAACTTAAACTATAAGGAGATAATATTTATGAAAAAATTACTCGAAAAACTATGGTACGGCAATATTTGTCCCGACAGTGAGTGCCGGTGTGAAGCAAAAGAGACAAAAGAGCTGATAGGCTATATCACCAATCACCACGATATTCTGATGGCAACGCTTACAGACAAACAAAAAAAGTTATTAGAAAAATTGGATGATTGCAATGCAGAGTTAGCAGAAATAAACGAAAGAGAAATATTTGTTTATGCCTTTCGACTCGGTGCGAGAATCGTCGCGGAGACGCTTGGTTCTGATACAGAAGCATAAAAGTGCTGATAGCAGAGAAAAAGACAGAGAACGAAAATTTCTCTGTCTTTTTTTTAGATCAGCTCTCACTGCGTTCGCCGAGAATATCTCTGTAATAACGGTAGAAATTCTCGAACTCGCCTGCGTCAAGAGCGTCGCGTATCTTCTGCATAAGCTCGTTGTAGAAGTAGAGATTGTGGAGCACCGCAAGACGCATACCGAGGGTCTCCTTTGCCTTGAAGAGGTGGCGTATATAGGAGCGGCTGTAAGCCTTGCAGGCAGGACATCCGCAGTTTTCATCAATCGGACGCGGATCCTTTGCGTACTTCTCGTTAAGCAGATTCATCTTGCCGTGCCATGTGAAAATGTTGCCGTGGCGTGCATTGCGGCTGGGCATTACGCAGTCGAAGAAGTCAACGCCGCGGTGAACGGCTTCAAGGATGTTGCAGGGCGTTCCAACGCCCATAAGATAGCGCGGCTTATCCTTTGGCATATGAGGCTCAACAACGTCGATGGTCTCATACATCTCCTCGGCGGATTCACCGACAGCAAGACCGCCGATGGCATAGCCGTCGCACTGCACTTCGCGAATCTGCTTCATATGCTCAACACGAAGATCAGCGTAGGTAGAACCTTGGTTTATGCCGAACAGCATCTGGTTCTTGTTAATAGTGGTATCAAGAGAATTGAGTCTGTCCATCTCGGTGCGACACCTTTCAAGCCAGCGCGTGGTTCTTGCAATACTGTCCTTTACGTATTTGTAGGGAGCAGGATTTTCGATACACTCGTCAAACGCCATTGCAATAGTTGAGGCGAGGTTTGACTGTATCTGCATGGATTCCTCGGGACCCATAAATATGCGAGCACCGTCGATATGGGATGCGAAGCGCACACCCTCTTCGGTAATTTTTCGAAGCTGTGCCAGAGAGAACACCTGAAATCCGCCGGAGTCGGTGAGCACAGGCTTGTCCCAATTGAAGAATTTGTGTATGCCGCCCATTTCGGCTATAAGCTTGTCGCCGGGGCGAAGATGCAGGTGATATGTGTTTGAAAGCTCCACCTGACAGTTCACGTCACGAAGATCCATTGTGGATATGCCGCCCTTGATTGCGGCGCAGGTTCCCACATTCATAAAAACAGGGGTCTGTATAGTTCCGTGGACCGTTTCAAACTGTCCGCGGCGGGCGTTTCCTTCTTGCTTTAATAATGTAAACATATTTATGACTATTCCTTTCTAAGTAGGGGATTATATTCTCCTAAATTGCCGCTCTATGTCGGACTTGCTCATTTCAAATGCCACAGGACGTCCGTGGGGGCAGACCTTGATGTCGTCAAGCACCAAAAGCTTGTCGCATATCCATCTGAGGTGTCCCTCGTCGTATTCACGGCCTATTTTTATGGCGGCTTTGCAGGATGCCTGATATAACGCTTTTTCAAACAGAGTATCACGTGTTATGGCTGCGCTTCCCGTACCGTCCACCAGCTGTTCGGTGATAGTTTCAAATATGGCGCGTGATTCATTCACACCAAGCTCCGCCGGAATAGCGGATATTTCCGCACTGCGGTGGTCGGAAAGGGAAAAATCGAAACCTATGGCGCATATATCCTCGAAATAATCCTCTGCGGCGGAAATAAGTGCCGGTGTCAGCTCCACGGTTATGGGCGAGAGAAGCATTTGTCTTGGAATATCGCCGGAGTAGAGCTTTCTTTTAAGATTCGCTTTAAGGTCCTCGAAAATTATTCTCTCATGAGCCGCGTGCTTGTCAATTATAAGCACCTTGTCGCCAACCTCAACAAATACGTAGGAAAGAAAGGCTTCGCCGAGGATTTTGTATTCGGGGACGATCCTTTGCGGTATTTCACGGCGTTCCGACGGCTTTATATCAGAGGGCGAGGGAATATCCGGAAGATTCTCGGCTTTTTTGCCGCCGTTTGTCATATACTCACGGCGCAGTGCCTCAAATTCCTCGTCGCTCATGCGGCTCGGCATTTTGTCGGGAACGATACACTTCTGCCGAGGTCCTGATACCATTTCATCTACCTCGGGGGCGATTTTTCCAAGATACATTTTCTGCGGCATGGGCGGATTGCCGTCTTTTGCTGTCATTGTGCCGTCAAGCTCAGGGGGCACCTCTTCAAGAAACAGCTCCTGCTTACTTTTTGAGTCCTCGGACGGCGTATCGCGTCGAAGCAATTCAAGCTCATCCATATGAAGCGGTGCGGATTGCTCCGGCGTGTTTTCCGCCACATCCCCGTGAGTGCGCATTTCATCCATCATGCGTGTCTCTGCGCCGTCTATTGTAATGACTGCGGAATCCGGCGGAATTATTGGCTGTGCGGAAATTGAAAGCTGACCAGCCTTTACGTTTCGCTGATTGTTGTAAACAGGCTTGGGAGATGTAGATGCGCCGCGCTCCTCAATAGGAGTGAAGGCGTTCAGCATTTTCATCATCTCGTAGCTTACTTCGCTTGAATTCTTACCGGTAAAATCCGGCTTAGGACGGGGTATATACCGTTCAAGCGCGCCGCGCACGGCATAATACACCGCCTCAAACACAGGCTTGTCTGAAGCAAATTTCACTTCGAGCTTTGTTGGGTGGATGTTTACATCCACAAACTCCGGCGGCATCGAAGCAAATATAACGCAGGCAGGGAAGCGAGAGGCTTCGATATATGAAACATAGCTCTGTTCAAGTGCCGCCTGCAGGCACTTGCTTTTTACATGACGGGAATTTATGAAAAATATTTGACGCTGACGTGTACCGCCGCTGTTGTCCGGTGTTCCGATAAATCCGGTTACTTTTATATTGACACTTCCGCCGCCGTACATCTTAATGTCGCCCATGTAGTCAAGCTCAATAAGCTTGCCGGCAAATTCGTTTCCGAATATACTGTAGATGGTGTGTCTGAGATTGCCGTCACCGGGCGTTGTGTATCGCGGCTTCCCGTCGATAATAAGAGTCATTGCAACACCTGGATTTGAAAGTGCAAGCCGCTCGAAAAGGTCACTTATGTGGGATGCCTCGGTGGAATCCTTTTTTAGGAATTTCCGTCTTGCCGGAATGTTTGCAAAGAGATTCTCCACGATTATGGTAGTACCGTCAGACATAGGTACATCTGTAAGCGTGGGAGATGCCATTCCGGGATGAATCTCAAGCTCACATCCAACATCGTCCGAGGCGCGCTTTGAGCGGATTCGCAGATCCGCAACAGCGGCAATGGAAGCAAGTGCTTCGCCGCGGAAGCCGAGAGTCATGATTTTAGCGATATCCTCGGATGTGCGTATCTTACTTGTGGCATTTCGCTTTATTGCAAGCGGAAGGTCGTCTTTTTCCATACCGCAGCCGTTGTCACTGCAGCGAATAAGCGTGATTCCGCCGTTCTGTATTTCAACGGTAAGCTTTTTTGCGCCTGCGTCGATTGAGTTTTCCACAAGCTCCTTAACTATAGAAGCCGGACGCTCGATCATTTCTCCTGCCGCCACAAGCACGGCAGTATCGTAGTCAAGTTCTCTTATTATACCCATGCTTATCCTCCTTTTGGCAGCTTAATATCATGACAGCATCTTTTTAAGGCTGTACAGCTCATTCATGGCTTCGATAGGGGTGAGCGTTTCAAGGCTCAGAGCGCGTATATGATCGGCGGCGTTCTGCGCCATCATCATTTCAACGGTTATTTCATCGGTAGCGGCAGGAGCTTCCTTTTCCACGGTGATAACCTTGGGTGCGGCGGATTCGATTTCGGCAAGAATCTCCTTTGCACGCGAGATTACCGAGTTCGGCACACCTGCAAGCTTTGCAACCTCTATACCGTAGCTGTCATCTGCCGCTCCGCGGACGATTTTACGAAGGAATGTGATATCGTCGCCTTTTTTCCTTGCGGCGATGTTGTAATTGACAACTCCGGGGAGAGTCTCCTCAAGGGAAGTCAGCTCGTGATAGTGGGTGGCGAAAAGCGTTTTTGCAGACAGCTTCGGACTAGCGGTGTACTCAACAATAGCGCGTGCTATTGACATACCGTCATATGTGGAGGTTCCGCGTCCGATCTCATCGTAGATAATAAGCGATTTCTTTGTGGCATTCTTCAGAATGTTTGCAACCTCGTTCATTTCAAGCATGAACGTGGACTGACCGCTGGCAAGATCGTCCGAAGCTCCCACTCTCGTAAATACTCTGTCGCATATACCGATATGAGCACTTCTCGCCGGAACAAATGAGCCGATCTGCGCCATGACAACAATAAGCGCGGTCTGACGCATATAGGTGGATTTACCTGCCATGTTGGGACCTGTTATAAGCATGAGGCGGTTGTCTTTTGTGTCAAGCAGTGTGTCGTTTGGAACAAAATAGCTGTCGTCAACGAACTTTTCCACCACAGGATGACGGCCGTCGGTGATCTCGATTCTGTCGGAGAGATCGAGGGTGGGGCGCACGTATCCGCCGCGCACCGCGGTGTCTGCAAGGGAGATATACGCATCAAGCTTCGCTATTATCTCGGCGGCGTTCTTGATTCTTGCGGCGTTTTCGGTGAGCTTTTGGCATACCTCGCGGAAAAATTCGTATTCTAAGCTGTTTACTCTGTCAGCGGCACCGAGAAGTGTTGCTTCGGTGTCCTTAAGCTCTTTTGTAATATAACGCTCAGCACCTGCAAGGGTCTGTTTTCTTATGTAGCTGTCGGGGACAAGGTCGATCTGAGAGCGCGTGACCTCAATATAGTAGCCGAACACGCGGTTGTAGCCAACCTTAAGCTTGTTAATACCCGTTGCGGCACGCTCACGCTCCTCAAGCTGCTTTATTACGGCGGTGGAGTCGTTTATAATGCTGTTTAAGTAATCTATCTCGTCGGAAGCACCCTCTCTTATGATTCCGCCCTCGCGCACGGAAAAAGGCGGATCGTCAACGATGGTGGTGGCGATAAGCTCGTGAAGGTCGGTAAGGGGATCAAGCTCGCGGTAAAGCTGTGAAAGCTCTGCGCTGCGTACCCCCTCAAGACGGAGCTTTATGTCGGGGAGCAGTGCAAGCGTCTGCTTTATTGCGGCAAGATCCTTGCCGTTTGCAGTGCCGTAGACAAGCTTTGTTGTAAGACGTTCAAGATCAAGTGCACCCTTTATCGACAGGGCAAGCTCCTCGCGGAGCATAAATCCGTCAAACAGCTCGGACACGGCATCGAGACGGCGCTCAATGTCGTTTAGATTTATAAGAGGAAGCTCTACCCATTTTCTGAGCATTCTTGCGCCCATAGAGGTCTTTGTGTGGTCAAGAACCCAGAGAAGAGAGCCTCTTTTTTCCTTTTGGCGCATGGTCTCGCAAAGCTCCAAGTTGCGTCTTGTGGAAACGTCCATTTCGAGATACTGACCGTCGGAATACACCTTAAGCTCGGTAAGATGGGAAAGGTCGGTTTTCTGTGTTTCCTCAATGTAGGAGAGAAGTGCGCCGATAGCGAGAGTTACGGGAAGATTTTCTTCACTCAGCTCCACCTTGCCGCCAAAACGCTTTGATACAGATGCATGGCAGGCGGCTTTATCGTATCTGTGGGACTGTTTTGGCACGATAAAGGTGTCAAGCCGTTTTTCCATAAATTCACCGGCAGACCGAAGCTCACTGGGAGCACCTTGGAGTATAATCTCGCTTGGCATATATACGGAAAGCTCGGAAGTAAGTCTCTCAAAACGCCGTCCGCCGTCAAAATATGTTGCGCAAAGCTGACCTGTTGAGATGTCGGCAAAGCAAACGCCCACACGCTCGTCAACCGAAGCCACGGCGGCGAGATAGTTGTTTTTCTGCTCGGAAAGCTGTCCTGCATCAATAAGCGTGCCGGGAGTGACTACACGGATGACCTCGCGGCGCACAAGTCCCTTGGCAAGAGCAGGGTCTTCCACCTGCTCGCAGATTGCCACACGGTATCCCTTTTCCACAAGTCTGCCGATGTAAGCATCTGCGGAATGGAAGGGAACTCCGCACATGGGGGCACGCTCTGCCTCACCGCAGTCTCTGCCTGTAAGTGTCAGCTCCAGCTCCCTTGACACAAGTATTGCGTCGTCGAAAAACATCTCGTAGAAGTCGCCGAGTCGGTAGAATACGATAGTATCCTTGTACTGATTTTTTATTTCAAAGTATTGCTGCATCATCGGTGTCATGGCGCAGTTGTACCCCTTTTCATTAAAGTTTTTTGTATCGGTGTCACGTCAATGTCAAACCACGGTTTGGCACAGGCGTCGCACCGATAACGGTGCTTTTTTGGGTGGCGGACAGTGCATGACCGTCCGCCGCCGAAGCTTAAATCTTAGTGGCTGTGACCGCAGGAGCCGCCGCAGGATGAGCAGTCGTGTGTGCAGGGACGCTCACCGGTGATCTGGAAGCTGATCTCGGAGTTCACTTCGTTCATGAGGACGTTTACTGCCTCCTGAGCCTCCTGATACGCGATCATCTTGGGGTTTTCGGTGATCTCGTGGTAAAGCTCGTTTATGCGTGCTTCGATGCGCTTAATGAACTCGGTATCCTTTTCGGGCTTCTTGTATTCCTCGGTAAGGGCGGTAGACTGCGCGTTGTATTCTACCATCAGTGTGCGGAGTGTGGAATCCTCCTCATATGCCTTTTCAGCCGCTTTCATAGCGGTGATTCGGGGATCGTCCTTGATCTTTTTGCCAAGCTCTGCGGCAAGTTCCATGATTTCCATTTTTATATTTCTCCTTTTATATTAAATATTATTTTTGACTTATTTTACTATCTCGCCGAAAAGGGCAAAGGTTTCGGCTTTTGTTATCTTAACGTCGGCGAAGCTTCCGATAAGAGCTTCGGTGTCGGTAGTGCGTGGGATGTGTACAAGCTTGTTTGAATCGGCTCTGCCCATGAGCATTGATTCGGAGTTCTTGCTGATACCCTCAATTAGCACCCTCTCGGTGCCGCCAACAAGACGAAGATTCTTTTTTAGGGATATTTCATTTTGCAGTGAGAGAAGTCTGTCAAACCGTTCGGATTTGACCTTGGGCGGAATCTGGCATTCCATCGCCGCCGCAGGAGTCAAAGGACGGGGGGAGTATATAAACGAGAAGATCATGTCAAACTCTACCTTGCGGAGCATGGAAAGTGTCTCCTCAAATTCTTCCTCGGTCTCGCCGGGGAATCCTACGATAATATCCGAGGAAATTGCAATATCCGGCATTTTCTCTCTCATGTAGGAAACAAGGGAAAGATAGCTTTCGGGCGTGTATTTTCGGTTCATTACCTCAAGCACACGGCGTGAGCCGGACTGAAGCGGCAGGTGAAACTGCTTTGCACATTTTTTATTCTCCGCCATAACGTCAATAAGCTTTTTTGAAGCATCCTTCGGGTGGCTTGTCATAAAGCGGAGGATGAAATCGCCGTCAAGCTGACATATCTCCGACACCAGATCGGCAAAATCCCGTCCCTCTGAGGAGTACGAGTTTACGTTCTGACCAAGCAAAGTTATTTCCTTTGCGCCGTTTCTTATAACATCCTTTACCTCGGTGATAATATCTGCTCTCTCACGGCTTCTCTCGCGTCCTCTGGTGTAGGGCACAACGCAGTATGAGCAGAAGTTGTTGCATCCGTACATCACGCTTACAAAGGTGGTGGTTTTTGACTCGCGGATAATTGGAAGCCCCTCTGCCACAGACCCCTCGGCGGCATCTACCGTAAATGAGCGGCGACCGCCGGAAAGCCTGTTTGCAAGAATTTCGGGGAACTTATACAGCATCCCCGTGCCGATGAGAAAATCAACGTAAGGGTAGCTTTTTTTGACCTGCGCCATGCGGTGCTCCTGTGTTACCATACAGCCGCACACACCTATCATAAGCGAAGGATTTTTTTCTTTAAGCTTCTTGAACTGTCCCGTTACGGAAAGTGCGCGAAGCTCCGCGTGCTCACGGACGGCACAGGTGTTTACAAGTATGAGGTCCGCTTCCTCGGGAGTGTCACAGCGAAGATATCCCATCTCCGCCGCCATTCCGCGAAGCTGTTCGGAGTCGGCTTCATTCTGCTGACAGCCGAAGGTGCGAATAAAGCATTTCGGCGGCGTGTTAAGCTTTTTATTCTGTTCACGCACCGCGTGCATGATGCGGTACTGCTTTTCAATCTGTTCGTTTGTTACTTTTATCATTTTCTTCCTTAATCTTGTGTATTATGCTTCTTTGTTATGTAGTTGTTTAGTATTATGCCAACAATTCCTGCCGTACCTGTGACGGCGAAAATAAGCAGGGTTTTAATAAAGCTTCCGTCCGATATGGAAGCACCTGCCCATGTGGATGATATAATGGACGGAATACGTGCAAGGGTGGCGATTACTATAAATCTTAAAGGTGGTATTCCCGTAAAGGGTGCGAAGTAGGTGAGTATATCCTTAGGAGTTCCGGGGATAAAATAGAGCAGAAATATTAGACTGTCACGGCTCTGTGGGGATTTTAAAAATTTCAGCTCCTCGAATTTTTTCACGTCCACGAATTTTGCGGCAAATCCAATGCCAAAACGTTTGACTGCGAAGAATATAAGAATCTGACCGATGACAATGCCGAAAAGCGTGAGGAAAAGTCCGCCGAATGTGCCGTACATGAGTCCCATGAGTATCTCAATAGGCTCGCCGGGGATAATGGCAACCACGATCTGCGCTATCTGCAAAAGGAGCATTGCAAATACACCGAATATTCCAAGGGATTCGATAAATTCCCGAAAGGCATCCCTTGTTTGCGGCTCTTTCAGGGAAAGCACAACAGGGAAAAGCCAAACGCACAGCGCAATGAGCGCGGCAACGGCAAGGATCGCGGAAATAATTTTGAGTGCCGTCCGAAGCTTATTTTTCATAGGTTAAAAACCTTTCTTCAAGTCCGCTTGTGACGGTAACAGTGCCGTCGTTTTTTATAAGAACCGCTTCAAAAGCAAGCTTTGCCAAACCGGAGGTCTTAATGCGGTTATAAAATTCCAAAGCCTTATCGTGTCCCATGACAAACAGTGCCGTTGAAAGGGCGTCTGCCAAAGCACCGGAGTCTGAATCGGCGGTCTCTACCCACACCGCCGCCGAGGCAAGGTCGGATTCTGCCGGACAGCCGTTTTTTGGGTCGATGATATGGTGATATATCTTACCGTCATGCACTGCGTATCTTTCATAAGCTCCGCTGACGGCAACGATGCCGGAATCAAGGGAGAGCGTGCCTATAATGCTGCTTGTATCAAAGGGGTTCTTTATTCCCACATTCCACGGCGTTCCATCAGATTTTCTGCCGATAAGGGCGATATTTCCGCCGAAGCTTACCGTTCCCGATGCCGTCCCGTAGTTATTTTGTATGTGGGATGCCGCAGTACCGAGGGTGTAGCCTTTTGCAACACCGCCAAGGTCGATTTGCGTGATGTCGCTGTCTCTTGACACGGTGGCAGTGCCAAATGAAAGCTTATCCATGCCAACATGGGGAAGCAGTGCCGCAATTTCGCTGTCCGCAGGCGGTGTCCAGCTTTCATCGGCATGATTCACACCCCAAAGCATCACAAGAGGGGCTACGGTTATATCAAAAGCACCGTCTGTTTCTGTATATAGCTTTTTGCAGACCCGAAGCACCTTTTCGAGGTGGGCGAAGCCCACAGTAATAAGCTCACCGTCGCGGTTGAAGCGCGAAACTGCGCTGTCCTCGTCATATGCTGAGAAAATATCCTCATGCTCCTCGCAGATTTCACGGCACTCGTCGATTATTTTGTCCGCCACGGGACTTTTTATTGTATATGTTATCACCGTATCCATCATAAAGTCATTTTTTACGACGGTACGCTCGCCGCAGGAGGTAAGGATGAGGACAAGTAAAATTATAAAGGGAAGTAAACGTTTCATAATTTTGTCTCCGATGTGTGAGGCGATAAGCTGTGATGAAATCATAATGAATGTGCCCATAGGACTTATGCAGTATTCATCCTCTTTGTCGTAACTAATAAATTATATCACATATTGTGCTTTTTTGCAATATAATAATGTAAATATTTTTAGAAAGAGTCTTTGTGAATATTTTGTAAACATACACATTTCTTTGCCAAAACCTATTGAAAAAATCCGTAAAATGGTGTAAAATATTATATACCCATGTAAATGTCCGGGTACTTACCCGACATAAACTTATATTTTTTGGAGGATTATGAAATTATGGTAGTAGCCGGAGATTTTAAAAACGGTGTAACATTTGAAATGGACGGTCAGGTCCTGCAGGTAGTTGAATTCCAGCACGTTAAGCCCGGTAAGGGTGCGGCGTTTGTTCGCACCAAGATGAAGAACGTTATTACCGGTGCTGTTACCGAGCGTACCTTCAACCCCACCGATAAGTTTGAGAACGCTATCGTTGACAGAAAAGAGATGCAGTATCTCTACAATGACGGCGATCTTTACTACTTCATGGATATGGAGAGCTTTGAGCAGCTTCCTATCGGTCCCGATGTACTTGGCGACAACTTCCGTTTCGTTAAGGAAAATATGATGTGCAGAGTTTGCTCCTACAAGGGCAACGTATTCGCAGTTGAGCCTCCCATGTTCGTTGAGCTGGAAGTAACCGACACCGAACCCGGCTTCAAGGGCGATACCGCTACCGGCGCATCCAAGCCTGCAACTCTTGAGACCGGCGCAACCATCAAGGTTCCGCTGTTCATCGACATCGGTACTGTTATCAAGATCGATACCAGAACCGGCGAATATCTTGAGCGCGCGTAAGCTGTGCTTTGTGTGACCGAACACAATAAATCGGAAAAATTCCCCGAATGAAAGGAATATTATTATGACACTTCTTGAAAATGCGGCATATTTAAAGGGTCTTGCAGAGGGTCTTAACCTTGACGAGACCAAGGCTGAGGGTAAGCTTATTGCAAAGCTTCTTGAGCTTGTTTCCGATATGGCGGACAAGATCGACGCTCTTGAGGATGAGATCGACACCCACAGCGCATATCTTGACGAGCTTGATCACGATCTTGGCGAGCTTGAAGAGGAAGTTTACGACTGCCTCGACGAGCTTGACGATGAGTGCGATTGCGATTGTGATTGTGACTGCGACGACGATGATTGCGACTGCGACTGCTGCTGTGATGAGGATGACGAGGTTTTCTATGAGGTTACTTGTCCCGCTTGCGGTGAGAAGGTATACTTCGACGAGACCGTAGATCCCTCCGAGATCACTTGCCCCGCTTGCAACGAGAAATTCGACTGCGAGTGCGATGATGACGAGTGTTGCTGCGGCTGCGAGGAAGAATAATCTCGCAAAACAAAGCATATGGATAGAAGAAAGGCTCTTGCAAAATTCGCAAGAGCCTTTAATCATTATAAAAGCAATCCTTTTTCCATCGTAGTACATTGGTATCAATATATTCCCATATCTTTTGATAATCTTCTTCTCCACGAATTATGTGGTCGTGATATGAGCGTTGCCATATAGAATTGCCGCTTTCTTTTGTAATTAATATTTTTAATGTGCGAATGATATTTCCGATATTTTTTGTAGGGGACGATGCCCTCATCGTCCCGTGAAGTGATAGAATCATATGAATATGATTCGGCATTATAACATATTTATCAACCTTTATATTTTTGTATTTGGTATTGATATTGTTAATATATTTATCGCACATTAAACCGTAATATGATAATTTGTTTTTCGGGACGATGTGGGCATCGTCCCCTACGATTATTTTAGACAACAACTGCTTTCTATCTTTTACGCATATTGTAATAAAATATGCTCCAGGTGTTGAATAATCGTATCCTTTTAATCTTAACGGCTTTCTTTTTGGTAGTTCCATGAATATTTCTTATTTTATTTCCTGTTCCAGACTATCAAAATCTTCTGTTGAGAAAAATTCTCCCAAGGTTATTTCTAACCCATCACAAAATTTCTTGATTGTTCTTACGGATACATCTCTGCGTGATTTATCCATCATACTATAAGCTGTCGATGGTGTAACTCCTGACACATTTGCAAGCTCATTTATTCGCATATTTCTTTCGGCACACAGTTCATTAAACCTTTTTACTATTACATCTTTAACATCCATAATTTATAACACCTCACAAGGATATTGTAAAATATTTTACAATATTGCGTATACGCACTTGCGTAATTTGCGAAAATATGTTATACTATCTTTGTGAATGTTATTCATAATATAAATTTTGGAGGTAAAACAAGATGAAAAAAATAGGATGGATTGTATCATGTATTGGTGGGTTAATAGTATTTAATAATGCGCAAAAATACATATCAAAATCTTCAGAAATTCAAGCATGGTATTATTATCGTACAGAACTTGAATCTGCAAGAACATTTTTAATTGTTGGTATAGCTGTACTTATAATTGGAATAGCCA
>JAZTWV010000051.1:0-2234 GCA_045636145.1 Candidatus Flemingiibacterium sp.
GAACGAAGATTTCTTCACAAAATTAATCTAGCCCCGAAAGGTGCTTCGCACTAAGAATTCAGTTGTTCGTGCTTCAATCCATTACTAAACCTCTGCGTTAACTGAACCCTTAGTGACTCAGCCCCTTTTTGTGTAGTTTGGTGAAGTTTTCGCTATCGCAAAAGTGAAGTTGTGCTACCGTACAGTGAAACTTTCATGATGTATTTGCCAAGGCAAAAATGATGTAATGCTACCGCATAATGATGTAACGAGCACAGCTCGTAATGATGTGATGTTTGCCACTTATGTGCCCTGAGGCACACATCATAAGCGTAGCGACATCATTGGCAAAGCCAACATCATTTGCCCTCTGGGGCAAACATCATTCTTCCGGATTCTTCGACTCCGGAAGACGCGCCTTCGCACTGCATCCTGCACGTCCGCCGCCGGCGCAGGCACAAGCGCAAGCACAAGCACAGGCACATCCGCCGCCACCCGTTCTGCCGTGACGTCCCAGACCGCTACCTCTTTGTCTCTCGGCTTCCTTTTCTGCTGCCCTGCGGTATCGAGGATTGCCGTAGCCGTAGACGTGTATCGGATGTCCATAGCCCATCATAAAGCCTCTGCCTCTGCCGTAAGAGACAAAGCTATCGATAAGGTAAAGCTCAATAACAAAAATAACTATCACCATAAAGACGGCAAGCACCCATGCCGCCGCTTTATCACCGCTCGTGTCGAGTCCGTCATACGCACCGTCATCGTCAAAAGTTGTATACTTAACCGTATCGGCATCCGAGTCAAATGCAAGCTCGGTATAATTTACGCGCATCAGCTTATATCCGCCCCTATCGAGCGAGCCTTCCCACACGTAGTAGCCGTCTATGTATTCAGCACCCTCGCTGACTTTGGTTATCTCACCGTTATCATACCAGGCGAAGCGGTAATTCTCTACCGAAATTTCATTAAACCATCCGGGGACAAACTCGTGGAAATATTCTTCTGCATCCCGACAGAGCATTTCCCTCTGATTTATCTCAAAGGAAAAGCGCACGGTCTCACCGTCTATGTAGGAATCCCAAAAATCCAACTCTATATACGGGTAATCGTCGTCATAAATGGGAGTAACCTTCTTTACATTGCCGGAAACAGATCCGCTAACTAGGCTATAGTAGCTGTTCGCAAGACCGATTTCTACCCACTCAAGCGGCTCGCTGTCGTCGAGTGCTCTCCAGAGAATATCATACTCAATATTCAGCGTTCCGTCATAATTAGGTGTTACTGTAACGTTGTACTCCTCGATGTGGTCAAGGGGACGCGGCTCGGGATTATACATTGCCGCAAGGACTATTGCTACAAGCTGGAACGCAATGAGAAATATCATTATCACAATGTTCCTTATCGGCATCTTTCTCTTTTTCATTATTGTTTCCTCGGAGTAAGGACCGCTCTTTGTGAAATCAGCCATTTTGCGCCTCCTTTGTCTGTCTGAAGGGGCAAGCGAGTGCTTCATCCTCGGTCATATTTCTGAGGGCGCGGCACTTTTCATGATCCCAAATAACAGAAAAATCATCCATCAAGATATTGCCGAGTGCAGCATCCGAGCCGAGCCAACTCTGACAAGGCACGACGGTACCGTCGGGAGCTATCGCCATATTTGAAAGGCACGCACCGCACATAGGTGCATTCATGCCGAGTGATTCAAGCGTTGCCTTCGGAATAAGTCCCGGAGAGGTAAAGTCTATCTCCATCTCGTTTTCGTCACAGTAGTGCTTTGCATCGGTGATTATCGTCTGAAGCTCGTCGGTTGTAAGGTCATATTCCTCATGATTTATTCCCGCCATACCCGTGAGGATAAGTCCGCTCGCGGTGGCAAAGCGCACACCGAGAGAGTGTGCAAATTCAAGGGTTTTGGAATAGTCTCTATTCATCTTACAAAGGGGAGTATTTATGCTTACGTCAAGCCCTGCCGCGAGTGCATTTTTTATACCGGCTACGGTATCGTCAAAGTGATTTGCTCCAACAAGCGAGTTGTGTATTTCAGCATCGTGGGAATATAATGTCACCTGCATACTGTCAAGACCCGCACGGACAAGCTCCGAGGCAAGCTCAGGTATAAGTAAGACACCGTTTGTGTTTACTCTGGTGACAAATTTCTTTGCGTGACTAACAAGCTCCGCAAGGTCCCCCCTCTGTGTAGGCTCACCGCCCGTAAAGGTCACCATGGGCACCCGTGCCGCCTCCAGACGGTCGATCAC
>JAZTWV010000052.1:0-25356 GCA_045636145.1 Candidatus Flemingiibacterium sp.
GGCTGCAACACCCCGGATCAAAGCGGGAGTGGAGTTGATTTCCTCCGCAACGGGAGTCAGATTTTCCAGATCCACCACGCTCATGGGATAGCCCTTGGACTGGATGCGGATTAGATTGGTGCCGTTGGGGCGAACTGCAGCTACGGTATCCAGATTCACCGCGCCGGCCAGAACCCGGCCCCGCTGGTGGTCTGTGTGGTTGCCGCCGATCTCGGTACGGCCAGGAGCGGAGAAATAACGCTCAGGCGCGCCCTGAAAGGTTGCGGCAAACCCCGCGTCCAGGGCTGCTTTTACATCAGGATTCAGATATAGTACAGGTACAGCCATAAATATGCCTCCTATGATTTTTTGTTTTATCAAATGTATACATTAGATAACGAATACATTATATCACGCACAAGTCTATTTGTCAAGCTTTTTTTAGTATATAATAATGACATTATATAATGCGGAGGTGATATAATGACACTCAGGATCTTAGACATATTGAAAGAAAAGGGAAAAACGAAATATTGGCTATATATTCAATTAGGACTCAGCTATCAAAACTTCAACAGGATTGTCAACAATCAAACAGCCAGCATAAAATTTGAAAATCTGAAAGCAATTTGTGATATTCTTGAATGTACTCCAAACGATTTGTTTGTTGAGTATTATGAAAAATCTTGATGTAAACGCAACCGCAATGTATAAGATAAACTGCAAAAAGGCTTTATCCCTGTGTTTTTGGGATAAAGCCTCTTGTGTTTTAAATGTTGATTATCAAATTTTTAGATAAGCGAAGTTTTCGATATCAGATTAAATCCTCAATCTTGTCCGCTGCCTTGTCGAGATAGTCATTCTCCATAAGCTCAAGCATACCCTTGTCGCAAAGTGCCGCAAGGCGTGGGTCAATAGGCATCTTGGCAAGTACATCGTAGCCGAACTTTTCAGCAACCTCTGCAATGTGGCTCTCACCGTAGATGTTGTAATCCTTGCCGCAGTCCGGGCATTTAAAGTAGGACATATTTTCTACAATGCCGAGTACGGGAATGTTCATCATCTTTGCCATGTTTGCGGCTTTTGCCACAATCATGGAAACAAGCTCCTGAGGACTTGTTACGATGATTATACCGTCAAGGGGAATTGATTGGAATACAGTCAGCGGAACGTCACCTGTTCCCGGAGGCATATCCACGAACATGAAGTCAACATCGTCCCAGATAACGTCTGTCCAGAACTGTTTAACGGTTCCTGCAATAACGGGACCTCTCCATACAACAGGGGTGGTTTCCTCAGGAAGAAGAAGGTTGACGCTCATCATCTTGATTCCGGTCTTGGACGCAAGAGGGAAAATACCTCCTGTTCCGTCGCCCATTACCTCGCCCTTTACGCCAAATGCTTTGGGGATGGACGGGCCTGTAATGTCAGCATCAAGAATAGCGGTGTTGTGACCGCGGCGGCTCATGAGCACCGACAGCATGGAGGTAACGATGGACTTGCCCACGCCGCCCTTGCCGCTGACGATACCGATGACTTTTTTTATGTTTGATAATTCGTGCGGCTTTTCAAGAAGACTCTGCTTCTCGCGTGACGCACAGTTTGAAGAGCAGGTAGGGCAGTCATGAGTGCATCCGGACTGCGGCTTGTCCTGCGTATCATCATGGATCATCGTGCAAAACTCCTTTCAAAAATAACTTTCAGTAACTATTATAGCTCATATTTCAAAAAATTGCAAGCTTTTTGACGCTTTAATGAAATTTTTACGGTTTGTTGAAGAATTGTAATTGAATCGTCGTGAAATTTGGCGTATAATCTATAATATATTCTGAATTTCGGAGGAAATGTGCAATGAAAGAGAAAATAATGAGGTTTTTCTGGGGTCGCTACGGCGTTGACCCTCTCGGATACGGTATAATAATATTTTCAATGGCGTTTTCGCTTGCTTCTTCTCTTACAAAAGAGGCATCGGATATTGCATCATATATACTCTGGCTTCTTTCCTATGCACTTCTCGGATGGGCTATATTCAGGATGCTTTCACGAAACATTTCTGCAAGACGCCACGAAAACGATAAGTTTACCCGTGTGTGGAAGCCGGTCAAAAAGTGGTTCAAGCTTCAGTATAACCGAATGAAAGACATAAAGACACACAGATATTTCTCCTGCCCGAACTGCAAAAACAATCTGCGTGTTCCGAAGGGTAGGGGAACCATTACAATCACCTGTCCCGTGTGCAAAACTAAATTTGACCGTAAGAGCTGAGGGGAGTTATCCTCTGAAAGCCTTTATGAGCTTAAATACCTGCTCCGCCGTGTCCGTAAGGTCGCGGCGGGCATTTTTATAATTCTACCATTTTTATGTGCCATTTCCAAGGCGTGCTGCAACATTTTTTGTATATATTTAATTAAATTTGCGATTTTCCTTGAATACAGAGGAAAAATGTGTTACAATATTTATAATTAAGATTATTTTGAGGTAATAGCATGGCAGATAAAGAAAAATACCTTGAATGCGGTAAAATCATAAACACACACGGTGTGCGCGGCGCCTGCAAAATAGAATCGTGGTGCGACACTCCGGAGGTGCTGTGCGGGATAAAAACGCTTTACTATAAAAAAAAGGACGAATATCTGTCCCTTGAGGTAACAAAGGCATCTGTGCACAAGGGATGCGCACTTGTGTATTTTTACGGAATAGATTCAATAGAGGCGGCAGAGCTTCTTAAAAACCGCGTGGTGTATGCGGACCGTGAGGATATTCCCATTGATGATGACCGTGTATTTATTGCGGACATCATCGGTCTCCCTGTTTTTGATGAGCGTAACGGAAAACGCCTCGGTGTGCTTTCCGAGCTTATCGAAAGTCCGGCATCCGACCTATTTTCGGTAAAGACTGCGGACGGCAGAGATGTGCTTGTTCCGGCAGTTGAAGAATTTATCGGACATATCGACGACGGCGGAGTATTTCTCCGTCCCATTCCAGGAATGTTCGAGGATGCGGAGAGCGAAGATGAGATTTGACATCATGACCCTTTTCCCCGACGTGGTGGATACTGTACTTTCGTCGAGTATAATCGGCAGAGCACAGGACGGTGGACTTGTGGAGGTACATACTCACAATATACGTGATTTTTCCGAAAACAAGCACCGTCGTGTGGATGATACGCCCTATGGCGGCGGAATGGGAATGCTTATGAGTGCAGTACCTATATACGGATGCTTTAAATCCGTTATTGAAGCTCAGCGTGAGTCTGACGAAGCCCTCGGCAGACCTGTAAACCGTCGGGTTATCTATATGTCGCCGCGAGGCAAGGTGCTTACTCAGAAACGCGCATATGAGCTTACAAAATACGATAACCTCATTATCCTCTGCGGACATTATGAGGGCGTTGATGAACGGATAATCGAAGAAATCGTTGACGAGGAAATTTCCATCGGGGACTATGTTCTCACAGGCGGAGAGCTTCCTGCCTGCGTGCTTGTGGACTGCGTTTCCCGTATGCTTGACGGCGTGCTTACAAATGAGGATTGTTGGCGCGGTGAGAGTATCGCATCGGGAATGCTTGAGTATCCGCAGTATACACGCCCATATGATTTTCGTGGCAGACTTGTGCCGGAGGTGCTTCTTTCCGGACATCATGCCAATATTGAAAAATGGCGGCGTGAGGCGGCAATAAAGAAAACCATGGAGTGCCGTCCTGAGCTTTTGCAGGGCACAGAAGTGGGAATCGAGAAAACAAACAGCGATGAGGAAGAGCTTAAAAATGGCAGATAAAGGGAACAAAACAGGCGGACGTGCCGTCAAAACCGTAGCGGTCATGATGGGAGCTACGGTCATAGCAAAGCTTCTCGGTATGCTTCGCGGCGTTCTTCAGGCGAATGCCTACGGAACATCCTCGGCGGCAAATGCTTTTACTGCCGCATCAAAGCTTCCGCTTGCTTTCTTTGATATGTTTCTTGCGGCGGCAGTGCTTGGATGCTTTATACCTGTGTATAACAGCTTCAAAGAACGTGATGCGGATGGCTCGTCCATGAAAGAGGCAGATGCTTTTGCCTGCATATTTGTAAATTTTATAGTGGTTCTCTGCGGCGTGTTGGCG
Organism: Candidatus Flemingiibacterium sp.; assembly: GCA_045636145.1. Classification (GTDB taxonomy): domain Bacteria; phylum Bacillota; class Clostridia; order Oscillospirales; family CAG-272; genus Flemingiibacterium. The sequence goes on from JAZTWV010000052.1 coordinate 4,082, forward strand.
GCAGTTGGAATCATATTCGCCGAGCCGTTTATTTCGCTTATTACACGGGGACTTGACTCTGAAACGGTGTCACTTGCAGTCACGCTTACGCGTATAATGTTTCCGCTCGTTATATTTACGGGAGCGGCATATACGCTTGTGGGCGTGCTTCAGTCAAAAGGCTCGTTTATTGCTCCTGCGCTTATCAGCGCCGTGTCAAACGCAGGTGTTGTACTGTATCTTGCGGTATTCAATGAAAGACTTGGAGAAAAGGGCATATACGGTCTTGCCGTGGCTTATCTTCTGTCGTGGCTCATACAGTTACTTACACTGATTGTGCCGCTTCACCGCAAGGGCTTTCGCTACAGACTGCTCTTTGATTTGAAGAATCCTGCTCTCATACGCGCAATTAAAATGGCACCGCCCATTATGATAGGCTCATGGCTTGCACCGGCAGGCGTGCTTATCGGTCAGTATTTCGCGGCACAGGTTGCGGCACAGAGCGGTGTTGTCGGTGCTACTACTGTTTTTGACTATGCAAACAATATTTATATAATAATCGCCGGAACGCTTACTTACAGCATATGCAACTATACTTTCCCGAAAATATCAAAGCTGTCGGCATCCGGTGAATCGCTTGAATTCGGGAAAACGGTGCGTGAGGGAATCACGTCAGCACTGTTTATAGTTATCCCCTTTATGGCGGCGGCAATTGTACTTGCAGGCGAGGGAACAGCCATTGTTTATATGCGCGGAGAATTTACATCGACTGATGCCGCAAATACGGCGCGTGCTCTTGGGTTTATACTGCCTGCTATGCCGTTCTTCTGTGTTACAGAGCTGTTCTCACGCGTGTTCTATTCCAAAAATATGCCGCGTATTCCTATGTATGCGGCACTCGGCGGAATTGGGGCAAATTTCGCAGTCGGCGCACTGCTTGTGAACTTTAAGCTTCTTGATATCGGCGCAGTGGGAGCCGCAAATGCGGCAGGACAGGCTGCTTCGGCAATAATTCTTCTCATTTTTGCATCAAAGCGGCTTGACGGTGTTCTCTCGGCAAGACTTGCCGTAAATGCGGTAAAAATAATATGCGGCGGAGTGCTTGTGTTCGCAGTAACGTTTGTAATGCGACAGCTTCTTGCAAGCACACCATTTGAAGCTTCCTTTGCGGTAAATGCAATCAAGGCGGCTGTAAGCTTTGCACCGGCAGTTATTGTATATCTTTTGTGGGCAAGGCTTGCTAAGATAAAAATTTCGGAATAATTTCAGAGGGAGGTATACTTTTGATAAGAAAAAACACAGGTTCATCAGAAAATGATACCGACTCCGGCGTTGGTATCATTAAATCATCGCTTATACTGTCACTTCTTGGACGAGCATCCTCGTGGATATACAGAAAGCTGTCACTTGGTCTTGTTGGTGGATTGTTTTCTTCGTATGACAGGGAAAATAAGGCGGTGACGGACAGTGCCGCGGCTGAGGGAATGCGGCGCATGGCTCTTGGTGACAGGCTCATTACGCCGGCAAAGAGACATATAGCGCGCGGAATTGAAAACAGTACGATACTTGATTTTGTCAGAAGAACGCTTGACGGAATGCTGTCAAGCTCCATGAAATCCTACGGTATCTTTATGTTTTCGGCGGCACTTTACAGTGCGGTGGTATATCTTTTTAAAACCTTTCGTCTTGACTCCGGGAGCGGCGTGGATATTAGTGTAATACTTACGCTTACAATAATGCTTATTATGTCGGTAATGATGATAGCATCAAGGCAAAATCTTGCAGGCGCACTGCTTACAAGTCCATCGGCGCGGTTGGCGCTTTTTAAGCTCGCCGGAATACGTCAGGAGACTCTTGAGGGACGTGAGGAGAAAGAAGGAAAATTTAACGTAGCTTTTATAGCCGGTCTTGTTTTCGGAGTGATGTCCTTCTTTGCCCATCCTCTTGTACTGCTTATCGGGATTCTCGGTTTGATAGCCGCCTATATTGTGTTTATTAAACCCGAATTCGGTGTCCTTGCCGTCATCTGCGTGCTTCCGTTTGCCCCCACAATGGCTCTTGTGGGCGCGGTATTCTATATCTCATTTTGCTTCTTGCTTAAAGCAATGTGTGGGCGGCGTTCAATCAAATTTGATCTTATGGATGGGGTCGTGCTGATCTTCATGCTCCTTATGATAGGCGGAGGATTTGTTGCGGCATCAAGCGCAAGCATGAAGCCCATGCTTGTATATGTTGCTTTCATGCTTGGTTACTTTCTAACGGTAAACCTTATCCGTACCCGCGATTGGGTCATACGGTGTATTGTCGGTGCGGTAAGTTCATGTACCCTTGTATCCCTGTACGGTCTGTATCAGAACTTTTTCGGATCAGTGGAGAAGACATGGCAGGACTCCGATATGTTCAGTGAAATAGAGGGCCGTGTGGTATCAACATTCGAAAACCCCAATGTTCTTGCCGAGTATCTTATAATGGTAATTCCGCTGATGCTTGCCGCATTTATTGTATCAAAAACACCCAAGGCAAGGCTTGCGGCCGCTATAGCCGGACTCTCTGCGGCAGGCTGTCTTATCTATACATGGTCGCGCGGTGCGTGGCTCGGATTTATAATAGGCATTCTCATATTTATGCTTATGTACAGCCGAAATACGCTGACAGGACTGCTTTTCTGCTCACTCGGAATACCGTTCCTTCCCTTTGTGCTTCCTGCGAGCATCACACAGCGGTTTTTGAGTATAGGAAATCTTGGTGACAGCTCAACATCATACCGCGTTAATATTTGGCGCGGAGTCATCAACATGGTGCAGGATTATTGGCAGTGCGGAATCGGAATCGGTAATGACTCGTTCAGGCTTGTCTACCCGCTCTACGCGCTGTCGGGAATTGAGACAGCTCCCCATTCGCACAATCTTTATTTACAGATACTTGTTGAGCTTGGTGCGGTGGGACTTATAGTTTTCGTGGCGGCGATATTCATATATACCCAAAGCAGTCTGACACTGCACGTGAATGAGAGCCGTTCGGACAAATACTTTTCAAATGCTGTGTTCTGCGGTATGCTTGCGGTTCTTGCACAGGGAATGACGGATTATATATGGTACAATTACCGTGTGTTTTTGATGTTCTGGCTTATGCTGGGACTTGGTGCTGCAATCAGAAAAACGCTGAATTCCACAGCGGCGGAAGATATATATTGATAAAGCGGAGGAAAATATGGGAACTACAGTGAAAAAACACAGATTTAATGCGGTGGATGCCGCAATTATAATAGTTATAGCGGCGATTATTGTTGCCGCAGTGATGTTCTTCTCAATGGGGGGAACAGAAACTATAAATCAAACGGTCAAAATAGAATATGTTGTTGAATTTCGGACAATAAGAAACGAATTTACGGATAATTTTGCCGTTGGAGAGGGCGTTGTGGACTCGGTTGCCAAATATCATCTCGGTGAGGTGATTGATTATGCTGTGGAGCCTGCAATATACAACGGAAACGATTTTTCCGCCGGCGCACTTGTGTCAAGCGCACATCCGGAGCATTCAAATGTTCGCCTGAGTGTTGCGGCAGAGGCAACTGTCGGAGCAGACGGCAGATATGTGCTTGACGGCGGATACGATATCTCGGTAGGCACTACAATGTACGTAAGACTTCCAAATTATACGGGTGTCGGATACTGTACGGAATTATCTGAAACGGAGGGTCAGTCATGAATGATAACAGCATAAAGAAAACGAAAAAGCTCAGACCTAACATCATTGATTTATTGATAGTTGTGGTCGTACTTGGTGCTGTAATAGGTATCGCGCTTCGAATGGGTATTGTTGAGAAGGTTATAACAAGCAGCAGTGTGGAGCCTGCACGCATTTCATTTTTGGTACAGGATATAAACAGCGATTCTTATAATTATTTCAATGCAGGCGATGTATTCTACAGCGATACTCATAAATGCTATTTCGGAACTCTTGAGGAGAAGCCCTACGACCTTCCTGCGGAGGCATATATCGCCGGTGCGGACGGCACTCTCATAAAATCCTATTCGCCCACAGATCCGGACGATCCCACAAAGAGCAGCCGCATTGATGTTCGCGGCAAAATACTTTCATCGGGAGTCTTCAGCAGTGAGGGATTTTTGCTGGGCGGTACAACATATATTGCACCGGGATCGAAAATTACTATTGAAAGTAAAAACATAACGGTGAGCATAACCGTTACGGATATCGAAAGAATAAATCCTACAGAATGAAAAAACGCCGTATAATGGAAAAAAATCCCATTATACGGCGTTTTTTTGTTAAAAGCTCCTAATTTAACAGATAAAGTGAACTATAGTTTGACAATTTATATGCAAAAGGACTATTGATTTTATTTGAAAAATTTGATATACTATAATCAGCGTATCTTTGATATGATTTACCGCCCGTGTGCCGGAGTACAGGTCCTGCGCCGTGCGTAGATTAAAATTAAACTTTTTGTACCGAAATATACAAATCTAATGTTAGGAGCGAACTTATTATGATATCCCGTAACGTGACTATCCGCAACAATGTGGGTCTCCACGCAAGGCCTGCTACATTTTTTATTCAGAAAGCCAACTCATTCCAGAGCTCCATCTGGGTGGAGAAGGAAGACAGACGTGTTAATGCAAAGAGCCTTCTCGGCGTTCTTTCTCTTGGTATTACCAAGGGGATGACCATCACTCTTATTGCTGACGGAAACGACGAGAACGATGCACTTGACGGTCTGTGCGAGCTCATCGACACCGGCTTTGGCGAATAATCCGATCTGTCGGATTTATTATGCAGGGTTGCCGTACATACGGACACTTGCTGAGATTTAATAGTTTTGACGGGTCGCGGTGTGCTTTTTGTGCGGTGACTCGTCTTTGCTTTAATTAAGAGATACTAGCGATATGTGAGGTAGTTTATGGAAACATTCGGAGCCGCCTGCGGCAATACCGACCGTCGTGCCGGACTGCTTGAAAAAGCAAACAGCCTGCCCCAGCGTCCGGGTGTATACATTATGCGCGACAAGGGCGGCAAGGTTGTATATGTAGGAAAATCCAGGTCGCTTAAAAACAGAGTATCGCAGTATTTTCATGAGTCTGCACACCATAATGAAAAGACAAAGCGTATGCTTCTTTGCGTGCACAGCTTTGATTATATTCTTACGGATACCGAAATAGAAGCACTGTCTCTTGAAAACAGCCTCATAAAGCAGTATGCACCTAAGTACAACATAAAGCTGAAGGATTCCAAAACGTACCCGTATCTTAAACTGACCGTAAACGACGAGTATCCGAAGCTTTCGGTAACGCGCAGACGCCTTTCCGACGGCGCGAAATATTACGGTCCATATTCAGGCATATCGGCGGTTTACAATATACTGGGTACTGTTCAGAAATCCTTTGGGATAGCTTCCTGCAATAAGGAATTTCCGCGCGATATAGGCAAGGGCAGACCCTGCCTCAACAAGCACATCGGAATTTGCTGTGCACCTTGCACGGGAAATGTTTCAAGCGATGAATATAAAGCCATATTCAAGGAAGTAAACAGCTTCCTTCGCGGCTCTTTTCGTGAGTGTGAGCAGTCTCTCAGAGAGAAAATGGAGTATGCATCGGAAAATCTGATGTTTGAAGCCGCCGCACGTTACCGTGACCGCATAGAGGCACTGTCAAAGCTGTGGCAGAGACAGAAGGTGGTCGGCTCTCCTGATATGGAAGAGGATGTTATCGCGCTGTATACAGACGAGGTTTGTTCCTGCATATCCGTATTCTATATACGGGGCGGAAGCATTACGGATAACGACCATTTTTTGTTTCCTGCCGAGCAGATCATTGACGAGGAGAATATGTCGGCGTTTTTATCGGAGCTTTACAATATCCGTGAATATGTGCCGCACGATATAATACTTGATTTTATACTTCCGGATGAAGAGCTTGAAGCACTTGGTGAGATGATTCGTATGCGCGTTGGATATAAGCCGGATATCCGTACTCCGGAGAGAGGGGATCGACGCAGGCTTTGCGAGATGGTATACGACAACGCAAAGCAGCAGGCACTGCTTTACAAGGCTCAGTCCGAGAAAGATAATAAGGTGCTTGTGAAGCTTGCTTCCATGCTGAAACTTGAAGTCGTTCCCGATCGAATCGAGGCGTATGATGTCTCAAACTTCGGCAAGGACAATATAACCGCCGGAATGATAGTGGCGGAAAACGGGAAATTGAAAAAATCCGATTATCGGACATTTAAAATAAAATCTACCGATGGAATAGACGACTATGGAGCTATGCGTGAGGCACTGGAAAGACGCCTTTCACATCTTACCGATGAATCTTTCGGCGCGCCCCCCGATCTTATACTGCTTGATGGCGGCAAGGGACACGTATCCGTGGTGAGAGAGCTTATGCAGGAGCTTGGGTGCGAGATTCCCGTGTACGGCATGGTGAAGGATGAATTCCATAAAACACGGGCACTGACCGATGATGTAAGCGAACTCAGTATTGCCAGGGAGCAGGCGGTGTTCCAATTTGTTTATAAGCTTCAGGAGGAAGTTCACCGATACACCATAACACGCATGGAAAACGCAAAATCCAAAACTCTTAAGCATTCGACCCTTGAAAATATAGAGGGAATCGGTAAAATAAAGGCAAAGAGCCTGCTTTCTCACTTTAAGAGCATCGCGGCAATTAAAAAGGCGGACAAAACCGAGCTTATGCGCGTGTCAGGTATCAGCGCGGCTAATGCGGATGCTATAATCGAATATTACAGTAAACAGTCAGATACTAAGGAGAAAAATATATGAGGATCATAACGGGAAGCGCACGCGGAATAAGGCTTGAAACCCTTGAGGGGGACAAGACCCGTCCCACGGCGGAGCGCGTAAAGGAAGCAATATTCAGCATGATACAGTTTGATCTTACTGATGCATTTGTGTTGGATCTTTTTGCCGGAAGCGGTCAGATGGGACTTGAAGCTCTGAGCCGCGGTGCAGAAAAGGCGCATCTTGTGGATAATTCTGCAAAGGCGGTAGAGATTATTAAGAAAAACGCACAGAAAACCCACCTTTTTGATCGGTGCAGAGTAGTAACCGGCGATTTTGCGGATTTTCTTCGCTCAGCCAACGGAAAATACAAGTACGATTTTGTTTTTCTTGATCCGCCATACGGAAGCGGTATGCTGAAGGCATCTCTTGAGCGTATTGCGGAATACGATATCCTTTCCGATGGCGCGTGGATAATCTGCGAGGACGAAACCGACGATGTATTCTGTGGAAACGCGGCTCTTGCCGACAAGTACAATATCGAAAAGCAGAACAGATACGGAAGAGTTTATATAACAGTGCTTTCGAGAAAGGATTGATTATTATGCTGAATCCAAAATGTGCACTCGTCCCCGGAAGCTTTGATCCGCCAACAATAGGTCACTACGACCTTGTTGTGCGTGCGGCACAGATGTTTGACGAGGTTTATGTTACGGCGTTTGTAAATTCATCAAAGAGCGGATTTTTCGATGCCGAACAGCGACTCTGTATGCTTAAAGCCGCTTTTGCCGATATAAAAAATGTTCGTGTTGATTCCTGCGGCGGTCTTCTTGCAGACTATGCAAAGGAACACGGTATCGGCACAATAGTCAAAGGAGCGCGCGGAAACTCTGATTTTGAATACGAGCAGTCTCTTGCTCTTATAAACCGTTCCTTGGTTCCGGAGCTTGATACTGTGATCATTCCGACCAAGGCGGAGTATATGCACATAAGCTCAACAATGGTGCGCGAGCTTATCCGTTATGGCTGTGATTACTCACGCTGTGTACCGAACGGCGTTGCTGAAATTATTGCCGAATACATAAAGAATAATTGACATATTTTCACAGAAATGTAAATACAACGTCGATATGGGCGATGCATGGAATAAAATGTGAAAAATATTCAAAAAAATTTGCATATTAGCAAAAAAAATCTCGCGAAAACTATTGAAAATTTTCGCGGGATGTATTATAATAGTAGTGGTGAAAAATGGTGCGAAGTGGTGCATTTTCCCAATAATTCGACGAAAGTGGGGTGGATCGGGTGCTGACAGGTGAATATTTACATACAATTGACGCGAAGTTCCGTGTGTTCGTTCCGGCGAAGCTGCGAGAGGGACTGGGCGAAACCTTTGTGCTTTCACGAAGTGTTGACGGATGTCTGTCGCTGTACCATCTTGATGAGTGGCAGCGTTTTTCCGATAAGCTTGCCGAGCTTCCCACATCCCAGACAAAGGCGATCAAACGCTTTTTGTATACTTTCGCGTCAGAGGTTACTCCGGATGCCCACGGACGCATTACATTGCCGCAAAGCCTTCGCGAGTACGCACATCTTGAAAAGGATGCGGCGTTTCTCGGTGTGGGGGATCATGCGGAGCTTTGGGCTGCCGATCGTTGGGAGTCCATGAAGTCCGGTGATGATGCGGCAGAAATTGAAGCACAGATGAAGGAGCTTGGACTTTGATGGAGAATACTGTCGGGTTTTCACACTACTCGGTGCTTCTTTCGGAATCGGTGGACGGTCTTAACATAAAACCTGATGGGGTATATGTTGACTGTACTCTCGGCGGAGGCGGACATTCCGAAGCCATAGCTTCAAAGCTTGCTGAGGGCGGAAAGCTTATAGCAATAGACCAGGACAGCGCGGCAATAGAGGCATCGAAGATGCGGCTTGCTCCTTACAGTGACAGAGTCATATTCGTGCATGATAATTTCAGCAATGTGGGCGAGGTGCTTGCAGGGCTTGGAATCTCTAAAATCGACGGTGCCGTGATTGACCTTGGCGTATCTTCTTATCAGCTTGATACACCATGCCGCGGTTTTTCGTATATGCATGATGCTCCTCTTGATATGCGTATGAATCCGGAGGCGGCTCTTACGGCTCGTGAGGTTATAAACACGTATTCAGAAGCACAGCTTAAAAAGATATTTTTTGACTACGGCGAGGAAAAGTTTTCCGCGCGTATTGCGTCGAAAATTTGTGCCGTCAGAGAAGAGAAGTCTGTTGAGACCACACTTGAGCTTGTTGATATTATAAAAGCCTCTATTCCGGCTAAGGCAAGGGAAGCGGGATCGCATCCTGCCAAGCGCGTTTTTCAGGCAGTGCGTATTGAGGTTAATTCAGAGCTGTCTATAATAGAGCCTACGCTTAATTCGCTTATATATTCGCTTAAAGAGGGCGGCAGGCTGTCGGTGATAACCTTCCATTCGCTGGAAGACCGTATTGTAAAGCAGACATTTGCCGAAAATTCCAAGGGATGTACCTGCCCGAAGGATTTTCCGGTGTGCGTATGCGGTAAAAAGCCGAGAATAAAACAGATAAATCACAAGCCGATTCTCCCGTCGGAGAAAGAGCTTTCGGAAAATTCCCGTTCTCACAGTGCGAAGCTGAGAATTGCGGAGAAAATATAAGTTACTAAAAACAACGGACACGGAGGAATTTTGCGATGACCGAAGCGGCATTCAAGAAGAAAAAGAATACACAAACGGCATCGGATAGCCGAGTCACTACCCATCCGTCATACACCGAATATTCGTGGGACACCCTTGTTGGCAATAACCGCCCTGCGTCTGCCGCCAATATGGAGGCTACAGCATCGCTTAATCGCACCGGAGTTAAGGGCGGAGCACGCAGAATGAATAATACAGCCGCATCACGTCGCGGTACGACAGGATACGGCGGCGGTACTGCGCGTTACAAAAATGCACCTGCTTCCGGCACGAAAAGCCGCACTGATTCAAAGAGCACCGCAGATATCCGCACAAAGGCATCTGCCACTGTAAAGGAACAGGTTAAAAAGGCGGAGAAAATAAGAAAGAAATCAATAGTTGCAATACATACGATTGCTGCCGAGAAAAAGTATTCTTTCCCGGCTTCCATTGTGCTTATTGCGCTCTGCTTTACGGTGCTTATCATGGCGATCGTTACCACATCGGTGCAGATAAGCGAGATAACCGCTGAAAACTCTGCGCTTGAGCGTCGGTACAATTCCATGGTGTCAGAAGAAAATGAGCTTCGTCTGCTTCTTGAAACCAGAGACGATCTTCGTGTTGTGGAGAAAATGGCAAAAGAAGACCTTGGAATGGTCAAAAAGGATCAGGTGGACCGTTATTACCTTACCGTACATAAAGAGGATAAAATCGAGATCGTTGAGGAGCATGAGGATACCGGCGAGAGCTTTTTTGACGGTATAATGGGCCTTGGCGGTGCGTTTGTTGAACGTATACGCGGATTCTTCGGAATGTAATGCCAAAGGTATTATTTTGAGCACCGCGCAGTATTATTGTAATAGTTTTTGAACAACCTCGGAGAGTGGGCACAGAAAAAGTCGCTTACTCTCCGTAATTTGCCATTACTTGGGAGGTTACAGATGCCATTTTTATCACAGAAAAGCGTGATGTTCAAGCGTACTCTCGTTTTTGCGGCTGTGATCCTTGCAGGATGGGTGTTTCTTGTCCTGCGCCTGTTTGGGCTTCAGATAGTTGACAATGATAAGTACCAGGCTATAGTTATAGATCAGCTCACAAGCGAGGTTACAACTACGGCTGAACGCGGAAAAATATTTGACACAAATATGAATCTGCTTGTTACAAACACCACGGTATACCGCGTGTTTATTTCTCCCAATGCCATTGCCGCATTTGAGGAAGAACCGGATAACGACTATGTATCAGGTCAGGCGGCAAGAGAGATTGCCGAAAAGCTTGTAGAAGTGCTTGGCGTTGACTATGACGAGGTTATAACTCGCTCAAAACGTATTGAGCGTAAGGACGAGACCATAAAGAAAAATGTTGATCCGCAAACTGCCGATATACTGAGGCAGTTCATTAAAGAAAAAGGCTTTACGGGGCTTCTGAATCTTTCTGCGGAGTCTAAGAGATATTATTGCTACGGAAACCTTGCAAGCCATCTTATCGGCTTCACTAATTCCGACGGAGACGGTGTTTACGGCGTTGAAGCCACTTATAACGACTATCTTAAGGGAACATCCGGTAAATATATTACCGCTAAAAATGCGATACATCAGGAGATGCCCTTTAAGTACGAGAGTTATGTGGGTGCCGAGAACGGCGCAAACATGGTAACAACGATTGATATGCGCCTGCAATATGAGCTTGAAAATCAGCTTATGGCGGCATATGAGTCGGCTAAAGCCACAAACCGTGTGTGCGGAATCGTAATGGATGTTAATACAGGCGGAATCCTTGCCGGAGCGGTAGTTCCGGGATATGACTGCAACGATCCCTATACACTTGCCGAGGAATATCTTTCCGAGCTTAACGCAAGCGGTCTGACACAGGGAACGGACGAGTATAACAAGCTCCGCACAGACCTTATCTACCGTATGTGGAACAATAAGATAGTGAATGAACCATACGAGCCTGGCTCTACCTTCAAAATAATCACCTCGGCTATTGCAATAGAGGAGGGCGTTGTCAATGTGGACGATCCTTTCTATTGCCGCGGTCACTATTTTGTTGAGGGCTATGGAAAGCCTATAAGCTGTCACCGCCTTGCAGGTCACGGTGCGGTTACGTTTGCAAGAGGTCTTCAGCAGTCCTGCAACCCCCTTATGATGAATACCATCGAAAAGATAGGCAGGGAGACATTTTACAAATATTTTGAGGCTCTCGGATATACAACTCGCACGGGAGTTGATCTCACCGGAGAGGCATACGGAAGCTATCATGCCATGAAAAACATGGGTAACGTTGAGCTTGCGGTTTATTCCTTCGGTCAGACCTTTAAAGCAACACCTTTGCAGCAGCTTACAGCTATCTGCACCGTGGCAAACGGCGGATATCTTGTAACTCCTCACGTCCTCAAAGAAATGGTTGACAACGACGGAAACGTTATCTATTCATACGAAACTGCCGAAAAAGTGCAGGTATTCTCAAAAGATACCTGTGAGACCATAACGGGAATCCTTGCAGAGGGTGTGGCAACGGACGGCGGTGCAAAGAATGCATACACAAAGGGCTACAGCGTTGCGGCAAAGACCGGTACTTCCCAGAAGCAGGATAAGTATGTTTATTACGATGCAGAGGGAAATGTTGTCACTGTAAACGACGAATGGGTAACAAGCGAGCGTCCTTACCGTATAGGTTCCACTGTGGCATATGCTCCTGCGGACGATCCGCAGATAGCGGTCATCATTATCGTCGATGAGCCTTCCTCGGGCGGTTCCTTTGGAAGTATTGTTGCGGCACCGTACATATCCAATTTCCTTTCGGTAGCTCTGCCGTATCTTGGATACGAGCCTCAGTATACGGATGAGGAGCTTGCAAAGATTGATGTGGGCATTACAAATCTTGCAGGACTTTCCGTTGAGGATGCTACACTTTATATTACAAACAGAAAGCTTAAATTTGAAATAATAGGCGGCGGTAAGGGCGTAGTTACTGCTCAGGTTCCGGAGGGCGGAAGCAGACTGTCTCTTGAAAACGGCTGTGTATATCTCTATACAGGCGAGGCTGAGCCGTCGGATACCATTACCGTTCCGGATGTAATGGGTCAGAATGCTACCATGACCAACAGAGCTATAATCAATGCCGACCTTAACATAAAGGTAGTCGGTGCTACAAACTACGATGTTGGCGGCGGTGCTGTGGTTATCGCACAGACTCCGGAAGCCGGCACACAGGTACCTCCCGGTACTATAGTAACTGTAGAATTCCGTTACATGGACGGTACTGACTGATGTCATAAATATCTTCCCCTTGGCGTAAATATCATATTAAAGGTATAATGCTAAGGGGGAAGATAATAATGGCAAATCTTTTATATCTCACACGTAATGTAGGCATTACGGGAACAAATCTTGAAAATTTTGATATGGAGTGCGGAACGCTCCGCACAAACTCACTCGAATGTACAGGTGGGGACACTTTTATCTGTATTGCAGGCGGCAAGGTGGACGGACATGATTTTATCTGTACTGCGGTAGATCACGGTGCTTCGCTTATAGTATGCGAGCGTGTTACACCATATCTTGCGGCACATCCGGAAATACCGTACATAACCGTTGATAATACGCGCCTTGCCTGTGCGTATATGTGGAACGAATACTGCGGACGCCCGACAGAACGCATGATATTTGCGGCTGTGACGGGTACAAACGGAAAAACCTCCACCACATATTTCCTAAGAGAAATATTTAAGAGAGCCGGGTACATGACAGGCGTTATCGGAACAGTTCGCTGTCTTGTTGGTGACGAACCCGTAATTCTTTCTGACAGCGCAGAATCTAATGTCAATTCTATGACAACACCTGCTCCGGAAAAGCTGTATCCTATGCTTGCAAGAATGGCTGACGCAGGAGTTGAGATAGTGTTTATGGAAGCGTCGTCCCATTCACTTTCGCAGTACAGACTTGACCCCATCAGATTTACTGTGGGAATATTCACCGGACTGACGCAGGATCATCTCGACTATCATGGAGATATGGAATCGTATTATCTTGCCAAAAAGCGGCTTTTTGAGCTTTGCGGCACGGCGCTTATCAACGTTGATGACCGCTTTGGGCAGAGACTTTTGGGAGAGCTTGACATACCGTATGTCACTTATTCTGCCGGCGGGGCACAGGCAAACTACTATGCCACAGATGCAGTTGTTGAGTCAGCAGACGGAATATCCTACACATTTCATGACAAAAATGAGTACTGCACCGTAAGCTGTCCTATAGCAGGAGCTTTTTGCGTTTCAAATACCCTTGCGGCGGCAGGCACAGCAAGGCTGTTTGCCATAAAGTCTGATGTTATCAGAGAAGCACTTGCAGGCTGTCCGCAGGTGCCGGGGCGTATGGAGCGTGTAGCACTTTACGACGGATGCGATTTTGAAATCTTCATTGATTACGCGCACACTCCGGACGCACTTGAGAATGTACTTCGCTGTATGCTGGCGCTGAAAAAGCCTTGGGGACGTCTTGTGGTGGTTTTCGGCTGCGGCGGCGACAGAGACCGCTCGAAGCGTCCTATAATGGGCAGAGTTGCCACGACAATGGCTAACTTAACAGTAATTACAGGCGACAATAGCCGCACTGAAAATCCGAGAGCCATAATATGCGATATCCTGAGAGGCGCGGCTGACGGTGCTGAGTGCAAGGTAATAGAAAAACGCGAAAAGGCAATCGAGCACGTTATCCTGAACCATAGACCGGGCGATCTTATTCTTCTTGCCGGCAAGGGTCATGAGGATTATTTAATAGATGCCGACGGAAAGCATCCTTTTTCCGAATCGAAAATAATTCACCGCACCATTCGGCGAATGCAGGACAGCAAAATGCCGTGACATAACAGAAAGGAACTGACAAAATGGGAATAAAGTATAAAAAAGCAATTTTTAATACGGCGGAGCTTGCGCACATAGTCGGTGCAAAATGCTCGCTGTCCGACGATATAACATCCATCGTTACCGATTCAAGAGAAGCTGAGACGGGGGCGCTTTTTGTTGCGCTGAAGGGTGAGCGATTCGACGGACATGATTTCATTTGTCAGGCTTTGTCAAAAGGTGCGGCAGCAGTAATTGCGGAGCGTATTCCCGACGGTATTGGCGAAGATGATGCAAAGCGCATACTTGTAGTGCGAGACTCAATAGAAGCACTCGGAATGATTGCCGGTGCTTACAAGGAGCGCATACATCCGCGCACTGTTGCCGTTACGGGAAGTGTGGGCAAAACTACTACCAAAGAGTTTGTGTATGCCGTAGCCGGTGCGAAGTATCTTGCACATAAAACCGCCGGCAATTTTAATAATGAGATCGGTATGCCGCTGTCGGTGCTTGATATGCCGGAGACGGCGCAGGTGTGTGTCCTTGAAATGGGAATGAGCGGACTTGGCGAAATATCCCGTATGACAGCTGTTGCGAAGCCCGATATCGCCCTTATTACCAATATAGGAAATTCCCATATAGAAAATCTCGGTTCAAGAGAGAATATCTGCAAAGCCAAGCTTGAAATAGCGGAGGGTGTACCTGAGAACGGATATGTGATCCTCAATGCCGATGAGCCGATGCTGTTTGCGCAGAAAGGGAAGCTTTCACAGAATCTTATCTTTGTGTCTCTCCAGAATCCACAGGCGGATTACCGGGCACTGAATATCCGCGAGTATGAAAACAGCACCGAGTTTGACCTTGTGGCAGGCAGACGCGTTGTAACCAATGTGAAGATACCGTGCATCGGACGCCACAATGTTTACGATGCCACATATGCATTCGTTGTGGGAATTCTTCTCGGAATGGACGATGATGAGATCAAGCGCGGACTGATGTCCTTCCATAACACGGGAATGAGACAGAATATCTACGAGTACGGCGGGATCACGATAATCGAAGATTGCTATAACGCAGGTCCGGAGTCCATGAAAGCGGCGGTGGAGGTGCTTGCCCGTCTTGCTGAGAAAAACAAATGCCGCAGTGTAGCGGTGCTTGGCGATATGCGTGAGCTTGGCGATTATTCAAAGCAGCTTCATATGGAGGTTGGTGCGCTTGTGGCGTCAAGGCACATATCGAATCTTGTGACTTTCGGAAGAGAAGCGGAGAATATCGCCCTTGGTGCTATCAATCAGGGACTTAAAGCGGAGAATATCAGCGTAAATACAAATACCGATAATCCCTTGGCGGTGGCAAAGACGGTACATGAGCTTATGTCAAAAGACGATGCGGTTCTCTTTAAGGCAAGCCGCGCTGTACAGCTTGAACGGGTTATAGAGGAGCTTAAGGCTCTTATTGATGCTGATAAATGACTGTGAGGTTTAGGCCATGAAGACAACTATGATTGCATATTTTATTCCTGCCATGCTCGGAACGTTTATTGTAACGGCGTTTGCGGCGAGAATACTTATTCCCAAGCTTAAAAGCATGAAAATGGGTCAGCAGATACTTGATATAGGTCCAAGATGGCATAAAAGTAAGGAAGGCACGCCTACAATGGGCGGAATAAGCTTTATAATAGCCTCTGTTATTGCTTTTGTTGCTTTGGCTGTCGCTATGCGTGTTACCGAGAATGATGCGGGACTCGAAAAGCTTACCATAGTTATGATTTTTGCTGTAATGAACGGTGCTATCGGCGTGGTTGACGATCTTACCAAATTTAAAAACCACAGAAACGAAGGACTTACGGCCTCTCAGAAATATTTACTTCAGCTTGTGTCAGCAGGACTGCTTCTGGCGGCACTTAAGCTTACGGGAAACATTACAACCGGGGTACGCATACCGTTTACCGATATTACGGCGGAGCTTGGAATATTTTATTATATTTTATCAATACTGCTTATTACGGGAATTGTCAATGCGGTAAATCTCACTGACGGCATCGACGGACTTGCCGCAAGCGTTACTCTTGCGGTGGGGGCGTTCTTCGCAGTGGCAGGATTTGCGTTGGAGGCACTTCCTACGGTTGCGGCATCGGGCATTGCCATGGGAGCCTGCCTCGGTTTCCTCGTTTACAATTTTTATCCTGCACGCGTTTTCATGGGAGATACAGGCTCGCTTTTCCTTGGCGCACTTGTCATAGGTATGGCTTATATAATAGATAATCCGCTCATTGTTATTATTGTGGGTATAATCTATATTCTTGAAACGCTGTCCGTTATTTTGCAGGTTGGATGCTATAAGCTGACAAAAAAGCGCATATTCAAGATGGCGCCCATCCATCATCACTTTGAAAAATGCGGATGGTCGGAGCTTAAGATAGTGGGTGTGTCCTCTCTTGTTACACTCATTGCAGGAGCTGTGGCATATTTCGGAATTTAAACAAACATTTGATTATCGGAGGTGATCTGTTTGCACGACGACAAGCGGAATTATTATAACAGAAATAACGGCGGCTCACGGCGTGAAAACGGATCAGCCGACAACTCTCGTCAGAGTGCAAGGTCTGGCAATGCATCAAGAGCAAACGGCGCACAAGGCCACACCAATATGCAGGCTCGCCGCACCATCAGTCAAAACGGCGGTACAGCCAGACGCAGTGCGCCTGTGCGCCAAACATCAGTGCAGCCTGCAAGAACCACCGCGCCTGCCGTGCGAAAGCAGGAAAACAGCACGGTTGCATGGCTTAAAAAGACCTTTGCGGTGGATCGCACCGTCCTTGAAAAGCGAAATATCGTGCGCGAGCAGGGAAGTATAGACTATGTATTTTTGGTGCTTGTTCTGATACTTCTTGCTTTCGGTACTATCATGGTGTATTCGGCAAGCTACGTGTACTCCAAAAATAAATACGATGACAGCTATTACATAATATTCAGGCAGTTTATATTCATCGTGGTTGGATTTATCGGTATGGCGGCAGCGACGTGGTTCAAGCCTGAATGGTATAAGCGTTTTTCTGTGCCGTTTTACATCGTGTGCTTCTTCTTACTGTGCCTTGTGCCTATAATCGGTGCTGAGCGAAACGGTGCTAAACGTTGGATAGACTTGGGATTTACCGATATTCAGCCCTCTGAGTTTATGAAGCTTGGACTTGTTTTGATGCTTGCATGGTTTTGCGACAGATATTATGAACGTGCAACAGACAAATCGAATCTTATAAGAGCATCGTTCTTCGGCACGTTTGTACCTCTTGCAATTACTGCCATAGCGTGTGTTCTAGTTATTATTGAAAAGCACCTTTCCGGTACTATTATTATGTTTATGATAGGTATCATAATCATTTTTGCAAGCGGTACACCCCTTCGTCTGCTTATCGGAATGGGCGGTGTCGGTGTTGCACTGCTTGGAATCATCAGCGTGGTGACTCCGTATACCAAACGCCGTATAGATATTTGGCTTCATCCCGAAAATGACCCGAGAGGTGCAGGATATCAGACTTTACAGGGACTGTATGCTATCGGCTCGGGCGGTTTGTTCGGAGAGGGACTGGGTGAGAGTTATCAGAAGCATCTGTTCGTATCACAGCCCCAGAATGACTTTATTTTTACCATCGTATGTGAGGAGCTGGGCTTTATCGGTGCCGTTGCGGTGGTTGCACTGTTTGTCCTGTTTGCATGGCGCGGATTTCTTATAGCCATGAAGGCTCCGGACATATATTCATCCCTTGTGGTTGTTGGTATTGTTGGAAAGGTTGTGCTTCAAGCACTTCTTAACATCGCGGTTGTAACCAATTCCATTCCCAACACAGGTATTTCACTGCCGTTCTTCTCATACGGCGGCTCATCACTCTGTGTACTAATGGTTGAAATGGGAATCGTTCTGTCCATTTCACGCTTCTCAAAACAGCAAAAATAAGCTTAAAATCAAGCAAAAGAGGATTATACAGTGAAAGTTTTAATGACAGGCGGCGGCACAGGCGGTCATGTAAATCCCGCAATTGCCATCGCCAACAGCATACGGGAAAATCTTCCGGATTCAAAGATAGAATTTGTAGGAACATCCCGCGGTATTGAAAACAAGCTTGTGCCAAAGGAAGGATATAAGCTTCATCATGTTGAGGTGCAGGGATTCAAGCGGAAGCTGACCCCTTATAATATTAAATCCGCATGGCTTGCTTTTACCTCTCCCATGAAAGCAAAAAAGCTTCTTCGGGAGTTCAAGCCGGATATTGTAATCGGAACGGGCGGATATGTGTGCTGGCCGCTCCTTAAAGCCGCGTCTTCCATGGGTATTCCCACCGCAGTGCATGAGTCCAATGCCATTCCCGGAGTGGCGGTTAAGATGCTTGCACGGTATGTTGACCGTATCTACGTGAATTTTGAAGCTACCGCTGTGGCTCTCGGAGATGCGTACAGCCATAAGATAGTCAGGGTGGGAAATCCCATAAAGCCTGAGTTTTCCTCGCTGAAATATGCAGATGCAAGACGTGCCATTGGAATTGATGGAAAATACAAGCACCTTATCCTGTCCTATGGCGGAAGCATGGGTGCTGAGAAGGTAAACGACGAGATGCTTGAATTTATGAGAAGCTATACCAAGGAACATCCTGAGCTTCTTCACATCCACGCTACAGGCGCAATTGAGTATGAAGCCGCAATGCTCAAGGCTAAAGAGTACGGTCTTGATAAATACGAGAATATTCAGATACGGGAATACATCTACAATATGCCGGAGCTTATGGCGGCGGCTGATATCGTGGTCAGCCGTGCCGGCGCAATGACTCTTTCGGAGCTGTCGGCACTTAATAAATGCTGTGTTCTTATTCCGTCACCTCACGTTGCGGACAATCATCAATACAAAAATGCCAAGGTGCTGGCAGATGCCAATGCGGCTTATGTATTCTGCGAAAACGAGCTTTCGGACGGAAAGCTCACAAATACAATGGCAGAACTGCTTGCAAGTCCCAAAAAACGCGCTGATATGGCTTTAAACATATCAAAGTTTGCCCTGCCGGATGCCAATCGGAGAATATATTTTGATCTTATTTCCCTCGCAGGCAAAAAATAACCGAATTGCATGAAAAAATCTGCAAATAATCGCACAAATCGTCGTAAATTACTTGACTTTTTACAGTTGACTATGATATAATATTACAAAGGCGGTATTTTGCCTTGCGCTTTTGCGCGGGCTGATATCTTAAAATCGTCGGAAAGGACATAACTCACGGAGGGTAAGCGTATGAGCCATTCGAGCGACCGCCGGGAGAGCCGATTCTTTACCGGTGATGATAACGAGCTTGCCAGAATAAAAAGCAAGGAAAGCCTTCAGAAATTCCAAAGGCACAATCGGACGCGAAAACACTTTTCAAGATTTACATATTTTCTGATATTCGGACTGCTCAGTGCTGTATTTATTATAATATGCCTTGCAGTGTTTTTCAGAGTTAAAGAAATAGAGATCGTGGGAACGTCCAGATATTCAAAAGAAGATATTCTTGCGGTTACGGACATTGAAGAAGGGCTCAGCCTTTATGAAATATCAAATTCCGATCTTGATGGACTTCGCGGACGGCTTGCGTATATAGAGCAGGCGCGTATCGTAAGGAAGCTGCCTCATACGTTGGTGATAAAAGTTACCGAGGATGAGCCAAGGTACGTGTGTGAGCTGTACGGTGAGTATTTCGTGCTTTCTGATGAGCTTCGTGTGCTTGAGCGTGTGTTTGATATGTCAGTGCTTGACGGTGAGGGACTTATAGGGCTGATGCTTCCTGAAGTGAACAGCGCGATGGTAGGATATAAGGTTGAGTTTGCCGCTGAGGTGTCCGCGCGGTATGTCAGCGCGTACATTGATGCTCTTGAATCAAGCCCCCTGTTTCGAAGCACCACGGCGTTTGATCTTCGGGACAGATTCAATTTAGCACTTATTGCGAAGGATATTTATCTTGTGGATCTCGGCAACGGGGACGAGCTTAACACAAAGCTTACCGCGGTTGCGGGAATGCTTGAAAGCGAAGTGTTCTCCGATGGAGTACCTGCTACCATTGATGCCAACGATCCTGCACAGTGCCCGGTTATAAAAAATCCTAACCTTATAATCGAGTTTGACAGGCGATAACGCGTAAATTGTGCATTAAACGTAAAAAAATATTAAACTTTTTTAAAACCTATTGCAAAAATTGCAATTTAATATTATTATATTATTATATGATGAGTTTTATATCGAAGAATTTCGATAATCGGACATAGAAAAATTAGGAGGATACTGAAAAATGGCTTTCGAACTCGACAATAACTTTGGAAATGTGAATATAAAAGTAATCGGCGTAGGCGGCGGCGGAAACAACGCTGTTAACCGCATGATTGCCGCTAATATGCGCGGCGTGGAGTTTGTCGCTATCAATACCGACAGACAGGCTCTCTCAAGATCCAACGCTGTTACCAAGATCGACATCGGTGAGAAGATCACCAAGGGTCGCGGAGCAGGTGCTAATCCCGAAATCGGTGCAAGAGCTGCCGAGGAATCCATAGAGGAAATCAAGAAGATGCTTGAGGGCACTCAGATGGTATTTGTTACCGCAGGTATGGGCGGCGGTACAGGTACAGGTGCCGCTCCTGTTGTAGCTTCTATTGCTAAAGAGCTTGGTATCCTTACTGTAGGTATCGTTACAAAGCCTTTCGCTTTTGAAGGTAAAAAACGTATGACTCAGGCTGAAGCAGGTATTGCCGCTTTACGTGAACACGTAGATAGCCTTGTGGTTATTCCTAACGAGCGTCTTAAGTTCGTTTCTGATGAAAAGATTACTTTCAAGAACGCGTTCGATATTGCTGACGATGTTCTCCGTCAAGGCGTTCAGAGTATTTCTGAGCTTATCAATGTTACAGCACTTGTTAACCTCGACTTTGCAGACGTTAAGTCTATTATGGCTGATGCAGGCTATGCTCATATGGGTGTTGGTATTGCAACAGGTCGC
>JAZTWV010000053.1:0-24537 GCA_045636145.1 Candidatus Flemingiibacterium sp.
ATCGCTCTTAACAGCTCGCAGGCGCGGGCAACGCAGTATTCGCTTAACAGCTGTGAAAAGGTAGAGCCGAAGCAGCGCCGCACCAATCCGGAGATATAGAAAAAATGTAATCGCCCTTGCCCAAGCAGCTGTGTTCGCAGCGAATCATGGCTATAAGGCTTTTCTTTGACTATGCATCCAAAATTTTATTACGCGAAACCTCTTGACAACCGCCTCTGCAAGCGCAACAATACAAACGCCTCCCGAACCGCGGATACCGCGAAATTCAGGAGGTGAGCTTGACCACATAATAACCATATCAAATTTTCCTGACCACATATACAGACCATAGACGCGCACGGACTATTCGGACACAAGAGAACACGAGAGCACGAAACTGCGGATTTTATGGACAGAAAAGCACTAAAAAAACTTAAAAGCACCGAAAAAACGTAAATTTCGGCGTTGGGGTGGTAGAGGCCGCAAGTTCAAGTCTTGTCACACGTACCAACAAAAAGCTGAAATGCCACAAGGGCATTTCAGCTTTTTTGCTATTCTCTAGGCGACAGAATTCACACTAGTGCAGTCTTCATGTCTTCCTTATTCATGTACATAGCGTGGTCAGCCTTCGCAAATACATCTTCATAAACATGATCGATTGACGAATCGAATACCGAAACTCCTCTCGCTATTGAAACAGGTACTGTTTCATCGTTTACCGTTATGTAATCGGCAGAGAATGCAGCGTCCATTTTTTCAATGAGAGCATGGTGACGCTCAAGGTCTTTTCCCTTTAACACAACAACAAATTCATCGCCGCCGATTCGGTATACGGCGCTTGTTTTGAATATGTCGGTAAGTATTCTCGCTGAATGAATGATAAGTTCATTTCCGATATCGTGTCCGTAGGTGTCGTTGGTTTTCTTCAGATTGTTTATGTCTGCAACTATTACACCAAAAGAGGGATTGCCCGTGTTTATTTCTTTGTTAAGCTCATGGATCGCTTCGGTATAGGCGGTACTGTTCTTTACGCCCGTAAGAGAATCTCTGTAAGCAAGCGCGTTTATATATGCGGAATACTCTCGAATCTTTGCATAAGTGTCGGTAAGCACGCGTGCGAGTATACCGATTTCATCCTTTGAATCAATAACAAAATTTTCGTTCTGCACACCGGCAGCGATGTTGGACGCCGCGACAGTAAGTTTTTTAAGCGGCGTCACAATTCTGTGCGTTACCCAAACGGTATAGAGTATCGCAAGTGCAAGCACCACCAAAAATGCGCAGATTATATAGGCGAGCATAGGACGCAGACCGCTCTGGATGTCCTTATATGCAGCGCGAAGCTCAAGGTACATTCCGTTTTTCAGGGGTGTTGTTGCCTCGGTATAATCTTCTGCAATCTTTATATTCTCCGATGGATTGTAACAAGTCTCCTTGTCATCGCTGAGCAAAAGAGCACATCCGGAGTCATAAACAGTTATTTCGTTTACCAGCTCAAGCAAACAATCAAAATTCATATTGAATCCGAGGAATCCCAAAAAGGTATTTTCTTTGTATAGCGGCGTAAGGTAGGAGACAACCGTATCGTCGGGGGCAAAGGTACTCCTTCGGGGCTGCAGCCATATGTTGCCGGATCCAATCACGTCAAATCCGCTTTCCTTAATAAAGTTCGCGTTAAAAAGGTCAAGCTCCGCAAACTCCTCTTTTGAAAGCTCGTACACGCCATCATCTTTGAATTTTGAGTAAAATCCGGAAGTAACACCACCCGTCACCTCGGGTGAGAAGCAGAGATAATATGCGGTTGTTCCGGCGGTATTAAGTGCAACCTCGTCAAAAAGGTGGCATATTTCCTCTATATATTCGTCACGATAGGATTCATTATTCAGCGCACTCACACTGCTAAGCTCATGTATTGCGTAGTGCTCCATAATTGCCGACGACTGCATAAAATCGTTCAGCATATCATTGATATATGCGGCTTCCTTCTCGGAAACGTTGTTTAAAATTCTGTCCGCATCCTTATGCATGATATTATGCGTAACACCCACTGCGATGGAGGTAACAATCGCAGTAATCACAATAAGCGCGGTAATTACAACAAACAGTATTTTACTTTGAATTGTCTTCATAGTATTTGCTCCTTGGTCTTGCTTTATTAATTGCGTATTTACGCTCCTTCAACTCCGGTGAGTATGCGATGATAACCATCAAGCACTATCTTATCGCCTTCATCCGACGTGCGTATTCCGCTGCTGCGTACGGTTACTTGACCGACCACCGGATGATTCCAGCGATAACCGAGTTGTACTGCCTTTTTGTCATTTATCATCACATTGACAGCATTGTCCACATATTCCCTATCCTTTTGAGAAATGCGGCTGTACCAATAATCGTAACATTCACCCGGGGATAGCTTCTCCGTGAGACCGAGCACTCGCTCCATTACATCATCTACGTGCAGCTCATGACGGTTGTTTTTTTCGTCAATTCGAATGATCCACAGCCCGATATTATTTGCACGCAGGATATTCTTTGGCTCGAAGTGTATCGTTCCGAATTGCTCTTTGAAACGGTTTATCTCCTTAATAGCCGCGATTCTTGCCTCATATGCATCGGAAGATTTGTGGATGTACTTTTGCGCGATCTCATCAGCTGTGCAGGGCTTGTCAAAGAGATATCCCTGAAAAAAATCCACCTGAAGCGGCTCAAGTACAGAAAGCTCTTTTGCGGTTTCGACACCCTCACAGCACGCATGTATAGAGTTGGTTTTCGCAAATTCAATTACATTGCTGATAAGTCGGTAATTGTAGGTATTCTTTTCAATCTCAGAAACGAAGCTTCGGTCAATTTTGATTTCGCTTACATCAAGCTGTTTCAAATATCCGAGATTTGAATAGCCCGTTCCGAAATCATCTATGGAAAAACGCACTCCGTACGATTTGATATACTTGATCAAATCGTAAAAATGCTTGTCCTGATGCAGCTGAACGGACTCTGTCAACTCAACGGTAAGGGACTCTCCGGGCATTCCCGCATTTTTCAGAGCATCAACAATTTTTTCTCCGATTTTATGGTCCTCAAACTGAACGCTTGAAAAGTTCACGCTCACCTGCAGTGACGGAATAAATTCGCGCCACGCTTTACACTGAGCGAGTGCCTGATCTAACACCCACATTCCCACAGACTCAATAAGCCTTGATTGCTCGAGAAGCGGAATGAATGAATCAGGGAAAACCTTTCCACGTTTTTTTGAATTATATCTGAGTAGTGCCTCCACCCCGTAAAGCTCATAGCTCCCGCTTCTCACCTGAGGCTGATACCAAAGCTCGAAGCCTTCGAAGTTGTTTTGTACACTCTCCTTCAGCTCCTCAAGAAGTGTAAGTGCACTTATTCTCTGCTCAATATCATCGGCAGAAAAGAATTCAAAACAGTCAGTTGTTTTTTGCTTTGCTTTTTGCAGAGTGACATTTGCGGAATCTATCAGATGAGAAACATCTATAAAGAGACTCTTGTCGATCGGAACAGCTCCGGCGCAGAGCGAACATTTTTCACTCATGACACTGTTTATCTGCCGGTATATCTCCTGCATTTTCTCATAGGATGATTCGCTGATTACAGCCGCAAAATTATTATGGTCGATATGGTATGCTTCTTCCACCGAATCTATACCGTTAAGAATATCCGCCACCTCACAAAGCAGCTGATTTCCGAAGCTTCTTCCATGACTTAAATTGATGTCCGCAAGCTCGGGAATTTCAAGTAACATAAGCGATCCCAAAGGGCCCATCAAGCGCACCTTCAGATCTTCACGAAGCTTGGTTTTATTGGAGAGACCTGTGACCTGATTATAGAGATGACGTACCGCTTCCTCCGATACTCTTCCGATCATGAGATGGGGACTGCCGCCCTCATCATGTACAACCCGTCCTCGACAGCTGACCCATACGATTTCGCCGTCACGATTGATCCAACGGTAGTTCATATCGTGAGCGTCCTGTGTACCGTTTTTGATTCTTTCTATGTCCTCACAAAGTGCCTTTCGGTCAGCCGGATGTACAACAGCAAGCATTTCCGCAAAGGTATTGACCTCACTCCCCGGCTTTCTCACGGCAAACCGTTTATCAATGGAGCCGAAAAACCGGTTCTCATCGTGCGGTATATCAAACACAAACAAAAAGTCATCCGTTGTTTTGTTGATAGCCTCAAAGAGCTTTTTTACGGTTGAGAAATCCTTTATCGACTGAAAAATCTTATCCATGATATTCACCGTTGTATTGAATCAGCGTAGCATCATCAACCCCATCAATAGAGTTTATTTTTTCCATGAAGAAGGTATCGTTGTTTTTGCAGAATACCTCGATTGCCATTTCGGTTTTCTCTTTTCTCATGGTTTTGGATTTGATGAAATATTTCATCTTGCCAAGCGCACGAATGATATCATCCCCGACCGCATCACCGGTGTAGTGAACTACGAGTATGTAGATGCGTCCCTTCTGCTGCTTATGATAAAATAGAATTATCATAAGTGTCATAACAAGTGCCGCAACTAAAACGAGCACATACATTCCCGCACCGGCGGTGATTCCGGTTGTTATAGCCCAGAAAAGGTATAAAAGGTCAAGCGGATCCTTTACTGCGGTACGGAAGCGTACGATAGACAACGCACCGACCATACCGAGGGAGATTACGATGTTTGTACTGATGGCAAGCGTAACCATGGCTGTCAGCACGGTCATGCCTACAAGTGTTATGGCAAATGCGCGGGAATAGATAACACCCGTATAAAATTTTCTGTACACAAAGTAAATGACAGTGCCCATAATGAGGGCTGTGAGAAGTCCGAGCGCGGCGTTCGTTATACTTACGCCGTCAAACGCGCCCGACTCAAGAATTGATTTTTTTATAAAATCCTGTACACTCATAGTCATCCTCCAAATTAATTCTCATACCAATATTTAAAGCTTCGCATATACTCTGTCTTCTCATAGCAAAGCACATATTTCGACACTGCTGTAAACTCGGATGCCCTGTCCGGTAAAATGTCGCGCACAAACTTCGGCAGAAATTCGGTATATTTTACCTCCATTACACACTTGCCCGGCTCAAGCACGGGGAGTGCGGGAAGCGTGTCGTCGAAAATGTCGTAACTTCCGACAGCGGCACGTACATCCATATCAAAGGTGATGCGCACCGTTCCGGCATCCAGAATCCACGGCTCGCGGTCATAGTCAACGATAGTGCGCGGACGCATTACGTTGCTGACACATTCAACGTAAAACTCCCTGCATAGCGGATATTTGCTGTGCAGCAAAAATTCGTAGTCGCCGTCGAGAATTTTGTAGACCTCGTCTCTCGTGAGCGTTGCCGACTCCTTGAAGATGTAGGCGCCGAATTTCTTTTTCCGCTCAAGCTTTATACTGCTGTCTTGACAGTTATAGATGCGTATACGGTATTTTTTTCGTTCCAGCACACCTGCATCCTTTTCTTCATAGGCTGTATTGAAATAATCATCAAAATACAGGCTCCTGATCATATAACCGCCGTTTTTTGCATGCTTGTCAAGCTCTAAAAACGGAGAGAGTCGCCTGCAGATAAGCTCCTTTTGTGCTGTATCAATAAGATACTTCCACTCGTGACGGTAGCGTTCAGTCTTCGACATAAACATCCTCCACGATCTGCCCGTTCGCATCAACATAGAAGCATTTTGTGCCGTATACCTTACCGCTGTCGGTTATATAGGAATCAAACGCCGTCTGTGACTGGCCACCAGCGTCATAAGCTTTTACGCGAATGAAATACTGTCCCTCAGACAGACCGTCAAACTCCGCCATAGGGATTGTGAGCTTATCAAGCTTCACTATGGGATTTTCAAAGGTGTAGTCACGCGCAAGCTCAAAACTGTATGAGATAGCCTCGGCGTCGAAGGTGTACGACGCTTCCCATATTACACTCAGCTTTTGAGCACTGTTTTCCGGAACGCCGATGTAGAACGGCATAGGCTTGCCAAAGGAATCCTTGAATCTTTGGTAGTTATCTTTAATTTCATCAACAAGTGCGGATGCGATAATATCATACTGCGGGGCTGTAACCGGCATATAGAGAGCATCACGTCCGGTGTAAACCAGCGGCTTCAGAAGCTCGGAATAAGCTTTTGCATATTCCTCCACACGCCCGTCGCACAGTTTTGCATAAATATCATCCACAGCTGCAGTGAGTGCCCCACGGAACGTTTCCGATTTCAGGCATCTCTTAAATAACACGTTGCCCCAATAGTTACTCACGCCGGACTCCCACTCACTGTAGTCGTTTCGCCCGAGAAGCTCGTATTCCGTCCGTTTGAAGGAGCCGTCAAGGTCCCATGAGAGTATGTACCAACGATTATCGTTCTGTGCGCTGTACATATAGAAGTTTCGGCTCTGGGTGTCAACATTTCCGACGAGCAGCTGAAATGCCATCCAATATGCCACGTTTTCGATGTCAAAATCCTCTTCGAGTATGGTTTCTATCGGGATTGAATAGTCATTTATTCGCTCAAGCAGACGTATAAGCTTTGTATGATCGTCATCGCCCTTAATTTCAAGTATTTCTTCGAATTTTGCGATATCATATCTCGGATCGTCCTTTGTAACTATCGTGTCCTCATAACGGTAAAACTCACAGAAGTTGATTTTATAAAGATGCCCTCTCTTGTCAAGTCCGTGACGCTCGAGAGCAGTCTTGTTAAGCTGTTCAACCTGCGTATAGATTCCGTAATCCTCAAATTTCGCATCCTCGCCCGATGTCAGATCTTTGACGTAAAGGCGTACAAAGGTTGTGCGAAGACTCATCAGCTCGTCGATATTCGAAAGAAGATCAAAGCCCAGCTTATTGCGGAAGCGAAGACCGTCGCCCTGATGCTTGTTGAGAGCTATCGTCTGCTGTCCGCGCCAGTCACCCTTGTTGTCTTTGATGCTGATTTTATAGTTTTTCTGCACGTTTCGGCTGGAAGACTGACCGCGTATCTGCACCGTGCAGTTGGGTGCGACCTGACCGTAACCAAGCTCACCGGGAATCAGTCCGTTTTCATCGCCCACCTGGATCAGCCCGGCTATTTTATACCGCTCAATACCCATTTCTTCGTAATCGTAAGCGGAATAGGTGTTTATTTCCTCCCATGTGTGATCGGTATTCTCGGCGGAATTGCCCATGGAAACAGTGAGATACATCGTTACAATTTCGGTATTATTCTGCTGTTCATACAAGAGATCTTTATCGCGTATGTGAATATTTTCTTCTGTCTGTATTTCCGATTTGGAAATAGTCGTGCCGAGGTTTGAGTTCACGGCTGAATCAAATGTATCATCGCATCCGGGCATACACATGATAGCTGCCAAAAGTAGACTTACGGCGGATAAAATCTTTTTCCTCATTTTTTTGTTTCCTCCAGCTTATCACTAAGAAATACTCCGAGTCTTGTAAACATTCCGGATCGGTCCTCTGATACAAGCGGCTGAACCGACAGAATATAGTACGGAAGCCGTTTCGTAAAATAATCAAGCCTCACGGCGCATACGGCGGCAAATATCATAGCGGCAATCAAAAATCCGAAGCCGTAGTAGATATTGGAAAATAACAGCGATAACAGCGTGAAGCCAACTGTTGCCGCGGCAAAGACTGCCGTGGTGATAAGAGCACCCTTGTAATCCGTAAAATAGAGTAGTATCAGCATAAGCATATTTCCGATGGCATAAACGCCGTATCCCACACAAAGAGTACGGAAATATCCGCGCATGACCTCGTTAAATCCAAGCGGAAGCAGATCGAGAAGATATCCGCCCAGTGCAATAACGGCGGCGGTGAACAAAAGCTGTTTGAGCGCGGTGTAGAACAGCTCGGTTTTTAGTGTTCCGATCATTTCCTTTTCGGCTTGCTTTATGTTGTCGATGGTGCCCTTGTCGTTATAAAGGCTGTAATGATTGCGGTATTTGGGGTAAAAGTTTACTTCAACCGACACTACGAAATTTACGGTGGTCATAAGTGCCGTCATAAACGCAAGGAGTGCCGGTACATCATGCCACGGAGCACCGTAGAAAAGTCCGTGTACCTGTACACCGATGTCCGAAAACCACATTATCACAAGATGCGAAAACATACCGATGTTCATAAAAAATCCGGAGAGTGCAAGCGGCAAAAACGCATCTATCCACCGCATAAACGTGAAAGCTCCCAGCTTTGTATGGGGAAAATAGCGGTGAAGCAGAATAACGTCCCATATAAGCATAACTCCGTATCCGACACTCACCGAGAACAGAAGCGATTCGATAACGGGAAGCTTCAGCCACAAGAGAAATGCACCGAGGAGTATGCTTACCGCAACGGACGTAAGAAATGACAGGAATATTCCCTTGTAGTCCTTGATCGCCGACAGAAAGCTCATAGCATTCCATACGATAATAAGCTCGCCAAAAAGTGTAAAGCAGAGTATTCCCTGAAGAAGCGTTGCTCCCGAAAAAGCGAGAAAAACACCGTACAGAATACTGCCTACCGCCAGCATAATAACGGTAGAACCCCAAAATGCAGGCAGAACCGCTTCGTTTTTTTCTTCAAAGAGCATATCCGCCACGTATCTTGTTACCACCATTGAGAAGAAGGAAGATACCGTTACAGACGCAAGCAGGGTGTAGGTGATCATGCATATAAGCAGCTCCCTGGTGTGTAGCCCAACTCCGAAAAAGGTGCAAAGTGCCATTATACCAAGCAGCAATAAAACGCCGAGAAGCATAGGTCCTGTGCAGATCACCGCCGCGTAGCCGTATGCCTTGGCGGAATTCAGCACGCCTTTTTTAGCAAAAAGCTTTTTTAATTCGAAGCCAATTCCGGCCATTCCTTTTCCACCTCTTTATAAAGATCACGGTATTTCGTGAGCATAATAATGTACCTGAAATTTTCGTATACACGCTTCTGACCAATCTCGCCCATCTTAAGACGAAGCTCTCTTGATTCACAAAGCGGCTCCATGGCGTCAGCAAGCTTTGAACGCTGCATAGGAGGAGCGAAATATCCCGCCTTGCCCAGCGTGTCCCCGGGCTTGCCGTTAAGAAGCTCGTTGCAGCAGCCAACATCCGTTGTTACCGCAGGACGTCGTGCGGCAAACGATTCAAGCACGGACAGTGGCTGACCTTCGGAGATGCTTGTAAGCAAAGTAAAGTCAAGCTTTTCAAAATATTCGATGATGTTAACACGTCCCGTGAAAATAATCTTATCCTCAAGTCCCAGCTGTTTTGTGAGCGCATAGCATTCGTCAGCGTATTCTTCGTCGTCAACGCCGCCCATAATGTGAAGGCGCACGTTGTCACGTCTGGCGCAAAGCTCGAAGAAGGCATATATCATGGTTTTGATGTCCTTGATGGGTGCAAGGCGAACGACTGCGCCGATATCGACCATTCCATCATCCTCTTTAAGGGGAATATCGCAGAGTTTCTCGTAACTGATACCGTTTTCGATAACCCTGCATTTTGACGCATCGCATCCCATATCGATCTGGGTATGCATGGCACGGGTGAAAAGAGATGTTACGCGAAAGGCGCGCTCATATGTAAGATCGGAGAGCATATAGAAGAAATCTATCCAGTGAGGCTTGAAGGCTCTTGCCACCCATTTTGCGCGGATGATCTCCTCTTCCCTCTCTCTTGTGTAGATACCGTGCTCGGTAAGGAGCATAGGCTTTTTTGTTATATAAGCCGCCATCGAGGCGAGAAGTCCTCCGTATCCCGTGCATATGGCATGATAACAGTCTGCCTGTGGGATTTTCGAGCCCATAAGGTAAAGCACGGGCAGAAGACGTGAGCGAACGGAATGAAAGGTATCGGAAAACGCAGTAAACGGAAACTCACGACGGCAGGTCTCGGTGAGCGTTTCAAGAAAGCTTTCGCTTTTCAGATAGGACATGGGATTGATCTTTCGCACCTGATACATCTCGAAAAGCAGATCCCAATTTGGCTCGTCGGAGGATACAAGACGTCTGAGTGCTTCCTTTTCATCGTCTGTGAAGTGATGATTGAATATGCCCGTATCCTTAACACGCAGAGCATCATCGAGAAACACCTGCTCTACCTCTACTACATTACCAGGCAAGGTGTAGACAAACTTGTCCCTATCCTCGGCTTTCGCGCCGATGACCCACAGCACAAACTCATGCTCGGGCATTTCGTTTATGTATTGATGCATCCAAGTGGAAACGCCGCCGTTAATAAACGGATAACAGCCTTCCAAAACCAAACAGATCCTCACAGCTTACTCCTATTTAAGTGTAATGTCAACGGTATCCGCTGCTACACGAAGCAGATAAAGTCCACCCGTCAGGTGGGTGAGTTCACCACCGGTAACACTTTCGGGTGATTTTTCGTTAAATCGGACGAGAAACTGTGCCTCGTCGCAGAAATTGCCAATAGTTATTTTCACGCCGCTCCCGGTATACTCCGTTTTCGGCGCCACTGCCGCAAATCGCTGTACAGCGGCAGACGCCTCAGTGCCGGTAAGATTACGAAGCCCCGGCGCTGATTCATAGAGCCACGACAGAAAAGCATCAAAACGTCGCTTCATCTCCACCCAACCAAGCTCCGCACCACGCTCGGGGTCGAGTGCATCATCCGGGTGGGTAAAATGGCTGTTTACAAAATGCATATTCAGTTCAGATACAGCGGCTAAATTTTGGAAGTCATCCAAAATAAAACCGGATATAACGCGCGGCTGATCGACGATGCCGTTTTCATCCACCGAAAACTCCTGCATACATCCAAAATCAAGCTCCGCTTCAGCAACATCCTCAAAATAAATTCCGGAAATGGTTTTTATGTGCGGATATTCCTTTATCAAAAACTGTCTGCCCTCGTCTGACAAAAGGTTTGAGGGCGGAACGTACAGCGAAAACTCTGCATCGGGGAAGAGCGTGTCGCAAAGCTCAATAAGCTCGTCAAACGCCGTCTTCATTGCGGACTCAGACTGCCAGGTCTTGTAGTCGTAATGATCCTTGTAATCCTTGTTCGACAAAACAAGCGGCTGATGGTTATAGCCGTGGTATCCAAGCTCTCCGCCCTTTCGCAGGAGCATATTGCCAAAATTAAGGAATGTACCTGTGTCGGGGGCAGCATCTGCTGTTCCGTCAACATGATTGTCATAGGATTCGATGGCAAGACCGGTATATTTCAGTCCGTATTCGTCGGCAAAATTCATCATATCAGGCCACCAGATGTTTATGTAGAAATCACGAATAGTCGTGTGATAGTCACGCTGTATGTATTCACTGTTGCCGCTTGGTATCTGCGAGGGAAAGTCATCAAGATAAAACGTGGACGAGTTGATAACCGGATACACGCACACGTCTGAAAGCAAGCTATAGGACGCCGCATAAAATCCGCGCATCGCTTTGTCGTAAATACCGATATTGTCCACTACAAAAACACCGCTTCCGTACTCTTTTTTCCAAACAAGCGGCACGCCGTCGGGGCCATCTGCGCTGGCATACACCTTTGCATCATCCGAGAGTACAACAGTAAGCGAGGATTCAAAGGGATCGGGAACGGCAAACGCACGTCCTCCGCCTATCATAAATTCCCCGCTCGGATAGATACTTTCTACCGTATAGTAGTCGGGCGAAAGATCGTCAATTCCGATTATCTGTGAGATCGCGGAGGAATATACGTTAGTTTCAAGCACCAGCGGAAACCATGCGGCACCACCGTCGTGTACAAAGTCGCAAAGATCGGCAACCGACTGTCCGAGAGGAGTAAGATCAGACAAAAGTACGATGACCTGCGCAAATCCGTCAAAGGGTGGCAATGTATCCTGTGCAAGGTCTACCGCAACATACCCGACCTTCATGTCGGCAAGGATGACAGCAAACTGCTCATACGCTGTGCACGAGGATGCATCGCCGCTATGGTGCAATAAAAGCGCATTTTTATCTAAAGAGTCACAGGCATCATCCTTTGTGACTATCTTATCCTGCGGCATCAGTTCAAGCTTTCTGTCATAACGGTTTGCCCGTATTCCGCTCAGCTCCACGAGGAGAACCGCCGAAATCAGCGAAAATACCAGCAGAATAACAAGTATTCCCTTGAAGCTGAATTTGCGAATACCGTTTATCAGCTCACCCAAAACGCAAGCGCCTCCTTAGTTTTTGATGATTTGTAAATCTGACTGTTTTCCGTTTCTTTCACAAAGTCCTGTATCTCGCTTCCCTTACCAAGAGCGGCGAGATACTGTATTTTTAACAGGATATACTCCTCAGCTTCCGGCCATTTTTTGCCCATTCTGCTGATAACTTCTCCGGCGAAATCATAGTTTTTGCGCTTCAGCTCATTTAGGACAAGGCGTGAATAATCGGTAATATCACCGTCCACTGCTATTTTTTTGCTTATCAGCTGGCAGAAAAGCTCACGGTTCATAACCTCAACCTGTCCTTTCATAAGGTTCTGTGTAAGGCAGGACCACAAAAAGTCTATGTAGTTTGACAGAACACCCATGTCGTCGGGATTTGCGGTGTGTTCTGCATCCAGCTTCTGGAGCATATAGTCGTTTTCCTTGGATATCTCCACCATCGCCGTTACAGCGTAGTGTACGACCTCGGTGTCGTCGTTGTTTCCTGCTTTTTGCAGAAATTCCACATAATCACCGGGGTTGTCGTTCAGAACATCCATGATAATGGATCGGCGCTCTCTCGCCGAGTTGATAAGCAGAGCTTCTTCGATGGGAATCGCAGTGTCAGCCTTTTTTTCATCTACGGTGACGCTTTTGTAAAGCTCAGATTCAAGCTTTAATTTTTCAACGCCGATTTCGGCAGAATCGGTGGCATCAAATGCTATCTGAAAATGCAGGATGAGCACGATCAGCACTCCCCAAAGCGGAAGCAGAAGCGCCACGAGGAACATATATTTATGTACCGACAGAACTCGGATTTTGATTCCGATAAACACAAGCAGGCATACAAGAAGATGCAGGACTGCAGCTATAATATAAAGCATATATCGCCTTTCTTATTTAGTAGCGGTGACGGTGATGTCAAGCCCCTCAAATCGCGGCAGGATGAATTCTATGTCATTTTCGGTTGCCTGAGAGAGAATGAGGCGCAGTTTACCGTCGTTTGTAATTCCGAGAATATCGTTAAGCCTTATCTTGCCTGTGAGCATATCATCCGCTTCTTTCAAGGTGTGACCGTTCAATGAAAACTCCAGAATAACGTAGGTCGATACCTTCTTTTCAGCCAGAGCGGCAAAATTCTGTACGCACTCCTCAAAGTATTCGGCGTTCATTATGTGTGTGCCTGCGATATACTGCTTTTCAATGAGGGCGTTGCTATAGTCATGTGCGCGCAGAAGCGACATCTGCACAAGATCACGCAAAATTTTGAAAAGATTCACATAGTAAAGCGAGCGCTGATCCATATCCGCGTGCCACAGGAATATCATAAGTACAAGCTCATCGCCGCGGTAAACACCTGCCGCATACATGGGATACTCGCTTTTAAGCTCGGTATTTTTCCATATACCGCCCCCTCGAAGCTTTTCGATAACGGGTGCGTAGGTCCCAAGAGCAACAGAGCGTGCCACAACGTCAAGGAGATCTCTTGATGCAACCTCAAGACGTCCGAATGCGTTCTTTGCGCTTACGGAATATACCGAGATGCTCTTGTTTTCAAGGATATCTTCAAAGGTTTCGATAGTGCGAAGATATAGCTGCTGTGGAGCAACGGTGTTTAGCTTTCGGGTAATGTCAAAAATCTTACCAAAGCTGTCCTTTGAGCTGATGATCTGCTTTTTGAGGTCCTTTTTCTCACGGAGGGTATCCTCATATATCTCTCCGGTGAAGATAAGCTTATTTTCAAGCAGCTTGTTCTGCTCCTCGAGGTATTTGCCGTGCTCCTCTTTTTTCAGATTGACGTAGCCGCAAAGCCCACCCACCAGGAAAAAGAACACAAATGCAAGCCAATTCGTCGGCTCGTAGAATATGGTCAGCGGATCTGTTCCCGCCATAACCTTTGCGATGAAATATGAAACGCTGGCAAGTGCCGATGCGGCGATACCGAAGGACAAGCCATACAGCGTTGCCATGATCACGATAAAGATCGTTCTGAAATCAACGATGGAAAAAATAACGGCAGAATCAGTTATATGTATAAACAGCTCGGATAGGAAAAACAGCAGAAACAGCTCGATGATCTTTATGGCAAACGAATGCTTGGAAAGCCATTTTTTGACTTTGTCGAAAAATGTTTCTGCTTTATCCTTTTTCGTGTTAAGATATAGCGCATACTGCTCCTCTATATCCTCGAGAACGGATATCTTCGCAAACCAACCGTACTCGTTTCTGAGCGCTGTATTCGTGGTTTTGATAACGCCTGAGGAATGGCTCTCGGTAAATTCCGTTTTTACGTCCGGGGAGATATCCTTAAGATGCTCGGCGAAATCGGAAAAGGTTAGGTGAAATTCGTCGCCAACACTTAAAACTCCGCTACCGGCTTTCCAATTGTCAACGATACGAGCGATCAGATTTGAGAGGTCCCACAGGGAAAGAAAGTGCATCTTTGATGCGGCGGATTCCGGAATTTGCACAGTTTCCCCCGAATATATCTGCTCAAACACGCCGTAAAGGAAATCGTTTTTATACACGCCGCTGTAGAGGTACGGAATCTGCACGGTTTTGATGTCAAGTGAATAACGTTTTGCGTAAAATTCGCAAAGCTTTTCGTTGGCAGCTGCCATTATTGCCTTGTCGGTGCGCTCGCTGAATGAAGAATCGAGGGGCGACAGATAGAGAATCTTGATTCCTTTCTGCATCTCAGCGGAGAACTCTAGAACCTCGCGAAGCTCCTCTGCATCGTTTTGATCGGTAGAGTGGAATTTAAGTCCTGTCGAGAAAAAGACGATGAGATCAAATTCATAGGTTTCAAGAATGGCTTTGACAGACGGTTTGCGTATACGGAACAACTTTATTCGATCAGAGCCACCGAGTTCAGTGTTTCCGAGCACCATAACCTTACTTTGCGGGAAGGTAGTCTGCACAAATTCCTCGGTAAGGTATTCTGTGTTTCCGATAATAAGGACTCTATTCAAGCGGATGTCGAAATATTCCCCGACAACACTGCGCCTTTTCTGAAGATTTTCCCTGAAGGCGACCAATGTACGGTGATTGACGACGCGCATAAGACATTCAACAAGCACTGCGTCAAAAACACCGCACATTCCACTTGAGATCATCTGAAGGGCAACGTCCTGGGAAAATGCTTCCTTATAGCTGCGGGAGCTTGTCAGCGCATCATAGGAATCCGCAAGCGCAACAACCTTGGCGCAAAGCGGAATAGCGTCACCGCGAAGTCCCTCGGGATATCCGGTGCCGTCAATTCGCTCGTGATGGTATCTGGCAATCTGTGCGGCATATTCAACGGTTTTTGGAGAAATATCCCCGTGATCTGCCTCACGGATAGCCTGCTCGCCGAACACGGAGTGCTTTTTAATGATATCGTATTCGACCGGAGAGAGTGTTCCGGGATAATCGAGAATGCTTTTCGGGATCTGAAGCTTTCCGATATCGTGCAGTGCAGATGCCATCGCTATGGCGGTTATATCCTCTTCGGGAAGAGCGCGCTCCGGCTTATATGCAGACAGCTCGCGAAGAAGAAATTCCGTGATCATTCTTACGTGGTAAATGTGATATATGCTCTCACCGTTGAGTTCTCCCTCAGCTATATCATCGGCAAGGTATTCAATTTTCAGTTCATTCGAGTCGTTTTCCGTATAAAAAGCCAATATTGGCGTTCCTTGCATTTCAGACATCTCCTTGAGGTAAGAATAAGAGGAATAGGCATTATAATTTGTATAATACACCCATTGTATCATTATATTGTATCGCACAATTGTTGCGGCATGATGAACAAACATAGCACTAATTGTTAATGCAAGCTCTGAGTCTTAAATTTATATTGTAAATTACCGTTTATCACAAGCTTGATGACAATTATTTCGATAAACTCAAAAAGGATGTTATTTTAAACCGTTCACTTCGTCGTCTTGAAGCACTTGGCTATGATGTTACGGTATCTGTGCATGAATCCTCTTGATTATAGCGACGCAAATATTGAGTATCCACTATGGGACAACACCCATGGTGGATACTTCTTTTTCACCCGCTCGACACACACGCGTAACGGACGGCATAACCGGATTTTTTGATAGAACATCTGCTATTTGCTCAATCACACCACGGCGGATGATTTCTTTCTTCGATGCAACAATAGCGACCTAATCAAATATCCGCCTACAGTACGGCTCATCGAAGCTTTGCATGGCGATATACTCGCGGTTCCCGATGCCGATGCTAGTAATCCTGCCATCTTTCACGGCATTTCGAATCATCTTTTTGCCGATACCGATCTCGGGACGGCTTCGCTTCAATTTAGCCCCCGCACCTCGAATTGCTGGGATTTGAGGAAGCCTTGCCGCTTCCTCAAATCCCAGCATACGGTTCAGCACAGGCGCAAGCGCCTCCGCATCAGCGAAGGTCAAGCAGGAGCGCGGTCATAAGCATTGCTTTTGTTTTCGCCGGTTCGTTAGCTAATCCCTCAATGAATATCGCCGCTTCCTGGCGGCTGTACGCCTTCACCGGCTCATTTTTTATTTTCGGAAACCTAACCGAGCCGTTACGGAGTGGATTTTCATTGATGTAGCCCATGTGCTGTGCCTCGGTCATCAGCGAGGAGAACACAGTCGCGTATCGCTTGACCGTGGAAGCCGAGAGCGGTTTGCCGTTGCTTTTATCCGTCCTCGCACCGGGCGATGCTAGGTAATCGACGAGTGCCTGCTGATGCTTGGCTGTAACATCCGTTAGCCTGATATTTCCGAGCGAGGGAATGATGATACCGAGAGCTTCCGCAATCTGACTTCGGCAGGAATTATGTACGCAAATAAATGCTATTTTCTTTTTCATTTGAAGGGACACCTCGCACCGATACACTGATTGTTTTGCGCCGAATGCACACACTTGATCTCGTGAGTCTCCATTTCCACACCAAGGTGTGTCTTCGCAAACTCCACTGCCTTAATGATCGCAAGATAAGAGTCGCGCTTACAGCAACGTGGACCGCCGACCTCGCCAATCGCACCGAGAGCGGAAGATGTCATCTTGTTGGAGAGTCTCCACGCTTCATTTGCAAGCGGAGTTGAGCCGGAAACGATAGACACAAACATTCCTGCGCTGATACCGGCACCGCAAGCTCCCCAAAATCCGCAGACACCGCCGGGAACTTTCTTGCCTCGCTCCTGCATTTCGGACAAGGCTTTCGGCAAGTCAATATCGACGCCTGCGTTTTTGTACGCGGTCAGAAGTGCCGAGCCGACCATAACGTGATGCTCGAGACCGTGCATATGACAAAATGGCAGAGCCATCATCTTTTGAATGATTTCTATCGGGTTCTTCGACTTTTCGCCAAGGCACACGCCGATGATGCTGTCCATGTCCTGCGTGTGGCATTCGTTGCACACATAGTGACCGTTTTCGCAAGCGGTCTTGCTGTTCTCCCTTTTATGGCAGACGGCGCACTCCATAAGCTCGTCGGTTTCAAGATATTTAAGCGGTGCGCCGCAAATCAGGCATTCGTCTTTCATTGTAAATCCTCGCCTTTTCTTTGTCTACAGCGGCACAAATGTTAAAGAAGGTCACGTTTCGTGACCTCCTTCATGCTCTCCCCAGTTCCGCCAGCTTCGCCTCGCACTCCACTTCCGTTTCCGCGTATATGTTTCGCACCACACGCTCACCGTCCACCGTCGGCGAATATCACCCCTGCCAACAGTTTGCGGAGAGCTGCTTCACATACCCCGTGCCGGGCTTGCGTTTCTTGCCTTTGTACGGCTCGAATTTCGCGCTCGGTGGAGTTGCCTGCGATTTGCACTACTGCCAACATCGCCGCTACACGCCGCTTATACACCCGTCACAGTGCCGATAGTTTGCTCAATCTTATTCGCCGCCGCACGCTGCATTTCCTCGGTGGCGTGGGAGTATACGTTCAGCGTGGTTTCCACCGAGGTGTGTCCGATGGTCGCCGCCAGCGGTTTCACATCCACGCCGTAGCCGATACTGTTATCCGATGCGCCTAACAAGCGAATAAGCTGTTCCTTGAGGGGATAGAAGATAGCCATCAGCGCAAGTGCGGAAATGAGAGTAACGACTATACCCGTTCCGATTGCATTCGTGGCATTTTTCGTGTCCTTTCTACCTTGGCAAATATTCAGATAGGCGACACATCCGTCACCGAAGTGCTAAGCAAATGCCTGCGAAATGAAGAAGATTGGGAATACAACGCCGGTTGCGGCATTACCGAGTGCGGAAAGCTCGCTGTTACCAATGAAAATTTGCTCAACAATGTTATAGAGCGCACTGACGAGAAGCGAAAGCACGCAAGGAATGGAGAAATTCAGTATCGGTTTGCTGATTCTCTCCGTTCCTAAGAATGTTGTGTCTGTTCTTGATTCATAAAGTTCTCCAAATATTTTATTTTTGAAGCCAAAAGTACCCCCGCACAAGAACACGGGGGCATGAGAAAAGTGGATATATGCAATACGATGTGTGATATTAGGAACACCGATGCACGCAAAATTATGGTGGTAATATATATATATATATATATATTTCTAGCCAATCATATTATCTTTGAATATTTACGGCGATAAGCAGTTGGAGTTATACCGCACTCTGCGCGAAAAACCTTTATAAAATATGATGCAGAAGCAAATCCGCACAGCTTGGCAATAGCTGCAATTTCAAGCTTTTCTGAAATAAGCTTACTCTTTGCCATCTCTACACGGTATTCGCTTATATACTTGTGAAGTGACTTACCTGTGGTCATATTGATTACCCTACTGAGATAGTTGGGATGATAGTCAAAATGCCTTGCTATGCTTACGTTACTGAGATCTACACGACTATAGTTCTGTTCTATATATTCAATAACCGTGTTTGTTATGTCA
Organism: Candidatus Flemingiibacterium sp.; assembly: GCA_045636145.1. Taxonomy (GTDB): domain Bacteria; phylum Bacillota; class Clostridia; order Oscillospirales; family CAG-272; genus Flemingiibacterium. The sequence goes on from JAZTWV010000053.1 coordinate 18,975, forward strand.
GATTCACATACCCCAAGAGTCATCTTCCGCAGCATCTCCGCCAGTATTTGCTTAACTGTCGCCGAAGTAATTTCGCGATAATACAAAGTTTTATGCCGAAATTCATCATAGCAGCTTTCAAAACGCTCTTTCGCTCCGATAATGTTCACAATTATCGGATGGGAGAATTCTTCTGGAGAATCGCAATCAAGAACGAGCGCAGGATCAAAGGCATCGTCAGGCACGGAATTAAATCCATCAGCGGCGTTACTGTGACTTCTGTCAAGATCTATACATAGCACGTATATTTTTCCGTCATCATTCTCTGAAATCAGTTGATAGCACGATGCAGGCGGTAAAAAAACCACATCATTTGAGGATATCTTATATTCCTTGCCGCTGATACGTATTGATCCATTCCACCTTGCAAAGAAAAACAAACGACAATCATAATTACGGGAAAGTGCAAAATCTGCGTCTCCCGATCTGACTTTTCGCACGAATCTAACATACGGATTTGTGTCTGAAAATTGCATAATACAAAAACTCCTCTCACATTCATAGTGAAACACTGCTTTTAAGATATTATATCACTTTTCTTTACATAAATCAATATGCTTTGAAAATATGAGTTATATCCCCCCCTTAGTATTGTCCCGATTACTTTACGTAATTTCGAGTATCTTCCTAAGGGGGGGATATAATGAGGAGGAGAAATAAGCTATATGTTAGAATTGTGGATAGCTAAACGCCACCAATTCACGCTATAGTCATACTATCCCTGAGTTTTGTCAGCCGAAGCGTATCCCTTAAGCGATACGTTATCGATGTCAAAACCGTGGGAGTCAGGTTGACCGCTGGTACCGCCGCCTATCTTAAAGATAATGACAGTAGGCTTGTCAATAACTATGGTGTCGGTATATGTGGTCCACTCGCGTGTCACCTTGGATTGATAACCTACAACATAACCCGTATCATTCATAGCGGTTTTCTTATCAACGGGATCAAACAGATCATAATGACCTATACTCATTTGGTTTGGATCCTGAAGAATGGTTCTCATATACTGCCAATCTTTTGCCTCACTATGCCAGGTATATGCAGTATAGTTATTAGCCTCGGGATTTTCGGAAACACGGAGGTCAACGGAGAAGGTATACTCGCCGGGTTCAAGAGTGATGCCGGTATTGTACCAAACACCTCTTGCGCTCGTATCAACATCGTTAACTCTTACAAAGGTATTATTCTCCTCGGTAACTACTTCAAGTGTAGTAGCATGACCTGCAGTTTGCTTTGCCCAAAAGCCCGCATCTGCCTCTGTCTGAGTCTTGGCTATAGCTGAATTGTAAATTACAGGCTGGATAGTTTCAAAATCGCCATCAGGCAGAAACTCTACACGTTTTGGAACTTGCATCTTTCCTTGCATCTTTTTGAGAAGTACCATTGTTATACCCCAATTGGGATAACCATGTTCCCATTTGTACTGAATATTAAGTTTCGGTGCAGTTAAAAATACAGGAACATCGGAATCAATGGAAATACTAATCGCTTTGATATTGGGAGCCGCGTCGAATGATTTGGTAATTCCGATACCACTCCAATCATTTCCTATAGTGAAACGTTCAGTATCAGTTGTGCCGTCATTGTAGATGAAAGATACAACCGCTTTAGCTTGAGCTTCAGTCGCTGTCCTTACTTTTACTCCAAATCTATACCGACCTTCAACACGCTGCTCATCCGTAAGCGCAAGATTATAAGTAATCGTCATTTCGGAAGAAACATCAAAAGGTTCAAGACAGAAATAGTCACTCACTGGAGTTATGCGATCAATCACAGCCTTTGCGGCGATTCCATCGAGATCTTCTTCATTTTCAAAATAATTTTCGTAAACAATAGACTTGCGGTCGCCTACCTGTTTCCAAACAACTAAATCGTCGATTTCAAAGGGCTGTACGTGTTTGCTATCGTTTCCTCTTTGGATAACTATCTGGCTGGCATTCGCCGAAACATCCTGGGCAAGAGTAAAATATCCTTCAAAAGTCTGCCACTCTGATGTAACATTGGTAAGAGGGAATACTCTTTTGTGATCTCCGGCTTCATGATCCATTATAACCCAACTTGAAACACCTGCATCAACCACTGCCTGTGTAGGAACAATATACTCGGCGTTCATGCCGGCTACAGTATCAAGACCATCCACCGTAAGATTGCCGCCATTTTCTGCACTGAAGGCTTCCATTACAACTAATGTATCATCCTTTGAATCAAGATCGAATTTTGGACGGATCTTTGTAGTTGCTCCATCGGTACCGCGAACTCGCATAGAAACGTAGTACTTCTCCCCTGCATTCATATCCGCTTTGAGCTTGATTACAAGGAAGTTGGTGCTGTCATTAAGTCTTTCGCCAATAGAGAGATAGGTAGTATCATCATTTGAAACCAGTACAGGTGTCGTATTCTCTGTGCGCATGGTAACGCCGTTAAGGTAGTTTATATCGTCTGATTCCGTATCCTCAATAACCGGGAATTTATCGCTTGATAACTTTGCATTCTTAACATCAAGGGGCATACCTGTATAATTGGTGGTAACAGTATATCCTGTAAGCTCATAGCCTGCGGGAACAATCACAGAAAACTGCATTTCTTCCCACATTGTATTGAGACCTCTGGTTATTACCTCTGTCTTATCCTCATCGCCGTCTGTGGCATCAATGTCGTTCAAATTGAAGGTCACAGTCACCTCGTGGCTATCGTTGGTACCCTTGTATGGGTAATTATCGAACACATACTCTCCGGCACGAAGCTCTGCATCGAAGGAGTAGATACCTTCTCCGTAAACGGCACCAATACCGGTCAGATCATATGAAACCGAAGGAATATTCTCAGCGTTGGGAGTCACTCTTATGAACTCATCCTGAATGTCGTAAACAAAGCTTACACCAGCACTAGGATAGAACTTATTATAATCGGTAGATGTTCCTACATATAACTTTGTGCTGTCATTGAAGTCTGCGGAGAAGATCTCACCATCGTCCGTCCACACCTTAAAGTCATCTATATCAATCGGCAGACGTTCATCGGCAGTACCGCGATTGATAAACAACTCAAGCGACCCTTCAGAAGCGGACGGTGTAAACTTGCCCTCGAAGTGCGCCCATTCGCCGTCCATCGGAATGCGTCCGTAGCGGTTACTTCCGTTTGGATCCTTATCCATAATAACAGTGCTGCTTGAGGTAGGCACAATGTATTTTTCAGAATAACCGGCATTCACTCTTTCCACGTTGTCAACATTTGCCATAACGCGGAATCTGAACAAATCTGTGTCAGTTCTGCTTGTATCGTTATTGCTGAGCAAAACGGATGAACGGATATTAAAGGATACATAATACGTAGTTTCGCCATCCGGTATCACATTTAGCTTTATAGGGAAAAGATTCATATTCACAGTACCGGTACGCGGAGCTATTGTAAGATATCCGTTATCGGCATTAACAGGTACGCTCTTGGTTGCGCTGTCACCGAATGTAACCGTTGCACCGTCAAGCAGGTCTGTAGTAGTCAGTGTGGTAGAAGAACCAAGCTCTTCAGTAGTGCCATCAAGCAATGGTGCAACGAGCATGAAAGAGACATTGCCAATGTCAAGAGCATTGCTCTCTCCGAGAGTTTCAAAAGAGATCGCGGAAAGCTCAGTATTCTCAGTAATGGTTATTTTCTCTGATACGTTTGACCATGTGATATCAACCGCCTTTTTAAAGGTTCTATCATTGGTTCCTTCTGCGAAATCTATGGTGGCAGTAACGTTGGACTTATTTTCGCTGCCGTCCATATACCAATCGCCACGGCGAAGCTCAGCCTCCAGCTTGTATGTGCCAGGAGTCAGCATAAGACCGTCCATATCATAACTTACGCAGGTGTCGCTTCCGCTGTTAGCCGGAATTCTGCTGTAACCTGATGTTCTGTTGACATAGATCACGCTCGGCTTTGAAGATTTTGTAAAATCGTTTTGCCAAATAGGCTGAAACACGCCTTTGACAGCTTCGGTATGTGTTTCAATTCTGGGGAGGGTCGAAAAGTCGTAGCAATCTTCGGTACAGTTGGAAGGATTGCCGTCAACAATTGTATAAAGCCTGAAATCATCTATTTCGAAGGACTCAGGGAAGTCACCTGTGCCGCCGCAAAAATAGATATATGCGTTATCTGCTGTGGCGGTAACATTTTCAAGTGCAACAACGTAGGTGTTCCACTCTTCATTTATCCAAATCTCATCCATACCGTTCTTGTTGTGCAGCAGCTCGGTGCCTTGTCCTGCACTCTTAACACTCCATGAGGTGCTGTTTGTGGTTGAATGAGTCACATTACCGTTAATACGTATTCTTGTATAGTTTTTGCCGTCTGTAGCAATACTGCTGTCATCTGTGTTGGTATTTACCGGCTTTGTGGTAGTACGCATTCTGAATTCAAGGAAATATGTATTACCTTTTTCTATCGGAGTGTTGAAAGTATATGCAAGTCCGCGCCATCTTGTGTCACCATTTGACCATGTATTGGCTCTCTTTACCTGAAGAAAGCCGTTTGCCACGCCTTCCTCATCTGTTTCCATTTCCACTGCAACGGAGCTATACTCAGGGTCAATATCTTCCAGCAAATTCGCGCCCACTTCTACCGTATCTGCACCCGATGCAAAAACAGTCATCGGTGCCATGATTGGCAAGCTTGAAGCACTCATCAAAGCTGCAAGCAACAATGATACTAATCTTGTCTTTTTCATAATAAATGTACCTTTCTTTAGATAAATTTGATTAAACAGAGTGCTGAGATTACTATAAATCTTCAAAGAAACTATCATACGCTGTGTGTATAATCGTTTCCACTCATCATAATTGGTAAAATCTGTCCCAAACTGTGCGCACAAGTTGCGAAATCTGCCATATAGCCTTCGCTCTCACGCTTTGTTGAAATTTCAAGCTTCACAGCAAAAAAGTCCGAAAAATCCGCGCACTTAATTTTTTAGTAGACCTACACGGCATAAAGACCGTTTTCAGATACAATCCTGTATGTTAATTCAGTCTTTATGCCGTCCTTACTGTACTTGTTCAGCGGTCTACTCTGCCGACTAATCAAGATTGGTCTTAGGCCAAAAACCGTAGGAAGTGATTTCGTCTTTCTTTATGAAATACAATTCTTCGCGCTGAACCTTGTGATAAAGATCGCTGTTTGAATCGGTAAACTCATAGTTTCCAAGCTCCTGCGCAAAACCGGTACCCACCACCACATAGTCGCCGACTACCTTCACAAAGGGGTCAACTATATGGTTGAAATGTACTCCGTTATAGGTAACGGGAGTTTCCTGTCTTATAACATCCATGCAGTATTCCCAGTTGATACCGTCAACACTGCGAGCAAGTCCAAGACGGGTACGGGCATCGTTATAAACCCAAACCAAATATCTTACACCTGTTTCAGGATCGCGGAACACATCAAAAGAGGATCTGTAGCACTTGAAGTCTTCCATTCTCACAAGCTCACCCCAAGTAACGCCGTTGTCCTTTGATTCACTGTACTGCATACAGCCGGCATTGGTCCA
>JAZTWV010000054.1:0-17205 GCA_045636145.1 Candidatus Flemingiibacterium sp.
CACGGTCAAGAACATCTACGACAGTGCCACGGTCAAGTACATCTGCGGCGGTGCCACGGTCGAGTACATCTGCGGCAGTGCCACGGTCATTGGCTCACCTTATGGGTGGAAAAACAAAGACAAATTTATTCTCTCGGATAACGCCACATTCAAGGATCCTGAAGCAAAAATCATATATCAGTCGGGCGATTGGGAGCTTAGACTTGTCAAGGATGGGAAGATAGCAAACGGAGGTTGACATGACAGGCGACAAGAAATCAGCAGAGGAGCGCTTTACGCGCGATCTGCTTCGGGAGAACAGCGCACTTCAGAAGAAACTCGGCGAGCTTTCCGACCTTATATCCGAGAGGGAAACGGCGGAGTTCACGGATATGGAAGTGCGGCACGGAACGGTGGTGTTTTTGGGATGCAAATGACAGCTGAGGAGATACGGCGCGACTATAGGCTTGCGAAGAATCCGGAAGCTCAGGTAAAGGTGCTTGCGGAGATCAACGCAGTAACACCGAAAATCATATGGCGCATTATTGACGGTCAGAGCATAGAGGAAGCGACAGCACGCAGACCACCGAAGTCGTATTACGTCCCGAAGGGACTTGTAAAGCATTGGACTTCGGAGGAGAAAGCACGTCTCAAAGAGATGTGGCGAGAGGGATATCTTGCCAAGGAGATTGCCGCAGAGCTTGGGCGGTCGGTGGATTCTGTTCTCGGAGCGGCATACAATTACGGTTTACACCGACGGCACAGAAAAAGAAAAGCCACATCTGATGCTGGAACATCAGATGCGGCAAAGTGGAATCATTCACAATAAAGATTCCTATCACAGTACCAATATTATACTACAATTATTGATATTTTGCAAGAGGTTTAATAAAAAAATACAGGAAGGGTGGAAATGATGGCTATTCCGACAGGCGCGGTACTTGTTAAGGACTACGAGCTGAGACCGAAGGTGTTTCGTGTAACACTGTGCATGAATCACCTGTCATACGGCAAATACGATGCATACGAACAGCCGGGCGGCATGGCGTACAAGCTTTACCCGGCGCGCGGATACAGGCTTCATCACACAGCACCCAAGGGCAAATTCTTTGCAAGCATACACGATTTTGCAAGTGGGTATGCGTATTATTGAGATTTTAAGGAGAATAAGGGATAATGAAAACAGAATACAAAAGAGAAATATTCGAGGCACTGAAAGATATTGGAGTGCCCGCTAATGGGAACGGCTACTACTACATCAGCAGCATAGTAGAAAGTTATTTAACGGGAGTGTATAAACCCGCTGAAAAAATTACTTTTGTGTATGCGGATATGGCTAAATATTTTAACACCACCCCGTCGCGTCTCGAAAGATGTATAAGACACGCGGTAGAGTACTGTTCTTTAAATACGGATATAAATATTCTCTATAAGTATTTCGGAAACAGTATGGACAGAAAATCGGGCAAATTGTGCAACTCCGCTTTCCTTCTTGGAGTGGTAGAGTACATCAAGGTATATGCGCCGTCCGCTACCGAATGCGCGAGAGGGTAGGAGGGACACTTATGAAACCACAATACATATTCCCGATAATACTTATCGCCCTCGATATAGGTGCGGCGGCAATGCACATTCCGCTTGGTGATGTGCGCAAGGTAATATATTGGCTTGCCGCGGCGGTACTTAATGCGGCGGTCACGTTTTGAGGTGCGGCATGGAGATAAAAACAAAACTATACCACGATAATTTCCAAAATTACAAGCGGTACAACATACCGCGTGCACAGTTGGTAATAGCGGATATACCGTATAACATAGGCAACAAGGCATACGGCTCAAATCCTATGTGGTACGTCGGCGGTGATAATAAGAACGGCGAGAGTAAGCACGCGAAGTCGGCGTTTTTCAACGGTGACGGCGATTTTAACCTTAACGAATACTTCCACTTCTGCCATAAGCTCCTGAAGAAAGAGCCAAAGGAGCGCGGCAAGGCACCGTGCATGATAATATTCTGTGCCTTTGAGCAGATGATGCCGCTTATAGAGCTTGCAAAGAAGCACGGATATATGCACTACATACCGCTTATCTTCTGTAAGAACTATTCGGCGCAGGTGCTTAAAGCAAATATGCGCATTGTGGGAGCTACGGAATACGCGTTGTGCCTGTATCGGGACAAGCTGCCGAAGTTTAACAATATGGGCGAGGACGGCAAGCGGCACATGGTATTCAACCACTTCGAATGGAAGCGCGACAGCTCTAAGGAATACCCGAAGATACATCCTACTCAAAAGCCTGTAGCGGTTCTTAAGCGGCTTATTGAGATATTCACCGACGAGGGCGACGTGGTAATAGACCCATGCGCCGGAAGCGGAAGCACGCTCCGTGCGGCTCGTGAGTGTGGGCGGAACAGTTACGGCTTTGAGGTAAGCCGCAAATTTTACAATGAGGCTGTGGAGAAGATGTTGCCGGAGGTGGTTATGAGATGAAATTAGACAAAGCCTGGTTTTACCAAAACCTTAAGCCTTTCGCAAACAGACATTTACCTATTCATATGGATATTCCGATAAGTAAATACAACTTAAGATATCGAATTATTTATTCTTGGTCAAGCAGGACCCCCAATGGCTCCTTTAACCCAACCATGTCTTGCCAGCTAATAGATACTACAAAACAAGGCTGGAATAAATATGTTGTTCCCGATTTGATTTTTGATTGCAAAAAAGAAGGTATAACTACCGACTATAAATTGTACCGATTTTTATCAAAGCGGGTAGAATGCGCGCTTGCGGAAAGGAGCAAGGAATGAAATCAATCCTAAAAGAGATTCTTGATGCTATTATAATTACATTCATGCGGCTGTTCGTATCGCCTTGCTACGGATGCAAATACGAAACTGATTGTAAGATATTCGCCAAGCGCGGCTATTGCGGCGACTTCGGCTTATGCGAATATGAAAGGAGCGCGGATGATGAAACTTGTGTTTAGAAAAAAATTATCTGTTGGTATCGTTTCGGTATTACTTTGCCTTGTTTTAAGCGGATGCATGGAAGTTGAATCGGAGAAACCTATTGCGGTTCAGTTCATACCGGCACATTCGGAAGTTGATACGAACTACGGGTACAGATACGATTTGTGGAGCGGCGACTTCAAGATGATGCCAAAGATTGAAACGGTGTGGTGCGAAGACGCATACAAAGTTCAGTATGAGATTACATACGCAAATGGAAGCAACTATACAGTGTGGCGGACTGTGGATAAGGCGACATACGATGCTGTTTCATTGGAGCTTAACGAGGTAGGACAATGACCAAACAAGAGCAGATCAATGAACTTCGCGATCTCATTATGGTAGGTTCGCGGTTGGACATAAACGCCGCAACGGCGTTTGCTGAAACGCTGTATCAAAGAGGTTGGCGCAAGCAGAGTGAGGGGGAGTGGGAAATAAGTAAAATGGGCGATGGCGGTACGATTCGAACCTGCTCCAATTGTCACATCAGCCAGACCGTAAATGTTTACAACGGAAAGGTAATGTTTAAGTATTGCCCCTATTGCGGAGCAAGGATGAAAGGCGGTGCGGAGTGAAAACGGTTGACATTATGGAAATGCTCACAACCTCCATTGATAAAATAATTTTTGGTGAGTGGAAGCACGAGGGATTTATAGGTGGCTTTACAAGCGAACGCATAAACTTTGAGATTGACGGCAAAGAGTATGTTTTACGAATTGATGAGGTTGCATGTACGGAGCATTGGAGCGAGAAATTGCACAAAAAGAAAAATGATTGCAGTAATTGTAATCATAACCGCAACAATGGATTGAGGCATGAGGCTTGCGCTACGTGCATTACTTCGTACGACAGCCAAACAAACACGCACAGTACACCTTCACATTGGCAAGCTATACCCGAACTATTGAAAGGCGGTGCGGAGTGATGTCACAAAAAGTAGAAATTGTATGTGACAGATGCGGAAGAGAAATAGTGAGTTATGATATCAAGATATCATCCGCTAAAATTCACCTTTGGTCGGTCGGTGAAAACAGAACGAGCGCAGGACAGCGTATCGACTTATGTGAAGAATGTTACGATAAATTTGTGAATTTTTTGGAAGGCGGTGCGGATGATGACACTTAAAAAGGCTATAAAACTACTCGAAGAAGAATATGAGAAAGCAAAGAAACTTAGTTGGGTAAGTAAACCTCTTGCTTACGCTTTATATAAAGTTTGGAAAAGAGCGGACGAAATGAAAGGCGGTGCGAAGTGAAAGTCAAAGTGGGCGACAAGGTCTATATCCCAAATCAAAAAAGACCGTTCAGAGTCAGGGCGAGGGATGACCGATACATCATCTGCACCAAACCATACAATCCACAGCACACCGTGCTGTATTTTATAATCGACCTTAAATACAGGTGGAGAGCACCTGACAATATGATATTCAGCTGGGGTTATGAAACGGACGAGCAATGCAACCGAGCACTGAAAGCTCTGCAGGGCGGGACAATAGAGCTGAGTCAAAGACGGGGTATTCCCCTCGATATAGAAATAGAGTAGAAAGGCGGTGTGGAGTGACATGAGAACTTGTAAGGTAAAACCGTCCGCAAGCGAGTGTCGGAAGTGTGGAGATAGTGCCGACTATTTCGGCGGCGTACCAAACTGCGCGGAATGTCCCCGTAAAAAAATAAGGTATGAGTTATTGGGGTTTACATCGGGATTGTTCAACACTTACGCGATAGTACAGCACGATGGAGTTATCTACAAGGCGTACATTGATAATGTTTATGATGTAAAGGAGAATAAACGATGCAATCACCTTTTGTGAGCAGAACGCAGTATGAAGATGTCGTCTATAAGTTGGAGTGCCTTTTGTGCTATGTTACAGGCGGTCGGCTCTCCAAAGCGAGCTATGAGCTGCGGACAATGGAAACAGCTGCCACCGTTTACATGAACGAACAGATAGACGAAGAACGCGCCGAAGCGGCGAGAATGGCGGCAGAAGAAATATTCGAGGAGATTACTCGATCGGTGTCATTAGAAATTCCTATCGACATAGTCCTTATAAATAAAGAGCGAGATTTTAGTGATGGCGTTATCATCGGCAAGCGAGAAGCGTTTTTTGATATGGTTAACACTATTGCCGAGCTTAAAAAGAAATACACGGAGGAACAACACCATGAATCCTAACAATAATCCTATTAAATGCGACCTTGAAACGGTCATCACGGCGCAGATAACGATTATTGACAGAGATACTGAGATAAGTGACCATATGGACCTTGTAGCACACGCCGACAGCTTGGAAGCTATTATCAAGAATTATTTTGCGAATCGGACCGACGATTGCAAGCTCGACGATGAGCATATCAAGGTGAAGTTGTTTGTGCATGAGAAAGGGAATGGAGAATAACCCATGAAGCTTAAGAAAATTGAATCAATATTGAAACCAAACAAAAATGTGTTAATGTACACAGCCGGTGACGCACAGTGGATAGGTGACGGTGGTGCTATGTATCCGATATACGGTATGCCGCATCTGACGGAAGAAAATCTCCTTGTTATGTGGGATATACCGGAGGACAAGCGCGAAAAGTGGCATTTTCGTTACGGCGAGAGCCTTTATCCAGAAATGTTTGAAGATAGTGCCGACGGCGAACAGCTTATTGAGCGCGGTATGTCGCCAATCTCCGTTTCGGGCGGCATGGCTGAACCGCTTCGGACAGAACAGGGTGTTCTTTTTATCAATCAGCGGTATCTCAACCCATTTGACGACCTTGAGAACGGCTACGACCTTTATGCAAGACTTGACCGCCATAAAATGCCATACATAGCGGTCAAAGAGGGATATTCGCTTGTGGGAATCATTTCTCCCATGGTTGTTGTAAATGACAAGTTTATATCCGAGCTTGAGGAACTGCTTTCACTGTCCCGCCTTTCTCGCGATAATCATTATGGAACAAATTATACCAGATAACCCCTTCATCTCCCCGGAGTGGGAGCTGCCTGCGGTAGACGGAGTATATGAGATATGCGATATGTTCGGACAGACGGCAGTTACGCTGTTTGACAGCTCATGCGGAGCGTTCCTTCCTGTGCCCGGCATAATAGGGCTTAAGGGATGGCGCAGGTACATACCGGATGCGGAAGACATATCCGAGTTTCGGGCGAGAGGGAGTGACGATGTAATATGGATATGAAAACAGCTATTGAAGCATCCAGACGGTGCGTGCCGATTACATACAACGGTGTCAAATACAAGCGCATCACGTAGAGGATCACCAATATAAACGAGCGCGGCGGCGAGAGTTGTTCGCTGGTACTTCTCGATTACTGCGGCTCTGCGGTGGTGATCGCCGCAATGGGTGATGTGGAAATATGGGAGGAAATCAATATATAATGGCAAATTTCAATCTTAACAAGGTAATACTCGGCGGAAGGCTTTGTGCGAAGCCTGAGCTGAAGCAGACGAAGAGCGGTGTGCCGGTTACAGATATAACCGTGGCGGTCAACCGCAGATACAGCGGTAAGGATGAAAACGGACAAGCCGTACAGCCTCAGGCAGATTTTATCAGAATCATACTTTGGCGTCACGATGCAGAGTTTGTGTGCCGATATTTTGACAAAGGCTCGGCTATATGCATTGTAGGCTCTATTCAGACGCGCACATGGACGGACAAGCATAATGTGAAGCAGTACGCTACGGAGGTTGTGGCAGATGAGGTGCATTTTGTGGATTCCAAGGGAGAGGGTCACACATCTTCCGCGCCCGGCACATCAGCTCCGATGCCTGCATACTACACAGCCGAGGGCGGCAACGGACCGCAGTTTGAAACTATCGCAGACGATGATGAATTGCCTTTTTAATAACAAGGAGAAGTAACTATGAAATGGACCAAGGATAAGCTTGATTTGTTTTTTGCGATGAAAGACGAGGGCTGTACATTAACTGAAATTGCAGAAGCTCTCGGGTGTTCAAAACAGTGTGTATACGACAAACAGAGCGCACTTAAGAAACAGCTTCCCGGATATATGCCGGCAAAAAAAGCAAAACGCGGACGTGCTTCGGCAACTGTTTCCAAAATGGAAAATATTGCAGATGAAATTACGACAGAAGTGCACAGAGAGGTGACGCCTGGCACACGCGAGTATGAATCAGTTGGCGAGAATCCGTGCTTGACACATAAACCCCGACTGCTTCAGGTGGTGGAAAACATGATTGATTATGTCGCGAAGCTGGGATTCAAAGAACCTACGCATTTCTATTGCGACATAAATGAGATGCGCGAGGAAGCACACGTTTCAGTACTTGACGGCACAGGCAAGGTGTATGAGCTTAACTTATCGGTAACTGACCCACAAAAGGTGGCACTGTAACATTACAATATTATATAGCTCGGAATTTTCAGAGGCACCGCCTCTGATTCGGGCTTGTAATGGGTATTAACAAGTCGGGGTAATTCTTTTAACCTACATGTTTTCATAATTCATGCACGTTAGAGATTCATAGCAGATTCAATATGTTCTATGCTGTAGAACACATAACAGCCCGTCCAAAACAGCGAAGCTTCAGCGCAGCGAATTTTGGACGGGCGATAAGGATATACAAGGGGAAGTAGAAACATGAGTGCATTTATCAGAGAAAATCAAATAGTCCGCCGAGATGTGAAGGGTGAGCAGATGAAGGATGTGGAGCTTTGCGTAATGACAGAAGGACGCAAGGCTTATTATACATCTTCGCGACGCCGTGTGCGCCGTAATCTTACAGCACCGAAGCAGGCATCACTTAACGACAAGAATGCATGGCTTTACCTTGGACGACTTATAAACATGAATTTCGGCAAAGGTGATTACTGTTTGCATCTGACATACGATGGCGACCACATCCCCGACACGGCGGATGAAGCAAAGAAGGATTTTGAACGATTCATCGGCAAAGTTAAGAAGCTGTACCGGGAACGCGGTATAAAGCTCCTGTACATCCTGGTCATGTCCTATTCTTCCGGCAAGGACGGTGAGCCTGTCCGTTTGCATATGCACGTTCCCATGACGGGCGGTGTTGACCGCACGGAAATAGAGCTTTTATGGCGTGCACCTGACAAACCGGGAAGATGCAGAAAAGATGCAACGGAAGCCGAGCGTGCGGCAAGGCTTGGTGCGCCGCTTGGTTTTGCCAACTGTGACCGTTTGCAGACACAGGACGGTCTGGGTGCGCTGACTACATATCTCGCAAAACAGCCACGAGAGGGCATAGCACGCCGTTGGTATGCTTCTGTGGGACTTCGCAAGCCTTATACATATGCGCCAAATGATGACAAGTATGATTTTCACGACCTCAAGCAGATAGCAGAGCGCAACGCGGATGCGGTTGACGTCGGTTTTTGGGAACGTCAGTATCCCGGTTGGACTGTATGTGAGCCGAGAGAGTACGCCTACAAGTGTACGGACAGCGAGTTTTCGGGAATGTCGCTTCTTGTGAAGCTTCGCCGGCTTACGGATGCGGAGCTACGGGAACGGAAACGAAAGAGGGAGCGTATCGCCAAAAGAAAGGAGTTGGTATAATGCCGTTTGACACGGAGTATCTCGGAAAATGGATAACACCATCGGAGGATGAAGAGCAAGCAGCGGTATTTGAATGGGCAGAGTATGCCGAAGCGGCATATCCGTGTCTGCGGCTTATGTATCACATCCCAAACGAGGGCAAGCGCAGTGCATCATACGGAGCACGGCTAAAGCGTTTGGGCATGAAGAAAGGCGTGTCGGATATCTGCCTGCCTGTAGCAAGAGGTGGATACCACGGGCTATACATAGAGCTTAAGGCGGCAGGCGGCAAGCCTACGCAAGATCAAAAGGAGTTTTTGCGCTCGGTGAATATCGAGGGCTTTCTTGGCGTGCTTTGTCACGGCTCCAAAGAAGCGATCGCGCTTATTGAGCGTTATGTGAAGGGGGAGGAGCGAGTGTGAAGTCACGGCAGAAGTTCCACGTGTTGAATATCAAGGGCGTTTCATCGGAGAGACAGGGACTCATATTCTACATTTGCCGCTGTTACTGCGACTTACCAAAACCCAAACGCGATATGCTTGATTTGCTGTATGAACGTATAGGAGGTACGAATCAGAAGGCTCTTCGTGCCATGATGGAGACAGATGACAGTCTGTCAAAGATATGCCGGGAACACTACATAGCATCGGAAACGACGTTATACCGACTCAGAGCAAGGTTTTACATGGAATTTCCTCTTGAAGAGTTAATGCGCTGAAACCCGAATCGGCAAGGCGCGTGTGCGTATATGTATGTGCGCGGAAAATTGAATAAAAACGCACACTGTGCATTAAAGCTCACGGGGCTTTGCACGGTGTGCGTTTTGCTGTCATTTGCGGTGCGAAATTGTGTAGTTATGGAGGGGGTGCTTTGTGATATAATTCAGGTAAGAGAGGGGGAAGCGTATGGCAAACACACGGAAATACACATCTGCCGGCAAGCTGAGAGCGGCAATCAACAAATATCTTGACTCGATCAGAATGCGATGCGTGGTTTATGAGACCGATGCATACGGCGCTTATGTGCGTGACGGCAACGGCGATAAAGTGCCTGCCAAGGATGTTAACGGTAAACCGATGTACGTTGTGACATACGTTGTGCCTCCGGAACTGCACGATATAGCATCCGCGGTGGGAATGAAGTGCTATGACACATGGCTCAAATATGCATCAGGCGACTACGGTGAGGATTTTGCTGAGGTGTGCGCCGAAGCAAAGGAAGTGTGCCTCAGATGGACGCTACGCGAAATGCACACCCGTACCAAAGGTGTTGACGCCATGAAGTGGGTGCTTCAGGTTAATTACGGTATGCGTGAGACTAAAGAGGTTGAGCTTGGAGCGGCTACGAGAAAGACGCTTGAAGTGTCAAGTCTCACCATGGAGGAGAAGATGGCGCGACTTTCGGCTATGCCTGAACTGCTTTCACAGATATGCGGTGATGATTCGTGCGAAGAATCAAACGATGATCAGGACGGCGGCGACGGCGATTGACAACGGTTAAAAACAATATACCGCTCCGGCAGATAGACGATGCTGTATATCTTGCCGATTGGTTTGCAAGGCTTTGTGAATCAAATAATAAGACCTTTATGCCGCTGTTCTTTGACGAACATCGGTATTTGGTGCTCAAGGGCGGCGGTGGTTCGGGCAAATCCGTATTTGCGGCACGCAAGGTACTTGAGAGGGCATCCTGTGAGGCGGGACACCGTTTTTTGGTATGCCGCAAGGTTGCAAGGACGCTCCGCGAATCCTGTTTTAAACTCATATGCGCACAGCTGATACAGTATTACCCGGCAGGTATCGCCCGTATTTACACGGGTGATATGAGAGTTGTCTTTTCAAACGGCTCGGAGATAATATTTGCAGGTCTTGACGATGTAGAGAAGCTCAAATCAATCTACGAAATCACAGACGTTTGGGTGGAGGAAGCTACGGAGATCACCTACGACGATTTTTCGCAGTTAAAAATCCGTATGCGTGGTAAATCGGCGTATTACCGTCAGATGATTCTCACCTTTAACCCCATCAGCATCACACATTGGCTGAAAAAGGAGTTTTTTGACAAGAAAAGCTCCAAAGTACGCACCCACGAATCAACTTATCACGACAACCGTTTTCTTTCAAAAGAGGACCGCGAAACGCTTGAAGATTTCAAGGAATCCAACGAGTATTTCTACAACGTCTACTGCCTCGGTATGTGGGGTGTTACAGGTAAGACGGTATTTGCGGCAAAGATTCTCACGGCGCGTTATCAGAACTTACCGAAGCCGTTCTGTTACGGTTTCTTTGAAATAGAGTACGCCGCCGAGCAGATTGCGTCGTACCGCTTTAAGCAGAGTAACGACAAGTATGCACAAGGGCTTATCAAGGTCTTCAAGATGCCTATATCCGGTGTTCCTTACGTTATCGGTGCAGATACTGCCGGTGAAGGCTCTGACAGCTTTGTAGCGCAGACGCTTGACAACCGCACAGGAGAGCAGGTTTGCATATTCCGCCGCGCAATGGATGAGGACATATTTGCACATCAGCTTTACTGCCTTGGACGGTGGTACAACGATGCGCTTGTTGCGGTAGAGACAAACTTCTCCACATACGTTTCCCGTGAGCTTCAGCGGCTCCACTATCCAAATCAGTATGTGAGAGAGCGCATGGATGACTATACGCACTCCCTCGAACGGTCTTACGGTTTTCGCACAGACACAAAGACACGCCCGGTACTCATTGCAGGGCTTGTGAAGGTGGTACGCGAGAACCCAGAGCTTATATGCGATAACACCACCATTGAGGAAATGCTTACATTTGTCCATGACGAAAAAACATACAAACCGCAGGCCGAGGAAGGGGCGCACGATGACTGCGTTATTTCCCTTGGTATTGCTCATATGATACGTCCCAAGCAGGATGTTATCGGCACTGTACCGGAGACAAAGCGTGTCAAGTGGCACCGTTCGCAGTATGAGGATTATGAGAATGCCACCGAGGAAGAGCGTGCAATGCTTATAAAAAAGTGGGGGCTTCCCGAAGGAATTTAGCGCCAAAAGAAAGGAATGCACAGAGGTATGCAGCATAAAACAAACAAAGCAAAGCTTGAAATGTGGCAGAAGCGGCTTCATGCTGCGGAGGAAGCCTACAGCGGAGAGCTTGCTCTTATGGATGCCCGGGAGATGGCATATAAGGGCACGGTGGAGTTTTCAAAGTTTGTGGAAAATGAATCTGTCACCGAGGGCGATATAAAGCACATACGCAATGTTATCGGCGAGCTTATTGAAGCTCAGGTGGACAGCACGGTATGTCAGCCCAAGGTTACAGCACTGCACCGTGAGGACGAGCGTCTCGCAAAGCTTGCTGAAGATGATATACGCAATGAGATTGAGCGTTTGCAGGTAAAACAGATGAACGACCTTTGCGAACGTATCAGTCCTACCCAGGGCGGAGTTCTCTATCTTGTGGAGTGGGACAATTCAAAGCGTACTCATACTACGGTAGGCGAAGTAAAGCTTACGCCGCTTCATCCGAAACAGGTTATTCCCCAGGACGGTGTATATACAAGCATCGAGGACATGGACTACATATTTGTCAAGCTCTCGCAGACAAAGGACTATATTCGCCGCAAGTACGGTATCGAGCTTGAAAATGAATCCTTACACGAGGAAGAGCCGGACATACGAAATGCTGACGGTGATGCGGATGCAGAGGATATACTTACACAGTATCTTGCATATTACCGCAACGACAGCGGCTCTATCGGGCTTTATTCGTGGGTACTTAACACAGAGATATGCGACTATGAGGACTACCAGGCACGCAAAGAACGCAGGTGCACCGTGTGCCACGAGCCGGAGCCTCCGGAGGATGAGAACGGCGGCAAGGTTTGCCCGAAGTGCGGCGGTACAGAATTTGCCCATGAGGACAGCGAGTACGAGATCATAACGGAGCCTATCGAAACAGCGGACGGTGTTATTGATGCGTCCCCGGTAAACCCTATAAGGGTGCGTTATTACAAGCCCAATGAGTACCCCGTCAAGCTTCGCCGTAATGTGTCCCAATACGGCAAGTTCCTCGGTGGCTCTGACGTTGACATGATCTACTCACAGCAGCAGACCATTAACCGTGTGGAAAAGGCTATAATTGACAAGCTCCTTGGCGGCGGTTCTATTATTACTCTTCCGCCTAAAGCAAATATAAAAACCGACAACAAGCACTCCAACCGCATCCACCTCAAGAACATCGAGGACAAGAACTATATAGGCAGCTACGATTTTACAAACAACATTACTCCCGATTTAAGCTATCTTTCCCAGACATATGAGGAAATGCGGCAGATGATAGGCATAACTGATTCGTTCCAGGGGCGCAAGGATGCTACTGCAACATCTGCTGTGGCGAAGGAATTTGCGGCAAAACAGTCCGCAGGACGGCTTGAAAGTAAACGTGAAATGAAAAATGCGGCTTGGGGAGATATATTCAAGACTATATTCAAATTCCGTCTTGCTTACACCGATGAGGTTCGCCCGGTCCGTGCATCGGATGAAATGGGCAGACCCATTTATGAGGAGTTTGACCGCCGCAAATTTATCAAGCGTGATGCGGCAGGTGAGTATTACTACTGCGACGAGTTTCTTTTCTCTGTTGACGCCGCGGCTTCTCTTGCAAGCAACCGCGAGGCAATGTGGCAGGAAACCCGTATGAATCTTCAGACAGGAGCATTCGGCGATCCTTCGTCTATTGAAACCATAATTCTCTTTTGGTCGAAGATGGAAACGCTCCACTATCCCGGTGCGGCTGAAACAAAAAAGGTGCTTGAGGAACGGCTTCGTGAAACGCAGGAGCAGGCACAGCTTGAGGCACAGAAACAGGCGGAGCAGGCACAGCTTGAGCAGATTGCCGCAGAGCGGCAGGCGGCCGCGGAATCTGAACGGCAGGCGCAGGAAGCCGAGAGGGCTGCCACAGAAAAACAGCGTGCCTCAGAGGAAGCTGAAATGCGCCGCATAGACGATATGGCAAGAAAAGATGCCATGCGCGATGCTATTGAGATGCGCAGACTCGGACAGGCAGTGCCGAGGTGGGTCGCACCACAAATTTAACGGTATCAATAATTTTAAACCCTTGAAAGGAGGTGTGTGTTAATGGCAAAGACCAATGCACTTGTAGGCAAGATCAGCGGTTCCGGTGTGCAGAACATCAAGGCTCCCGTAGATCAGAACAAGAAGACCGGTAAGACTTCCGTTAAGCGCGGAAACGATCTTCGCACCAAGGGCAAGTAAATGCCCGACTTACTTTCATTCGCCCGGTGCGGGGCGTATACCGCACACTAAAAAGAAAATTCGCCACGCGGGGCGTAAGCCGCAGGAGGTACACCATGTACGAAAATAACGATAATATCGACTATGCCGAGGTATTCGGCGAGGATATAACAACTGAGACCGAGGCAGACGATACATCGGTCGGCGAAAACGGTTCTGTGGAGGGCGAATCCGAAACAGACGTGGATGATAACGCCGAGTCATCCGAAAATGACGGCGGAGAAACAGCCGCCACATCTGATCCCGTTACCGAGGGCGATTCCAAGGGGGCGCAGTCGGCGGAGGACAATACCAAGTATGCCGCCGCAAGACGTGAAGCGGAACGCAAGCGTGATGAGGCAATAAACGAAGCCAATACACGCCACGAGAGGGAGCTTTCGGAAATATTTGCCGCCGTAGGCCTTGTAAATCCCTACACCGGCAAGCCTGTTACAAACATGGACGAGCTTAAGGAGTATAACAAAGCCAAGGGCGACTCCAATAAAAAGCTTTTCATGGAAAAGAACGGTCTTACTGAGGCGGAATATGATGAGTTTGTTTCCGGACTTCCCGAGGTTGCCGCTGCAAGACAGGCTCAGGCTGAGGCGAAAACTGCCAAAGATCAGGCGGATGCCGCAAAGAGCGAAAGCATTATTGAAGCGGAGATAGGGCTTATATCGAAACTTGATCCCAACATCAAGAATGTGGACGATCTTCTCCGCGATGAATCCTACGAAAGGATTCTCCCTTATGTTAAGCGCGGATATTCTCTTTCCGATGCTTACAAAATCGCAAACTATGACAAGCTGACGGGAGCTGCTTCCGCATCAGCGCGTCAGCAGGTATTGAACGCCCAATCCGGCAAGGCTCATCTTACTCAGAGCGAAAGCCGCGGCAGCGGTATCGAATCTGTACCGGCAGAGGTCAGAGCGCAGTACCGTGATTTCAACCCTGAGATGTCTGATGCAGAGATCGCAAGGGAATGGGCGAAATATCAGAAGCAGACCAAAAACAAATAACAGAAAAGGAGATTAAAATGAACGGTTTCATTATTCACACAGTGGAGGGCGGTCATATCCCCTCCTTTGAACATCTTCCTGCCGACGGTCTTACACCTGCGGTAGGTATGGCACTTGTGCTTTCCGCAGGCAAGCTTACGAAAGCTACAGGCACTACAAAACCTACGCACATCAGCATGTGTAAAAAAGACACTGCGTGCGCCG
This sequence comes from Candidatus Flemingiibacterium sp., assembly GCA_045636145.1. GTDB lineage: Bacteria > Bacillota > Clostridia > Oscillospirales > CAG-272 > Flemingiibacterium. The sequence goes on from JAZTWV010000054.1 coordinate 15,013, forward strand.
ACGGTGAACTTATCCCTACTGTAGCTGTAGCAGACGGCATAACCTTTGCCGTTCCTTCCTCAGTAGCAAATACTGTTGCAATCGGCAGCAAGGTGACCATCAGCACCGACGGTCTTAACGTAACCGCCACCACCGAGGGCGGTGTTGCAACTATCGTCGGCAAAGACGGTACTGCGGCAGGCGACATTCAGTATGTCAAGTTTATTTAATTAACCAAAGAAAGGAAAAGGTAAAAATATAATGGCAGGCATTACATTTTCTTTCGGTTCCGGACTTAACGATTCCGTATTCGGAAAGTCTCAGGCACCGATCAAAACATTTCTCGAAAAGCGCGGTGAGGCTTTTGAACAGGCTTCGCTTGTAAATGCTCTTTTCAACGTATACTCTACCAAGAATTGGGGCGATAAGTTCGGCGGCATGACCGGCATGGAGGGATTCGTTCCCGGCGGTGAAAACGAGGAGTTTCCCACCGACCATATGCAGGAGGGCTTCTCAAAGATTCTTGAATACATGGAGTGGAGAGATTCCTTCTCCGTTACCCGTAAGGCTGCAGATGACGGCAACGTTATCGACCTTAAGAAGCGTCCTCTTGCGTTCATCACCGGCTACTACCGCACCCGTGAGATGTTTGCGGCAGCAACTTTCGGTGCGGCTATCAAGGGCCTTACTTCTCACACCTTCCGCAAGATGAAGTTCGACGTATCCTGCGCCGACAAAAAAACTCTGTTTGCAAAGGATCATCCCTCGATTCTCGGCAAGAAGACACAGTGCAACCTTTTCTCGGATGCATTTTCCGAGGATGCGCTGGGGGCGCTTGAAACTGCAATGCAGAACTTTGCCGGCGATAACGGTGAGATTCTTGATATCTCCCCCGACACTATTCTCATCCCCAACGATTACAAGCTCAAGAAGGCTGTGTTCCAGGCGGTAGGTTCTGACAAGGATCCCTCCACCTCCAACAATGGCTTTAACTACCATTTCGGCAGATGGAACATCATTGTTCATCCCTATCTTAACCAGTTCATCACTCCCGGTACTTCTCCTTGGGTACTTCTTGATTCCAAGGCGAACAAGGCGTATGACGGTGCTGTTTGGGGCGACCGCGTAAAGCTTGAGATTGATTCCTACATCGACAAGGGCACCAAGGGCAACAAGTGGGACGGTTACGCACGATTCGGCGCGGGCTTCAACGATTGGAGACCTTTTGCTATCGGCGGCGTTAACGGCGGCAATGCGCTTATCTCCTGATAAACCGTACAAATAGTAAATACATAAAAGCCAAGCGGCGGGAGCGGATATTCCGCAACCGCCGCTTTGTTTATAAAGAGGTATTATATGACTATATCAAAAGTATTGGCGCTTGCCGATGAGCTCGCGCCGAATGCGCTGTCACCTGAATTAAAAATACATTACATAAACGAAGTTGAGGGTATTATACAGTCAGAGATAATGCGGCTGTCTCCCAATGATATTATCGTGTACACCGATGCGGACATGGAGCGCGAGCTTCTTGTAAAGCCGCCTTATGACAGAGTGTACGTGGCTTATCTTACCGCTATGTACGACTTTGCGGAGCGAGAATACAATAAATATGCGAATACTATAGCGTTGTTCAATACCTATATTGATGAATATGCCGCGTGGCATGCGGAGTGTTTTCACCCTGCCGACGGTGGTGCTGTGAAGTTTGGATATTATCTTTCTGCCTATGCTATTGCTGTGGGACATGGCTTTTCCGGAACAGAGAGTGAATGGCTGGATTCCCTCAAAGGCACCGACGGTAAGGACGGCGTAGACGGTAAGGACGGCGTAGACGGCAAAGATGGTGCTCCTGGTAAGGATGGTAAAGACGGATACAGCGTAACCGTCGCATCCGTTACGGAATCCGATGAACCCGGCGGCGAAAACGTTGTTGAGTTCAGCGACGGTAAAAAAGTCGTGGTTAAAAACGGCAAAGACGGTAAGGATGGTGCACCCGGCAAAGACGGTGCTCCGGGTAAAGACTACATCCTCACGGAATCAGACAGGACGGAGATAGCGCAGAAATCCACAACGAGCGGATATATCACCATTCCGGCAGAGAGTTGGACTGATGATATGGATTTGCATACAGGTAAAGATAAGAGCGTGCAGATATCGTACCTTGATGAAAACAAGACTCACCACTATATTGTTGACCAAAATTCAGCAATT
>JAZTWV010000055.1:0-2570 GCA_045636145.1 Candidatus Flemingiibacterium sp.
GCGCACTTTTCCACAGTTTCCACAAATAACGCCTTGCGCACGCTTTCAGTACGCAAGGCGCAATTTTTTTTGGTAAAATAAGTCCGCGGTAGGGGCAAAATTCGCACAACCGTGAATTTTATATAAATCTGTCTTTAAACAGGGTTGCAAACAGAGTTTTCAACATTTCCACAGTCATCAACAGGATATCAACAGCAAAACTATGGGGATATAAACAGGCTTTTCAACAGTTTTAGGGGCAGTCGGCATATTTTCCACAGCCACCTGTGGAAAAACGCCTTATCCATGCCTTGTGCGGCATAAATTTCATCAAATAATAATGCCCTCAGGCGAGAAAATATTATCAGATTTAAAGTAAAGGAGAATTTTGATGGAATACGGCATTATATTCGAAGGGGACACTTCCGACCTCGTATCAGAGCTGTCGGAAAGGCTCTCGGAGCTTGGTCTGTACCGCAAAACCGATGATACATTCACCCCTGAAATGCTTGAAGCACTGAACACCTACCGCGCCGCCAACCGCCTAATCGAGCTTGATTTCTGCGACCCGGTGGTACTGCGCACACTTGGGATCGACTGTGCAGGCGACGAGCTTGTGACTCTTGCAGGCTACGCCGATTCTGTCACAGACACCGAGATCGGGTGCTACGATGCCTGCTGTGAGATAGTGGCGGAAAGCCGCCGGCTTGGCATAACCGTCACCGAAGCCGTGCTTCGGCGCGGCACGCCGGGGGCGTATACGGAGCTGTCAAGCACCGCTGTACGTGCGGCGGCTCTTGCGCTCATCAACGAGTGAAAATTCCACCCGTCTTGCAATAACGTCGCAGGACACGACGGATATTCTCACCCTCATTCCCAGGGAATACACTTCCCCACGCTCACCGATAAGTCGCCTGTGCTTTTCATCGAACTCAAACCATCCGGGAAGCGTATTTATGGGAATAAGTCCCTCGCAGGTGTTTTCAAGCTCCACGAACATTCCAAAGCCCGTTACCGAGCTGATAACACCCTCGAACTCACATCCAACCTTTTCCGACATGAATATGGTCTTGTAAAGATCGTCGATCTCCCTTTCCGCATTCATGGCGCGAAGCTCATTTTCGGTGGACTTCTCCGCCGCTTCCACGGCAAAGGCCTCGTATTTGTGGAGATTGGTGTCGTCAATCTCACTGTGAAGTGCCGCCTTTATTATGCGGTGCACCGCAAGATCGGGATAGCGGCGTATGGGAGAGGTGAAGTGGCAGTAAAGCTCACTGCCGAGACCGAAATGGGGTGCTCTCACCGAGGAATATTTCGCCTTCATCAGCGTGCGGTGCATGATAGGCGTAACCACCGCCGACATTCCCTTCTCCGCCGCTTCCGCCGCCACATCCCTGTAAGACGCCGGCAGTATCTTCCGTCTGTTAAGAGGTCGCACATCAAGTCCGATATTGTGTATAAATTCCGCAAACGCCTGCACCTTTTCAGCCGACGGCTCCTCGTGGACGCGAAAAACACATGGAAGCTCCATGTTGTTAAGCCAGGATGCGGCGGCTTCGTTGGCGGCAAGCATGAACTGCTCTATCATCCGCTCGGACACGCCGCGCTGCCTTGGTACTATATCCTCCGGCAGACCGTCCTCATTAAGAAGTATGACGGATTCCGTGGTTTCAAGCTCCAAAGAGCCGCGCTTTCTTGATTTATCAAGAAGCACCTCATAAAGCTCAACCATCAGCGGAAGTGTATCATTTAATAAAAAGGCGTACTTTTCAAAGTATTCGGAATCCTCGTAAAGCTCAAGCACGTCGTTGACCTCATGATAAACGCCGCGCACCTTACTTGATATTACCGACTCGCGAAACTCAGCCGACAGTATATTTCCCTCACTATCAAGGGAAATAAGTGCCGACAGCGCGTATTTGTCGCTGTCGCGGTTAAGGGAGCAAACGCCGTTTGACAGCTTCTCCGGGAGCATTGGGACAACCTTATCCGTAAAATAAACGGATGTTCCGCGCCGCATTGCCTCCGCATCAAGTGCCGTACCGGGCTTTACATATTCGGCAACATCGGCTATGTGAACGCCGAGGAGATATCCCTCCTCTGTACGCTCTGCGGATATAGCGTCGTCAAAATCCTTGGCGTCAGCTCCGTCTATGGTGAATATTATCTTATCGCGAAGATCAAGCCTGCCCTCGGTATTGCATCCAACCGCAAGAGCCTCCGCTTCGGCAAGAGTCTCCTCGTCGAATCTCGTCTTTATGCCGTTAGCGTACAACACCGCGTGGTAGTTTGCATCCTTGGAATCGGACGCACCGAAAATGCGCACCACCTTTCCCTTAGCGTGGCTGTCGCCCCCACCGGGATATTTTATTATGCGCACAAGCACCTTATCCCCGTCTTTTGCGCCGTTTGCCTGTGCAGGGAGAACATCTATCCGAAGTGACAGCTTTGGGTCATCGGGGGTTATTATTATCTTTGAGGGAAGCTGTTTTGACGGGAGCTTTTTTGCCTTACCCTTTTTGCCGATCTTTGCCTTTGGCACGGATGCGCGCACGATGCGAACAGTACCCACCACCTCAGTGACGGCGCGC
>JAZTWV010000056.1:0-2121 GCA_045636145.1 Candidatus Flemingiibacterium sp.
TCTTTCCGCTGTCTTTAATCATATTCTGAAATTCGGGGCGGTTGTCCGTCTTAGCAGAAAAAGCTCTGTCGATGTAGTGGCGTAGTACCGTGATGCCGTTCTTTTCTGCAAAGGCAGTACACTCACGGATTTGACCTTCAATAGATTCTTCGCGTTGGCTGTCGGAAGAATAACGAGCGTAGATTACAGCTTTCATTCAGGACTCACCTCCTTTGTTTTATCAATAGTAGCCCTGAGCGAAAAGCGAAAAAGTGAGAATCTGCGGTGATAAAACGCGCTCAGGAAAACGGTTTATCACCCCAAATATATAGAAAACGGTCACCAACTGTGGTATAATATAGTTGGAACAAATCAAAACCCAAAGGAGATGACCATTATCTATCGTCAGTTAATCATGAACGACATATCGTTGTTCACGTCACAGCCAAAAGCAAAATTTTACGACGAGCTGTTTACACACCTCGATCTGAGTACCATTCCCGACCGTCGCTGTGAAAAAGGTCGGTACGGTTATTCAAGACACGCTATGGTCTGCGCTGTCATCGTTATGAAGTGCGAGTGCTTTTCTCACATCACAGATCTTATGGATTATCTTAATAATAACCTCATCATTGCATATTACTGCGGCTTCGATATTACAAAGAAGCTGCCCGGATATCACGCTTTTGAGCGTTTTATCAAGGATTTTGACAACACACTGCTCAAAAAGCTGATGTCATCACAGGTAAAGCAGTTATTTGACCTCGGTATCGTGGACACTTCCTTTATTGCCATCGACTCGACACCGATCACTGCCAATACCACGCAGAACAATCCAAAATCCTTTGCGAAAAGTAAATTTGATCCGAAAAATCACCCAAAGAACGATTCCGACTGCAAGCTTGGTGTACATACCGCTTCAAATCAGTATAACGAGAAGAAGTACGAGTTCTTCTGGGGGTACAAAAGTCATGTTATTGTCGACTGTATCAGCGGTCTGCCGTTATGTGAGCTTACAACCACTGCAGAAGTTGCTGACCATACCGTGGCTCTCGAACTGCTGAAGGATACCGACAACATTATTCCAATCAAGGAATGCACATTCATTGCCGACAAGGGTTATGACATCAAAGCTATTTACAATACTGTCAAGGATGTCTATGACAGTGACTGTGTCATACCGTTAAATCCGAGAAACAAGAAGAATCCGAAAATGACTGCTGTCGGAAACATAGTCTGTGAAGCGGGCTTTGCCATGCACAAGGATGGCAAGGATTCATCCGGCGGCAGATGCCGCCAGAAGTATTGCTGTCCTTTCAAAAATTCGGGGGACGATTCCGCCTGTACCTGCGCTCACAAAAATTACTTCAACGGCAAGAAGAATCGCGGTTGTACCAAATTTGTGACATTGCCTGACGATTATCGGCTTTCCATCGACCGTTCCTGCATTTCATTCAAGAAAATCTACACCATGCGCACCGAGATCGAGCGTTACAATGCAAGATTCAAGAATACCGGACAGGAGCGTATGTGGGTTCGCTCATTTAACGCCACTCAAAATCTGTCCACAATCGCTCACATTGCACTTTTAGCTGTCGCCGCCGCTTCTGTTATCACGCGTAAACCTGCTCTCAAGCTTTCATTAAAATCATCCATGCGCTACGCCTGACTCCCTTATACTGCTTTTTCGCCCACTTTTCGGTGGGCTTTTTCTGCTTCCTTGCTTTCCGCAGACGCTTATGCGGATTCTCTATTTCGCTCATCTCTCATTACCATAATATTTTTCATCATATTGCTCACCACATCAGAGGCATTCTTCTGCATATCGGCAGTTACATGTGTGTAAGTATCAAGCGTAAAGCTTGCGTTGGTGTGACCGAGTATGCCGGATAGAGTTTTGGCATCAACGCCGCCCTGCATCGCATGAGTTGCGAAAGTGTGTCGCAGGTCATGGAAGCGTATCATCGGTAACTCGGCGCGCTTCAAAATTGCTTTCAATTTACGGTATGCCGCGGCAGGACTGATTGGCAGTTCGGGATGAAGTAAGTTCGGGAATATCCATTCACTTATCGCCGTCTTATGTCGTATACGCAGTCGTTCTATCACGCTTTGCGGTAATGTAATCGACCGTATACCTTTATC